>NZ_JBNNJT010000002.1:85112-823316 GCF_050270195.1 Rossellomorea sp. NPDC071047 | reverse complement strand
CCATCAATCCGCTCGACTTGCATGTATTAGGCACGCCGCCAGCGTTCGTCCTGAGCCAGGATCAAACTCTCCGATAAAAGTTTGAATAGCTCTTTAAAAATAAATCTAGAATTAACGTTGACGTATTGTCTTGTTTTGTTCAGTTTTCAAGGTTCAATGTGCAATCACTTCGTTTAAGCGACTTTTTTATCTTACCAAGTTATGGAGTTAATGTCAACAACTTTTTAAGATTATTTAAGTCGCCACTGACCGCTCGTTGTCGTCGTTCAGCAGCGACATTTACTAATATAACAAGGTTTCATATTGAAGTCAACGAATAATTAATATTTTACTATAATTATTTTACTGCTCGATAATAACGGTGATAAATCCCCTGTCCCTTTGTCTCTACATTAACAATTTCAACGAATCCTTTATCTGTCAGATATTCAATGAGCATGCTTAAATCCACAGAATAATGTTTGGACTCTGAATGATTGAGAAGATCCTGGAACGTCCAATGTTCTTTCTGGTCCAGTATGCTTAATAGATGTTCCGTTGAAACCTTCGTTCTTGAGTGAATGAGAAACTCACTTGCCAGAAACAGTAGCTCAAGTCGTTTATCGATCTCCTCATCACTTGTTACGAGTTCTTCATACAACTTGTAGATTTCAGGCTCTATTTGTTTTACCTGGTTCCATACCGTCACCTCAGGATGAAATCCGTTTTCGATAACCGCAAGCCTGGCCAGATGGTGTAAGGAATGGACGATATGATTATAGGCATCTAAATAATGCTTGCTTTCAAAGAATTCTTTACCGTCCATGTATCGACGAATCAACTTGGCAAATTCCATCCCCATCTTTATCTTTCTACCATAAAACGGGAAATCTCTTAATTCTGTTTTAAGATTATGAATATATTCGTTGCGGTCGAACAGCATCTTACCATTAAATAGCCAATCGATCACTTTTCGGTTGGACCCTAGTAATATCCACTCATTCAGCTTAGCTTCCGTTACGATATGTAAGGCTGCCTTCTGTTCTTTATAAGAATAGTGTTTAATGAATACTGGCTCTTCAGCTTCTTTCACCACTAGAAAAAGGACAATATCAAAAGTATCCGTCAACGGACTGGACTTCTTGCTTTGTTCTATTAAAAGCGCTCCTAAAGTATTGGGGTGACTTGTACGCTCTTGGTATAGCGGTCGTAAAATGTCTTCCATTTCATACTCCTCCACATCACTCATTGGTTGGTTACTATTTCGACATTCAAAGGCGATTTCCTTCTCTGAATATAGTCATTTTTCGACAAAACGGTTTCGTATCCCTCTTCTTACTACAATTATGGTATAGTATTTTTTTAGGAGGGACAAACAAATGGCTAAATATTCGAGTAAAATTAATAAAATCCGTACGTTTGCCTTAAGTTTGGTTTTCATCGGATTTATAATTATGTACGTAGGTATATATTTTAGAGAACATCCATGGGTTATGACAACATTCATGCTGCTGGGTTTTCTGGCAATCATCGGAAGCACGGTTGTCTATTTCTGGATCGGGATGCTATCAACTAAGGCTGTTCAAGTTACATGTCCTAATTGCGGGAAGGTCACAAAAGTCCTTGGACGAGTAGATATGTGTATGTATTGTAATGAACCATTGACTCTTGATCCGAACTTGGAAGGCGAAGAGTTTGATGAGGACTATAATAAAAAGAAAAGATAACCCGAATGAGAAAAGACCTTCTGCTGAAGGTCTTTTTTTTGCATTAAAAAAGAATGGCCCTGATATTAGGACCATCCTTATCTAGTGGGTTTCCTTTGTAGAGCAGTCAGAACATGTTCCGTAGATTTCCATTCGGTGGTTATTCACCTTGAAACCTGTTACGTGGGAAGCCAATTGTTCAACTTCATCCAGTCCAGGATAATGGAAGTCAACGATTTTCCCGCAGCCATCACAGATGACATGGTAATGATCCGTTGTCACAAAATCGAAGCGACTGGAAGCATCACCGTAGGTCAACTCTTTCACTAACCCTACTTCACGGAATACGCGTAAGTTATTGTAGACAGTAGCGACACTCATGTTCGGGAATTTTCCTTCGAGTGCTTTATATATGTCATCAGCAGTTGGATGGGCCATTGAATCAATGAGATACTCTAATATCGCATGACGTTGAGGAGTAATACGGACTCCCGTTTCCTTCAATGTCGAAATCGCTTCCTTTAATTGTCCTTCTTCAGACATCGTCATGCACCTCTTTTCATAAGAATTATTATTTTATAATCTTTATAAATAGTGTACTAATCAACGGTCCCTTTTGTCAATCTTTCTCCCTAGTTACTCATGTAAGTTTTTCTCTTGTTCCCCAAGCTGTTGGTTAATATATCGCCCTGCGACGAATAGGTAGTCAGAAAGTCTGTTCAAATAAGAAAGGACCAACGGATTAATGTCTTCATCAATCCCAACCGCTTCTCTTTCGGCTCTTCTCACGATTGTTCTGGCTGTATGAAGTGCAGCTCCGGCAGGCTGACCTCCCGGAAGGATGAAATTGCTAAGGGGCGTGAGGGCACCATCAAGAAAGTCTATTTGCTCTTCCAGTTCTTTAATATGTGATTGTTCAAGCTTCCACTTCACTTCTTTTCCTGCAGGCGTTGCCAGTTCCGCGCCAACATGAAAGAGAATCGTTTGCACCTTATGAAAGAACTCCTCAAACTTTTCTTTTCCATCAAAGTATTCAGCTTTAAGGTAGCTTAGACCTAAACCGATCATGGAATTCGCTTCATCGCATGTCCCGTATGCCTCAACCCGCTGATCTTTTTTTGACACTCTGGTTCCATATACCAATGATGTCGTTCCCTTATCTCCGGTTTTTGTATAAATTTTCATCCTAATATCCCCTCTCTGCATCGATCACGTTAATATAGTTTTCACTATTCTTAAGATATGTAGTTAAATTCTTTTTAAATATTTCAAGTGCTCTTGGCATGTATTTTTTTGTGATGCTGGAAAGATGAGGCGTCACCGTTATGCCTTCATTATGCCAGAACGGGTGATCCTCTGGTAATGGTTCCTTTTCAAATACATCAAGGTACATCTGTTGTATTAAATTCTTTTCACTTACTTCAAGGAGAACGGATTCCTCCACTAGATCCCCTCGACCTATATTGATGAAAACAGCCGTGTCCTTCATTTGTTCAAAATGCTCAACCTGCAGTATATGCTTCGTTTTCTCAGTGCTGGGCAGAACGGATAGAATGTAATCGGCATTTGAGAGCTCCGTCTGAAATGTCTTCAGGGTGAACATACTGTCAAAATGTTCTGCAGGAAAGCCGGTAGAGTTCACACCCTTCACTTCCATGTGAAACGCTTTTGCCAATCGTGCGATTTCTCCTCCAATTGCTCCCGCTCCCAGTATAAGGAGTGACGCTTCATGAAGTTCCGAGGTTGGAAGCCTCCTGCTCCACACGTTATCCTTTTCCTGTTTCCATACTGCTTGAAGCTGCTTTGCATGCTGAAGCATCAATCCGATTGTAAACTCAGCCATAGGAACTTTATGAATTCCCCTTGCATTTGTCACCAGGATACCTCGTTTTTTGATAGCTTTAAACGGCATCTTCTCAAGGCCTGCCGAGGTGACCATGATCCATTTGCATTTCTTGCTCTTTTCAATGTGAAAGTCGGTCAAATCTTCCCCCATAGTGACGATCACTTCTGCTTCCGGAAGTTTTTTCTCTGCTTCTTTCATTTTTTTATAAAAAAGAAACTCAACCTCAGGGAAACTATCCTTTAAGTCTGAGACAAATGGTTCCTTAGGTTGAAATGTGAAGATGATTTTCATGTAGCTGCCCCCCATCCCTATTTCACAATATTTTACCATATTTGTTCAAGATCACCCTATTTTCAGCATCCTAATATGCAAAAAAAAAGAGGATCGACCTGGTCGATCCTTACACGGATGAGACTGACTTATTTGAGGAGGTTGCCCTACTCTTACTATATGTCCTTACACGTTTTGTGAATGGACAAAAGCCTCGACTCAGTTAAAATAGGCTTAGAAATAGGCTTAGAAATAGGCTTAGGAAAGATTCTCTTGAATATATTGAAGAGCCTCATCCACATGTCCCTTCACTTTAACTTTTCTCCATTCCTTTGAAAGGTTTCCTTCTTTATCAATAATGAAGGTGGAACGCTCGATCCCCATATATTCTTTCCCGAAATTTTTCTTCAGCTTCCATACGCCGTATTCCTCTGCCACCTTGTGTTCTTCGTCTACAAGAAGTAGGAATGGCAATCCATGCTTGTCTACAAATTTTTCATGCTTCTCAACAGGATCCGGACTCACTCCTAAGATAACAGCATCCAAACCCTCAAAGTTTTCGTGCTGATCTCTGAAATCACATGCTTCTGTCGTACAACCTGGGGTCATGTCCTTAGGATAGAAATATAGGACCACGTTTTTCCCCTGATAATCTGAAAGCTTCACCTTTTCTCCATTACTTGCAAGTAATTCAAATTCCGGTGCTTTTTGACCCACTGTCATATATGTTCCCCTCCATTGAATATTTTCTAACTTTAGCGTACCCAATAGGAGGGAAAAACTCAAACCATATGCTATTTGTTTTCGTAGTTTAAAAATGACTTCACGACAAAGGCGGCAGGTATGGTGTAACCGAGCCATGATTCAATGAGGGCAATCCCCCTCCCTATACCAACAGGGGTTACGTCCCCGTACCCTACCGAGAAAAGGGTGATGCCACTGAAATACATCGTAGTGAAAAAATGATCTAGAAAGTTCCCTGTTAAGGGTTCCCCTCCTTCAACGAGAATCGGAATCCCTTCAAGCTCAAAGAGTGTGAACAGAAGACCGAATCCGATCATGATCGTGATATAGCTCATTCCCAAAAAGAGAAAATGATGAAGTGAAACATGATGCTCTTTCCACCTTGAAGGATAAAACAAGGCCCTTAAACTCATCACCATGCAGAACAGAATGAAAAATCCAATGATATAAAGCATGTACATACCCTCTTTTTTTCTGCTTGTCTTCCTATATGTACGCTTAATACTTCAGATTCATTCTAGTTACCTGCACCTCTGTATCGTTTCACTCCTTCATTCCATAACACGATTGAGAAGATGAAAAACCCGATGCCCACAAATGGAGTCAGAAACGAATATGGGTACCATTCCGTCTTTTCCAGGAAAAAGGCAGATGGATAGACTCCAACGAACGCGAATGGAAGAATCCACGTTAACACGAAACGAATCACATTATTATAGATATCAACGGGGTATCTTCCATAGTTACCGATATTGTACATCATCGGCATGATCGACGTTTTCGCATCCGACCAGAATCCGATACTTGCAAGGGCGATGAAGATTCCTGCATATACAAGGGCTCCCCCGATTACAAAGAGGATAAATAAAACGGGTTCATACCATTCAAAGGTAATATCCAGTCTTCCCCCGGCGTAGAACATAACCGCCATTCCTGTAATCACTCCGAACAGCGACTCCAGTTCCATTCGCTCTAAAATGATTTGAAACAAGCTGTGTATGGGACGGGTCAGGATCCGGTCGAACTCCCCCTTCACCACATAACGGTCGTTAAAGTCCCAAATGTTGAAGAACGAACTGAATAGTGCAAACGGGACCAGGAAGAAACCATATATGAAAATAATTTCGTCTCTTGTCCATCCGCTCAGAAGCTGAGTATGGCCAAACACGACCAGGATAAATACGAGGTTAACAGCCTGAAACAGTAAATCAGAAAGAATCTCTACTACCAGGTCGGCCCTGTATTGCAGCCTGATTTTCATATATTGGGCGACATATTGGAAAAACATCTTTACATAAAACATCCGTCACCCTCCTTGAATAATCATTTGTTTTTTTGCCATGACCCAGAGTATCTTAATTGGTATGAGAAGAATCAATGACCATACGCCCTGCATAAGAATTGCGTTGAATGATTCAGAAGTCGTAAAGCCATTGGTAAAAATCATGCTGGGAACATAACTTATACTCTGGAACGGTAAGTATCCCATCACATTCTGCGCCCAAAGGGGAAAAAAATGAATCGGCAGCAATAAGCCGGAAAACAAATCAATGACCACCCGTTTCGCCCGTATGAGGCCATCATTATTAAATAAGAAAAAGGTCGTGATACCCGTCAGTAAATTGATTTGTGTATTGATAATGAAGCTAAACACGATTGAAATCGCAAATAAGCCCAATGTATCAAACCCTGTCCCGAATTGCAGCGGGAAGATGAGGCTGACAATAATCATTCCCGGGAACGAGAAAAACAACAGTCTGAAGATTCCTTCTCCGAGCCCCTGCATCGTCTTCATCCCCAGATAGTTATAGGGCCTGATAAATTCAACCGCCACTTTCCCCTCCTTGATTTCCTGAGCGATTTCACGGTCGATATTATTAAAGTAAAAGGCCCTCGCCATCCACGATACGGCCACATAAGTCGTCATCTGAATGATCGATAATCCTTCAATATCACTTTTTCCTCCGTAGATGGCCTGCCATAAGAAATAGTAAGCTCCAATATTGATACTGTAAATTAATATTCCACTGTAATAATTAGTTCGGTACGCCAGCATCATGAGGAAGCGGATGCGAATCATTTCTATATACTTAGCCATGATACCCTCCCAGACACACTGGAGCTGAACCGGTAGCTTTTAATCCCACACTCATCTCGTCACAGCCCCTTTTTCATAGATGTTCCGTATGATTTCCTCCGTAGTCGTTTCTTCAATCTTCATGTCTTTCACTTTGAAACTCGCAACGATTTTCGTTATCAGTTGTGAGATGACTTCATCATCCGCTTCAATTACTGCTGAATAGCTTTGCTTTTTTTCATCAAAAGACCAGGAGATGTTTTGATTCTTAGTAAGATCGGATAGAGCGGACAGAGACGTGTCGTCCAGAAATTGAAACACGACTTCCTTTTGATCTCCCCAATTTTCCTTGAGCTGACTCAGAGCCCCGTCATAAATGATTTTCCCTTCATCCAACATCACGACTCGTTCACAAAGAGCTTCGATGTCGGTTAAATCATGGGTGGTTAGAAGAATCGTAGTATTGTACTTCTCGTTTATTTCTTTTAAAAATTGGCGGATTTTAAGTTTCACCAGAACATCCAGTCCAATTGTAGGTTCATCCAAGAAAAGTAAAGGTGGATTATGGACAAGAGCAGCTGCCAATTCACATCTCATTCGCTGCCCCAGTGATAATTTACGGACCGGCTTGTCCAGTAGCGACGCGATATCCAGCGTTTCAATCACATGATCCATATGTGCTTTATATTGTTGATCAGGGACTTTGTACACTTTCTTTAAGAGCTGGAAGGATTCCTGAACCGCAATATCCCACCAGAGCTGGGAACGCTGCCCAAACACGACCCCGATCGTCTGAACGAATTTCTCCCGGTCACGATGAGGATTCATTCCATTGACGTTCAGCTCTCCCCCGGTCGGCGTCAAAATCCCAGTCAGCATCTTGATGGTAGTGGATTTTCCGGCTCCATTTTCACCGATGTACCCGACCATCTCACCCTGCTTCACATTGAATGAAATATCGTTCACCGCAGGAACGATTTTATAATTACGCGTAAACAAATCCCTGAATGCCCCTTTTAATCCGGAACGACTGGAAAAAGCCTTGAATTCCTTACGCAAGTGATTTACTTCAATTGCATTCATATTGCGTCCTCCTAATTTCAAAAAAAGTTTCGGTCCTTCTTTTACAAACAAAGAATAGTGTACCACACAGATCTGTTTCCATTTGAACAGTCTGCTTGAAAATTAGTGGGCCCAATGATTCCCTATTTGCTAAAGTGGAAATGACCGTACTACAATAGAAGAGTAGTAGATAGCTAAATACACATATATAGGAGGAAAACATGAAATATACTGAATCAGAAACTTTACATACAGAAGCATTGGAACATATCGTAGGAGGAGTGAATAGCCCTTCACGCTCATACAAAGCAGTGGGCGGAGGCTCTCCGGTTGCAATGGAAAGAGGTCAAGGCGCATATTTCTGGGATGTAGACGGAAATAAATACATCGATTATCTGGCAGCATATGGACCTATCATTACCGGTCACGCCCACCCACATATTACAGAAGCGATCAAAACAGCGGCGGAAAACGGAGTCCTTTACGGAACCCCTACCCGTCATGAAGTGAAGTTTGCCAAAATGATCAAAGAAGCAATGCCTTACATGGACAAGGTTCGATTTGTAAACTCCGGGACTGAAGCGGTAATGACAACGATTCGTGTTGCAAGAGCATACACCGGGAAAGACAAAGTCATTAAATTCGCAGGCTGCTATCACGGTCACTCAGATCTGGTACTGGTTGCAGCTGGATCCGGACCATCTACATTAGGAACTCCTGATTCTGCCGGTGTTCCTAAGAGCATCGCCCAGGAAGTCATCACGGTTCCATTCAACGACATCGAACCATTTAAAGCAGCAATGGAAAAATGGGGAGATCAAATTGCAGCAGTGCTCGTGGAACCCATCGTAGGGAACTTCGGAATTGTAGAACCGAAAGAAGGGTTTCTTGAGCAAGTGAATGACATTGCTCATAATGCCGGTTCCCTTGTCATTTATGATGAAGTCATCACGGCATTCCGATTCATGTACGGCGGAGCTCAGGATATGTTAAAGGTAAAGCCTGACTTAACGGCACTGGGGAAAATCATCGGCGGCGGTCTTCCAATCGGAGCTTACGGCGGGAAGAAAGAAATCATGGAACAGGTCGCCCCGTTAGGACCTGCCTATCAAGCAGGTACAATGGCAGGAAATCCCGCTTCCATCCTTTCAGGAATCGCCTGTCTTGAAGTATTAAAAGAAGAAGGCGTATATGAGAAACTTGATAAACTCGGGGAAATGCTTGAAAAAGGGATCCTTACTGCAGCTGAAAAACATAACACACCGATCTCCATTAACAGATTGAAAGGAGCTCTCACTCTTTACTTTACTACAGCAAAAGTGGAGAACTATGAGCAAGCGGAAGCAACCGATGGAGAAATGTTCGCCAGGTTCTTTAAGCTGATGCTGAATCAGGGAATCAATCTTGCTCCATCTAAATATGAGGCATGGTTCCTAACAACTGCCCATACTGAACAGGATATAGAGGAAACGATCGAAGCTGTCGATTGTGCATTTGCTCAATTATAATTGAATTAATAAACGTATCAAAGGCTGCTCCACAGGAATTCTAACCTGTCAGAGCAGTCTTTTTTGTTCACTTGTTATGAATAACTCTCCTCTTCCTGTCATATCTATTCATTTGGAAGAAGAATTCCATTGCTGTAATTTGTTTATTCACTTCCTCAAAAAGGTACATATTTTGTAGAAACATATTTAAATTTCCCTATTGATATTGCTTGTAAGTACATGTATAGTACAGTATTGTTTATAAAAAAGTTACACAAGAAAGGATCCTAATTCCATGAAACTTGGTGCTCGCATCCTTAAAACGGGAATTGCGATTGTATTAGCTTTACTTGTATCTCAGCTATTGAATATACCGTCTCCAGTGTTTGCTGGAATCGCGGCAGTGTTTGCCGTCCAGCCCACCATTTATCGTTCTTATCTATCGATTATCGAACAAATTCAAGCGAACCTCATAGGTGCCGGGATTGCCGTTATTTTTGTTCTTTTATTCGGCAGCAATCCTCTTATCGTGGGTCTCGCTGCTGTCATAGCGATTGCCATCATTCTTAAATTGAAGCTTCAGAACACGATTGGCCTTGCTCTTGTAACGTTGATCGCGATTATGGAAGTGACGGATCAAGACTTTATCCAATTCGCATTCATCCGCTTCTCAACCATTATGATCGGGGTATTTTCATCGTTCATTATTAATCTGATCTTCCTGCCGCCAAAATACGAAACGAAGCTTTATCATAAAATATCTGATTCTACAGAAGAAATCTTAAAGTGGATTCGATTAAGTTCAAGACACGCAACAGAGTTCCACCTCTTGAAAAAAGACTTGGAGCGTATTAAAGAAAAGCTTATAAAAGTCGATCAATTGTACCTTCTCTATAGAGAAGAACGGGATTATTTCAAGAAAAATTCGATCGTTAAAAGTCGTAAGCTTGTCATTTTCCGTCAGATGATTTCATCAACGAATCGAAGCTTTGACATCTTGAAGCGATTAAACCGGTATGAAAATGAAATCTTCCAGTTACCCGATGAATTACGTGGCGTGATCAAAGGACAGCTTGATTGTCTCCTTACTTACCACGAACAGCTTCTATTGAAGTTCCTGGGTAAAATGCATCCCCATACTGAGTCAGAAGCCCAGCAGGATGTGTGCATGCATCGAAAAGAACTGATGAATATCATGATCCAGGAAGTAAAACAGCATAGTAAAGATGATAATATTCATAATTTCCATCTGCTTCATATTTTCTCGGCTATCTTTGAATACGATGAGCATTTAGAGCACTTAGAAAAACTCATTACAAGCTTCCAATCGTATCATAAAGAAGACAATGAAGTGATGATCGGTGAAGAAGAAGAATAAAAAACGGAGCAAAGGATGTAATTTCCTTTGCTCCGTTTTTTTGTTCTATTTAGTTTTTCATTTTAGGATCAAGGGCATCCCGAAGTCCGTCCCCCATCAAGTTGAATCCCAGTACCGTCAGCATGATGGCAAGTCCCGGGAAGATCATTGTCCACGGGGCTTGCAGCATGAACGTACGTGCATCAGCCAGCATTTTCCCCCATTCGGGTTGCGGTGCTTGTGCACCTAAACCAAGGAAGCCAAGTGCCGCGGCTTCGATTATAGCAGTCGCAATGGCAAGAGTTCCTTGCACAATGATCGGCGCCATACTGTTAGGAAGGATATGACTCAATAGAATACGGCTATCTTTCATCCCAATGGCTTTCGCAGCCATCACGTACTCTTCCTGCTTTACACTCAACACCCGTGACCGGATGAGTCGCCCAAAGTTAGGGATATTGATAATCGCAATGGCAATTAGAGCATTTCTCAGGGATGGCCCAAGAGCAGCTACAACGGCTATCGCTAAAAGGATACTTGGAAATGCAAGCATGATATCAAAGATTCGTGAGATAATCGTATCCACCCATCTTCCATAATAGCCTGCCACAATTCCCAGTAGACTTCCTACTACTGCTGAACCGATTACTGCAAAAAAGCCTACCCATAATGAAATTCGTGCCCCATAAATAATTCTGGACAATATATCCCGTCCAAAGTCATCTGTCCCGAGCCAATGTTCAGAAGATGGAGCCTGCAGTCTTTTCGATAAATCTTGTTCATTGATCCCTTGTGGGGCAATGACTGGTGCAGCAATGGCTAATACGACAAAGAAAAGCACGATAAAAAATCCGACTAAAGCGATTTTGTTTTTTCGAAAGCTTTTCCACGCTTCCTTCCAGGGAGAAACCGTTTCCTCCTGCAGGGAAGGATGAAGCTCTTTTTGCGGTTCTGCTAATTCTGCCATGAGAGTTCACCTCTTTCTTCTATTGATGTTAGTTGTATTTAATGCGCGGATCGACAGCAGCATATAGTAGATCGACAATTAAGTTAATTGTGACAAAGATCGTTGCCACTACGAGAATGCCCGACTGTACAACAGGATAATCACGGAAGCCGATCGCTTCATAAATATAGCGACCAATTCCAGGCCATCCAAAGATCGTCTCTGTCAATATCGCTCCACCTAAAAGGAGCCCCATTTGCAGACCGATTACCGTCAATACGGGAATGATGGCATTTTTAAGGGAATGCTTGTACACAACCCAGAACATTTTCAGACCTTTGGCACGAGCAGTTCGAATGTAATCCGAACGCATGACTTCAAGCATACTCGAACGGGTCATACGTGCAATGATCGCCATAGGAATCGTGGCAAGTGCAATACCCGGAAGGATCAGATGCCTCATCACTTCACCTAATTGATCGAAACGTCCTTGTATGATGGTGTCTAAAATATAGAGATTCGTAATGGCATCGATTGGATTACGAATGTTTTCCCTTCCTGTGGTTGGAAGCCAGTCAAGTTGAATACCGAAGATCCACTGTTCCATCAAACCAAGCCAGAAGATCGGCATAGACACCCCGACCAAAGCCAATATCATGGCAGTATAATCAAACCATGAGTTCTGGAACCAGGCACTGATTATACCTGCATTCACCCCTATGACCACGGCAATGACGATCGCTACAATCGCCAATTCCGCTGTCGCAGCCAAGTATGGCCATATTTCACTTGAAACTTCTGTTTTTGTACGAATAGAGCTGCCTAAATCACCTGTTAATAGGCCTTTAAGATACTCAAAATATTGAACATACCAGGCATTATCAAGACCTAACTGTGTTCTTAGCTGTTCTATGGCTTCTTTTGAAGCCTGTTGACCAAGGATCACTTGGGCAGGGTCTCCAGGTATCGCCCGAATGATAAAGAATACAATAAAGGTCATCCCTAATAATACGGGTATTAATTGAAGTAATCTTCGAATGGTGTATTGAAACATTTTGTTCACCTCTCTGAAAGGAGATTCTAGTATTCTTGGAAGCTTGCTTAAATATTTCATGCTTGTCGGGGCTGAACGAGCCGCCTCTGCTTTTCTATGTACAAAGGGGAGACTAAAAAGTTATCTCCCCTAGGTTGAATCTTATTAGGACTATTCCATGTCTACTGCACCTAAGAAGTCAGATCCAGTTGGGTGCGGTTTGAAATTCTTCACAGCCGCACTACCAGCTAATAACGGTGTAGAGTGAGCCAACGGTACCCAAGGAGCATCTTCATGGATGATTTCCTGAGCCTGTTTGTACATCTCTTCACGTTTTGCTTGATCTGTTTCAGATTGAGCAGCAATTAATAATTCATGAAGCTCATCATTGCTGTAGTAAGTGTAGTTATTGCTTCCGATATTGTCTTTATCAAGTAATACATATAGGAAGTTATCTGCATCACCATTGTCACCAGTCCACCCAAGTAAGAACGCATCCGCTTCTCCGTTACGGGCTTTTTCTAAGTATGTCGCCCACTCGTAAGATACGATTTTCGCTTTCACTCCTACTTCTTGAAGGTCTGCCTGAATCGCTTCAGCTACTTTTTGTCCATCCGGCATGTATGGACGTGGGACTGGCATTGCCCATAATTCCATTTCAAATCCATCTTCAAGTCCTGCTTCTGCAAGAAGTTCTTTTGCTTTTTCAGGATTGTATTCGTATCCTTCAAGCGCGTCATTGTAACCGCCAATAACTGGAGGCATTGGGTTTTTCGCTACTTCTGCTCTTCCTTCGAAGAATGCGTCGATGATTTCCTGCTTGTTGATTGCATAGTTAATTGCCTGGCGTACTTTTGGATTATCAAAAGGTTTTCGAGTCGATGTTAACCCCAAGTATCCAACGTTCATAGAAGGACGTTCGAATAATTGTAATTGGTCGTTACCTTCAACTTGAGCTGCATCACTTGGATTGATACCATCTGCAAGATCGATTTCACCTGAAACCAGCGCGTTTAGACGGGCAGAGTTTTCAGGAATTGATTTGAAGACAACTTGATCTAATTTCGGTAGATCTTTTTTCCAGTAGTCTTCATTCTTAACTAAAACGATTTTGTCATTACGCTTCCACTCTTTGAACTTGAAAGGACCTGTTCCTGCATCAGTCGGTGCTTCGCCTAACTTGTCACCTAACTCATCAAGAGCTTTAGGACTTACAATCGCAAACGGGCTCATTGCAATGTTCTTTAAGAACGGAGCCTGTGGACGTTTAAGGACAAACTCAACAGTTTTCTCATCAACAGCTTTTACTTCATTGATAACGTGACCTTCATCACCTTTAAATCCACCAAACATAGATTTATAGTAGTAGAATGCTTCTTCATTACCATTCATCCAACGCTCGAAGTTCTTCACGACTGCGTCAGCATTGAAATCTGTACCATCTTGGAATTTAACACCTTCACGAAGTGTGAAAGTATACGTTAACCCGTCTTCAGATACCTTCCACTCTTCAGCTAATCCTGGATTTGGTTCTGTATCCTGTTCACCAAATTCAACTAAAGTTTCGAAGATATTCTTTGTTACTTTAAATGATTCACCATCTGTAACCGCAGCAGGATCAAGTGCTACCGAGTCCCCCCCGCGACCAAAGATCAATACTTTTGGATCGCCGCTATCTTTACTGTCGCTGCCTTCGCCTGAAGAGCTTTCATTTCCTCCACATCCGTAAAGAACAGATGATACGAGTAGGATGAGCAGCATTAAAATTGACCAGCTTTTTTTTCTCAACTAAATCCCCTCCTGAATAATGTTTATATACTTATGAGACTTGCCTTCTAGTAAAGATGACAAGCTACATAATGCCCTGGTTGGTGCTCCTTGAATTCCGGTACCTTCTGTTTACAGATATCCGTTGCGTGTGGACATCTGGTGTGAAATGTACAGCCACTTGGCGGGTTGGACGGACTCGGAATGTCCCCCTGCAAGAGAATCGTTTCTCTTTTGAAATCCGGATCCGGTACCGGTACTGCCGATAATAGTGCCTGAGTATATGGATGAAGCGGTTTTTCATAGAGTAGTTCACTATTACTCAGCTCTACCATTTTTCCGAGATACATCACGCCTACCCGGTCACTTATATGTCTAACTACACCTAAATCATGAGCAATGAAGATATAGGTGAGTCCGAACTCTTTTTGCAAATCCTGCATCAGGTTCAGGACCTGGGATTGAATGGATACGTCAAGAGCTGAAACAGGCTCATCGGCTATTATGAGCTTGGGTTTCGTCATCAAGGCCCTCGCGATGCCAATCCGCTGCCTTTGTCCACCGCTGAATTGATGTGGATAACGTTTCGCATGATAGCTGCTTAGCCCGACAATATTGAGTAGTTCATGAACCCTCTTTTTTCTTTCTTTCGCTGAACCCATTCCATGGACCTTTAATGGTTCTTCGAGAATCTGTTCAACAGTATGCCTTGGATTCAAGGAAGCAAAAGGATCCTGAAAGACCATCTGCATCTCCCGGCGAATCTTCCTCATTTCTGAGTTTGATAGACTTGTAAGCTCTCGATCTTCGAATGTCACTTTCCCTTCGGATGGATCGATGAGTCTCATAAGCATCCTGCCGGTCGTCGACTTGCCACATCCGCTTTCCCCTACGATTCCCAGGGTCTCTCCTTTATTCACGGTAAAAGATACCCCGTCTACTGCTTTTACCGAACTGACAGGTCGTCCGAGAATTCCTCCTGTAATCGGAAAGTGTTTCTTAAGATTCTCAACCTTTAGCAACGGTTCCGTCATAAACTCCCTCCTCCACTTCATCGAACAGGAAGCATCGTGTGCAATGTCCTTGTGATGTTTCATATAATTCCGGTGTTTCAACTAAACAACGATCAAAGGCATATTCACAGCGGGCTGCAAATCGGCATCCTGTCTTAATGGACCCCGGTTTCGGAACATTCCCCTGAATCGAGTGCAGCCGCTGCTGCTTGATTCTCATATCCGGTACGGATTGAATCAATCCTTTTGTGTAAGGATGCTGAGGGTTCTTGAAGATTTCTTCTACTTTCCCCTCTTCCACCACTTTCCCTGAATACATTACGACCACTCGTTCACATGTTTCAGCTACAACGCCTAAATCATGAGTAATCAATAGGACCGCTGTATTCAATTCTTTATTTAATCGTTTCATCAATTTCAAAATTTGTGCCTGAATCGTCACATCAAGAGCGGTAGTCGGCTCGTCTGCTATCAACACACGTGGATCACAAACCATGGCCATGGCAATCATGACCCTTTGTCTCATACCGCCTGATAGCTGATGGGGGTATTCCTTGATAAGCTCTTCAGATCTCGGTAAACCGACCATCTTCATAATTTCAATCGCTTTATCTCTTGCTTGTTTCTTTCCAACCTTAGTATGTATTCGTATTGCTTCCGTTAATTGATCACCTATAGTAAAAACAGGGTTTAAAGATGTCATTGGCTCTTGGAAGATCATCGCTATATCATTGCCCCGGATATCTCTCATTCGCTTTTCAGATGCTTGTGTCAGATCTTCATCTTTATACAGAATCTTTCCACCTACTATTTTCCCCGGTGGTTTCGGTACCAGGCCCATGATGGATAGGGATGTAACACTTTTACCACATCCACTCTCCCCAACGATGCCTAGCACCTCCCCTTCATTCACATGAAAGCTTACTCCATCGACTGCAGGAACTTCTCCGTCATCAGTAAAAAAGGAGGTCCTCAAATCTTCCACTTTTAGTAAAGGACGCGCTTCGCTCATTCAAATCCTCCTCTTGAAACTATCTCTCTTTTCTTAATAGTGCTTATTTTCTAAATTTTATATGTTTCTTATTATACAAGATGTTACAAATGTTGCAATCTATTTTCAGAATTTTTCTACATAAATTGTTTATGCTCTTTCATTCCTAATTCAATTCAATATATGTCCAATTATCCTTTTCATTCCTTCCATATAAAGTTATTTAGTCCTACTTTATTCATGATACACCTGAAATAAGTTTGATATATTTTTTTGATACACAAAAAAAGTCATGACTTTTATCACACGTTTCGTGATAAGTCATGACTTTCTTAGTTTATTGATCGAGCTGCTGTACTTGGAAGAGTTTATAGTAATGACCCTGTTTTGCCATCAGCTCTTCATGTGTGCCCATTTCGACAACTTCTCCATGCTCCATATGAATGATTCTGTCAGCATGAGTAATCGTTGATAATCGATGAGCGACTATGAAGGTCGTTCGATCTTTTGCCAGGATTTCAAGAGATTCCTGGATCAGGTGTTCGCTTTCCAGATCAAGGGCTGATGTTGCTTCATCCAGAATGAGAATCGGTGGATTTTTAAGGAACACCCTGGCAATCGCGACACGTTGCTTCTGTCCGCCAGATAGTTTCACACCGCGTTCCCCTACTTTAGTGTCATAGCCTTGAGGTAATTTCATGATGAAATCATGTGCATTTGCCGCCTTGGCAGCTTCTATTACTTCTTCATCCGTCGCATCAGGATTACCGAATTTAATATTCATCTTGACCGATTCACTAAAGAGAATATTATCCTGAAGCACCATTCCGATATTGTCCCGCAATGACCTCACCTGAAATCTTCTGATGTCTGTTCCATCTAAAAGAATTTCACCCTCTGTGACATCATAAAAACGGGGAATAAGACTGACGAAGGATGATTTCCCTCCACCGCTCATGCCGACCAGTGCGACGGTTTCACCCGTTTTAATATCAAGGTTGAGATTACGCAGTACCTCTTCCTCTTTAGATTCATAGCGAAAGGAAACATTTTTAAAATGAATATCTCCGCGCACATTTTCACAAGGAATCGCACCAGGTTCATCGTCAATATCATACTTCTCATCCATGAACTCAAATACACGGTCCATGGAAGCGATCGATTGAGTCAAGGTTGTAGAAGAATTCACCAGTCGTCTAAGCGGACCATAGAGTCGATCGATATATGCAATAAAGGCAGCCATTGTCCCAATGGTGAGATCTCCATTAATGACTTGCAGTCCCGCATATCCAATGATGATTAACGGAGAAATATCCGTAATGGTATTCACAACCGCGAACGCTTTCGCATTCCAGCTTGTTTGCTTTAAGGCCTTCGTTAAGAAATTGCTATTTTGATTCTGAAACTGTTTTTGTTCATAGTCTTCGACAGCAAAACTCTTGATGACCGCCATTCCCTGGACCCGTTCGTGCAAATGGCTTTGAACCTCTGCCAAAGCTTGTGAGCGGTCTCTTGTTAACCCTCTTAGTCTTCCAAAGAAATAACGGACGGAGAAAGCATAGAAAGGAAACGCTATAAGAGAAACAAGTGTTAGCGAAACATCCATCGTAAACATGATGGACAAGGCAATGACAATGGTAGCTGCATCCAGCCATAGGTTCATCAGACCGGTGATCACGAAATTCTTCGTCTGCTCTACATCATTGATGACCCGGGAAATGACTTCTCCTGCTCTTGTATTCGAATAATACTTAAAGCTGAGTCGCTGGATATGTGAAAACAAATGGTCCCTTAAGTCATACAAGATCTTGTTTCCCGTCCACTGAGCAAAGTACTGTCGATAATACTCTACAGGCGGTCTTACAAGTAAGAATAGAGCAAGCATGACCCCCATGATCATCAGTAATTGATTGGTCTTTTCTTCCGTAGATAAGCCCGAAGCCCCCACTATATCATCAATGACATATTTGATTAAAATCGGAATTAGTAAGGGGATGGTAAATTTAATAATACCTATGATTAATGTACCGATAATTTGCCACCGATAAGGTTTTACAAATTGAAGGTAGCGTTTAATACTATCCAAGTGATTACTCCTTTCTAAGATGTGAGTATTTATTTTGCCCCAATAAAAAGGGATGACCCTGTATGGAACGCAGCACTGTTCCTCTCCAAGTCCTTTCAGGAAATGAAAAGGGTTGCTCCTTACTGGGTCAGCCCTTTAATGCCTATACAGTTTTCCAGCTGTGTTAACCCCTGTGTGTCAGATAACGCTCGTACCAAATGTCAATAAAGTCAGGGGCAAAAGGCCCTTTTCTTTGTCGTATCCAGCGAACAAGCTTGTCGACATTCCGCTTCAGGATGTGATCGATCACATCAGGGTACCCGTACAACTTGCGATGAGCTTCATACTCATCCTCATCCAGCAATGTATATGTCATATCAGGAAACACTTTAATATCCAAGTCGTAATCGATATACTTGATTGCTTCATGATCATATACAAATGGTGAGCTTAAATTACAATAATAATAAATACCGTCCTCACGAATCATACAAATAATGTTAAACCATAGCTCTGAATGAAAATAGCATATTGCCGGTTCACGGGTCATCCACGTTCTTCCGTCTGATTCCGTCACCATCGTTCGATCATTTCCACCGATTATCTGATTGCTCGTTCCTTTCAGGACCGTCGTCTCATTCCATATCCGGTGAATGTTGCCATCATGCTTAAAGCTATGTATTTGTACTGATTTTCCTTCAGTGGGAACCGCCATCGTATCCCCTTCTTTCATTTCAAAATTACCCTTATATATACTTATCTATTCTATCATTATAACGTTTCCTCAGAAAATTTAAAACAAAAGGGCTATCCTTAAAGAAAAAATCCTTTAAGAATCGCCCGGTTCCTGTTCAAAAATGGGATTTATCATTCATATCTTTTTATGTTGTAACGCTGTTTTGTTCCTTTTGATAGGAGCGAATCACTTCATCGGTTTGTTTTTGAAACATGTTTTGAATCTCTTTAAGTTCCATCTTCTTTGAAGCAATCTCTCTCTTTATAGATTCAACCTTCGTCAACTCTTGAAGCTGAAGCAGCTCCTCTTCAAGCTCTTGACAACGTTCGATCTCAGACTGAAGATATAACAACTTATCCATCGTCTCCAACTGCTCTGTTACCAACTCATTAAACCGTTGCTGCATCACTTCCACCACTCCCCTAAACAAGCTCTCCTAAACATTCTCCTTTCACCCTCCAAACCCTTTGACAACTTCTGTCACAATCCCACCAGTTTTGTCGATGGAGGGACGGACCTCCACTTTTCAGAGGATGATGATTGATTGGCGTTGACATGATTGGATTCATGGGAGGTCCGTCCCTCAAAAACGAAAAAGCACCCAAGTTATTGGGTGCTTTTTCCGTCAAGAACAATTCGATTACTGTTGTTGTTGACCGTATTTACCAGAAGCTTTTGCTTTGTTAGCTTCTGCTTGTTGGTTTTGTTGCTTCACGTGTTGTGCTGCTGTTGTTTCTGAAGCGAACTCAGTACCGTATTGTTGTTGCTGAGTTGCACCAGCTTGAGCGTTTTGTTGCTTAACATGTTGAACGCTTGTACCAGCTTGAGTTTTGTTTGGTTGTTTTGCCATTGTAATCACCTCCACGCTTATTAAGATAACCAAGCGTGGATTTGACTATTCGATATTTTCCAGGGAAAACATTCCACTAAACGAGTAGGGAGCGACCACCATCGACAATGATGGTTTGACCTCTGATCATGGAAGAATCGTCTGAAACAAGGAACATCACTGACTTCACAAGATCATCAATTTCCACCATTCGTCCTGCAGGTGTTTTACTGCGGGCATCTTCCAGAAGCTCTTCACGATTTGGGAAATGCTTGAGTGCATCTGTATCGATCGCCCCACCGGAAACTGCATTTACGATTATGTCACGCGGTGCAAGCTCAACGGCAAGATAACGCGTTAAGGCTTCAACTGCAGCTTTTGAAACACCCACAGTTGTGTAGTTGTCTAAATAACGGATGGATCCCAATGAGCTTATGCTTACGATCCGTCCGCCCTTATCCATCAATTTTGCCGCTTCCTGGGCACAGAATAGCAATGCCTTGCTGTTAATGTTCATCGTCCAATCCCAATGAGATTCTTCAAGTTCCATTACTGGACGAAGAACCCCGGATGCTGCGTTACTCACCAATACATCCAAACGGCCGAACTCTTCTTTGATCTGTTCGAACATAGATTTGATCTTATCGACGTCTCCTACATTTGCCCGTACGACAAATGCTTTTCGTCCCAACTTCTCGACCTGTTCAGCCGTTTCGAGTGCACCTTTTTTGCTTCGTGCATAATTAACGATGATATCGTATCCTTTTTCTGCTAGTTGAATCGCAATTTCCCGCCCAAGTCCGCGGCTGCTTCCTGTGACTAATGCTACTTTTTGACTCATGTTGATCATCCTTTCAATTTCATTTTTCCATTTGGTGTAAAGCATAATCATGCCTTGAACATGCACACTAATAAGTGCACGTCAGTTTAATGGAGGAATGAGTTATGTATGTAGGCAGAGATATGACAGAGCTTTCAATGATTCCAAAAGATGAATGGCAAAAAAGCGAGCTCGCTTTCTTTCATCATTCACTACAACAAATAGTACCCTATTTGAACGCAGAAGGACAATCGATTCACCGAGAAATTGTCGAGGAAATTGAAAACCGCGGCGGATTGAATCGTGGCGAAGCCGATTATACTCACGGCACGAAGGTTAGTTTCGATTGAGATGCAATATACAAAGAGCAACCAACCCGGCTGCTCTTTTTTATTTCTGTACTATTCCTGCCCCGGTTTCCTTCCAAATTTTCTGATGGGAAACAGGAAAGGCATATTTCTCTAATTCTTCGGTCGTAACGGCAATCAGGTCGGTTGCATCAAGAGTAGTGCTGTCAATAGAACCAACATATACTTCAATATCCCAAACTATGTGAGAGAATATATGCTGGATTTTCGTGACAACCCCTGCTTTCAATGAGCAATCCACCTTGTATTCTTCCTCCATTAAATCAAGCAATTGCTTTCGACCGCCGCTTGAATCTCCCACTTCAAAGTTAGGGAATTCCCATAAATTAGCGAGCAGTCCTTTACTTGGGCGTTTGTGGATAACCACTCGATCATCTTCCGTAAACAGAACGGCTGCCGCCATATTCATTTTACGTGCAGATTTCTTTTTGGATTTAATTGGGAGTTCTGTTTGCACTCCTTCTTCGAATGCCTGACAGTGCTCCCGGACAGGACATAGTAAGCAGGATGGTGATGTCGGTGTGCAAATCAGTGCCCCAAGTTCCATCAGTGCTTGATTAAAATACGATGGATTCTCTTCAGAAATCAATTTTCTGACTGCTTGTTCAAATACCTTGCGTGAAGCAGGCTTGGCAATATCAAGCCAAATAGAGAGGATCCTTGAAAATACACGCATGACATTTCCGTCGACAGCAGGCTCGGGTTTGCTGTAGGCAATGCTCAAAATCGCCCCGGCTGTGTATGGTCCCACACCTTTTAAAGAAGATATTTCTTTCGGTGTATCCGGGACGATTCCCTCATACTTTTCACTCACTTCTTTGACAGCGGATTGAAGATTTCTGACTCTCGAGTAATAGCCGAGACCTTCCCATGCTTTCAGGACATCTTCTTCGTCTGCAGTGGCAAGAGCATCTATGGTAGGAAATTTCTCGATGAATCGGTTAAAATAAGGTATGACCGTATCCACTCTTGTTTGTTGAAGCATGATTTCAGATACCCACACTTTATATGGATCTTGATCCTTCCTCCATGGAAGATCGCGCTGTTCCCTTGAAAACCATGATAGTAAATCTTTCTGAAATTCCTCACGGTTGATGGTTTGTAAATGTTTCAATGGTTCTTCAGTCAATTTTGTACCTCCAGGATGTTAAATGTTACGTTGAATAGGGAATAAATAATTAAGGCTGTGTTTTTAAGCCAACAAGGTTTATTTCTTTTAACCCTCCACAAATACATTCGTCCAATAATCCAAATAATAAATGACGACGGGAAGTTCGTAAACGTTTCAAAACATGGAAATGGGATTCCGTTGGGACGATAAACCGTTCGATGTAACGATTAGAGTCTGCTTCAGACTTTTCCCATTGGATGTTACAAGCGTCGTATTGTGGTAATGACTCTACGATATTGTTCATAATCTTCTTATATTGAGGTTGGAAGTTTTGTTTTATTTCATATTCTAAGTAAATGTGTAAAGTGTTTTTCATTGAAATAAACTCCTTTTAACCATATCATGTTCCAAAATGAATACAAGTCATAAAGAAAACAAAGAAATGCGAGCCAAGGGAGGACTTTTTTTGGATACAGGCACTCATATCGTCATGGGTTTCGCTCTTGGGGGCTTAGCCACACTGGATCCCGTTGTTGCTGAAAGTGCAGCCACTTCTCAAAGTGTGCTCGTTGCAGCAGTCATCGGCTCTCAAATACCAGACATTGATACCGTTTTGAAATTACGCAATAATGCCGTTTATATACGTCATCACCGAGGCATCACCCACAGTATTCCAGCTGTATTTCTGTGGCCGCTTTTAATTGTCGCTTGTCTTTATCCTTTTTTCCCGGGGGCAGATTTGCTTCATTTATGGATTTGGACATTTGTGGCCGTATTCCTCCATGTATTTGTCGACATTTTCAACGCCTATGGGACACAAGCCATCAGGCCGATCTCGTCGAAATGGGTCGCTTTAGGGGTCATTAACACGTTTGACCCGATTATTTTCGGGATTCATATTGGAGGATTGATTCTTTGGGGCATCGGATTACCGCCTGGAAAAACCTTTTTGGTCATGTACATCGTAATTTTTGCTTATTATGTATTAAGATTCCAGGTTCAAAAAGCCGTAAAAAATGCTGTTAAGCGAAGAATCCCTAAAGCGGAGAAAATAATCGTTTCGCCGACGATCCGGTTTTTCCAATGGCGACTTGCAATCGTAACCAAGGAGCATTACTATGTCGCGCGGGCATTCAGACGGTCGATTACGATTTTTGATAAATTTGAACGGATACCCATACCAGAGAATTCAGTAATCAATGCCGCTAAAAAAGATAAAAATCTGGCCGCTTTTCTTTCTTTTTCGCCTGTTTTCCGCTGGGAAGTGGACGAATACGAAGATCACTTTGAAGTTCGCTTCATCGATCTTCGCTACAGAAATAACGGACACTATCCATTTGTCGCCCTGGTACAACTCGACAAAGACCTGACCATCGTCAGCTCCTACACAGGATGGGTCTTCAGCGAAGAAAAACTCCGCTCAAAAGTCGACATCGACATTTTAATCGATTAAAGCAGTGAGGGACGGACCTTTTCAAGGTCCGTCCCTCATCACTTTAATGCACTAAATCATCATCTTCTTTATCGTCGATCAGGTGTTTGTATTTAGGGTTTTGTGCAGCAAATTCGTGGATTTGTTCTCCGTATGTATTGACCCATTGGCGAACGACTTTTTCCGTTACTGCCTTCCCTTTATAATCGTAACCTGCTTTTGCGTATGTTGCTTCAAAATCTTCCCAAACAAGTTCGATCCAGGTTCTTGCTTTTTCATACGAAAGTTTATTGTTTTTTTCAATTAACAATTGTGTTAATTCGTGGAATGTTGACTCCATTTTGTCTCCTCCTTTTCCATATATTTAGTTCCCGGTTTTATGATAATGTACACCATTTCACCCATACTATTAGTACGTGGTTAAGCTTAGTTGTGAACCTTTGCTTCTTCACGGTATGAGTCAGAAAAATCACCTTTTAGGAGGCACTTTATGCGAAATAAAACGACAGGGTTCCCTAACATGAATAACAATAAATTCGAAGGGGAACCGAGAGCTAAAGCGGAATTTGCATCTAAAAGGGCTAACGGCACCATCAATACCCATCCTCAAGAACGTATGAAAGCTTCTGGAGAAAGAGATCACGACTCACTTTAATGAAGTGAAATTTGTTTAGGGGGTAGTTACGATGGCAAACATGAAAAACAACTTCTACCGAAATAAGTACAGCAGTCCATTTAACAAGGCATTCTACAACCCGAAGCATGCCCATTCCCAAGCTAATGGACAAACCACACAAACTCAAGACTTAATCATTCTAGAGAACCAGACACGCAAACGTTCCTAGACTGCTTCCGAGGTCCGTCCCTATGACGGACCTCTTCATCATTTCTTTTCTTCAGCTAAAAGGGAGATGGGCAGAGCCTCTTCTTTTCCATCGCCACCCAAGCGATATCCCCAGGCGAATACCCCGTTTAAGTAGTCCACTCTGAAATATGTACCGGGATCTCCTTCTATCGCGTAGATTCCCCCAGGCTTGTAGTTGTCGGGATTCATTAGATAAGCCTGCGCCATAAGGGCCTTTCGCTCCAAAACGGCAAACTCATTCACAATCCCCAGCTGTTCAGCTTTTCTTGCCTTCTCTTTCAACGAAGCAATTTCCTGCTTCAACTCATGCTCCGTCATCTCACTATATCTTCTCTCTTGTTCCATCCTTCATCACCTCTACTAATAGTAGTATAGAGAAAATGATACAATAAGAAAAGCGGAGGGGCTTTGCAAAGGGCGACAAGCATAAGACGGCCCCTTATTCCAAGACAATCATCTAACCAAATTCACCAGAAAGGATGACACCATCATGAAAACAGCCATCATCACAGGCGGAGGCTCTGGCCTTGGAAAAGAATTAGGAAAACTGCTTAGCCAGCAAGGATATCATATCTTGCTTCTTGGCCGAACGGAAGACCGCTTAAAAGAAGCTACAGCAGAAATTGAAAACATAGGCGGACAGGTTTCATTTGACACGTTAGATATCCGTTCAACTCAGGACATTCAACAATTCGGCAAAAATCATCTACATGATCATACTGTTGAATTACTCATACATAACGCTGGAGTAGGCTATTTCGGTCCGTTCAAGGATTCAGGCGATGATGAATTAGTAAGCATGTTTGAAACGAATGCACTGGGTCCCATCCGATTAACCAAGGTACTGCTAAATCAACTGGAACAAAATAGCACCATCATTAACATTATTTCAACAGCAGGCCTTAGAGGGAAAAAGAACGAATCATTGTATGTAGCGAGCAAGTTTGCCCTTAGAGGATTTGGTGAAAGTTTACAGAAGGAGTACGAGGACTCGAATCTTCGCATCGTGAATGCATATATGGGTGGAATGGATACTCCATTCTGGGAAAACAGCGATCATATCAGTGACCCTTCAAGACTTCGCTCTCCTAGTGAAGTTGCGGAATTGATTGTGAATGAATACCAAGAAAAAGACGAAATCGTCATCGAATCAAAAAAATAAACCTCAAAAGGCAGCCTTCCCTAAAGGAAGACTGCCTTATCCATTATGGAGCAAACGGGAAGAACATAAAGGCCACTACAAATAATAAAACAGGCACTAAAAATACAGCGAAGGCATCAATAACCACTAGACATGCCATCCACCCCCAGCGGACACCGTCTTTTCTTTTTAGAAACTGCTGGATCATCCGGATGTTCACAATGATGAGGAAGATCGCCACCCCTATGAGAAAGAATGGCATCACCCATTTTCCCATGGTTTCGGCGTACCCTTGGTTATACCATTCTTGCTTCCCCAGTGTATAGAAGCCGGTTTGGACTTTAATGATGATTTCACCAATGATAAATAGTGCTGCCACCCCCACGACAATTCCACCTGTGTAAAGCTTGAATTTTTTAGTCGTACCGATGAGCAGCAGAAGTGTTAAACCAGCAAACAGAAGCGTGAAAATCTCCACACGAACTCCCCCTTGTCATACCCCTTTAGTTCAATCTATCTTGAAAACATCAAATCATTCTTCATTTTCTTTTAATTCTTCCAAAAGTCTATCGATGTCCTCCATTGAGAAACCTTTGCGATACAAGGTCTGTTTCATTTTCTGGACATACTCGTATCCCTCATACTTTGAACTCAGCTTTCTATGAGCCTTTAACCCTTGGTGATAGACGGCATCCCATTTTTCATCGTCATCCCGATCAGATTCTACTGTCTCCCAGACAATTTTCATGACAGAACCCGGATATCCTTTTCGCATCAGATTCTGCTCAATTTTTTGCTTGGCGATCATCTTTGAATCTTTCCGGTATTTTTGAAGAAGTTTTTCGGTGAGACCGACCGCTTTATCGACCTGCTTCTCTTCTGTGAATGCAGAAAGAGCCTCTTCGATATAAGGGTCATCCACCCCTTTTCTTCTTAATTCCCCCCGAATCCAGGTCGGCCCCTTATCGGAGGTATTCATGTGAGTCCCGACAAACGCTTGAGCGAATTCTAAATCATTGATGTATTTAATATCATTTAATTTATGAATCACTTCCTGTATGACGCCATCTTCAGGATCACCTTCTTGTAAGTGGTCCCTGATTTCTTTTTCCGTACGCATTCGATAGGCTAAATACTGAATGGCTTTATTGAATGCTTTTTTCACATCGTCTTCGTACTGAAGCTCCGAAACCTCAAGCTCATCGACTTCCAATCCTTTTCTGAGCTGGAACTTCGCCAATACTGCTTCATCGACACTGAAGGCATATTTTCCATCTATAAATAAATTGTAGCGCTCATCGTTCTTTACTTGCTTCGTTATTTTCGTAATCTTACCCAATTTTTCCACCTCATAGTAATCCTAACACATTCAGCATATGTTTTTTATTCTGTAGATAGGTAAAATAATAAGTATATTGGAGGGATGATGATGAAGATCGCTATAACAGGTGGTACGGGTTTTGTCGGTCAGGCTTTGACGGAGGAACTTCTCGAACACCATCACGAAGTCATGATACTTACTCGAAATCCGGATAAATACAACAATCGTTCAGGTGTTACCTATGTAAAATGGCTATCCGACGGTGCGAAACCCGAAGAAGAGCTCGAAGGAATCCAAGCCTTCATTAACCTTGCAGGGGAATCCATCAACAGCGGCCGCTGGACGGATGAGCGTAAGAAACGAATCATCAATAGCCGAATAAACTCAACCCAAGAGGTAATGAACATTATTAAAGCATTGAAAGAAAAACCGTCGTGTCTTATCAACGCAAGTGCAATCGGCTACTATCCTTCTTCCAAAACGAATACGTATACGGAAGCATCAACGGAAACGGCAGACAACTTTTTAGGAGAAACCGTTCAAATATGGGAAAAAGAAGCGGGCAAAGCGAATCAGCTGGACATCCGGGTTGCATATGCACGCTTTGGAATTATTCTCGGGAAAGACGAAGGCGCCCTCCCCCGAATCGCTCTTCCATATAAAATGTTCGTGGGAGGAACGGTTGGATCCGGGGACCAATGGATGTCGTGGGTCCATATAAAAGACATCGCAAGAGCTGTGCATTTCATTGCTGAAACAGAATCCATCTCGGGACCGGTCAATGTGACAGCACCTTCTCCCGTTACTATGAAAGAGTTTGGGAAAACCCTTGGAGCCGTGCTTGGCAGGCCACACTGGATTCCTGTCCCTTCCCTTGCTTTAAAAGTAGCAATGGGTGAAATGAGCGCCTTGGTGCTAGAAGGCCAAAAAGTACTTCCGAGTGTCCTTTCAGAAAACGGTTTTCAATTTGAATACCCTGAATTAAAAAGCGCACTGATTGACATTTATCATTAAATCACATGTATGCCCCTTTCTTTTCAAGGCAAAAATAAAGTTAATCTTGAAAAGAAGGGATGTACATACAAATGGATAATAAGAAAAAGAAAGACAAAAACAAATCGGTTCTATCCAGTGCGCAGGAAGTAACGTACTCACGAGAATTTAAAGCAGCTGATCGTGCAGGCGGCTTCAGTTCCAAAGCCCATAGATAGACAATTATTACCTAACTAAAACCCCTTACTTTGAAGAAGAATAAAGGTACAGACTCCTTAGTCTGTACCTTTATTTTTTAACCAACTGAAAAGGGGATGTTCATATTGGGCAGATCACGCGGAAATAGTAAACGAGGAAACAAAAACAGCTTGCCTCAAACACCCGCTCAGCTCAAATCTGACGGTGTTGACGAAGAGTTCTCACGTGAACTTGCCGACCAGGCTGATATGGAAGCACAAGCTCGCGCCAATGCTGCCAACCAGCGTGCACGAGTGAAGAAAAACCAATAGAGCAAACCCGGTAGGTAAAAAAGCTGGGTCAAGAGGAATTCATAAAAAAACCGCCCATGTGAGACCAGCATGGGTGGTTTTAATTAGACGTACTATCACACCACGATCGGCTTATTATGCTGTTTGCCTTTAGGAAGAACCACATGTTTCAGGTATGGTATTACCCAACGGTCAGCTCCCCAACAGAATGCCCCTCTGCCGGCAAAAAGAAGGATGATGGCAACTGTGTAGAGAACTGGATTCGTGCTCACTGTTCCCGCTAATAAGAAATTCAGGTTCATGAATGCACCTGCGAGTAATGCCGGTATTGTCATGAATCCGACAATCAAGCCAACTCCCACGAGCACTTCTCCCCATGGAATCAAGATATTGAATAAATCGACATTCGGTATTGCGAACCCTTTTAGGAACTCTGCGTACCACCCTTGAACGGCTGGATGATCACCTGTCGCCTTCGCCAATGCTCCTTGCAAGAAGCCGCTTGCATCAAAACCATCGTTCACCTTATGCCAACCCGCTTCCAGCCACTGAACGCCCAACCAAATTCTAATCACTGTCCAAACCATGCTCACCTTTTGATTTTCCCACCATCTCATGATGGATCATCTCCTTTTGGATTTGTATTGTGAAATATTTCACAATTGTGATTAAAAAAACAGTTGATCAAAGTTTGTGATGGTTTTGATATGATAGCTGTTTTGTTTGTGAAATTTTTCACATGTTCTTTACACTTATAATATACTCCTTCTCCATCCTTATTGCAATAAGCTTTTGAGCAGTTCACAAAGGTGTCAAAATCGGTAAAAAAACAGTTGATAATTACATTCACTTCTTTGTGATTTAACTTCTTGGGATGAATTTCTCTCAGCTACTAACTGGTTACTTCTTTCACGATGATTGGTTTTATATCCCGCTCATTCTATGATTCATATCCTTTGGTATCGTTAGAATCCTTTCTCTGATATTATTCAATATATTACCATGAAAATCTAACGAAAAATGAACATTTTTAATGATAAAGCAGAGAAACTTTCTTCTTCTTAATCCGTATTACATAATAGAACTAGACAGTCCAGTTACGGGGGATGAAACGATGAAATCAGAGAAGAAGCTTTGGAGAATGTGGAAGGTATTATCACTGGCGCTTTCCATCGTGGTGAGAGTCTATTGGTACCGTATCCGCGGTAAGTCCCAATGGGAGAAAGAGAAGCTCTGGGAACGCATTGGAAAAGAGTTTAAAGAAACTTTATTTGAGTTAAATGGCGTTTTGATCAAGGTTGGACAGCTTCTTAGTATACGTGAGGATTTGCTTCCGAGAGGATTTATCAATCAAATACAGGATTTGGTCGATCACGTTCCTCCTTCACCATGGAAGGAGATTGAAAAGGTTCTGGAACGTGAATGGAACAGCTCTGTGACTACTAAGGTACAGGCAATAGACCATGAAGCTGTTGCTTCAGCTTCAATAGGAGAAGTTTACAAAGCGACTCTGTTAGATGGTACCCAAGCGGCTATAAAGGTGCAGCGCCCTGAGATTCCTTCCCTGGTGAAAACGGATTTCCGTTCCCTTGCCATCATTATTTGGTTCGCCCGACGATTTGCTCCAGTTCCCAAAGGGTTCATTGATTTCAAGATGCTTTATAAGGAATTAAAGCAAGTCATCGAACAAGAGCTCGACTTTTCAAAAGAAATGAACACCGCTATTTCGTTCAAACAACGGTTCAAGGATCATTCTAATGTGAAGATTCCTGCTATGTATCCTGAACTTTGCACAGATAAAGTATTGGTGATGGAGTGGGTGGATGGAGTTCGATTGAATGACAAAAAAGCATTGAAGTCGTATGGATTGGACGGGCAGAAGCTAGCTCAGGAATTGTTTCGCCTCTTCCTTCCCCAATGGCTAGAGCCGGGAATTTTCCATGCCGACCCACATGCAGGGAATATACTTCTTCAGCCGGATGGTACTTTCGTTCTCCTGGATTACGGAATGATCGGGGAAATTTCCAAGAGAGATTCCACTCACTTTCAAGATCTTCTGGAAGGAGTCCTTCTAAAGAATTTCCGAAAAGCAGCCGAAGCGCTGTCTCAATTAGGTTTCTTGCTTCCTGATGCAAGCCCGAAAACGATCGAACCAGTGCTCAAGGAATTTGTCACACTCGATATGGAGCAGTTCAAACAGATGGATCTGCTTACCGTTAAGAAAGAAATAAATGATATGGTGAAATCATTACCTGTACAAGTGCCTACCCGTTTCATCTTTTTAGGCAGGTCTTTTGCAACTATAGAAGGAATTGTTCATACATTGAGTCCCGATGAAGAAATCCTTGATGTCGTCAAACCCGCGTTCATGGATTGGGTAAAGGATAGTAACACAAACAAGTGGGAGCTCCTTATGAAATGGGTCAGTGCACAACCTCTCTTTCAGACCGTTCAGAAAATCCGGCAGTTGTTGGATGTACCAGAAAAAGCGCTTGAACAAAAGGACCATCACCAGCAAAATGAGTTTCAGTTTGTGGTATTTGAAAACCAAAAGAAGCAGGCATTCATCCTTTTGCTCTTCGGTGGCGTTGGCGCCTTCACAGGATTAGGATTCGATGTCGATTTCCTTTGGCAAGGTAGTTTGGTGGTGTCTGGATTAAGTCTAGTTGGTTATTTGTTTATCAGCTCCCAACAAAAACGTTGGCTGAAGAGACTCAGGAATGGACAGCTGAATTAACAAAAAAGGTAACCTTGAATTTAGGTTACCTTTTTTACAATCAATGTATGTGTTCAGACAAATACAGATACTCCTCTAACCTAATCCGATTCTTCCCAATGAAATGAACCCCCTCAGCTTCCAAACATAGTCTTTGGATCATAACATGCTCTTCATCACGGAAACCAATTTCCCCTTTGCTATTCAAAACCCGGTGCCAGGGAAGTTTATACTTTTCACTCATGGAGTGAAGAATCCGCACGACCTGTCTGGCAGCTCTAGGACTGCCTGCCAAAGAAGCGATTTGACCGTACGTCATCACTTTTCCAGAGGGGATGCTCTGTATGATTTTCACCACTCGTTCAGTAAAAGGTTTCATGTTAGTTCACTTCCCGCATCAGGATGCTCCCCTATCCTTAACTGCTGTCTTGCAAAGTCGCGGTATAAAGTATGTGATGAATACAATTCCTCATGTGTCCCGACTCCAGTCACCTTTCCTTTTTCTAAAAAGACAATTTGATCGGCATCCACGATGGTGGATAAGCGATGGGCAATCACGAGGGTGGTCCGTCCCTTCATTAAGTTCTTCAGCGCTTCCTGAACGACAATTTCCGATTGACTATCAAGGCTTGAAGTGGCTTCATCCAGCATGAGGATATCAGGGTCCCTCAATAGTGCTCTTGCAATGGCAAGACGTTGTCGCTGACCACCTGAAAGCTTGATTCCTCTTTCTCCTACTTCTGTTTGATAACCGTTAGGGAGGTCCTTAATAAATTCATGGGCATAGGCCATTTTTGAAGCAGCTATCATCTTTTCCTCTGATATATCTCCATGGAGCCCGTAAGAGATATTGTCCCCGATCGTTCCCGAATAGATCGGACTATCCTGGGAGACGTAGCCAAGAAGTTCCCTCCATGATTTTAGCGAGTATGAACTGATCGTCTCTTCCCCCAATAGAATGGCTCCTTGCTGGGGCTTGTAGAACTGCTCAATCAATGAAAACAGTGTCGTTTTCCCACTCCCACTCGGACCAACGATGGCCGTCACTTTCCCTTTTTCGGCCCTTATCGTCACATCCTTTAACACCCTCTCCCCCTCTTCATACCCAAAAGTCACCCCATCAAGGACCAGGGCACGATCAGTTTGAGGGACGGACCTTCCTTCCTCAAGGTTTTCTTCGTCTAAATTGAGAATCGATAACACTTTCTCTGTTGCCCCCACTGTTTTCTGGAACTGAGTAACGAACACGATGATCTGGGTGATTGGCATGATTATCTGAAAGAGGTAGATGAAGAAAGCAACAAGTTCCCCGGCCGTCATGGCTCCAGAGGTCACTCGAATACCCCCGAACCCAATGATTAGGACAAGAACGATGATGATTAAAGAAGAAACGACCGGCGACATTAACGCTTGTATGATTCCTTCCTTTAATCCGAGGACATAAAGCTTCTTGATTCCTGTTTGTCCTTTCTGAAATTCAATCTCCTCCGCATTGGATGACTTCACGAGACGGATTTCCGAAAGGACTCTCGTTAATATAGCCGAAAAGCTTGCAGTCTCGGTTTGCAATCCCCTTGAGATGTCAGCCATCTTTTTGCCAATCGGAATAAGAAACAAGAGTGACAGTGGTATGATTGAAAACATCACCAGGGTAAGGGGCCAATCTAAATAAAACAGTACGATGATGGCACCTATTACAGAAATGATACCTGTTATAAAGCCTGTCAGGTGCTCGGTGATCAGGTTTTTGATCACTCCCGTATCACTGGTCATACGGCTGACAGAGTCACCCGTTTCATGTGAATCATAATAAGGGACGGGCAGAACCAGCAATTTTCTCCAAAGCTTTTCTCTCAAGGAGGCTATGACATGCTGCCCCACCCTCGCCAATATGTAAACAGACACTCCTCCCGCAATCGCTTGAACAAAAAATGCAGCAATCATCCCTATGATGACCCCTTTGCTTAACGAATCTAAACTGAAGTCATCGATCAACTTACTTGTTAATAATGGTATAGCAAGTCCCGCAATCGTTGTAAGCAGGCTCAAGAATAAAGAAACGCCAAACAGGGTTTTCGGTGGATCGGTTTCCTTTATTAAAGTAATAAGCTGCTTCCACTTACCCTTTTCATATGTAGACTCCATTGTTCTCTTCCTCTCAAATATATACTCTTTTCTATTGTAATATGAAGTTCAGTACTTAGGAAATATTACCTTCATCAAGTCAGGTTTCTAGAAGATTTGCACGAATTATATTACACTGGATATGAATGAATAGAAGGACGTGATAGATATAATGGATATTAAATTAATTGCCCTGGATATGGATGGAACACTCGTCAATCACGAAGGAGAAGTATCTCATGAAAATGCACAAGCCATTCAGCGTGCGAAGGAGAAGGGAATTCATGTGGTGTTAAGTACCGGCCGCTCCCTTTTTACATGCAGGGACATTTCAGATGAGCTTGGCCGTTCATCTTATCTGGTAACCGTGAACGGCGGGGAAATTTATGATCATGAATACAATCTGGTAGACAGCATCCCACTTGATCTTGATCTTGTGAAACAGCTTTGGAAATTAAAAGAAGAGCATGATGTCTACTTCTGGTCTTCTACTTCCCAAGGACTATTCAATACGAATAAGCCTTTTGATCAAGATATCGGTACTTATAACTGGTTGAAGTTTGGTTTCGATATTCAGGATGATGACGTCCGCAAAGTCATGATGGACGAGCTGGTGAAAAATGAAGCACTGGAAATCACAAATTCTTCGCCGACGAATATTGAAATCAATCCTGCAGGGGTCAATAAGGCAGCCGCTTTAGTGAAGGTTTGCAAATGGCTGGACCTGTCCATGGAACAAGTCATGGCGGTGGGGGACAGTATGAATGATATAGCCATGATTCGCGAATCCGGTTTTGGAGTTGCGATGGGGAACGCACAGGAAGCCGTGAAAGAAGCCGCTGACTGGGTCACTGGCATCAATACAGATCATGGTGTTGCCCAGGCGATTGATAGAGTACTGTCAGAAATGAAATAAATACTCCAATTAAAGTGCCTGATTCAATGTGAATCAGGCACTAAATCTGTCCAGGATGTCTATTCTTTTTACGTTACGTCCATACTGAGTAAAAAAAACAAGGATTGTACTCAATATGTATCTAATTCTGGTAGTGGTTGTTTATCTGATTTTTGCCAAGCTCTTTATTGATTGGAAACGCTGGAGAGAGTATTATCCAACGGTTCAATATTATATTATTTGCAATCTCTCCTATAACGTGATCTTTTATAACCACACACTTTGGGAATATAAAGCTGTGACGGTAGATTGGCTGAATCATACGTTTATTGATCTTGTATTCACTTTTTTTATCATTCCTGTCGTCATCATGATCTTTCTTCGTTATTTTCCATATAGAAAAAAGAAATGGCTGTATCTTGCCTGCTGGATTGCTTACTTCACGTTATTGGAATACCTTTTTCATAAAAAAGGACTGTTCCTTTATGAAAATGGCTGGAATTTAGGATGGTCTGCAATTTTCAATGTCATCATGTTTTCAATCTTAGGATTGCATCACAAAAAGCCATTACTCGCCATCATTATTTCCTTACCTATCATTGCAATTCTATTATTCATTTTCCATCCATCTTTACAAGATCTAAAGTGAGGGTATTATTATGACTTCCTTTTCTACCCCTGTATTTATTGTCATAGTTTTAGGAGTTTATTTAGCTATGGCAGTATATATCACTTTTTTGAAGAGGAAAGAATAGAAAAAGAAGCACCTCAAAGGATGCTTCTTTTTCTTATTTGACGATGATTTCGTCGTTTTCCAGTGAAATGACTACGTCCGTCACACCTTCTACATCAAGAAGTAAATCAGCGATTTTATCTTCCACTCTTTCCTGGATCACACGACGTAATGGGCGTGCACCGAATTCAGGATGATATCCAAGTTCAACGAGTTTACTCTTCGCATCTTCTTCGATGGTTACAGTAATCCCCTGTTCTTTAAGTTCAACCTTCAGCTCGTCAAGCATAAGGTCAAGAATTTGAAGAAGCTCTTCTTTGTCAAGAGATTCAAATTCAATGATGCTGTCAAAACGGTTCAGGAACTCAGGCTTAAAGTAGGCACCGAGTGATTGAAGAATATTCGTTTCTTTAATCGCATCTGTACCCCCTGTATTAAAACCGACCACTGCTTCCTTCTTGTCCGTCACACCTGCGTTACTTGTCATGATAATCACAGTCTCTTTAAAGCTGACCGTTCTTCCCTGACTGTCTGTAAGGCGTCCATCTTCAAGAATTTGCAGGAACATGTGCTGAACATCCGGATGGGCTTTCTCGATTTCATCCAGGAGAATGATTGAATAAGGGTTTCTTCTTACCTTTTCAGTCAATTGACCGGATTCCTCATGGCCTACATAGCCTGGAGGTGAACCGATCAGTTTTGAAACAGAGTGTTTTTCCATATACTCACTCATGTCTAATCGAAGCATTGAATCTTTAGATCCGAATAACTCTTCTGCCAGTGTTTTCGTTAATTCTGTTTTACCTACACCTGTTGGTCCTACAAAGAGGAAAGTGCCGATTGGACGATGCTTCGCTTTCAATCCTGCACGGCTGCGGCGGATCGCTTTTGCCACTTTCTTTACTGCTTCTTCCTGTCCGATTACTTTACCCGCCAGGTTTTCTTCCAGTGCTTTCATTCGTTTCCGATCATCACTTTGCAGCTTCCCAACTGGAATACCCGTTTTCGATTCAACGATCGTCTGGATCAGTTCTCTTTCTACAAGTGCTTTAGAGTCTGACCCACCTTCACTAACCTGTCTTTCTAATTCTGATTCTTGATCGCGAAGGATGGCAGCTTGTTCATAGTTCTCTTCTTTTGTCGCCAGATCCTTCTTCTCTCTTACATCGTTCAACTTTTTAAGAAGGGCAGTCTTGTCTTTACCCTCGGACTGAAGGTTTACTTTAGAACCTGCTTCATCCATTAAATCAATGGCCTTATCCGGTAAAAATCGATCCTGAATATATCGATGGGATAGTTTCACACAAGCCTCGATGGCCTCGTCTGTAAACTGGACTCTATGATAGTCTTCATATTTATCTTTTAACCCTCTAAGGATCTCGATTGCTTCTTCAGGTGTCGGCTCATTTACCAAGACCGGCTGGAAACGACGCTCAAGTGCTGCGTCTTTTTCAATTTGGCGGTACTCCTTCAATGTTGTAGCCCCGATTACTTGCAATTCCCCCCTGGCTAAAGCAGGTTTTAGAATGTTTCCTGCGTCCATGGAGCCTTCTGCGGAACCTGCGCCAACTAATTGGTGAATCTCATCAATAAATAACATCACATTTTGTCGATTCTGAAGTTCGCTGATGATGGCTTTTAAACGTTCTTCGAAAGAACCACGAACGCCTGTACCCGCCGTTAATGAAGCAACATCCATTACATACACTTCTTTATTTAGTAATTTGGATGGAACATCACCTGCCACGATTTTAAGGGCCAACCCTTCAGCGATAGCCGTTTTACCAACCCCGGGCTCACCGATGAGTACCGGGTTATTCTTATTACGGCGATTTAATATTTCAATGACGCGGTCCACTTCTTTGTCCCGGCCGATAACAGGATCAATCAATCCAGCTTTGGCTGCTCCTGTCACATTGCGTCCAAACTGATCGAGAACGCCATTTCCTCCATTTCCACCTTGGGTTTGTGGAGGTGATTGCTGATTGTGGAAGCCATGATTTGGGTTTCCACTCATGCTCATCCCTTTAAACAACTCATCAAACGGAAATCCTCCATGGATTGCAGAAGGTGTTTGCTGCTTTTGAAAGCAAACTGAACACATCTTCATACTGGACTTGCGACCATTCACTTGCTTATACACTTCAACTGTTGCTTGGTTGTGTTGACATACTTGGCATTTCATTTAACATGACCTCCTATGGTTTGTTTTTATATAAATTATTTTTTTCGATTGTTTTATGGATAAGGTCAATGTCTTAAATATTCGATTACACTAAGTTTGACTTTGACTTTCTTTGACCTTACAAACATAGTATACTTTGACCTTTTTTGACTTTCAACATTTTTGCTTATTGGAATTTTTTCATTTTCAATGACTTGCCTGTTGATTGAAGAGTATAGTAGGTGTATCGAAGTAGATCAAGTGATTGATCTGGAATATATAGCAGGATTTACCTTGGGATTATATAAAAAGAGCCAGACCTGAATATTCAGATCTGACACTTCTCAAATAGAAGGGAGAGAATCACTCCCCTATCTTCCTATTAAAACATTATACTAATTCGCGATCCCAATGACGATGTTCGGCAATGGCTACTGTGAACTCTTTTGCAAATGACTTCATGTCTTCCCCAGTTACCACACCAGATCCGCTGACACCCGCTTCTTCCAACCAGTGTATCCCTTCATGCGTTGCACCAATCGGTTTGAAGTGAGAATACGCTTCTTTGACAAAATAGGTTGTATCTTGAGAGAACTTTTTATCTACATTCTCTCCGCCTACTACGTAAAGGCTATCAAATAATACAGATTCCCCTGTTAAGAAGGTATGGTCCACTTCAAGCTCCGTACCGTCATCCCCTTTTCTCGTCCCCAGCTTGTCACTGATGATTTCAGGCTGGATGCCGTCTTCTTTAAGAGCGGATAGTACCATTTTTACCTCTTCCCCTTTAAAGCCGTTTCCTAAGATGACCCCTACTTTACGGGTAGCAGGTTTCTTGATCGTATTTTCCTGGCTTAAAGCTGGAGAGGATTTGGTTACTTTTGTACCTTCTCCGCTAGGAACTTTTGCGCTTATCGCTTCTGCAAACCCTTTTGCCAGATCCATGCTTACATTGGCAAACATGTCGACTACCTGCTGTTGAACCGATTTGCTCTTCACTTTTCCAAGCTCGAAACTGAAGGCTTGAATGATATGCTCTTTCTCAGGCTCACTCATGCTATTCCAGAACATGGTGGCTTGTGAGAAGTGATCTTTGAAGCTTTCACTTCTTGCCCGGACTTTACGCCCTTCCATCTTCTCCTGATAATGAGTGTAGCCTCCTTCTTCCTGACTGGCAGGTGCTGGTGTATTTTTAGCAAGTGAGTTGTTATGGTAGCTCACCTGACCCTTGTTAATCGTTTGACGGCCATATCCATCACGCTGATTATTGTGGAATGGGCACACAGGTCGGTTAATAGGAAGCTCATGGAAGTTAGGTCCACCGAGTCTGATCAATTGTGTATCGGTATAGGAGAATAAGCGTCCCTGTAATAACGGATCATTAGAGAAATCAATCCCGGGAACAACGGAACCAGGATGGAAAGCTGCTTGCTCCGTTTCTGCAAACACATTGTCCACATTCCGATTAAGGGTCATTTTCCCAACGATTTTCACAGGAACTTCTTCTTCAGGCCATAGCTTGGTAGGATCAAGAACATCAAAGTCAAAGTTAAACTCATCTTCTTCCTTAATGAGCTGAACTCCCAGCTCGTACTCTGGATAATCGCCATTTTCGATTGATTCAAACAAATCACGGCGGTGGAAATCCGGGTCTTTACCGTTGATCTTCTGAGCCTCATCCCAAACGAGAGAGTGCGTTCCAAGTACCGGCTTCCAATGGAATTTCACAAAATGAGCCTTCCCCTCCGCGTTCACCAGTCGGAATGTATGAACACCGAAGCCTTCCATCATCCGCAGGCTGCGGGGAATCGCCCGATCTGACATGGCCCACATGACCATATGAGCGGACTCCTGGTTATTCGCTACAAAATCCCAGAACGTATCATGGGCAGAAGCTGCCTGAGGCATTTCATTATGTGGTTCCGGTTTAAGTGCATGAACAAGATCCGGGAATTTAATCGCATCTTGAATGAAGAACACAGGAATATTGTTTCCTACAAGATCATAATTGCCTTCTTCCGTATAAAATTTCGTAGCAAACCCACGCGCATCACGTACGGTTTCTGCGGAACCCTTAGATCCGGCCACAGTTGAAAAACGTACAAAGACAGGGGTTTTCGTTGAAGTGTCCTGAAGAAATTTAGCCCGGGTGTATTCTTTCATAGAGTCATAGAGTTCGAATTCTCCGTGTGCAGCGAAGCCCCGTGCATGAACAATCCGTTCCGGTATGCGCTCATGGTCGAAGTGAGTCATCTTCTCACGGAAGTGGAAATCCTCCATTAAAGTAGGTCCGCGCTCTCCTGCCTTCAAAGAAAACTCATCTTCTGATACCTTCAATCCTTGATTGGTTGTAAGATGCTTACCTTCGTCCTCCACGCGATACTGCTCAAGCTGTTCATCCTTGCTTTTCTCATTCACTTTCGTACGACGGTCGTCTCCCATTCTTTCATCCCTCTCAACGGTTATTAATGTTTACTATGTAAAACATTTCTCTTTCTTTAGTACCCTTGATCCTCTTAATTAAACATATATTGGATAGTTTCGAGTAAGCCCTTTTTTGAAAATATTCCAAATTATTCTTTACGAACGTAACAATGTTCTGTTAAACTAATCATCAAGTAACGTAACAATGTTTTGTTACAGAAAAGAGGTGATCCCTCATTGGAAACGAATCTTATTTCTAAAAAGGAATTGTTGGAACTCACCGGGATCTCGTATGGCCAGCTTTACCGTTGGAAGCGAAAGAACATTATTCCGGAGAGTTGGTTTATTAAGAAATCCAGCTTCACTGGTCAGGAAACGTTCTTTCCCAGGGAAAAAATGCTCTCACGCATCGATACAATCAAAGAGATGAAGGATGACTATTCACTGGATGAACTATCCGATTTCTTTTCACCAAATCCCACCAGGATGGAAGTCCGTGCAGATGAATTACCAACGTACAACATACTGTCGGAACATACCTTATCCTTCTGCACAGCACTTCTACCGGCAAGAAAGGGATTTGAGTTTCCTGATCTATTAAATATGTTGATCATTGAGAAGGCGAAAAGGATACAAGTCCCAAGAGAAGAACTGCAAACCTTATTTCTTTTTCTTCATGAGAAGTTCACTCCACTAAAAGATTCTTCCCTTGAACTTGTCGGACTTCGTAAAAAAGAGGAGTATGTATGGATTCTCCTTCCTCTTCATTCCGAATTGCTTGTTGACCATTCAGCACAGACCGTATTGAGATTCGATCTACAACAGATAATGGAAGAATTGAAAATCACGTTGACGAATACAAAAGGGATTTAACTTCCCTGAAATGGAGGAAAAAAGAATGAATACAGTGGAAAAGAAAGAACTGCATGACTTGAAGATCAGTGGATCCGGAACGTCCGCCGGAGGAAGATTTGATGCAGTAAAGATCAGTGGAAGTGGAAAAATCGCTGGCGACATCGACTGCCACGAGCTTAAAATTTCAGGTTCCGGGACGATTTCAGGTGACGTTAAAGCTGGATACATTAAAACGAGTGGTTCTTCTATCATAAAAGGTGATACAAAAGCAGAAACGATCACAACAAGTGGAAGCTCCAAATATGAAGGCTCGGTGATGGCTGTTGAAATGAACACAAGTGGTTCAAGTAAAATAGTGAAAGACCTTATCTTTAAGACTTTCAAGGTGAGCGGTTCATGCAAGGTTGGAGGAAAGATTCAAGGGGGATCGATTAAAGCAAGCGGTTCTTTGAGTGTAGAAAAGGATTGTGAAGTCGAAACCTTCTCATCCTCCGGCTCTGTCCATATCGAGGGGCTGCTCAACGCTGACCGGGTTCAAATCGAAATCAATCACGAATCCTCCATTAAAGAAATCGGTGGCGAAACGATTTCGGTGAAACACCAAAACTCGAACGGACTGATTAAACAAGTGGTGAACTTCTTTCTCCAAAAGGAAGATTACTTATTTTCAGAACTGATCGAAGGTGACGAGGTGTACCTTGAGAACACAAAGGCAAAACTGGTCCGCGGTAAAAATGTTGTGATCGGGGAGAATTGTGACATTGATACGGTTGAATATTCAGGAATTCTTGATGTGAAGCAGAATAGTAGAATCCATGAAAAAGTGAAGATTTAATATAAATTATTTCTTAGCAGGGATGAGTTTCACCATCTCTGTTTTTTATTTAAATCTCCGTCTTTACGATTCATTAACATGCATAATCGAAATTTCATATTTTTATTCTGAATGTTCTGCTATATTAATAGGTATATAGTACAATCCTACGCGAAAGCTGGAGGCCATTATGACTCGTCTTACGGATCACCTGATTGTCATTTCTTTCGATTGCATGTCTGCTTTGGATTACCCGATTCTAAAAGGTCTTCCCCACTTTCAAGAATTACTTTCTCACGGGTCCTTCTGCAAAAATGTCGAGACCATTTACCCTTCTGTGACATATCCTTGTCATGCAACAATCGTCACAGGTAAGTACCCTAATCGGCATGGGGTTATAAACAATACTCTCCTTCAACCGGGTCGTGTTTCTCCTGATTGGCATTGGCATCGAAGCGCTATTAAGGGTACCACCTTATATGACGAAGCAAAGAAAGCCCGGATGACCACGGCCGCTCTTCTTTGGCCTGTTACAGCCAAAGGGGATATTGATTATAATATGCCGGAGGTTTTCGCCAATCGCTCGTGGCATAACCAAATTCTTGTTTCCCTTTTCAATGGCAGTCCTCTCTATCAATTACACATGAACCGTCTCTTTGGTCATATCCGTAATGGCCTTAATCAACCGGAGCTTGATGATTTCGTTCTGGAATCGGCGGTAGAAACGATCAAAAAGAATCCCAACCTAATGCTTGTCCACTTTACCGACCTTGATACACAACGTCATTACCATGGTTTTTCTTCAGAAGAAGCACATGCTGCCATTCGTCGTCATGATGCCCGTTTAGGGAAAATCATCCGGGCATTAAAGGAAAACGGCATCTATGAACAGTCAACCATTGTCGCTCTTGGAGATCATAGTGCATTGGATGAATCGAAGGCTATTCAATTGAACGTCCTTTTCAAGGAACATGGGTTAATCACAGTGAATGCCAGGGGAAAGGTAACCGACTGGAAAGCATATTGCAAAGGATGTGATGGATCGGCTTACGTGTACACAAAGGATGAGAAAACGATGGAGGTTGTCAGATCCCTTGTTTACGAACTCCAAAGAAATCCTTCGAACGGAATTGAAGACATACTCACCGGTGAAGAAGCAGGTAGAATAGGAGCAGATGAACATTGTTCGTTTATGCTTGAAGCACGACACGGCTTTTACTTTAAAGACTCTTCAACAGGATCCTTCATTCATACCATCACCCCGGAAGATGTGAAGGAAAAGCGTTATACGTATGGATCTCATGGATACTCTCCTAAAAAAGAAGACTACTCCACCATCTTCATGGCTTCCGGAAAAGGGATCCGGTCAAATGTTGAAATTCCTTATATGCATTTAGTGGATGAAGGCCCAACACTGGCACGCATGCTCGGCCTTAATCTGGGGTCAACAGATGGAAAAGTGATTGAAGGTTTGCTGGATATATAAAGAAGAGATTTTGTTTCCTTAGGGGGAAAAACAATGAAACGTTTCTCAAGAGAAGAAAGCAGCTGGATCTTTTATGATTGGGCAAACTCAGCGTATTCCATTATCATTTCGACAGCCGTATTTCCGCTATTTTATAAGGCTGCTGCTTCTAACGCAGGTGTCAGTGCGGCAAATTCCACTGCTTATTTAGGGTACACCATCGCGATCGCCACCTTTATCCTCGCTATGATTGGCCCGATTCTTGGAACGATTGCCGATTATGAAGGCTACAAGAAGAAGTTCTTTACCTTCTTCTTTGCCCTCGGTGTTACATTTACTGCCCTGCTTGCTTTCGTTCCAAGCGATCAGTGGCTGCTTCTGTTAATTTTTTATACAGTGGCAGCGGTCGGTTCAGCTGGCTCCAATGTTTTCTATGATGCTTTTTTAACCGACGTAACGACAGAAGAGCGAATGAACAGGGTGTCATCCCGTGGATTTGGATTCGGGTACATCGGGAGCACGATTCCGTTTATCATAAGTATCGCCATCATCATATTATCTCAAAATGGGGTACTCCCTTTCTCCGTTACCATCGCCAGTAAAATCGCGTTCATCATTACTGCTTTATGGTGGGGACTCTTTGCCATCCCCTTAATAAAAAATGTCCATCAGCGCTTCTTTATCGAGCGTGAAGAGAACCCCGTTGCCAATAGCTTTAAACGTCTCGGTAAAACGATGAAAGAAATCAGGAAATACCGTGCACTATTTCTTTTTCTTCTTGCTTATTTCTTTTATATTGATGGAGTCGGCACCATCATCACGATGTCAACTGCATACGGAACGGATCTAGGGATCACATCCACTAATCTCTTGATCATCCTGTTTGTGACTCAGGTGGTGGCTGGACCTTTTGCCATTCTTTACGGTAGGCTGGCAGAGAAATTCACAGGGAAAAAGATGTTGTATGTAGGGATTTTCGTTTATATCATCGTTTGCATTTACGCTTACTTCTTAGAGACCACAATGGATTTCTGGATCCTTGCTATGCTCGTTGCTTCTTCTCAGGGTGGAATCCAGGCATTGAGCCGGGCATACTTTGCAAAATTAATTCCGAAGAAAAATGCCAATGAATTCTTTGGCTTCTATAATATCTTTGGTAAATTCGCCTCGATCCTCGGACCATTGTTAGTTGCCGTCACCGCCCAAGTGACAGGTGAATCCAATAGCGGCGTATTCAGTCTCGTCGTCCTCTTTATCATAGGACTTGTGATTCTTGCCTTCGTCCCTGAGCCAAAAGGAAATGAGATCGAGAAGCCTACAATTGTATAATAAAAGAGCCTGAACGCATATGTTCAGGCTCTTCCCTTTGTTTAAAATGTATGAGCGGCATCCTTCGCTCTTGCAATGGCACTCTCTTTGATCTCTTGGGCTTTATCAGGCATCGCCGCATGCCCCTCCACAAATACCCCCTCGAAGGAAGGTACGCCGAAAAACTGCATGATGATGTCCAGATAACGATGCCCCATTTCCATACCGGCTGCAGGTCCCTCTGAGTAAATGCCACCTCGTGCCTGGATATGAATAGCTTTTTTATCTGTCAGTAATCCGACCGGTCCCTGTTCCGTATACTTAAACGATTTACCGGCAACCGCTACAGAGTCAATATACGCTTTCATCACCGGTGGGAATGAGAAGTTCCATAATGGTGTAACGAACACATATTTATCTGCAGAAATAAACTGTTCTGATAACTCATTCAGACGATTCACTTTCGACTTTTCTTCTGATGAAAGCTCCTCAAACCCTTTTCCTGTTTGAAGCTTCCCCCATCCACTAAACACATCAGCGTCAATATGGGGAATATGTTCACGGTACAGATCAATGTGGACTACTTGATCGTCAGGATTCACTTCTCTGTATGTATCCACAAATGCTTTCGCTACTGCCATGCTGTACGATTGAGTATCATCATGGGGATGCGCCGTAATATAAAGTACTTTTGCCATTCTTCATCCATCCTTTACTCATATTTTCCACTCTATTATTTTGTGTGAAAAAGAAGGAATTATCCCAGGTTTGGTCATATAAAAAAAAGAATGCTGTCTGATAGACAACATCCGATTTTTGGCGGGGGCATGTGATTTTTCACTCATCTTCCCCGCCTGTTTCAAAAGGGTTTCCCCCGATATTCTTTCTCATTTCATCTGTTAGTTCAAATGGAGTGTTTTCTTGTGCTTCCCCTGTTGCGAAATGGTGACTGCCATCATAGTGAAATGGTTTACCTTCCAATGTCGACACCTCCGTTTTTTCTGTAGTATAACCTTTATGTATGATTCTAACCGGTTCGTCCTGTACTTCACCAAGACAAACCTTTTACCTAGTAGTATTTACTTATTATATTATTTATATCTTCCATAAGATATGCTTTTTTCCAATTTTATATTGATATTCTTTATTTTCCAACACAACTACCTGCTCATGAGAAGCTTTGGAAACTTGTTTGGTTTCCTCAACGAGATGGTAGATTAGATCATGGCATTGCTGTGCCCCTTTCACGAGAAGGGGCACACCTATCGAATCGATTCCCAGCTCCCTTGATAGGAAGCCACCAGCTGTCATGAGGGGAGGTACTGTCGGCGAAGTGTTGGAAATGATGACTTTCTCCCTTTCTCCATATCTTCTAAGGAGGATGGTACATAAATCAGTTAGTGCAGGAACGACGTATTTTGAAGATCTCCTTCCTATCGTATACACGGGGTTATTCTCTTCGTCCATCCCACGAAAAAGGATTTGTCCGGCCTCTTTTTTCGTTAGCTGGTTAAAGTAAGGAATATTGAGGATTTCGTTCTTAGTTAATGGGCTGTTTGAAGGCTTTAGAATATGCAGATGATATGCTGCTGCAAGAGACGTTGTATGAGTCCCGCCAAAGTCATTGTAAATGTAAATCATCGAACCACCCCACAGGAGATTACTTTTTCTTCAGTATGGGCAGAAAGAAAGAGGACTATCCGCAATGCCGTTTGCACGTAGTTTTAAATTCCGTTGTGTTTACCGATCGATTATCCTTTGGTGAAAAACAAAAAAACAGAGGCATCTACATCTGATGTCTCTGTTTTTCTTTTAAGAATCTCTTTTGTTTTCTTCTGATGACGATCTCTTCAAGCGTACCTGAACCGCATACTACTCCAAGCACGATGAACACCAATCCGATCAGGTGATAAATCGTCACTGTTTCATTAAGAAAAATGGCTGCTCCTACGAGGGAGAAAAAGGTATTGAGATTCAGGAAAATCGATGTTTCAGCGGCTCCGATTTTCCCGATTGAATGGTTGTAAATCATATGCCCTACTGCCGTTGCCAAAATGGCAGACGCAAAGAATAGAAGCCAAATCGAGCTTGAGGCATTCCCTAACTCTTTCAGTGCTCCCGGCTCTGTTACCAGACTAATGGCAAATAAGACAATGGAACCGAACACCATCATATAACCCGTAAGTAATCGGGGGTCCAGTGTTTTGGCTGCCCGGCTGATGATAATGAAGCTTAAGGCCTGAGAAAAGATGGAGATAAAGATAAACAGATCCCCGGTCTTCAGTCCGCCTAATCCCTCTCCGCCTGACAACACAATGATCGCAACTCCGACACTTCCTGACAGAAACCCGATGATTTTAATCACTGTAGGCCGGTTTCGCAGGATGATGGTTGCCATTAAAGCCGTCAACAAAGGACCGGTTCCCAATATGAGACCACCGTTTGTCGACGACGTCCCTGTTAAACCAACCGATAAGAAGTAATGATGACTGACCACATTCAACAAGCCACCCGAGATAATGAACAAGAACTCTTTAGCCGTTGGTTTTCTTATTTTCCTCATGATACCAAGAACGATAAATACCGTAATCCCTGCCGTGAAAATGCGAAGAGATGTAATCGTTACCGGCGTAAATTCACTCACCAAAACCTTTAGTGCAGGAACATTAAAGCCCCAAATCAACATGATGAACACAAGTATCAAATATATTTGCCACTTTTTCACTTCTCCCTGAGGCCTTCTTTCTGTATTTAGTATTCACCCATCATAGCACCCCATGAAGTTCCCTGCCAGGAAATAACTTCGAATCGTGAAACAATTTTTGTAATCGACCATCTTCCTGAACCCAGACTATGCTATAGTTAAAGGTCGAAAGGGGTTTTGTAAAATGACAAATCAACAACTACCGCCAAAAACGTGTACGATCGACCGTCTGGTAACTAAAGCTGAGGACGTTGAGAAAGTGATTAAGGGTGAGAAAACGGCGACCCGCAGAAACGGACGATACGCTGATATTGGAGAAATCATGGAGCTTCAAGGAAAGAAATACATAGTAGAAAGCGTCTACTCCCAATCACTTGGTGAGCTGACAGATGATCATGCCAAGCAGGAAGGGTTTAATACTGTTGAGGAATATAAAGAAGCCATTCTCTCTTATCACCCAGGCATGCCATGGCACCCGAGCATGAAAGTCTGGGTGCACGAATTCACATTAGTGAACGAATAGAGTACAACGGATGGATTATTTATTATACAGAACGCTCATCTACCTGCATGTGATCAGCGTCGTGGCTTCCATCGGCCCATTTTTCATTCTATTGCCGATGATGAAAAAACTACGGACCGCTTCTGATTCCGTGTTACCTTCGTACTTGGACACGTTCCGATTCACGGTCCAACTTTCCAAGCATTCGGGACATGTGCTCGTCGGAACGGGAATCCTCCTGGTGCTACTCGGACCTTGGATGTGGAGTACACCGTGGATCATCATGACCCTCGTCATTATGTTCTGCTCCCTGTTCTTTCTCGCAAGAGCGTTCTCACCGACACTACGGAAATTTGGAGAAGATGACGCTGACCGGGAATGGCTGGTGGGGAAATTGAATCGGACCGTTTGGATTTATCTAATCCTTCTACTGGCTATGCTATGGTTTATGGTCGTGAAGCCGAATTTGTGGATGTAATGGAGTTGACTCATAGCGTGTACCAGGTACAATGGATGTCATTTGTACCTGATACACGCTATTTTTTGGAGATAAATTAACTAGTCTCCATGACCACATCACCGTCCATCCCCCCGAACTGCTACAGTCCTTATCTTAAAAATAAAATAATAATACTTATACACAATGATCAAACTCAGGATTACTTTCACTATCAGACTATCTGATAAAATCAACGGTATGAGAATCATGATGTCTGAAAAAATCAGCAGCGTAACCTTCTGGCGCAGTGTCATGGATTTATGACGAATAAAACCTTCTAAATGCTTCTTATATACACTGGTACTTTTAAACCAAACCTCAAATCGTTCGGATCCCCTTACAAAGAAAAAGGATGCTAACAACAAAAGTGGAGTCGTTGGTATTAGAGGAAGTACGATGCCTACAATCCCGATTCCCATAAATAACATACCTAATAATATATAAAGCATTTTCTTTATTTTCTTTATTTTCTTTATTACGGCCACTCCTTTTTAACCTTTCATTTCCTCTCTATTCTATTCATGAGGAAAGAAGCTGGCAAGGAACAAAAAGAACCTGACATTTGTGAAGTATACGCTCACACCAAAGTCAGATCCTCTCTTCTATTCATTCTCCTTATTCTCTTTTCCCTTCGACTCCAAAACCTTCATGAAATAGGCTGTCGGAAGCAGCAATCCTATGGCTGCCTCAAGCAGTGCAAAGAACCGGATGTGGCCTGTCGGGATATAATCTCCGTATCCTACTGACAGGATGGTCACCCCGCTATAATATAGATAATTGAGAAACGTATGCTCTACCGGCTTGCCACTGGGTGAACTGACTCGCAGCATCGGATTCTCAAATGACAGGACATAATAGAGTACAGCAAATGCAATCATGATACTGAAAAGTACGAAAAACAACTTATAAAAAAGAGTTGTACTAAAATAACTGTATTTGAAATGCTTATCCTTAAAGAAATAGATCAAGTTTACCAGGATGAAAATGATGGCTCCGATTGTAACGATGCTTGCCAAAACGTTATGAATCCTCCTCTTAAAAGTACTATGTTTCATATACCACGTGTTGTATGTTTAAAACTCATCTATAGTAGATTCTCATCTCCCCTTGTGCAAACCCATCAACTCTTTTATTCTAGTAATAATAGAATTTTCCGAAAAGAAGGAACCTGCAATGAAAAAGTTCTCACTTCAATCCAAGATTATCATTATTGTATTAGCACTTCTTTCATTATTGATTTTATCCCTATCAATCATCTTTTTCAGGATGTTGTCCGAAACATTAACGGACTTGAAAGGGAAACAAGCACTGGCGGTGGCACAATCTGTATCCAAGATGCCGGCTGTCATCGAGGCCTTTCATGCAAATCAGCCGGAAGAGATCATCCAGCCCCTTGTAGAAGATATTCGAAAAGAAACAGGGGCCACCTTTATCGTTGTCGGCAATAGAGACTCTGTTCGCTACTCTCACCCCATGCCTGAACGTCTCGGGAAAAAGATGGTCGGTGGAGACAATGAAAGAGCCCTGATAAGGGGTGAATCATATGTTTCTCATGCAAGGGGATCATTAGGACCATCTGTTAGAGGAAAGGTCCCCATAAGAAACGCCCAAAACGAAATCATTGGGGTAGTGTCAGTCGGGTTTCTTGAAGACAGTATCCGTGACATCGTCATTCCCTATCGTACGAAGGTACTGATACTCGTCACCGTCATCCTATTAATTGGAGTCATAGGTTCATTTTTCATTGGGAAAGGAATCAAAAAAGCGATCTTCGGTTTGGAACCTGCTGAAATTGCCATGCAGTTCAAGGAAAAGCGGGCCATCATCGAATCGGTCCGGGAAGGAATCATTGCAATCGATCAACATGGATCGATTACGGAAATCAATGCTAAAGCCCACAGTATCCTGGCCCTTGATCATCAATCCTCCAATAGGGGGAGACATATTCTAGAAGTCATTCCCGATACGAAAATGATGGATGTTCTAAAAACGCGGGAAAGCCAGCTCGATGATGAGATTTCATTAAATCATCATGACCTCATCGTCAACAGGCTCCCTATTTTTGAAGAGGAAAAAATCGTCGGGGTGGTAGCCAGTTTCAGGAGAAAAGATGAAATCGATCAGCTCACTAATGAACTTTCTCAGGTTCAAGAATATGCAGGCATATTGCGCTCACAGACACATGAATACAGAAACAAACTGAATACGATTGCAGGTCTCATTCAACTTCACCATCATGAAGAGGCATTAGCCCTCATACAGGAGGAATCCTCTGGATATGAAGACTTGATTCAATTTCTGTTGAAAGCGGTACCTGACCCTGTCTTGGCAGGCCTGATCATTGGAAAGTATAATCGGTCTCAAGAGTTGAAGGTCTTGTTCTCGATCCATCCTGATAGCTCAATCACAACGCCACTTATAGATGTGCAGCAGGAAAAATTGATTACCATCATTGGGAACATTCTTGATAATGCCTTTGAAGAAGTCTTATCCCAGCCACTACACAACAGGCGGGTTCAATTGTTTATGACTGATTTAGGTGATGATTTCATTTTCGAAATAGAAGACAGTGGTGCGGGAATTCAGGATATAAACTCAGTATTTGAAAGAGGCTATTCCACAAAAGCCGGTAAAGACAGGGGCATCGGTCTTCATCTGGTGCAAAGAAGTGTGGAGCATCTGAACGGTTACATTACAGTAGAAGATAGTGAGCTTGGGGGCACTTGGTTTACGATTAGTATTCCAAAGCAACATTAGGGGGAGAAAGTATTGCGTAAGTGGAACGTATTCATTATAGAAGATGATATTCAAACAGCAGAAATCAACAGCCAGTACATCGCTCAAATGGAAAGTTTTCAGGTAGCCGGGATTGCCACTACCATCGCAGAAGCCAAGAAAGTCTTACCTGTTGTTAATCCTGATTTAATCTTACTTGACGTCTACTTTCCTGATGGAACCGGCAGTGAGTTTCTATGGGAGATCAGAAAACATTATCGCAGCACAGATGTCATTCTCGTAACAGCAGCAAAGGAAACCGAGCATATCTCCAATGCCATCCGTGGCGGGGCATTCGATTATATCCTGAAACCCATTATCTTTAACCGATTTCAGGATACTCTATTAAAATATCAACAGTATAAAGAGAGAATGAATGATTCTCAAGTAGAAAATCAACATGAAGTGGACACTTTATTTAATAGAAAGAAAAGTACGAGTAACATTCAAACCGTCCAACAACCCCCAAAAGGGATCGATACGATTACATTGGAATCCATACTCAAAAGGATAGGAGCCGATCACAACCGGGGGTATACGGCTGAGGAAATGGCAGGGGAAGTCGGCGTGACCCGTACAACGGCCAGGCGCTATCTGGAGTATCTTGTTTCCCAAAAGAAAATCAAAGTGGAGCTTACCTATGGAGGTGTCGGGAGACCTCAGAGAAAATATTTCTTTCAATAATAAGAGAAAAGCAGTGAGGCATTGAGGCTTCACTACTTTTCTATTGATCACGCTTCTTTCTTCAGATCCTGACTTCCCATGGCCTTCCCTCTTCTCATAAATCCTAAAATGGTAGGGAGAACCAGTGAAAGGAATGAAACGATCAGTAATCCGATGGTGATATTACTTTGAAAAAACACACTATAAGATCCATTTGAGATCGTCATCGCCTGTCTGAAGGATTGCTCCATCATCCCCCCCAATATAAACGCCAGAATAAATGGCGGTGCAGGGAATTTGAACATTTTCAACAAATAGCCTAACACGCCAAATCCTACAAGCAAGTACAGATGGAACGTGTTGAAGCTGACTGCGTATACCCCTATTAAACAGAATACAATGATCAATGCGATCAACAGCTGCTTCGGAATATACAAGATTTTTGCCAGTACCGGGATGAGCGGTAAATTAAGTATCAATAGAAAAAGATTCCCGATATACATACTTGCGATGACTCCCCAGAAAACGTCCGGGTGATCCTGAAGCATCAATGGCCCCGGCTGCACCCCTACAACAAGTAAGGCACCAAGTAGTACAGCAGTGGTTCCAGACCCTGGTATCCCTAATGTTAACAAGGGAACGAATGCCCCGCTTGTCGCAGCATTATTGGACGTTTCCGGCGCGGCCAGTCCCTTGATATTCCCTTTTCCAAAAGAAGATGGATCTTTGGATAAACGTTTCTCTGAAATATAGGAAAGGAATGAAGCGATTGTTGCTCCTGCTCCAGGCAGGACTCCCAAAATAAAGCCAAGGACGGAATGACGGCCAATCGGTCCTGCCATCTCCTTTAATTCCTTCTTCTCAAGCTTTAAGCTGCCAACAGCACTCTTCCCTTTCAACGTATTTTCATTCCGTGAGATAATTAACTGACAAACCTCGGATAATGCAAATAATCCTAAAGCAATAATCAGAAAGTCGATCCCCTCTAATAAACCCGGGTTCCCGAATGTGAAACGCTGTGTACCTGTTTGCTGATCGATCCCGACAGTTGCGATGATCAATCCAATCGTCGCCGAGATCAATGCTTTATTCGTGGACCCTTCAGATAAACTCGAAATCGCTGTGAGTCCCAGAAGCATTAGAGCGAAATACTCAGTTGGCCCAAACGTAATGGCAAGCTTAGCCATATAAGGTGCGACCAGCATAAGTGCCACTACACTTATCGTTCCACCTGCAAAAGATGATATGGCCGCTATGGCGAGTGCTTTGCCTGCCTTCCCCCGCTTTGCCATGGGATATCCGTCAAAAGCTGTTGCCACTGTCCCTGAAATACCAGGGGCATTTAATAGAATCGAAGAAGTCGAGCCGCCAAACACGGCACCGTAATAAACCCCTGCCATCAGGATCAAGGCGGAAGCCGGAGACATCCCATAACTCAGGGGAATCATGATCGCAATGGCGCTGATCGGACCCAATCCAGGCAGCATCCCGATAATCGTACCAGCCAACACCCCAATAAATGCGAAAAATAAGTTTTCCGGGGTGAATGCTACTTGAAATCCATATAATATACTTTCAATCATGCCCGTCACCTCCTAAAAGGGTAGAATCCCCTGTGGTAATGTAATGTTGAGTAAATAGTTAAATGAATAATACATGATGCCTGAAAATAGAAAGGCCACTAATACCGTTGTGAGTTTCTTTTTGAAGCCCAATACAAACGGGATGACTAACAAAAATAGAATAGTAGATAATAAAAATCCGAGCGGTTCAAGTAAAGAAATATATACGAGCAGTGCTCCTAATACCGATAAAAGAATGATGACATCTTCTTTTTTGACATATCGTCTTTTTTTATCTTCTCCTGTATCATCCTTCGCCTGGAAAAACAAAACAACCGCTAAAAGAATGAGCAGGAATCCAAGCCCTTTCGGAAGGACGTCACTATCGATAATGGCGTATGGAAATGCAGGAAGCTGAAAGCTGAGAGCTAAATAGATCCCGGCAAAAACTAGTAAAAGTATTGAGATGATTCGATCTGGTTTTGTTCTCATGTGACTCACTCCTATTAAAATGGAAGGAGCAGATGTTTCTGCTCCATACCCCATTATTTTTTCAAGCCGATTTCCTCCATTAATGCTTCAATTTCTTTGTACTCTTCATCCAGGAAGGAACTGAACTCTTCTGAAGACATGTAGTTGTCCGTCCAGCCAAACTTATCCCGCATTTCCTTCCACTGATCCGTTTCGATCATGTCTTTAAACGCTTTCTCATAATAAGCAACGGCATCGGGATCCATATCCTTTGGTCCTAAGAATCCACGCCACACAACAAATTCATCATCAATCCCCTGTTCTTTTAACGTCGGGAACTCTGAAACCGTATCTCCTTCCAAACGTTCGGGAGCTGTAATCGCCAGAACCTTTACCTTGCCTGCACGGGCTTGTTCAGAAGCTTCCGCAAGTCCCGTCGAGTACACATCCACTTTTCCCCCGAGGAGCATGCTCATTCCGGATCCGTCTTGAGCCGAAACATATTTCAGCTTTTTAACATCTACCCCTGCTGCCTTAACCGCTTTTACGAACTGCATGTGATCCATGCTTCCCGGTGAAGAAACCCCTACAATGGATACTGATGTCGGATCCTTTTTTAATGCATCGACAAGATCATTCATCGTATCATAAGGTGAATCGGCGTCTACAACAAAGGCTGCATAGTCAGCGATCACCCCGGCTATAGGTGTAAAGTCCTTATGAGACAATGTCGACTGCCCATTTAAGGGAACAAAGAACATCGGTGGAGACGTGACGAACATCGTGTGGTTATCTCCTTTTTTACTATTAATATAGGACCAGCCGACAGAGCCCCCGCCACCTGGTTTATTGACTACAGCCATACGCTCTTCAATGATTTTCTGTTCTTCCATAACCTTTGAAACGGTCCTGGCCGTTGTATCCCAACCTCCGCCGGCACCAGCTGGAGCAACGACTTCAATTGGTTTAGACGGAGTCCATTCCCCATCACTTTCAGAATTACTTGCAGAATTCGATCCTCCGCATGCCGTAGTGACAACTAGTAAACTTGATAAAATGATAGCCATGATACCTGTTTTCATTTTCATCAACCATTTCCCCCTCTGAATATTATTGATAACGCTTTCATTATAGAAAATTCAGAAACTTAATAAAATAAATCGTAAATAAACGGCAAAAGGAACTTTGTGGGTATATTGTTTATAAAGTTCACGGAGTTGACTCATCTCGTATTTACCAGCTAAAACTTTTAAACCCTTTTAAACAAACCACATATGATAAAGCAACTTCCTTATTTGAGAAAGGTGAGAGTAATGTTTGATAAACGATTCAGTATGTACAGACCCATACACGGAGGCGGAGGGCATGCGAGCTGGGGGAATGGACACGGGCACGCCACATGGGGACACGGAACAAGTTGGAACCAGGGAGCAAATTGGAATCACGGAGGCAACTGGGGTTATCACGGAGGTGGCTACTATCCTGGATTTGCGGCGGGAACGGTGACTGGCTTAGCTGTGGGGGCTGCTGCTTCACCGGGTCCATACCCTGTACCGGTTCCAGCTTATCCTTACCCTTATCCGTATCCTTATCCGTATCCACCTTCCTACCCTCAATCTTAATTAATGAAAAAGCTCCATCTCTAAGTAAAAAAGGGATGGAGCTTTTCTTTATAAGTACCTATCCTTCATTGATTAAATAGTACAAGCACAAATTGGAAATATTTATCTTAGAAATAATAGCAGTTCAAAATTCCATCAATTGTGATACTATAGATTAGTTAGTGTTTCGTTCATAGATTAGTAGAATCAAGGAGGAACTGAATATGGATTTCTTATTTCCACTTGGACTTGCCATCTCATCCGGAGCCATCATTGCACTTTTAAAAATCATTGCAATCGATATTATATTATCCGGGGATAACGCGATTGTCATCGCTATGGCAACGAGAGGGTTACCGAAAGAACATCAAAACAGAGCGATTTTCTGGGGAACAGCAGGAGCTGTCATCCTTCGCATTTTCTTTGCTGCCATTATTGTGTACTTATTAAAAATTCCTTATGTTCATCTGATCGGCGGGGTCCTTCTTTTATGGATCGCCTATAAAGTACTGGTTGAAGGTGAAGAAGAAGCCAATATTAAATCTCACACCGGCCTTAGACAAGCGATCACGACAATCATTATCGCAGATGCCGTCATGAGCCTGGATAATGTGGTGGCCGTTGCGGGTGCAGCACATGGACATATCGGTATGATTGCCCTGGGCGTATTCATCTCGATTCCGATTATGATATTTGGATCAAAGGCGATTGTCAGAGTACTTGAAAAATATCGTTGGATTGCCTATCTGGGTGCAGGAATTCTTGCATTTACAGCGGGTGAAATGATTGTTAGAGACGAGAAATTCTTAGACTTACTTAATATCCATCATGGTCCTGTTACGTATATGATCACAATCGGTCTTACGGTTGGGGTATTGCTCATTGGATACTTAGTAAATAAGAAAGCTGTCTCACACCACAATAAAAACATTGAACAATATAATGCTTAATTCCAAAAGATGCTTACATTTGTAGGCATCTTTTTTGTTTTGTGCGGGAATCTTTTGGAGATACTAATTGGCAGTTGATAGAAGTAAGGACGTGTTCGTTTGGATTTCTATATGAGTCAAGAATCATTGACTGCACTGGAATGGATTTTACGCGCTATTTTCGGCTTCATTTTTCTAATTGTCATCGCTAAATTAATGGGACAACGATCGATTTCACAGTTAAGATTCCTTGATTTTGTCATGGCGCTCCTAATAGGGAACATCATGGCTCACCCATTGTCTGATGAAGGACTGGGTTTGAAAGGCTCCATGCTTACCATGGGCACATTGGTCGCTCTCTACCTGATTGGGGTATACGTTAGTTTGCATTCAACCTTCATACGGAAAATACTCGACCCCTCCCCTATCCCATTGATTGATAATGGGGAAATTCTATATCAAAATCTAAAGAAAGCGCGAATCCCCTTAGACAGCCTTTTATCTGAATTAAGAAAGCAACAGACCGAAGAAGTTGATAATGTGGCGTTGGCCCTTTGGGAAACCGGGGGAGAAATCTCCATATTTCTCAAACCACAATACCAGCCTGTGACTCAAAAAGATCTGTCCCTGTCTCCCAAAGGGTTCGATCTCCCCAAACCCGTTATTGAAGATCGGAAAATCAATCATTCTCTCTTACTGAAGCTGGATAAGGATGAACACTGGCTGCATGATCAGCTAAAGACCTCTTACAATGTCACCGTGCACGATGTATTACTTGCCACGATCGATAAACAAGAAAAAATTAAAATTTATTTGTATAAATAAAGCTCTCTCCGCATTTGGAGAGAGCTTTATTCATTACTTCATCATCTGCTTGACCAGTTCTTTATTTCTCTTCTTGAATACTTCATTATGGGAAGAGACCATAGCGAATTTATTCGCTTCTGGTTGAATGAATTGCTTCGCTTTATTGACTGCGTTGGCCGCGTCCTGGAATGCTCCAGCAATCAAGTTCACCTTTCCATCGTGTTTCAAGATGTCACCCGCTGCGTAAATGCCTTCTATCGATGATTCGCTGGTAGTCGTACCAGCTATGTAATACTGATCGATCATGTCGATATTCAATGAACTATTTTTAAGCAGGGAAGTATCTATTTCATACCCATGATTAATGATTACTTCATCAATGGGTAAATAGGAAACCTCTCCTGTCTGATGATTGGTCAGTTGCACCTTTTCAATGGTTTCGTGATCGGCGGCTGCAATCAGCTTGGTAATAGATGTGTTGAGCAGGCAGGAGGCCGAGCTGTTCATGAGCTGGGCACATTGAGCTTCGTGTCCGTTCAATGCTTCCTTTCGATAGGCAACATACACTTTCTTCGCTACTGGTTCTAATTCATTTGCCCAATCGATGGCTGAGTTCCCTCCACCTGAAATGATGACCGTCTTATCTTTAAACCTTTTCAGTGACTTGACTGTGTAGTTTAAATTAGAAACTTCAAATCGTTCTGCCCCATCGATATCAAGCTTCTGAGGATTGATGATTCCGCTTCCCACTGCGATGATGACCGTTTTCGAGTAGTGCTTTTCCCCGGATGAACCTTTTAATATAAAGATACCTTCTTCATTGCGTGTAATGGATTCAACTTTTTCGTTCAAGACGACAGACGGATCGAAAGTCAATCCTTGCTGAACAAGCTGCTCAATTAATTTCGCCCCGGGAATAGGAGTGAGTCCCCCCACATCCCAAATCATTTTCTCAGGATACACATGTATCTTTCCACCCAATGTTGGTTGATACTCGATGATCTTTGTTTTCATTTCTCTAAGTCCACTATAGAAAGCTGAGTAAAGTCCCGCCGGACCTCCCCCAATGACTGTCACATCAAATAGTTCGTGATTATTCATTTCCGTCCACTCCTTGAGTAACCAAGATATAATTGATTATCATTCTCAATTACATCCTACATCTTTTTTTATGCTTTGACAATACAAATTTCTATTGACATTAGTAAAAAAGGATTATAGTATTTAAATTGTTCGAGATTGAGAATCATTATCACTTTACTAATCTATAAACGGAGGTCTTAACATGGTTCGCCTCTATACAAACGAATTAAACATTGGCTACGGTGAACGCCTCATCGTGAAAAACTTAAGCGTGGACATCCCTGATAAAAAAATTACAACGATCATTGGTTCAAATGGTTGTGGAAAATCGACTTTACTGAAAGCGATTACCCGTATCATCCCCCATCATTCTGGTAACGTCCTGTTAGATGGTGAAAACATTTCTAAAGGAAACACAAAGGAATTAGCGAAGAAGATGGCGATTCTTCCGCAAACTCCCGAGAGTGCCAGTGGACTGACTGTGGGGGAATTGGTTTCATATGGTCGTTTTCCTCATCAAAAAGGAATGGGCCGTCTATCAAAGAAAGATTATGACGTCATCAACTGGGCGCTTGAAGTGACAGGGACCCTGGAGTTTAAGTTCAGGGAAGTCGATGCCTTATCAGGCGGTCAGCGACAACGCGTCTGGATTGCCATGGCTCTTGCCCAGGAAACAGATATCATCTTCCTCGATGAACCGACTACATATTTAGATATGGCTCACCAGCTGGAAGTTTTAGAGCTTTTACAAAAGCTGAATAGAGAACAGGAACGCACCATTGTGATGGTCCTCCATGATTTAAATCAAGCTGCACGATTTGCCGACTACATCGTTGCTTTAAAAGAAGGAGAAATCGTGAAAGCCGGAAATTGTGAGGAAGTCATCACCCATGAGGTCCTGAAAAAAGTATTTCAGATCGATGCTGAGATAGGAAGAGATCCTCGAACAAACAAGCCAATGTGTTACACATATAATCTACTAAAAGGAGAAGATCAACATGAAGAAATGGCTCATCCCGTTTACTCTGCTGTTAGTGCTGCTCGTTAGTGCCTGCGGCAACAGTTCTACTAAAGAAGAAGGTTCAGATTCAAAAGAAAAGGAAAACAAATCTTCTGATACCATCACCTATCAATCAGAAAATGGACCGGTTGAAGTGCCGGCAGATCCACAGCGTGTAGTCGTACTATCCTCATTTGCCGGAAACGTCATGGCATTGGATGTGAATGTTGTAGGTGTGGACTCATGGTCTAAAATGAACCCCCGTTGGGATAAGGAATTAAAAGATGTGGAAGAAGTAACCGACGAAAGCCTGGAAAAAATCATCGAGCTTGAACCGGATTTAATCATCGGCCTATCCAATATTAAAAATGTCGATAAGTTAAATGAAATTGCCCCTACCGTTACATACACTTATGGAAAAGTAGACTATTTAACACAGCACATCGAAATTGGTAAACTACTAAATAAAGAAAAAGAAGCGACAGAATGGGTAGATGACTTCAAGAAGCGTGCCCAAACTGCAGGAGAAGACATCAAAGCGAAAATTGGAGAAGATACAACCGTTTCCGTTATAGAAAGCTTCAATAAGCAATTATACGTTTATGGAAACAACTGGGGTCGCGGTACAGAGATCCTTTATCAGGAAATAAACCTGAAGATGCCTGAAAAAGTAAAAGAACAAGCGTTGGAACCTGGATATTTCGCACTTTCAACAGAGGTTATGCCTGAGTATGCCGGAGATTATCTGATTATAAGCAAAGATCCGAAAGCAGATAACTCATTTATGGATACAGAAACATACAAAAACATTCCTGCAGTAAAGAACAACCAAGTATATGAAGTGAACATGATGGAATTCTACTTTAATGATCCATTAACACTGGATTACCAGTTGAATTTCTTCAAAGAGAAATTTCTAGGCAACTAATTAACGTAAAGGGGATTCTTATCACAAGAATTCCCTTTCTTTCTACTCCAATAAAGAAAAGATGATTGATTATGAAAACTCAAGATCAGCGAATTCCATTTTTTTATAAATTAATCGGGGCCGCCTTCTTATTTGTTGCTGCTTTTCTTATATCTGTGGTGTATGGGGCTGCGGAGACAACTGTGAAGGACGTATGGCTAGCATTGACTCCTGGCGGTGACGGAGATAAGGTCACCATCCTGAGGGAGATCCGCTTCCCTAGGGAAGTTGCCGCCATTGTTGTCGGAGCTTCTTTAGCCGTCTCAGGAGCCATCATGCAGGGCATGACGCGAAATCCCCTTGCAGACCCGGGGTTACTTGGATTGACAGCCGGAGCAAACGCAGCATTAGCCGTTGCTCTTGCCTTCTCTCCTTCCATCAGCTATTGCGGCATTATGATTGCTTGCTTCATCGGCTCTGCTGTAGGGGCATTGTTGGTATTCGGCATCAGCTCAATGAAACGGGGCGGCTTCTCTCCCTTTAGAATTGTATTGGCCGGTGCTGCCGTTTCCGCCTTTTTATTTGCCATTTCTGAAGGAATCGGCCTCTATTTTAAACTTTCCAAAGATGTGTCGATGTGGACGGCCGGTGGAATGATCGGGACAACGTGGAATCAGCTTCAAGTGATTGTTCCATTTATTTTAATCGGGATCGTGGTTTCAATCTTTTTATCCAGACAACTAACGATCCTAAGTTTAAATGAGGAAGTTGCCGTCGGATTGGGTCAACGTACGGCTTTTGTGAAAACGATCCTGTTTATCGTGATAGTTCTACTCGCAGGAGCAGCCGTTGCCCTTGTCGGGAATATGGTATTCATCGGCTTGATGATCCCCCATATTGTCCGGGCTGTGGTTGGGACAGATTACCGCTTGATCATCCCCACCTCCACCCTGTTTGGAGCAACATTCATGTTGCTCGCAGATACGCTCGGCCGAACAATCAACGCCCCATACGAAACACCTGTGGCGGCGATCGTCGCGATGATGGGCTTACCTTTCTTCCTATTTATCGTGCATAAAGGAGGGAAAGGCTTCTGATGATACATCCGGATTTGATCAAAAAACAAAGATTACTTCTTATTGGACTGCTGATCCTTATAGCAGCAACAACATTTATTAGTATTGGACTGGGCTATTCTTCTGTTTCATATGATCGTCTACTGCCTACTATTTTCGGTGAAGGATCATTTAAAGAAGAATTCATCCTATTTTCCATTCGTTTACCCCGAATCATCATTACGATTTTGGCCGGGATGGCCCTTGCCCTTTCCGGTTGCATTTTACAAAGTATCACACGTAATGACTTAGCGGATCCAGGTATTATCGGAATCAATTCCGGGGCAGGGGTTTCCATTGCCATCTTCTTCTTATTTTTCCCGATAGATGCCGGTTCATTTGCATATCTCTTGCCTATTGTTGCATTTGCGGGAGCACTGATTACAGCTTGCTTGATCTACTTATTTTCGTATAGTAAGCGTAATGGGATTCAGCCTGTCAGATTAGTCTTAGTAGGGGTCGGATTCTCCATGGCACTGTCGGGGCTCATGATCATTCTCATCTCCAGTGCCGAACGGGCAAAAGTGGATTTCATTGCCATGTGGCTGGCGGGGAATATCTGGGGGTCAGACTGGCCGTTCATCTGGGCTCTTCTCCCCTGGTTGGTGATCCTGATTCCATTTGCACTCTATAAATCTCAGATGTTGAATCTTCTGGGATTAAGTGAACCTGTCTCTGTAGGCGTAGGAGTTTCCATCAATCGTGAACGTTTCATCATGCTGATGGTAGCTGTTGCATTAGCCGCATCGGCTGTTTCGGTTACAGGAGGAATCGCCTTTATCGGATTAATGGCTCCCCATATCGCCAAAGCATTGGTCGGACCACGCAATCAAATGTTCATCCCGATAGCCATACTGCTTGGCGGATGGCTATTATTACTCGCTGACACAGTCGGTCGTAATATCCTGGAACCCGATGGCATTCCAGCCGGAATCATGATCGCATTGATCGGGGCTCCTTATTTCATGTATTTGCTGTTGAAAAAATAAGATGGGTTAAGAATCGAGGGACGGACCTTGGTGTATGTCATTTTATCGAGGAATTTGATAGGAACAGGCTTTTGTGCGTTGGAGGAGATGCGTGGAGGTCCGTCCCTTTCTGATCTGATTGAAAAGGACTGCATTACCATTTACGATTGGTAATGCAGTCCTTTTTCCTACAAAATATGTCCAGCAATCATCCGATCAAGCTTCCTGATGTCCACTTTCTTATTTATGCTCAGTTTAAGCTTTCCCAGCTTGGTCCACAATTCAATCTCGGAATCGATATCAAGAGCTCCCCCATTCTCGCTTGAATACATTATGATTGACTTGAAAGGAATCGTGTAGACTTCCAGCTTTTCTCCTGTGATGCCCTGCCTGTCCGCTATCATGATTCTCTTATTCGTAACTACAGCAACATCCCTTACTGTTTTATAAGCTACTTCTGCTTCTTCCCCCTCAATGAGCATCGTATGTATCTCCTGCGGTACCTCCACTTCTTCAAAAAATGTGAATCTCATTGTTTTTTTCACTTCAACCATGGTCATACCTCCCCACTAAATTCTTCTTATTAAGTATAGCAGATGTTTTATCCATTATTAGGTAATAGGTTAATTCCAATATACAAACCAGATAAAAAAGTACCGGAGTCATCCGGTACCTTTCTCAGCTTCATAACCTCACAGTCCGACTGGCTGTGCCCTCTATAAATTCCCCCCCCTGCTCTTCCTTCACAGGCTTCTTACTCCAGAACGTCGCAAGAATCGGCCCAGAAATATTATGCCACACGGCTGCTATCACACTTGGGAGCGCGGCAAGTGGTCCAAAGTGAGCAGTTGCAAGCGCCACTCCAAGTCCAGAGTTTTGCATACCGACTTCAATCGAAATCGCTCTCCGCTTACTTTCATCTAATTTCATTAGGACTCCTGTGCCATATCCCAGTCCAAGCCCAAATAGATTATGCAGGATCACAGCAGTGAAAATGATCAAGCCCGAGGTTGCGATATTTTCAACATTTGCTGAAACAACAGCCGATACGATGATTATGATTGCCAATACTGAAATCAACGGAATGACATTTAAACTTTTTTCCACTGTGCTCGGGAATAGTTTACGAATGACTAACCCAAGAGTGATGGGAACGATGATCACTTGAACGATGGATAGAAACATGGCGATTGGATCGACAGGGAGCCATTGACCCGCTAATGCTAACAAAATCAGTGGAGTCGCAATCGGTGCCAATAATGTTGACAGTGATGTCATGGCCACGGATAATGCCAGATTCCCTTTTGCCAGATACACCATGACATTGGATGCCGTCCCACCGGGAACCGACCCCAGTAATACCAACCCAGCAGCTAATTCATTCGGTAGGTTCAGTATGTATGCTATCAACAGGGCACCCAATGGCATGATGATAAATTGGGCCAGGACTCCGGTGATGACTGGCAACGGCTTCTTCAGTACCAGCTGAAAGTCGACGGGCTTTAACGTAAGTCCCATACCGAACATCACGACACCTAATAGTATCGTTATATAACCGCCTAATGGCAGGAATGGAGCAGGAACAAAATAAGCTACCGCCGCTACGCGGATGACCCAAAGAGCGAAATATCTACCTGCCATATTGCTGATCGTTTCGAGTAGTTTCATTTCTGTTCCTCCTTCTTTTTATGTACTAGTTTGTGAGGGTTAAAGATTCCAACTGGATCTATGGCCTGCTTGATTTTTTTCATGACCTGCAAAGCACCACCGTGTTCCCGCTGTTGATATTTCATCTTTCCGACTCCTACACCATGTTCACCCGTACAAGTGCCATTTCGTTCAAGGGCATACTCCACAATTTGTTCGTTATATATTTCCGCTCTCTTCACCTCTTCAGGGTCGTTTAAATCAATCATGAGTGATGTATGGTAATTCCCATCTCCGACATGTCCGAGTATTCCCCCTATCAACTCTAATTCTTCCAGCCTTTTTCGTGCATGCTGCACGGCACCGGACAGTTCTGAAATGGGCACGCACACGTCTGTCACCATGAGCTTCCTTCCTGGGTTTCCGTGTACATAAGCATAGGCAAGATTATGTCTCGCTTCCCACAATCTATTCCTTGCTGCAGTGTCTTCTTCAAACACGATCTCTTCACAGTCATGATCAGCCACAATTTCTTTGGTGAATTCCACATCTTGTTGGAGACCTGCTTCATTACCATGAAACTCAAGAAAAAGAGTAGGTTTTTCTTTATAATCCGTCTCACTGAATCGATTTACTTGAACCATAGATGGTTCATCCACCAGCTCCACTCTCGCAATTGGAATGCCGGCTTGTAAAATGGACACGACTGCTTCCACTGCATCATTAATATGATTGAAGGATGCACGTGCCGCCACAATATGCTCAGGAATGCCATATACGCGTAGGGTCAACTCCGTAATGCATCCCAACGTGCCCTCTGAACCTACGAATAAACTGTTTAAGTGATAGCCGGACGACGATTTCTGAGCCATGTTGCCTGTGTGAATCACTTCTCCATCCGGAAGTACCACTTCTAGATCCCGGACCTGATCCCGCATGACTCCATATTTTACAGAAGTCGTCCCACTTGCGTTCGTTGCAGCCATCCCTCCGAGGGTCGCATCAGCACCGGGGTCAACTGAAAAAAAGAGACCATACTTCTTCAATTCTTTATTTAATTGTGAACGTGTAACACCAGGTTGGACCTTTACAAGAAAGTCCTTCTCCCTCACCTCGAGAATTTTATTCATCCGGGAAAAATCAATGGTGATTCCTTTATCATATGGAATCACATGACCTTCAAGGCTTGTACCAAGACCAAACGGGATAATGGGTGTATGATGAGCGGCTGCCACCTTCACAATCTCGCTCACCTCCCCCGCACTTTCAGGGAACACCACTATATCCGGAGAGCTTGGCCTATGATAGGATTCATCCTTCCCATGCTGCTCCAAAATCGTTTCATTCAACGTCACCCGATGACTATCTACGACTTCCCCCAGTTCATCCACCAATCGACTATCCTTCACACTCATATGCCCTCTCCCCTTCTTAAAAATGTATAATGTATCGAATTATACCTAATAATCAGAATATTTCAATAGTAAAAAAGGTATTTCTTTCTCCGGTGAGGGACGGACCTCCAAAATAGTGAATGATGAGAAGAATGCTATAATGGCACGGATTCTGTATTGGTAGAGGTCCGTCCCTCAAAAAAAGCGGTACCGGAATCATCCGGTACCGCAATACAATCGTTTATTTCTCCATCAATTTTTTCAATTTCTCAACCAACACTACAAATAGCTTACTCAATTCTTGTTTTGATACGTTCTCGTATTGATCCCCTATACTTACTTCATATGCACATTCATTTTCAGTCACTTCTTTTACATAACCAGTTAAACCGATACCTGTCTCGTCATAGACATCCATCAAAATCGTTTCTATTTCTTTTTGTGGATAGTGGAAGAAGACATGAAACATATTGGAAACAGGCTTTTCAGGAAGAGTTGATACACCCTGGCAGGCGTTAAAAAGACAGGCCAATTCTTTTGCTCCTTCATAATACTGTTCCATATTGTTGATTCGTTGGTCAAAATAGTGATCTGCACTCAGGATGTATGGATGGAGGCTGATGAGATCACCGCCATGACGTCTTTTCCATACTTTTGATTCTTTCGTAAACTCCTCACTTCCTGCCAGGATCGCACCTGCAATTCCACCGATCCCTTTATAGAATGAAATATAGACACTATCGAAAAGAGTACAGACTTCCTCTGATGTTTTCCCATAATGGGGCAGAATTTCATAAAGTCTGGCACCGTCTAAATGAAGCTTGATTCCTTTATCCCGGCAGTATTCTGAGATGGCTTCGAGAGTCTCGTAGTCTGGTAGTTGACCACCGATTTCCCTTTGAGGCAGCTCTAACAGTAAGCATGCGATATCAGTTTCAAGTCCAATCACGTCTTCGAGTCCAATCACACGCTCCTTGTCAGCCAATAGAATCGGTTCAATTCCATGTAACTTCTTCAGCCCATCTTCTTCATGAATCTCTAAATGACATAAAGGATGGTACGCCACTCTGTGCAAATCTTTTTGATCGCACCAGATACGCAGGGCGATCTGCTGAGCCATCGTTCCACTCGGGAAGAAAACAGAACTTTCTTTACCCAGGAAGTTTGCCATCTTCTTTTGGAAGTCCTCTATTATCCTACCCGATCCGTATATATCACTTTCCAAATCACCATCTACATCTACTAAAGCTTCTTTAAGAACATCCAGATTTCGTTTCCCATGTCCCTGAAGTTGATTAGCAGTTTGTTTATACGCTTCAAATAAAGTCTTTTCTCCCATCGATTTGCTCCCTTTTATGAGTTCATCACTTTTTCAATGAATCCCTTCACTCGTTTCTTGTATTCCTCTTCTTCTACCGTAAAGCCTTCTGTGTGACCGGCGCCTGGTACAATCCATAATTCTTTCATGGTATTCGTTGCTTCGTACAGGCGATTAGCCATTTCGGTTGGAACAAGTTCGTCCTGATCTCCATGAATGATGAATAGAGGTAATTTGTTATTCTTCACCTGGTCGAGTGCCGAGGCTTCTCTGAAGGTATAGCCTGCTCGCACCTTCGTCACCACACTCGTTACCTCCATAATCGGAAATGCCGGCAAGCGGTAAAGATATTTTAATTGATGAGTCAGTTCTTCTTCCAAAGAGGTGTATCCGCTGTCTGCAATGATTCCTTTCACCTCTTCGGGAAGGTCCTCACCACTTGTCATCAATACGGTTGCTGCCCCCATGGAAAAACCGTGCAAAAAAATGGATTCTTCCCTTTTTTCATTGATTAAGAGATTGATCCATTCTTTATAATCCAATCGATCGTCCCAGCCATAACCGATATAATCCCCTTCACTTTTTCCATGCCCTCTCGCATCGGGTTTGAGAATATTGTAGCCTTCCTCGTAATAGAATCTTGTGATTTCAGGCATCTGCTCGCTGTTCCCTTTATACCCATGGGCGAGGATAACGACTTTCCCATTCGGTGACTCATTTTCAAGGAATTGAGCCCTAAGGGTCAAGCCGTCCTCTGTTTCTACCTCAACCGATTCGAAGTTCCGCTTACTTGTCCAGTTCCTTAATTCTTCTAATCTTTTTTGTTCTTCCTCCAAAGCACTGACGGCTTCAACCGCTTCTTCCGTCCCGCCATATAGTTCTATTGCCTCATTACTTCTATTAATTGCAACTTCGTAAAAATAGTTTCCGGCTACAATTAGACCTACCACCAATAACAACAACAAACTGCTCATGATCCATGCGATACGTTTTTTCATGACACGGCCCCTTCGTACACGTAGTTAAGTCTATTTTACTTGAAGCTGGTATGAGTTTCATAGAATAAGGCATATTCATATGTGCTATTTAGCTGATGTTTTTCAAATTCATATTCAAAATCACCAATGTACTCTTGCGCTCTAAACCATGACGTCACTACTTTCCTTCCACCTGGTCAAATAAGCTTTCTCGATAAAATCCTTCCGGTCCCCATAAATCCTGATCACATCGCGGATTTCTTCCGCCAGGTATTTTTCATTCCGGTTATGGGCGAGGGATTCATAGCCGGATCCTCTTTGCAAATAATCAGATGACGCAACGGAATACCACTTCTCATCTTCGAGAGGAGCATTCCTAATGAGGATTTCCGATATTCTTTTACCATCATGAGTAATCTCTGCTCCAGAAACATGGAGCCTTCCAACGAATTTCCCCCGGAATCCCGGGCCTCTTCCATCAGCTAAACAAACTCCAGCATCCAGAGACTGCTGGATGGCCGTACGAATATACTTTCCTTGAATGTCAAAAGACGTTGGATTCAAGGGAGATGGACAGATTTCGACCAATTTTTTGTTGCTGATATGATCAAATGCACCAGCGTTCACTATTCCACTATTGATCAAGCCAAGATCACATTCCAACATGTCCTGCAGCCCGTCGGCGATTAAATTCGTGATTGGGTTCTCCGCAATCACATCATGCCAGAGGGACTGGTCGAGTTTATATAATGGCCTGCTTAATACGTCAATCGCTTTCTCTTTATTTTCTTTTAAAATGGCAACGACCTCTTGATCGATAGGAGAAGATCCCGTAGCAATCGTTTCCCCCCGGAGTAATTTGACACCATCCTTTGTTACATCCACTTCCACAATTCCAATGTACTCCCCATAACAACCTGCACTATTCATCACGGTCCCGTTCATAACTTTAGCTTGTGAATAAAGCTTGTGGTCATGAGCAGATAGGATGATATCGACTCCATCCAGTTCATTCGCCAGCCCATCATCCGCTGGTGTCCCTACATGATTAAGAAGAATGCAAACATCATAGTTTCCACGATTACGCTCTATTTCCTCTACGATTGCATTTTTATAATTGGTGATATGAACACCCAGACCGTCATTGAAACCTCCTAAGTCCGGAGACGAGCCTGTAATCAAGATACGTAAACCGTTTTTTTCCAGAATGACGCTTGGTTTCACCCCATTGGCCAACGTTTTATCTTTCCTATAAAGATTATTACTAATAAACGGTACGGGAGTATTACTTGCCATATGCTCAAGCGTATCGAATCCATTGAACATTTCATTGTTTCCAATTGTTAACGCATCATAGCCGACAGATTCCAACAGTTCGATAGCTGCCATTCCTCTCGTTCCTTGAAGCTCGACGCTTCTAAAATCAGCAAAGTCCCCCCCATCAAGAATAAGTGTGTTCTCGTCTTTATGCGCTTTAATCAAGGACGCTGCTCTCGAGAACGCATCAAAATGGCTGTGTAGATCATTGGTATGAATAATTTTTAATTTCATCTTAACCTCCAAAATGTTTTTCAGAAAACTCTCTCTTTTAATATTAAGGGAAAACAGCTATGTGTAAAGGATTTTTATGGAAATAAAAGAGCTTATCTTCCACGTAATGGGAGATAAGCTCTTCAGATTCCTTTATTCTCTTCGACCAGTTCTGTATAGACAACCAATCGTTCTACATAATTATGGATTTCCCTGTCAAAATAACCTGTGCACGTTATCAAATTAAGCATGCGTTTTTCACTGGGACCAAAAATGGTTCTAAGAGGCGCGTCATCTTTTTGATAAGCGACTTTTTCCCTCACTACAAATGTCAGGATTGCTCCATCTTTATCTTGTAAATGGATTTCATCCCCACGCTCAAGTTCTTTTAATTCAAAAAAAACAGCAGGCTTTTTCTCATCATCTACATGTCCTGCAAGGACGGCATTCCCTTTTTCCCCCGGTTGAAAGCCCGGTTCAAACCATGCAACATCCTCTCCGTTTTCAGGAAGTTCCATATTTCCTTCCTTATCAAGACCGAATTCTTTAATTGGTGCTTCTAAATCAAGCTTAGGAATTGATAGAGAGGTTGGCTTAATACTGATTATTTCTTCATTTGATGCATGATTTACAGGGCTGACGGGTTGAACAGGTTTTACAATCGTGGATGATTGAACTTCATTTTCCGTAACCGCTTGAGGCTCTTCGGCAGCACATGCTGCCAGAAGAGCCATCAAGGGAATAGACAATAGTAGCCTTTTCATTATTTTTGCAGTTTTCTACGAGATACAAACAGTAATGCTGCTCCACCTAATACTACTGTTGCAAGGACGATTGGAAGGGTAGATGATTGTTCAGCTGCCGCTCCACCCATACCTGTTTCAGGCATGCTGCCAGGCATCAGCGTATAATCTTTCAGGACAAGTACTTCCAATTGATCTGCTGTATTGATTGCGAACACGCTGTATACTGTGTTTTCTTCAAGCATCGTTCCAGACAGGTCCAACACTTGCTCTCCTTCTGGTGTTCTGATCTCTAAGTCATATGTTCCTGCATCTAATTCCTGATAATCAGTAATCGCTTTGAATTCAGCTCCACTGAATAACGTATCTCCACCTACAAGACCAACATCAACAGTAGGTGCATCAGGGGAAAGATGCCCGACGCGCACCTTAGTCATACCTTCTGTTACTTCCATTGAATCTTGTGCTACTACCAATTCCAGGTTTTCCACTGTATTGGCAGCCGCTACTGTGTAAGCCATTCCTGCTTCAACTGTTAAATCTTGAGAAATGACGGGATCTTCACTTCCCATTGTTCCCGCAGCATAAATTTCAACTTTGTGATCCCCTGCAGGAAGATTCATATAATCTGTTGCTGCTTTAAATTCTGCACCTTCAACCACTGCATTTCCATCCACATACACATCGACAGCAGGAGCATCGGGAGAAGCATGGACAATGCGCACCATTGCATCATTCTCAGCCGCAAACGCACCTCCAGCCAGTGATAACATTAACATGACAGTTGCCAAAATCGAGAAAATCTTTTTCATTTCTTTCACTCCTTTTGTGTTTTGTACAAGTTTTGTATTTTACTTGTATATAAAATGTATAATTAATAGAGAAATATATCAATCAATAAACTGTCAGGTTAGCACATTCAACTCTCTGAAGACATTTTCACTCACAAAAGGAAGACTATTTTCAATAAAGCACTTAAACTGATTACCATTGACACATTCCATCCGATGCAGATAAAATGTGAAATAATCATTTCAACAAATAATCTTATCCAAATACTCGTATAATATTGGAAATATGGTCCAAAAGTTTCTACCAAACTACCGTAAATGGTTTGACTACGAGAGGGAGCAGGGGCAGGAGTCCCTTCTCTTCTCTCTCTATGTCAAACCCCGGGTGATTCCCGGGGTTTTTATTTAGATAAGGAGAGGATTTCATGGGTACAAATAAAGATATATTGAAAAAACGAATTGCAGCTGCAAATAAAGAAAGCCTCGCAGACATAGTCATAAAAAATGGGAAAATAATAGATGTGTTTAATCTCGACATCATGGATGGAGATGTCGCAATTATTGATGGCATGTTCGTTGGAATTGGGGAATTTGAAGGGAAACAGGTAATCGACGCCAAGGGGAGATATATTAGTCCGTCCTTTATCGATGCCCATGTCCACATTGAATCCTCCATGGTCACACCATCCGAATTTGCGAAAGTCGTCCTGCCTCATGGGGTTACGACCGTTATTACAGACCCTCATGAAATCGGGAATGTAGCCGGAGAAGAAGGAATTGGATTCATGCTCAGTGATTCTGAGAACATTCCATTAGATGTGTTTACCATGCTTCCATCCTGCGTGCCGGCAACTCCATTTGAAAATGCAGGAGCAACGCTTACAGCAAAAGAGCTGAAACCTTTCTATAAGCATGAGCGTGTCCTTGGACTCGCAGAGGTCATGGACTACCCATCCCTCCAAAAAGGCGATGATTCCATTGTTGAAAAAATCACTGTCACTTCAGAGTATAGTCACAATATGGACGGACATTTAGCGGGGCTTGATACAAATGCGATCAATGTTTATAAATCTGCAGGAATTCGAACCGATCATGAATGCACCACTATCACTGAAGCTTTGGAACGAATACGCCGGGGTATGTACCTTCTCATTCGTGAAGGATCCGTGGCCAAGGATTTAAAATCACTTATTGGGGTTGTTAACGAAAGAAATGCCCGTCGCTGTCTATTCTGTACAGATGATAAGCACCTGGATGACTTAATCGAGGAAGGCAGCATCGATCACAATATCCGCTTAGCAATCAAGGAAGGTCTCGATCCTCTATTGGCGATTAGCATCGCCTCTTTAAATGCTGCTGAATGTTATGGGTTACACAGTAAAGGGGCAATTGCACCTGGATACGATGCGGATTTTGTCTTATTGGATGATATTAAAACGATCTCTATATCAGAGGTGTACAAAGAAGGGAAACAAGTAGTTGCACATGGTCAGTTTCTCGGCAACTCAATCGTAAAACCGACGCCAAAACCATCTCTGACTTCAACTGTTCATATTCCTGAACTAACTGAAAAACATCTCCAAATTGAAATGGGCGTTACAGAAGAAGCACATATTATCGAAATCATCCCTAACCACCTTAGAACCCATAAACTGATTGAAAGGGTTCAAGTAGAAAATGGATTCTTTATCCCTTCTATTCAGCAAGATCAACTTAAAATGGCTGTCGTTGAAAGACATAATGGGACAGGAAATATTGGCTTGGGGATCGTAAAAGGCTTCGGATTGAAAAAAGGGGCCATCGCTACCACCATTGCTCATGATTCCCATAATATTGTCGCAACCGGTACAAATGATCGTGATATCCTGCAAGCGATTGAGGCGCTTTACGAAATGAATGGTGGCCTGGTGATGGTGAGCGACGGAAATGTCATCGCCTCTCTTCCATTACCAATTGCAGGGTTGATGTCGGATCAGGGATTTGAAGAAGTGGTATCAGGGCTCCGTGAGTTGAAGAATGCGTTTATAGAAATGGGCTTCTCCGGGGACTTTAATCCGTTTCTGACTCTCTCTTTTCTCACTTTGCCTGTGATCCCCGAGTTGAAGCTCACAGATTTAGGATTGTTTGATGTTATAGGTTCCCGGCATATTGAGGTTGGGGTAGAGTAAGAACTTCAAAGAAATCGATTTTTTATAACATTAAGAAAGGAGATGTCTCCACACACCCGAGACATCTCCTTCTCTTTATTTACTTAGACTCTCTTCTTTTATATCTGCTTCTTCCTTTTCGCTCGTCACAGCAACTTCCTTGTCAGCCGACTCTGAAATTGCTGGCTGATAAGGTCTTTCATGGGATCTGTTTGCATATGACTTCAGTAATTCACCTACATCGATACCAGTCATTTCGCGAAGTGGTTCCTGCATGTCAAGCATCGTTCTGGTGATGCTTTTCCCAAAGGAAGGGACTCCCTGGCCATTACCGGAATCAATGATTTTAACAGAGTCAATATTGTTAAGAGGCTGGGCAATTTTCTCTGCGAAAACTGGCAGCATTTCGATAAGTTTCTCTGTAATGATGACATCGCCATGTTTCTCCATTGCTTCCGCTAGCAGTTTACGGGATTCTGCTTCCGCTTTACCTCTTTCTCTGATAACATCAGCTTCGGCAGAACCTTCTTCTCTTCGGATCTTGGCTTTCGCTTCCCCGTCAATTTCAGCCTTGCGCGCTTCCGCTTCCGCTTTACGAGTGGTTTCGTAGTATTCGGCATCGGCTTTCGTTTTACGAACCTTTGATTCTTCTGCCTCAAGCTTAACGGCACGTTCACGTTCAAGGAATTGAAGGGTTAACTCTTCTTCTTTCACTTCCTTGGTAAGTTTGGCTTTTTCCAACTCATAGGACTGCTCGGACTTTGCTCTTGCCCGCTCTGTTTCTTCTTTGAAGGCTGCGTCTTTAATGTCCTTCTCTTTTTTCGATTGGGCAATGGTAATTTGACGCTTATATTCTTCCTCTTTCGCTTCTTGATCGGTTTGGGCCCGGTGAATACGGGTTTCACGCTCGGTGTTTGCTTCTGCAATTTCAGCTTGCTTGCGAACTTCGGCGATACGTGGACGACCAAGATTTTTTAAGTATCCATTTTCTTCGTCTGCATCTCTTATGTCAGTTAACCCGAGTGACGTAATTTTGAAGCCCATGAGATCCAGCTGTTTCTGGGCGATTTCTGATACGTCAGCGTTAAATTTTTCACGGTTGCTGTTAATGTCTTCAACTGTCATTTTTGAAAGAATCGCACGAAGATTACTTCCCAGTACCTCGATGATTTCATCTTCAATTTCCTTTTGATCCTTACCAAGGAACTGCTCGGCATAGTTCGCAATACCGTTTAATGTGTCGGCCACCTTCACCATCGCCACGGCGTCTGCAACGATCGGTACTCCGCCATTTGTGTATACTCTCGGTGTCGATAGCTTTAATTGGAAGGATGTAAGATTAACAGGTGTGGATGTTTGGAAACGTCTTAATCTGTACCCTCCACCTCTGATGATTTTCATGGAACGCCCTTCCTGGTCGGTGAAAATATTCGTTTCCTTTTCAGGATCCCCCAGTTTAGGTCCTGTAATGATCAGTGCCTGGTTGGATCTCGCTGTACGATAACGAAACCTCATCCAGAAATAATAGGCAATCCCTGCAATTGCAGCAATAACCAGTACAGGAATCAGGAACATGAAAAATCCGATGACACTTAATGATCCTAGCATTCTGACAACCCCTCTCGACATTTTGTTTAAACCAGCATGAAATCTGATTTAATTTTAAATAAAAGTGCTAGCTACAATACTATCTACGAAAGAATGTTAGAAAAGTTTCAATAATTTAGGTGAATATCCTAATTTTATATAAAAGGCTGTTTTCACAAAGTTTGTTGCTATTGTAGAGGAGAGAGTAATAGTTGATTTCCGCTACAGGATGCTCGCTTTCCGCGGGGCTGGCGGTGAGCCTCCTTCCGCTCCAATCAACTTTCTGAGCATGAATCCTTAACGGAAAACAATTAAAACAAGAATTTTAGCAAACAACCTCTTTTAAGATGATTCCCTTTTGATGATTCCCTTTTAAAGAAGAATTCTGTTTTTTAGTTAGATTGTTTTTTGGACACCTTGTAGCTCTGTCACGAAAATTCTCGTGAAGATGGTGAGGGGAACTGCGTAGACTCCTGCGGAAGTACGGTCGTGCCGAGACCCCGGAAGCGAAGCTGAGGAGGCTCGGCCGAACGCTAGCTGCAAGCGAAGCAGTTCCCCTCACCATCTAGCACACACTAATTGACAGAGCCTTGCAGAACTTATGTTAAAAACAACAATCTTTGCGAAAAGAGCCATATAAAAAAACCCGAACCTTTAAAGGTTCGAGCATACAATCTACAACAACCAGCCGTGTATGGCCCCTAACAGGGTAAATATGATGAGATGATCTCCAATCGCGATAAGAAACATCCGTTTTGTCATAAGACCAAATAAAGCATTTTTCAAGTAGACAATGGAAATAAGAATTCCCATGAGTACACCTGTCAAAGCTCCTTCGACTATACCATTGGAACCGGTGGCTTGAACGAAAACCCCAACAAGAAGTGAGCTGATAAATGCAACAATAACAGCCACTGCATATTTAATCGGTCCAGTACTATCCTGATCCTTCTTTCCTAGTAAAATAGAATAATAAATTCCGCCGTATACCATATACACCACAGCCCCCGCCAATATCGCGAGCAAATTCACATTTAATTCCATCTCTATTCCTCCATTAATTCGGCTCAATGGCTAAAGCGATCGCTTTAATGTTACATCCAATATCGAGTGTTCCTTGTAGACTGATCATTTCCACAAGCTCAACTGGATTCCCCAGGTATCTGTATCCGCTTTTCGGCAACCAATAGCTGTAAAGTTCAGAATAGCATTCGATTAACTTCCCTCTTTCCCGGTAGTCGACAGGTTCATCGAATTCATAAACCACATGCTTACTGCCTCGAAATAGATAGAGTTCCTCACCTTCCGCGTCCTCTTGATTTTCGACAGCCAAGCGACACTCAACCTACTTTTTTCAGGTGGGGTAATATAAGGGTTGCTCTTTGGCACTCCGAATATCAAAGGACTCTTCTCTATGAGGTTCCTGGCATTTCCCCATCTGTATAGATCTTGCCAGGCTTCTGGAATGCCTTCGATATATGACCCGATATAGAATCTATTGACGGTTGAACACTCTGGAAAATGAGCGATCTTCACTTTCGATAAATCCAGCCATTTAAACTCATTATAGGATTCTTCATCCTGGAATGCTTTGGCTTTTGTGCTGAAAAGTTTAGATTTCTTGCTATTAAGATATTCCCGCGGAAAACGCTCTAAATAGGCACCTTCCCGCCAGCTTTTGGGGCTCGCTTTAAAGTAAGCATTAAAAGAATAGGTGAAATAGGATAACGATGAAAAACCACATATGAACGCAATTTGTGTGATAGGAAGCTGTGGCTCGTAGATGAGCATATGCGCTGCATTTTCCAAGCGCATCCTTTTCACATAACCTGCCGGTGTTTCACCGATCAGCCCTTTAAACAACCTCTGAAAGTGATAAGGGGAATAGGTTGATACTTTGGCTAACTGTTCTAAGGATAAATCTTCGCTTAGATGTTGATCGATATATTCTACTACTTTATCGATTTGGTTTCTATGTATTTTGTCTTGTGGCATTTTTCAGACCTCACTACCTTTTTGAAAAGCACTTGTTTATAAATTTTACCATAATCCTTCTCCTCACTCACTAAGGGTTATGATAAAATAAAAGCGTTCACAATTTAATCATTGCTCATTGGTGAAGATGATCTTTAGCACATTTTCTTAAAAGGGAAGTTGGTGAAAGTCCAACGCGGTCCCGCCACTGTAAGGCTGAGAATTCGTATGGATCCACTGTTTCGAATCGAAATGGGAAGGAATGCGAAATCGCTGACGCTGAGCCAGGAGACCTGCCAAATGAGAAGAACACAGAAGTTCCTACGGGAGATAGGAGGGTGTTGCGCTAATGAGACGTCACAAGGGGAATCACAGTCCTCAGAACGTTTACCTGGAATAGCCGCATCTTCTTTTTTAAAAGGAGATGCTTTTTTGTTTCATACTACAAACTGGGAGATGAGAAAATGGAACAAGCTTATTCAGTCGAACGTTCACGAACCATACAAACAAAATTGGTGTTGCCACCCGACACCAATCATATGCAGACCATCTTTGGAGGAAAGGTTTTATCCTATATAGATGAGATTGCGGCCCTATCCGCCATGAAACATTCCAGTTCAGTCGTCGTCACGGCATCGATTGACTCCGTCGACTTCTTATCATCCGCCACGGTCGGCGATGCTCTAAGCCTTGAGGCATACGTCACTTCCACCGGCAGGACATCAATGGAAGTGTATGTAAAGGTGTACTCTACGAATCTCGTAACGAGTGTCAAAACTCTGACGACGGAATCATTCCTTACAATGGTCGCCGTTGATGAGGATGGAAAGCCGAAGCCGGTGCCAATGGTCATTCCTCAAACGGAAGAAGAAACGAGACTATTCAAAACGGCTCCTTTGCGAAAAGAGCATAGAAAGAATCGCGCGCTTATTTTATAAACAATCTCTGAGTCACTAACTAATATAACAATAACACTCAGAGTTTTCTAAGCTCTGAGTGTAACTTTGGAGATTATTATCCCGTGATCCTTTCTTCCGTTCCAGGAATCATCTATCTAGTTTATCGTTTTGTCGAAAGGATAGAAGTCCTGAATGAGCTGGATGCAGAATAGAGAAAATCAGTATAGTAAAGCAGATTCCATTGGATTTGGATGTTTTTGCCTTCAGACCTCCGTCTTGTCCCCCATCTATAGAACAAACAAAGATATTTCCCTATAATGATAAACAAACTGATCACTCGGGGTGTACTATGATCGAAGGTAAATTAATTAAATTTCATCGAGAAGATTCAGGATTGACTCAGGAACAGCTTGCTCAGGGTATCTGTTCCACCACACATCTTAGTAAAATTGAAAGAGGCATCACAGAGTATTCAAGTGAAATTACTGATTTACTCGCAAGGAAGCTTGGAATTAAAATGGATGTTGAACGTTCCCGTTATCATTCCTTACAGGCTAAGCTATCGGGATGGAACGATGCGATTATTATGATTCGGACCAATGACATCCATCAACTTAAAGGGGAAATTGAAAAGGAACCTTTAAGGTTTTTATCTGACTTCATCATTCAATACAACCTTTTCCTGGCAAGATATTATTTATTTTTGAACAAGCATGGAAAAGCCAAGGAAATCCTGGGTATGTTCGAAAATAAAAACTATTCTCTATCCCCTTTCGAACAAAATTTATTGCTTCATGTCAAAGGGATCTACTATCATTCAACAAGACAATTTAACACGTGCATAAATGTATTGAAACAGATTGACGATGAATATCCCAACTCCGAATATTATTTTCATTTGGCATTAGCCTATCATTCCATTCATTCAAACACCTTTGCCTATTATTATGGGCAAAAAGCTTTGCAATTTTTCCAGAAAACATTAAATATCCTTAGGGTTATCGATTCGGAAACGTTAATTTTAATCCAATTGAATGCCAAGGAACCCTTTGATATGGAAGAAACAAAACAACAGTACGATAAGCTCCTCAGAGTCTGTGAATCAGTCAATTCAAACGATCGGGCGCATAAGATACATAATAATCTTGGATTCGAATATTTTAGGAGAAAACGATATTCTGAATCAAAGACATCCTATGAAGAAGCATTAAATCTTATCAATGACGAAACGCCGGCATCACATTATTTAGTTACGCTCAGTGGATATATACTTGCTTGCATGAAAGGGAATCTACTATCTTCCCGGGAACTCAATCACTTAGCGACAAAAGGACTGAATATGGCCACTCAGCATCAGGATCCAAGCTATGTATTCTTTGAGATTTACTTACTTACCATTAATGAGGATGAAAAAGAACTATATGAGTATATTGAACGTACAGCTCTTCCCCACTTCAAAAAAACGGGGAGCCAGTTGATGTATCAGCATTATGAAAGACAACTATTTTTATATTATGTGAAAACCGGGCAAACAGAGAAAGGATTCAGACTTGCATCTGATAAGATGTCTAATGAAATAAGTTATTATGAATTAGAGTGACCCTCCTATTGAAATGATAAAAGGACTGTTGAGTCTTTTTATCATTTTTTCTTTTTTCACATCGATCGTTGGCATTGCTCACAACCCCCATTCGCCATCATTTTTTTACATCTTTTCTCCTGAAACACCATTCAAAATCAAACAAAAATCAATGAAACCAGACTAATTAATAGTCAAATGGTCCCTAAATAAACCCCCATACAAACATGATAAATATGTATTTACAATAATAATTGTACTAATCTTTTGAATAATCTAACCAAAACAAAACAGAAAAGAGGTAGAAATGATGAATGGATCTTCCATCACAAAGAAATCGGCTGTGATTGCACTATCCACTGGATTACTGTTATCCCCAGTGTCGAACTACTCCATGCCAACAGCTACAGCTGAGGATTGGAAAGCAGAAACAGTTTTATCTTCCTTGACTGAAACACAAAGACAAGCCTTGCATCAACTGGAGGTAAATAACGTAGAGGGTCTCCAAGGATTTCAGTCGGGAGAATTGGCATCTGACGAAGAGATCTCCGTTATCGTTCAATTTGAATCCAAACCTGGACATGTGCAAGTATTGGAAGCGGCAGTACAAGGTAAATCACTAAAGAAAGCAGACGCCAAAGCCCAAGTGGAGAAAGAACATAAGATATTTAAAGAAGATGTTGCGAAACATCTATCTTCTAGTCTTGTAAAAGGGAAAAAGAAAGAGCCGAAAATCAACCAAACCTATAAAGAAGCGTATAACGGTGTCGCCATGACCCTTCCAGCTAATCAGGTAGAACAACTGCTTAAATCCGAAGCTGTTAAAGCTGTGTTTAAAAATCAGGCCTTTACGGTCGATCCCGTTAAAGAAGACCATCCAAATGATGTTGAGAGAGAAATCACAACATCTGTTGAAAGCATCCCCTATTTAAATGTAGATGAACTACATAAGGAAGGAATAACAGGAGAGGGAATCAAAGTCGGTGTCATCGACACAGGTATTGACTATAACCATCCTGACCTTAAAGATGCTTACAAAGGTGGATATGACTTTGTTGACGATGATGCTGACCCAATGGAAGCAACGTATGAAGATTGGGAGAGTACGAGTGAACCGGAATTTAGTTATACTGGCAGTTCCTATTATACTTCTCATGGTACTCATGTATCCGGAACCATCGTAGGACAAAACGAGAATGATAGTGAAGTATCCGTAGAGGGAGTTGCCCCAGATGCAGATCTTTATGTGTATCGCGTCCTAGGTCCATACGGAAGTGGTTACACAGAAGACGTCCTTGCCGGAATTGAAAAATCTGTGCAGGATGGAATGGATGTCATCAACCTTTCATTGGGTGCCAGTGTCAATGATCCATATTATCCTACAAGTACAGCCCTTAACTACGCCGTATTAAACGGTGTGACAGCTGTTGTTTCAGCAGGGAATGCAGGACCAAATGACTTTACCCTCGGCTCTCCGGGTACAGCTGCTTTAGCGCTAACAGTGGGAGCAAGTGATGTTCCTGTCTCGCAAACCACTTTTACCGGTCAAACGTCAGATGGTTGGTCAGCGGAAATTGTGAGTATGGCAAGAGGATTCGCACATTCCTTTGCCAGTTTAGAAGATCGATCATTAGAGTTGGTAGATGTCGGCCTTGGTTATGAAGAAGACTATGAGAATAAAAATGTTGAAGGAAAGATTGCCTTTGTTCAGCGAGGAAATTTCGCACTCAATGACAAAGTGAAATTTGCTAAGGAACATGGTGCCAAAGCCGTGATCATGTATAACAATGCTGAAGGACATGTAGGATATAATCTTGGTGAATCAACAAATTTTGTCCCAACCTTCTCTATGTCAATGGCTGCCGGGGAAGAATTAAAAGCTGCGATCGCAAGTGGAGAATCAAACTTCACCTTTACAAACTTAGAAGAAAACGTGACTGAGGGTGACCATTTAGCGGACTTCAGTTCACGGGGCCCTGTTAATAAAAGCTATGATATGAAACCAGAAGTCGTAGCACCCGGAGTCAGCGTTCTGTCGACCTTCCCTTCCTATATGATCGATCCAGAAAAAACGGATGACTATCAGTATGCTTACTCTAGATTATCAGGTACCTCTATGGCTTCTCCTTTCACAGCGGGAATTGCAGCTTTACTGTTAGGTGAGAATCCTGATCTCGAGCCTGCTGATATTAAAACCATTCTCATGAACTCATCTGATCCTTTGAATGGCGATTACAGCGTATTTGAGGTTGGTGCAGGAAGAGTAGATCCGTATCAAGCCCTTCACAGTCAGACAAAGATCCAGATAAAAGATGAAACGTTGCTTCCTAGCGGGGAAGAACTGATTGCAATCGATAATCCAACTGGGGGATTGAGCTTTGGTAATCAGGTAGTGGCTGAAGGAGCTCACCTCCGCGTTCAAAAAAGCTTTGAAATCACCAATAATAGCGATGAAAAGAAAACCTTTGACATAACATTTGAAGAAAATATACAGGAAGGAACCCTAAGTCTCAAAGAAAATGGGGTTAACCTAACTTCTGGCAAGTCCATTAAGGTAAATGGTGGCAGCAAAAAGACTTCAAATCTCTTCCTGACGATGCCTAAAACCGCTGCGAAAGGGATTTACGAGGGATACCTAATCGTTACGAACCGTAATGATCATACAGAAAGCTACCGTGTGCCATTTAGTGTGAAGAGATCGGAGGAAGGTTTTAATACCCTTGAATTGCTATCCCCTACCTATGCTTCTCCACACTATACGCATGGTTATGATCCATTCCGCTATCCTTGGGCACTGGTTGAGTTCAACCTGAGTTCACCGATGGAAAGCATGGACGTGATCCTGCAGGATGGGGAAACAGGTGAAGATTTGGGATTGATCGGTACAATTGGTTTACAGGGGGCCCTGTTGGATAACGATTATCTATTAAGGGCTTTCCAGGGTGGCTATTTCGCATTTACAGGCGATAAGAAAAATCCGGTTTCAGAAGAAATGACCATCGCCAAACCTGGACACTATAAAATCAAATACGCGATGACAGATCCAAAAGGCAAAGTAAAAACAAAAACAGAGCATTTCTATATTGATATTGATGGTCCTACATTCAAGAGTTCCCTGGATGGTGATTCCCCGTTCCTTGAATATCAACCAGGCCAGGAAACGTATCCATTTGAGATTGAAATTACAGATCCACTTATTGAAGATATGCAAGCAGCAGGAGTCGACGCAGATCAATCCAAAAACTTTATGATTTATTATTGGAATTCACCGTTCCCTTCCTCTCCGCTTTATATGGATGAGAGCGGTAAGTTTGTCGAAGAAATTGCAATGAACGAGAACGTGGATGCCCTCAACTTTAGAATGAAGGGGTATGATATGGCCGGAAACAACACTCCTGAGAAGAACTATTTCTTCATTAAAGAAGGTACACCGAATGCCTACCTGCAAACCGATGTCGATACCGTTGTAACAGGTGAAACAGTAAAGGCAGCTTTAGTACTTGATAATGTTGAGGATGCTAAGGAAGCCACCTGGACATTCGAAGATTACTACGGAAAAAATCCGGAAGTGATCGATGCCAAACTATCCGGGGAATTTTCAGATAGAGCGTCCTTGACACTTGAAGGAAATCAAATCAAAGTGACGTTCAACGAACCTGTTCAAACATTTGATCATAGTACCATTGTTGATGTTCAAGTAAAGCTTCAAGATGAAGTGTTCACTAAACAAGACGTTCTGGACCCAACAGTAACCATTACTAATTCTAACAACGAAACAATGAACCTATTGCATGCTGGTGCAGGATTCACTGTAAATCCTGACTTTAATTCAATAAAGGGATTCATAAGCCCTGAAGGATTCGATAGCGGGAATGGCTACAATGCCAAGAAGGATTGGACAAAAGCAGGTGCAAACGTAGAATTCAAAAACTCAACCGGGGACGTCTTCATTCCATCCTCCATTACGGATAATGGTGAGTACTCCATCGGGAAACTTCCATTAAATAAAGACCCTTATGAGATAACGGTGACTCTTCCTGGTCACTTCTTAACTAAGAAGTATAATGAGAAAATCGGATATGAGTACAATGGGGAGCTTTATGGAAAATATCATAGAATGAGCAATATGAAACCCGTTGGAGGAGACGTCAACCAGGATAACGTCATCGACATTCAGGATGCCATCGCCATTCAGGATGCCTGGAATACAAATGATCGTGCTGCCGACATCAATTTCGATGAAGTGGTGGATGCGAACGATATGAAGTTTGTTCAAAAGAATTATTTATTACAGAATGAGCATGTCAAGGATGCCCCTGCTCCAGTTGAATCAGCCGACGGAAAAACGTTGGATTCGATTTTAGAGGAATTAGGACTGAACTAAAGATCATGCCAGAATTTATAGGAATGAACCCTCATTTCATCAGGGTTCATTCCTTTCTGCTTTGAATAATACTACAAATCACCCATCTTACATACAAATGAATGGATACCTTATATACTTCCGCTTGAAGGAGAGTGCTTCATGTATAAATATTATCAGCCTTATGATCGTAACCAGGGCATGAATGTTAATACTTCCTATACCACTTTGATTGATCCTTTCGTAGTCAGTAGGCTGCAGTCCGTTATGGGAAAAATGCTCATTGTGGAGACCACGAAAGACACGATTCGAGGCGACTTGATTGAGGTTCAACCAGATCATATTTCCCTAAAAGCTGGTGACTCTGTATTTTACGTAAGGATTCAACAGATCGTTTCCATTATGCCTGTGTAATCCATTTGCCCAATAGGCAACTTCGCGAATCTTGGGTTCAACTTCCCCTTCCCTCCGTCATATACTACCACTGAGAGGAGGTATGACAGAATGGATCGTTTTATTCTTTTGTTAGTAGCGGGTATTTTATCCGGGTTTGCATTGTTGAAAGTTCCTTTAGCAGGGACGTTTTTAGCAAGCATTGCCCCGGTAACGGACGTCATTGGCATATTGGCAATTCTCATATTCTCACTTTTCCTAATATATAAAGGCGTCATGGAAATACTCCGGAAGTAAAAATATTGACTCAGATTTTTTTCTGAGTCTTTTTTTATGCTTATTCTTCAAACCAGATGTTCAGAAATTTTTTATAGCCCTCATGATCGATTTCCTCTTTTGTCAGCTCTCCATCCTTCCAATGTGTAAAGGACGTATCGGTTAACGTTACATTCCCGTCATCAGTCCTTCTGGTCAGCAATGGATGCTTGTTAAAAGGGGAATCTGAATGTTTGGCAATAATCGTTTGAATGTCATTCAATAGAGTGACATCCTTTATGTGATCCCTTGAATCGAAAGCATATCCTGTTTTCCATCCCGAATGCTTATGCTTTAATTTCATTTCAAGAATATAATCTCCATGGGGACTGACGGCCTCTTTCACTCTAAACTCACCATTTGAAGAGACAACCACTTCTCCAGATAATGGTACTGGTTTTAACGGGAGATTTCCTCCAAAACCGGTATCAATCACATATGTTGTATCTTTATGAGAGACTAAAATGACTACATGGGTTCTTCCTATCGTCTGGAACTGCTCTTTCTCTTGATTGTAAACAACTCCACGAGCAAGAACCGCATCGAATTGATTTTCAATCAAAAATAAATAAAATAATGAATTGAGTTCATAACATAGACCACCTTCGTTCTTCACGAGCATTTTATTCAATAGATTCTCTTTGGTAAGATCGGTGAATGTATTTTTGATAACACATAGATTTTCGAATGGGATGCTTTTAGCTGTTTCTTCTAAGATGGTATCTAATTGTTGAAAGGTTATTTTAGCTTGAATTGGATAATGTATTCTTTTGCGAAATAATGTATTAAGTTCGGTGATGGTGAGCCCTCCACTTCTTAACATCAGTCTACAATATGCTGTATCTGTATATTATCTACACTCTATAAGAAAAACAACTGTATGCCACTGTCACAGTTGAATTCGTAACTTCCGAGACTGGGCACGGGATACACAAGACAGAATCGAGCGATGGTCATTCCGTTCTTCCTCACTCAGAAAGGAATCAGCATGATCGACTTTTCCCTCTAACACTTTTAATTCACACGTCCCGCACCGGCCGGCCCGACAGGAATAGGGGGCCTTGATCCCCGACTCGAGCAGTGCCTCTAACAAAGTCTCATTTTCTGAAACAGAAACGATTTGACCATTCGTTAATTCCACTTTAAACCTTCTCCGTGTTAATGTTTGTGGAGGAGTGAATCGTTCGTAATGAACACTCAATGAAGGATATCCGATTTCCAGGGCACTTCTGGTAAACTCTTCTATAAATCGAGGAGGACCACAGAAATAAACGTGGGTTCCCACTCTGTGTTCCCAAAGACTTGCATCTGTTAATCTCTTTTCTTTTGAAAAATAAAAGTGAGTCTGCTTAGGATAGGTTTCTGTAAGAAAGGAGTAGAAAGGACAAGCCTCTCTCGATTTCGCTGCATAATGGAGTTCGAAGGTCCGTCCCTCCTCCTTAAGCTCTGCCATCATGGACAGGTAAGGGGTAATGCCGATTCCCGCTGCATAGAATACATGATGTTTTGCTTTAAAACTCAATGGGAAATGGTTTTGTGGAAATCCCACTTGTAAGGTATCCCCCACTTTCATCCGTTCATGCCAATACAGAGATCCTCCCTGGGACGTTTCATTTAGACGGATGGCGATTTGATAGGAGGCTGTTTGACCAGGTGGATTCGTTAAGGAGTACGATCTGGCAATGAATTGTCCATCCAGTTCAACATATGTAGTGATATGGGATCCCCCGCTAAAATAAGGAAGGGGTTCATTATGTTCATGAACAAGCGTAAAACTCTTAACATGAGGGGTTTCCTGATGTATGGACCTGACCTGGACAGGGATGGTTTTATGAAAATTCATCTTCTATCACTCCCGGTTTCTAAGGTAACGTAACCGAGGAATGACCCTCGTAAGGGAGAGTAATGGTTGGAAACGGACAGCTTTAAGTGGCAATGGGAACAGGTCGTCATAAGTTTGTACAGTTTTCCTCTATCAATCTTTGTTTTCTGGTGACATTTGCAACAGAACACATCGATCAATCTGATTCCGTGACCAATAAACTGCATCTCCTCTTCAGAAAAACCATATTCCATAGCCAGGTGCTTGAAATCTTCCAGCTTACTCCACTCCATTGCTATGTAAAGATAAGTGCCCATCTTCTGATTTCGCAACCACATTGAGATATCGGTATCTTCCTTTTCACCCAGGAAAACCACTTCAAAGGAGACATTCTCCTCCATTACTTTATTAATGATGGGAGTCAGACGTTTCATCCCCTTTTGATCACAACAAAATAAGTACTTTCGCTTGCTCGTGACGAACGCTGGCTTTTTCTCGCCCTTCATTTCTTCACCCGCTTCCCGTTCAAATACTCGATGACAACATCTTTAAATAAGGAAATCCCTTTGTAATCAGAGATATGTGAAGGAAGCTCCTGCAGGATCTGATAAAACTCCTCGGTCCATTCCGGATTTCGAGCGAACTTTTCCAGTGAGAGAAGGTGGGTATGAATCGTGAACAGTAATCCGTTCGAGCCCGGTAAACGGAACAATTTCTGTACCTCTACCCGCAAATGAACGAATTCACCCGCATTTTCCACCGTAACCTGCCTTCTGTCCTTCCCCCACTGATCAAAGGTTTCAAGTGAAGTATCCAAGCGATTTCCCGCCATTAACGACCAATTCCTCCTGACCCATGGGTCTCCGGCTTCCATACGCATTAAAAATGTCAAAATCCGCTGATCCAAGCCTTCTTCTTTAAAACCCGGAATCGGCTTATGAATCTCCTTAAAACTCATTCCTGTATTAAACGCAAGGGACCAATTAGCAGGAAAACAAAGCTGTCCCGCATCCAAGTATAAATCCCCATCCCGCTGCATCATCAATATTAGATCCTCTTGTACATGTCGACCGATAAAATCGAGTGGTTCCATGGATAAAATGGTTTCATCCCCGAGTGAAAAAGTTGTTTGTTCATTTAGAATGTGATTGTGGAATGTCCATTTCCCCTCATTTTTTTCAAGGGAAAACTGTTGAGGATAGCACGTAGTGAGATGTTGAATGACCAGCTCTACTATTTCCCATTGAGCTTTCAAAGTATGCCACCGGGACTGAAAGCACCGCTCGGGATGATGCGTAAGCAAATCCCGTTTAAGCTTGATTTCTTTTTGATAAGACGATGTAATCTCCACACTGCTCGGCTCATCCAAAGGAACCGAATTATTCGAATACCGATATACCTCCCCCTTAAAGGGATAAGGAAACGAATCCACTTTCACCATAAAACCACACCTTTGTCCGAAAATTCTTACTTTTATTTTATCGCATGGAGGGACGGACCTCAAGAGGTCCGTCCCTCACCCGTATTTCTCTTTGTACTTGCTGAGTGTGATCAGGGGCCAAATCCATTGATAGCTATGGTAATGAATATAGAAGTTCCCTGGCAGGCCTACTCCCGTGGGGTACGTTTTGGATGAGTCATCTGCTTCTCCGTTCATGAATTCGAGAAGCGCCATGATGCCCAGGTCAATGGCGGGAGTGGGTTTGTCTTCGATACATATGAGAGATTCCAGTGCCCATGCGGTTTGTGAGGGGGTGCTGAAGGAAAGAGGCACGTATGTCTTTTCCTGATCACTGTAACAGGATTCTCCCCATCCCCCGTCTTTATGTTGAATGCTTTCCAGCCAAGCTTTTGCTCTTTGGATATGTTTATCAGAAGAGGGTACTCCCGTTGCTTTCATTCCCGTGATGGCCGCCCATGTCCCATAGATATAGCAGACACCCCAGCGCCCGTACCAGGATCCTTCGTCCTTTTGCATCAGTTTCAGCCACTGAACCCCTCTTTTCACCTGTTGATGGTCCTTGGTCAACCCTGCCCGGCTGCCCAGGAATTCAAGTGCTCTACCTGTTAGATCAGGGGTTGATGGATCGATTGCCGCTGCCTCTGCCCCGTCCATAGGAAATGAAGTAAGGATACCTTTTGTCTTGTTATTTTCAAAAGCCGGCCAGCCTCCATCACGGTTCTGCATACCAAGTGTCCATTCGAGCCCACGGTCCCACGATTGCCGCACAAGTGGTTTCTCAGCGGCTGAATAGGTAATGGCCCGGAGTGCAGCCGTCGTATCATCCACGTCAGGGTGAATGCTGTTGCTCTTTGAAAAGCCCCAGCCCCCAGGCTTCACACCGCTCTCCATCGCCCAATCTCCATAGCGGAAATGTTGTTTCTTAAGAAGGTATTCCACCGATTTCTCAATGGAGTGTTCTCGTGCATCCACTCCTGCTTCCTGAAGGGCATAGCCGATCAAGGCTGTGTCCCACACGGTTGAGGGAGAATTTTGAATATGAATGCCTTTCTTCGTTTCGCAGGCCATCTCTTTTAATCCACTCATTGCGTTTACGATTATAGGGTCACTCTTTTTGTACCCCAAAGCCAGCAGGGCATAAATCATATAAAACGTTGTGCTGAAATAACTAAGATACGTCCCATCGGATTCTATTCTTTGCAGCATATACTGTTGGGCAAATTGTTGTGACTGTTGATGGAGCTGGGATGGGATGCTGATAAGGGACTGTAGTCCCTCGTTGATTTTTGCGAATAATTTCAACTCACGGTCGTTGTAGCGTACTTCATGGGATGCACGGGACAGATGTTTTATATGAGGAGTGCTGGTTGTCTTTAAAGAGAATCGCTGATCTTTTAATAGCAATAGTGGTGCCAAATGAGCTCGTGCATAGCTGCTGAAATCCCAGAAGTTCAATGGGAATTGCTTTGGAATCATTAAAAACTCGATGGGAACCGGAAGCAAATGCCTCCAATCATATTGTCCATGAATGGCAAGCATGAATTTCGTAATCGAGTGTGCCCCGTGAAAACCACCCTTTTTCTCTATGAAACGCTGGGCTTTCTCCAGTCTCTTGTCCTCCTTCTCCACCAATCCACTAAATAAGAGGGCAAAGTATGCCTCAACCGTTGAAGACAGATTTCCTTCGTTTTCATCCTCAAAAAGCTTCCATGTCCCTTCCCTTGATTGTACTTTCCAAAGACGGTTCACGAGCCGTTCCATGAGCTCTTCATCATCCATCTCAAGGGAACGCAGAAGGATGATCATATACGCATCGGTCATCACGCTATTTTCAAAGCAGAAGGACCAGCTTCCTTCTGCATTCTGTTTATGCTGAAGATCACTCACCATTTTATGAATCGTGTTCTCAATCTTCTTTTTCATACATGTATCCTTCCTCCCAATATCTGCTCTGATGTAATGTATATGTGAAGAATGCGGGTACTAGTAGTGAGATACAAAGAAGAGCCTGCTCTCCGGTTGCGGGGCAGGCTCTTTCTATTGTTCTTCTTCTATTTTCTTAGAGTAGTAGCTTACAAGCTCGGGATACTTCTCAAGCTCTTTTTTTCCTTGCTCCGTTATCTGGTAAACTCCCCTTTTCACCCGCTCAAACCAGCGGTAATAATTCTTCTGGAGAATGGATGGAGTTTTCGCACCCGTGCCCAACTTGGCTAAATTCCTCGGTGACATGGGACCGTATTCCTCCAGGTAACAGGCAATCTGAATGCAATTTTCCTTGTAAGCCGTCATGATTTTCGTTTTATTGCTTCCGCCTACATTGTAATCTGCACTGCGCCCTTCGATTTCTTTTACAAGAGCTGCCCTTTTCCGCTTACTGTTCTTCATACTCTTATTCCGGTCAAAGGTTTCCGGATGTATGACAAAATCAAGCTTTGGGGTTTTCGTTGTAAACGACACGGTAATCAGACCGAGCTCTAGTCTGCGCACCAAGTGACAGACATCATTCCACCGCTTTGATCGGGGACGCTTTGGTTTCGGGATTGCTATGTATACAAGGTCTGTGAGTCTCTGCCGCTTTGTCGCTTGAATAAGAAGTTCGACATTCAATGAAAGCTTTAATTCTACAATCACAAGTTCATCTTCCTTAAAGGCAGTCACATCACAATCGTTCACTTCACCGTTTACCTGGTAACCCTGTTTGTGAAAATGTTTTTGGATCGGTTGATAAAGATCCGATTCTTTAAGTTTCTTCATGGTAAAAACCTTTCTGGGAAAGAATTCTATAGGGTAAAGTATAGACTATTCGAGAGATTTTTGCAGTTTGGAAGAAAAAGAGACCCCAACTCATGGTTCGTAAGTTGGGGGAAGCTATTGGAAATGGTTTATCTACCGTTTTTGCGATATACCAGCCGTTTGAGAAATATACCTGCCAAAATCAGCTTTTATCTGCCATTCTACAAAAAACGACAAGTCCCCTTTCCTTATCCTATCCTCGAATCTTCTCAATTTCATCAGCCACAAACTGCACCGACGTGCCTACAATTACTTGAATGTTATTTTCCCCAACCACATGTATGCCCGGCACCCCTGTCGCTTTGATCCTAGCCTGATCCACGGCATCCATGTCCTTCACTTCAACTCTCAATCTGGTAATGCAGTTATCTACGGAGGTTACATTTTCATCCCCACCGAGTCCGGCATAGATTTCATTGGCCATCACAGCAAACTTTTCGTCTTGAGTGAGCACCACTGCACTCTCCCCTGTTGCTTCTTCGCTGTCTTCTTCACGCCCAGGAGTCATAAGATTGAATTTCGCGATCATGAAACGGAACAAGAAATAGTAGAGAAGGGCAAATACGACACCTTGTATGAGCAGCATGTATGGAAGATTCGCTAGCGGGAGCCTTGAGCTTAAGACAAAATCGACGAACCCTGCGCTGAAGCCGAACCCGGCCGTCCATTGAAAGAAGGAAGCAATGGCCAAGGATAATCCTGTCAACACCGCATGTGCTACATAAAGGGCAGGTGCCACAAACATGAAGGCAAATTCCAGAGGCTCTGTCACTCCTGTGAAAAAGGAAGCAAAACCGGCTGCCAGCATAAGTGACGCCACCTGCTTCTTCTTACTTGGCTTAGCAGCATGATAGATGGCAAGTCCCGCAGCAGGAAGACCAAACATCATAACCGGGAAGAACCCAGCCTGATACATACCCGTCACACCTTCTTCACCCTTACCCGACCAGAAGTTCCCGATATCATTAATACCGGCAACGTCGAACCAGAACACGGAATTCAATGCATGATGTAAACCAGTAGGAATTAATAATCGATTAAAGAATCCATATAAACCAGCACCCGTGAAGCTTAATCCACTGATTTCTTTCCCGAATGAAACCAGAGCAGTATAGATGACCGGCCAAACGAACAGCATCACGCCTGATACTACCAGCATGGCAACCGCCGACATGATCGGAACCAATCGTTTTCCGCTAAAAAAGGCAAGTGCATCCGGAAGCTTCACGTGACTGAAGCGATTGTACATACTCGCGGCCACTATCCCTGAAAGTATCCCGACAAACTGATTACCGATTTTCTCAAATGCGGGATTGACCGCTGCGGCATCCACACCTTGTAGCAGTGCAACTGATTCCGTTGAAAGGAGTGTCGTTATCACGAGATAAGCTACCAACCCGCTCAGTGCTGCAGAACCATCCTTTGTTTTGGCCATACCAAGTGCTACACCTACTGCAAACAGAATCGACATATTATCAATGATCGAAGCGCCAGCCTTGATTAAGAAGGCTGCAATCGGACTATCCGCGCCCCAGCCAGTCGGATCGATCCAATACCCAATCCCCATAAGAATCGCAGCAGCCGGCAAAACGGCAACCGGAAGCATCAACGAACGACCAATGCGCTGAAGATATTTCATCATTTTGTTTTCCCCCTATCAGTCTATTTTTCACCTCTAGATGTTTTGTCTAGTAAATAGGACAAAACCTCTCCCATAAAAAATATTCTGGTTCCAAACTTTTTAGAAGTGAATAGGGATGAATATTCAACACCTTTTATAGTATTTTTCCAGTTGTTTGACCGTCATATTCATCAACAGGATCAATAACGAATATGCCATTACAGGAAAAAACACGATATATGGCTCCAACAACAATTCTCCGTATTGACTTCCGATCAAACCCGCCCATTCATACGTCGCGCTTGAATAAGCATTGAACTGATCATGCTCCTGCCCCGAGGTAATAACCGTCCCTCCTATAAAAATATGAAAAATAGCAAGATGCAACAGCAGGTTGAGAACCTGTACGAGCTGCCTGCCTGTCAAAATGATGAGCCTGGGGAAGAGGTGAGGGAAAACATGTCTTTTAACAAGATGAAAGGGTGATCCCCCAAGGACACGTGCACTATCCAGAAAATCATGGGAGTGAATATGCCGTACAGTTTCTCCGATCATTTTTGCTGTAGTCGGTACACCTGCCATTGTGAGAACAATGAGCTGTAAAAGAAGAGATTGGGTCATAGTAAGGGGCGGGGCACTTCTCAGCTCATACAGCAAAAAAGGTGACAGCCAGATGATCGCAACCAGCGACTGGGGAACGAAGCTGAATGCTTGCAGCAAGCCTTCCACCCATGATGAAGTGAAACAGCTTTTAAGCCAGACACCTAGGAAAGGCGCAAGGATGATTCTAAATACGGTGACCACTAGCGCAAAAAACATCGTCCACTTCGCTCCAATCACCAACAAATAAAATAGATCACGGCCTTCCCGATCCGTTCCAAGCCAATATAGGCTTGAAGGCGGATATGGTGTAGTATCCACCACTGCCCCATTTTCATCATAGAGAAATGACTGGGCGACAGGTTCCTCTGTTACAATTGGCCAGAAGACGCTCACGAGAAAAATGAAAAGGAGTAGATACGCTGGAATCATCTTTGTTGATATCAACCTTTCCCTCCTCCTTTCGTTCCATAAAATCGCTGCCGGTAATGGATTGTACCTTTAATCAATACGAATAGTGGTGTCATGAAGAGGATCAGCATGAATGCCCGTGATGCGGCAGGCTGGTCTTCCATTATAAATCTCATGATCCCACTGCTATGAAACAGAAATTCGAGGACAACGAGATTGGTGAGCAAGACAAGGATGATGACGTGTAAATGCGTCAGGCACTCCATGGCCGTATTTCTTAAAATATGATGAAACGAAATGGCAGCATCGGAGATCCCTTTTGATTTTGCAAAGAGTACATAATCCCTCTCCATCTCTTCTTTCATAAAAAGAAGGTTCATTTTAAGGAGATAAATGCATGGGACAACACTCAAGGTTAAAAGTGGTAAGAGATAAGCCGGTTTTTTATCGGTGGAATAGGCTGCTGCTAGTTCAACCCCTGTCTGTTTATAAAACCACACAACAAATAATTGAATACTAAAGATAAAAAAGACGTCCGGAAGTGATTCAAAGATTCCTATAGTGGCAAGTATTATCTTCTTCAAAAATGGATGGAACTGTGTATACATCAAACTCGCAATCACGACTATGAATACAGCTATAATAAAGCTTCCCAGAAGCAAGGATAGACTATAAAAATAGGAATCTGCTATATAGGGAAATAAGTCTATTGTGACCGTCTGCTGATGGAATTCCTCGGACCTCACTTCAGGCATTCTGGCGTAGGATCGGGTCTCTGAATGTACATAGATGAGAAGTTTGTCAGGCTGCAGAATATTGCTAATGATCGTTTGGATAGTTGAAGTAAAAGTCTTTAAGCCTCCAGTTAATGAAGGAGAAGCCAGTAGGAGAATGATACCTGTGCACGTCAATCCATATTGTCCAATTTCTTTAATTAATTTCATCATGAACATGACCCCTTAAGTTAAATCAGACTCATAAATAAATTGCTTCAATAAAGGAAGCGAGATGAACTGACTAAGATCCGCTCGCAGTGACTCCATTTTTTCTCTGTTTCCTGAATAGAAGATGTAATAGCCTTTCCGTTCACTCGTTACCAGGCCGGACTTTTGAAGAGTTTTAATATGACTGGAAATGGTCGCTTCAGCAAGGTCATATTTTTCCGCGAGCTGTTTGGTGCTGTATGGATGCATGAGAACATCCCGTAATATTTTTAATCTTGTTGATTCTCCCAAGGCCTTGAACATGAGAACTAAGTCTGTGGGCGGCTCATCATTAGAAGCTTCCGTCTCAGGCACCGCTACGTGCAAGCCGAGGCAAAGCCTGCCAGGATATACACCGAGCATGACATGTGGGGTAATGAAGGTAGAAGGCTGTAATGTGAGATGGGTATATTCTGTTAACGAAAATCGGTACGTCTCACCCTTTTGCACCTTAATGATTGAGCCTTTTAGTGTAACATCCGGGTGAAGCTCATTCAGGGCATCGAAAGAAGACTGATCAAGCTTTTGCTGGAAAGTGGCGGATGCCCTCGTAATCCAAGGCTGGATCCGAAACAATTCCCGTTGGAATAACTTTTCGTTGTATTCATAAAGGAGCTGGTGAATGCGATCCTTCCACTGCTTCGGATGCTTCAGCAAATCCTTTTGATGATGGTTTAGCGGTGACATACGATTATCCTTCCTCCAGCCTTGAAGCGATTCAACACTGTACTGCTCTCCCAGCATATAAAAAACGAAAGCCTCATCAGGCATGGAACAAATAAATTCGATTGCTTCCTCTGTAGAGGACTCATTAAGCTTGTATTCGTTACGGATATTCATGACATAATACCACTCATAGGTCAACGATCCAATCATGCGAATATCAGAGACCATTTCTTTTGAGAGCAACGCCTCTGTTTCCGTCGCCCACTTCCTGCGGTATGGATGATGAACCGGATTACACAGCACATGCAAACTCGCCACCAATTCATTAAATGGTGAAAACACAATTTCAATACCCATCAAGATCCCACCTTTAACTGATTAGCTATTTATCTAATCAAACCCTATAACTGGATAAATTAAACATAACTTACGGTATATGGAGGGATCTGTCAAGAGTGGTTAGAGGATATTGAGGGACGGACCTCGGATTTCAATTGAAGAAATGGTGTGGTTATGGAAATTCGTGGCGGTGGATGGGTCCTTAGGGAGGTCCGTCCCTCTTTAAACACGCAAAAAAACCTCCGTCAGGCATCAAGCCCGACGGAGGTCCGTCCCTCTATTAAGGTAGTTCAGTTGTGCCCATGAGGTAGCGGTCGCATTCGCGTGCTGCTTCGCGGCCTTCGTTGATGGCCCAGACGATGAGGCTTTGGCCTCGGCGCATGTCTCCTGCGGCGAAGACACCATCGACGTTGGTCAGGTATTTGCCGTACTCTGCTTTAACCGTTGAATTGGTGTTTGTTTCGACTTCAAGCTCTTTGATCAGGTCTTGTTCCGGACCACTGAATCCGATGGCCAGAAGGACAAGATCAGCTGGCCATACTTTTTCCGTTCCGGGAATTTCATCACGGATTTTGTTTCCATCTTCGTCATAACGAAGCTTTACATTAATCGTATGGACTTCCTTGATATGACCATGCTCGTCACCGACAAACTTCTTGGTCATGACGGCATACGCACGTGGATCTTCTCCAAGTACTTCTGCTGCTTCTTTTTGACCGTACTCCACCCGGTGAATGACCGGGTATTGCGGCCAAGGGTTGCCGACTTCATCACGCATGGCGCCCTTTTTATCATAGATATCAAACTGAGTGAGGCTTTTACAGTTATGTCTTACCGAAGTGGCCAAACAATCTGTACCTGTATCTCCACCACCGATGACAATGACGTTTTTCCCTTCTGCAGAAATATAATTTCCGTCCTCCAGGTTGGAATCCAACAAGCTTTTTGTATTCGAATGAAGGAATTCCATTGCGTAATGAACGCCTTTCAAATCTCGCCCATCCACTTGGATGTCGCGATGAACGGCGGCTCCCCCGCAAAGGATGACTGCATCAAAGTTTTCACGCAGGTTTTCGACAGTGTAGTCTTTCCCAACCTCCGTATTCGTAACGAATTCAATGCCCTCTTCTTCTAAAATATCGACGCGGCGCTTAACGACTGAATAAGGCAATTTCATTTCTGGAATGCCATACGTTAATAACCCGCCTACACGATCATTTTTTTCAAAAACGGTCACAAGATGGCCAGCTTTATTCAATTGAGCAGCTGAGGCCAATCCTGCCGGACCAGAACCTATAACCGCCACCCGTTTACCGGTGCGGTATTCGGGTGGTTCCGGAATGACCCAGCCTTCTTCAAACCCTTTTTCGATGATCGAGCGTTCCACGGTTCTAATCGCAACAGGCGGCTCGTTGATTCCAAGTACGCATGCTCCCTCACATGGTGCAGGACAAGCAAAACCGGTAAATTCAGGAAAGTTGTTCATCTGATGCTCGCGCTTCAGGGCTTCCTTCCATTGTCCCTGGTACACAAGATCGTTCCATTCCGGTATTAAGTGATAAACAGGGCAACCCGTTGTTGCTCCATTGATTTCCATTCCAGACTGACAGGTGGGAACGCCGCAATCCATACAACGCGCCCCCTGTTTCTTGACCTCTTCTTCCGAAAGAGGAGAGGTATAATCGTTCCAATCCTTCGTCCTTTCAGCTGGATTTCGTTCATCTAATGTTTGTCTTTTATATTCCATGAATCCAGTTGGTTTTCCCATAATATCCCCCTCCCTCTTTATTTCGCTGGTTCTAACACTTTTTTCTCTTCTTTTGTACCTTCTTCAAATGCTGCCATTTCGGCATCGAATTTCTCTAATCCACTATTTTCAAGCTCACTGATCCGCTCTCTCATCTTGAGGTACGATTTCGGAATCACGCGTACAAATTTTGATACGTAGGAATCCCAGTTCGCTAAAATCTTCTTGCCGTTGTTACTGTTTGTATAATGAACGTATTTCTCGATCATGTCGTATACATCTTTCATTTCCTCCGGATCAAATAATGGTTGAACAAGTACCAGTTCCTGATTACATCTTGATCGGAAGTTTTCATCCTCATCCAGTACATAGGCGACTCCACCTGACATACCGGCTGCAAAGTTTCGACCTGTAAGACCGAGTACAACCACTTTTCCACCTGTCATATATTCACATCCGTGATCGCCGACACTTTCAACGACTACCTGTGCTCCACTGTTTCTGACACAGAAGCGCTCGCCGGCCACTCCGTAAATGTATGCTTCTCCACCTGATGCCCCGTAGAAGGAAACGTTACCGATGATCGTGTTTCGTTCAGGAATGAACGTAGCGGTCGGATCAGGATGAACGATGATTTTCCCGCCTGATAAACCTTTTCCTACGAAGTCATTTGAATCACCGACAAGTCTCAGCGTCAGACCTTTTGGAATAAAGGCACCGAAGCTTTGTCCTGCAGATCCTTTAAACGTCAGGCGGATTGTATCTTCCGGTAATCCTTCTGCCCCGTAACGTTTAGTGATTTCGCTTCCAAGCATCGTGCCGGTTACGCGGTGAATGTTCCGGATCGCTGTCGTCCATTCAACCGGTTCTCCCTTTTCAATCGCTTGGCGGCAGCGGGGAATCAGTTCTTGATAATCGAGTGTTTTCTCAAGTTCGTGATCCTGCTTTTTTGTCGCATAGCGGCCCACCTTTGCAGGCACATCCGGCTGATGCAGAAGAGCAGAGAGGTCGATTCCTTTCCCTTTCCAATGATCGATTGCTTCGTTTGCTTCAAGAATATCGGTTCTACCGATCATTTCATTGATCGTTCTGAAACCAAGTTGAGCCATAAGCTCTCTTGTTTCCTGGGCAACAAAACGCATGAAATTCGCTACATGCTCAGGGTCACCTGTGTATTTTTTACGCAGCTCAGGGTCTTGAGTCGCAATACCGACTGGACATGTATTCATATGACAAACACGCATCATGACACATCCAAGGACAACAAGTGGTGCAGTCGAGAATCCATACTCTTCCGCTCCTAGAAGCGATGCAACCACAACATCCCGGCCCGTCATCATTTTCCCATCAGTCTCGACGACAATCCGGTCACGAAGACGGTTCAGTAACAGGGTCTGATGGGCTTCGGCAAGACCGATCTCCCATGGTAATCCTGTATGTTTCAGACTCGTTCTCGGGGCAGCACCTGTCCCTCCGTCATATCCGCTGATTAACACAACATCCGCCCGGCCTTTCGCCACACCTGCAGCGATCGTTCCAACACCCACAGCCGATACCAGCTTTACGCTGATTCGGGCTTGGGGGTTCGCATTCTTCAGGTTATAAATCAGCTCGGCAAGGTCTTCAATCGAATAGATATCATGATGGGGCGGTGGAGAAATCAATTCCACTCCAGGAGTGGACCCCCGCACCTCAGCAACCCAAGGATATACTTTCTTCCCAGGGAGATGCCCTCCTTCACCAGGTTTTGCTCCTTGTGCAACCTTGATTTGTATTTCGTCCGCATTCACCAGGTAATGGCTTGTTACACCGAAGCGTCCTGACGCTACTTGCTTGATTGAGCTGCGCCTTGAATCCCCATTTTCGTCCGGGGTGAAGCGGCTTGGATGTTCCCCACCTTCACCTGAGTTGCTGCGTCCCCCGATTTTATTCATGGCAATCGCTAATGCTTCATGGGCTTCCTGACTGATGGAGCCGAATGACATGGCACCGGTCTTGAAACGGCGACAGATTTCTTCCACTGATTCTACCTCTTCAATCGGGATAGGCTTCGTTTCTTTAAACGAAAGAAGTCCGCGCAGAGATTGCAGATTCTGCTTTTCATCTGTCAGCATATTGGAATATTTTTTGAACAACTCATAATTATTCGTACGGCATGCATGTTGAAGAGTGTGAATCGTACTTGGATTGTACGCATGATCCTCTCCATTTTTACGATATTGGAATTCGTCTCCGGAATCCAATGTTTGTTGATTGTCTTTACGGTCATTGAATGCTTTTCTATGTCTTAAAAGCACTTCTTTTTCGATGATATCCATTCCGATTCCGCCGAGTCTCGACGCTGTACGGGTGAAATATTTATCGATCACGTCTTTATGGATGCCTACCGCTTCAAATATTTGTGCTCCACGGTAGCTTTGAATCGTCGAGATACCCATTTTAGATAAAACTTTGATGACACCGTCAGTCCCTGATTTCACAAAACTTTGCACAGCCTGCTCGTAAGTGGTGTCCTGCAGCTCGCCTTTATCGATAAGATCACGCAGGGTTTCATAAGCTAAATACGGATTGATGGCTTCTGCACCATATCCAAGCAGGGTTGCGAAATGGTGAACCTCTCTTGGTTCCCCTGATTCTAAGAGGATGCTGACAGTTGTGCGGGTTCCCTGGCGAATTAAGTGATGGTGAAGCCCTGATACGGCAAGGAGTGCTGGAATGGCTGCCTTATCTTTCATAACGCCACGATCTGATAAAACTAGAAGGGTCGCACCGTCTTCAACGGCCTGGTCCGCTTTTTCATATAGAGCATCCAGGGCGCTTTCAAGCTGATTTTCTTCATCGGTTACATCAAATAAAATCGATAAAGTAACGGCTTTAAAGCCCTCTTCGTTTTGATGACGGAGCCTTTCAAGCTCTTCCCCGGTTAAAATCGGTGTCTTTAGATGGATATGCCTGCAGCTTTCAGGACCCGGGTTAACCAGGTTACCTTCTGCTCCAATCGTTGTTCCTACAGATGTAATGATCTGTTCCCGTATCGCATCAATCGGCGGGTTTGTCACTTGAGCAAATAGTTGTTTAAAGTAGTTATATAGAAGCTGTGGCTTTTTTGATAATACCGCAAGTGGTGAATCATATCCCATGGAACCGACCGGGTCTTTCCCGTCCGTCACCATCGGCTTGATGATTTTGTTTAATTCCTCTGTTGTGTAGCCAAATGCCTGTTGCTGCAGGAGAACTTCTTCTGAATCCAGTTGAACCACTTCCTGGGTCGTTTCAGGCAAATCCTCAAGCTCAAACTTATTGTTATCCAGCCAATGTCTGTATGGTTGTTCGGAAGCAACGCGCAACTTGATCTCTTCGTCTGGAATGATCCTGCCTTTTTCAAGGTCCACCAACAGCATTTTCCCCGGCTGTAATCGGTCTTTATATACAATATCGTCGGCAAAAATATCAAGGGCCCCAACTTCAGAACCAAGAACGATCATGCCGCCCTTTGTCACATAGTAGCGGGCAGGTCGAAGTCCATTTCTGTCAAGGCATGCGCCAATCTGTTTTCCATCTGTAAACACAAGGGCTGCCGGTCCATCCCATGGCTCCATCAAACAGCTATGATATTCGTAGAAGTCCTTTTTCTTCGGGTGGATCGTGTCATCATTTTCCCAAGGTTCCGGTACCATCATCATGGCCGTATGAGCAAGAGATCTTCCTGATAAATGAAGGAATTCAAAGCAGTTATCAAACATGGAGGAATCACTGCCTGTCTCATCAATGACAGGAAGGATTTTTTCCAGATCTTCTTCTTTAAAAGCACTTGAATGGCATAGTTTCTCACGTGCGCGCATCCAGTTCACATTACCTCTTAATGTATTGAATTCTCCATTATGGATCGTATATCGGTTTGGATGAGATCGCTGCCAGCTTGGGAAAGTGTTTGTACTAAAGCGGGAATGTACAAGAGCTAAAGCTGACCGGAACTCAGGGTGGTTGAGGTCAATATAAAAGGAATCGAGCTGTTCCGGGATGAGCATCCCTTTGTAAACAATGGTCGTGGACGACAAGCTACAAAGATAGACATCTTCTTGTCCCTCAACAGTCGCCACTTCTTTTTCAATTCGTTTCCGGATTACATATAGCTTTCGTTCAAAATCCATCCGGGACTGAATGTCATCCGATACCCCAATGAATACCTGGCGGATGAACGGCTTCGACTTTGAAGCCACTTTCCCTACAAAAGAATCGTTTAGGGGAACTGGTCTCCATCCGAGAGTCTTCTGACCTTCTTCTTCAATGATGCGTTCGAAGATTTCTTTACTCTTCATGCGCTTCTCATAATTTTCAGGAAGGAATACCATTCCGATTCCATATTCACCTTTTCTCGGAAGGATGATGTCTTCTTTCTCACATTGCTTTTTGAAGAAATGATGAGGGATTTGGGTTAGGATACCTGCACCGTCCCCAGTACTTGTATCAGCTGATTGTCCTCCGCGGTGCTCTAAATTACATAGAATGTTAATTGCATTTTGAACGATGTTATGACTCTTCGTGCCATCAATGTTTGCAATCATTCCAATTCCACATGCTTCATGTTCTTGCGCAGGATCATACATGCCTTGCGCTACAGGAAGATTCGTTTTCATCCAATGTCCTCCTCTACCAAACTTGTATATTTTTTGAATAATTAACCGGTTAATTAAATTTTCTTAATTTTCGTTAGTATATCATGAAATTTAGAAAAAACGAAAAATTAAGTTAATGGGAAGAGAGGTGTTTTTCCAAATATATATGTAATAGAACGGGTGAACGTTGATATATAAATGTTTATTTTGACTTAATATTCAGAATCTTTTAAAGCTTGATGTAATCACAAAGAAATCGCTTTCAAATAATCACCCATTGGAACATTTTTCATCAAAATCCAACATGAATTTTCATACAAAATGTTAACTGAAAAAATTTTTTTGCACCTTAAATTTCAGCTACTTAAACTCTCCTTCTTTTCCCTTCAATACCAAAATTCAAACCACAAGAAGAGGGACGGACCTCCGAAAATCCCGGAGGTCCGTCCCTCTTCTTCACTACTTATTCGCTTCTTTCAATGCTTCGCTTTCAACCAGGTCCATGAAATCGGTGACGACTTTGTTGTTGTTTTTTTCTCCGCCCAGTTTTAATAAGACTTTTCCCAGGAAGTTCACTCCTCTGTTTTCGCCTTTGTAGATGAATCTGGTTTGGCCGTCGTCTATTTTGTGAAGCGTGAATTCGGCTTCGATTTCAAATGCTTTTGCGAGTGTGAAACCGATTTTATTGTGTTTTTTCTCAAGGGTGTTCTCATACTCGAGGTCTTCTACGATATACGTCTCGATCCGCTTCCCCTCTTTGTATTTCTGTTGGTAAGTTGAGCCTACCACGCCTTCCTTCTGCTCCAGTACCTTGTTTTCAACGACGTTCGGCATGATTCGTTGAATGTTTTCAATCTCAAACAAATGCCAAATCGTTTCAATATTGACTGGAATGATCCTCTCTTCATGCCATTTAATCATTATTACCCTCTCCTATTCCCATCTCGAAGAAATCATCCATTTCTTCGATCACTGTTTGTATTCGCTGAACTTCCGCTTCTAAATCCCTTTTCTTGGCCCGGATCAATTGTTCCAAATTCTCAAAGGACTCGTCATTCACAACGGTTAGCATTTCTTGAATGGTAAAGTTGAATCTCCTTAGGTAGACCAATAATCGTCCTACAAGATAGGATCCATTATCATAATATCGATAGTTATTTGCAGGATCGATATACACAGGTTCCAGCAATTTGATCTCAGCGTAATAACGCAGTGTTTCCTTACTCAGTCCTGTTATCTTGGAAAACTCGCTCACCTTGTACATTCTTTCCACCTCACACCTAAATCATAAACCATGTGGTGCACCACACGGTCAATCCCTTTCTTTAAATTGATTTCCGGACCCTATCTTTGTAAAATAAGGTTTTCATGAATCGATGCACATCCTTCCAGAAATTTCTTCACTTCTTCGCATGCCTCTTCAATCGAACCCGCTTTTATCGTCACCTTTTGATCTTCAGAATACCGACTCGCAGTATGGCAGTATCTTGGATCATAATAGTATTCCAATAAAAACTCCAAAATCCGCTCATAGTTCTTCTCTTTCAGCTCGTCCTCTATTCTATTGGCAATCGGGCTATGTATACGTCTCTTGATACACCGAAACGCTTCTGCAAATTCATCATGATGCTCGTGTAATCGGTATTCCTTTAAAATATGATTGACTCTCTCTTTCATTGGCATCTCAATAAAGATGTGAAAACCGCCCTCTTTTTTCTCTACTAAAAAGTCAGGGAGAAGCAGCTTTCCGATCCGTTTGCTTTCTGCTTCAAATAATATTAAGGGAGATTCCTGCAGCTCCTTCTAACTCCATTTTACCACCACTTCAACCCAATTGTTCGAAACATTCTGTAATCATCCTTTCCCTTTCTTTTCTTTTTAGAACTATTTATCTAGTCAAATCCTCCCTCTTATCGATAGAATATTCAGTTTTTTCACCTCATTGGTACTATATACCATTAGAACCCAACACCTTATAATGAAAATAGAAATATTATTTCATGTTTTTTTATTATTTCGTGAAGTATTATTTCAATAAAATGAAAACGGTTTCTTTCATAAGAAATCAGTTAATGAAAGCGGGGGATTTGTTGATGAAAGCAGGGAAGTACATGATTATGGCCGTTTTGTTATTCTCGCTTGCCCTTCCTTTTTCTACTGGAAAAGCAAAAGCTTCAGAAACTCAGGCGCCTAAACATGAAATGCGTGCAGCATGGATTGCCACGGTTCAAAACATTGATGTGAAAGCAGGAATGGACAAGCAGGAGTATACGGCTTGGGTGGAAGAGACCCTTGATGAGCTGAAAGAGTTGAAGTTTAATACCGTCATCTATCAGGTGAAGCCTACTGTAGATGCCTTCTATCCTTCTGAACTGGCTCCCTGGTCTCAGTACATTACAGGTGACAAACAAGGAACGGATCCGGGATATGATCCACTTCGGGTCATGATCGATGAATCCCATAAGCGCGGAATCGAGGTTCATGCATGGGTGAACCCGTATCGAATCACGATGCCGAATCAAACGATCGAGTCACTTGCAGATAATAACGTAGCCAAGCTTCATCCTGAATGGGTCGTGAAATATGGCAAGCAATATTATTTGGACCCTGGTATACCTGAAGTACAAGAATACTTGATTGATACAGTCAAAGAATTAGTGAGTCATTATAATATCGAAGCCGTTCACATGGACGATTACTTCTATCCTTACCGAATTGCAGGAGAAACCTTCCCAGATCAAGATACATACGAGAAATATGGCAACTCTTTTGACGATATTGAAGATTGGAGACGAAATAACGTTGATGTACTAGTAGCTGACATCAATTCAGCCATCAAAGACATTAAAGAGTGGGTACAATTCGGGATTTCCCCATTTGGAGTATGGAGAAATATTGCTGATGATCCGACTGGAAGCGACACACAAGCGGGACAAACGAATTATGACGATCTGTATGCAGACACACGTCAATGGATCAAGGATGGAAGCATTGATTATATTACCCCTCAAATCTATTGGTCCAGGAATCTCGCTGTTGCCAACTACTCCGTTCTATTGGATTGGTGGAGTCAGGAAGTGAATGAGTATGCGTACAATCATCCTGTTAATCTCTATATAGGGATGGCTGACTATAAAGTAGGGGACAACTTTGACCAGGAATGGTTCAATCCATACGAGCTGCCTGAACAAATCTTGGACAACCGTGAAAATGGAACGGCACTTGGGCAAATGCATTTCTCTCTCAAACAGATATTTGAAAATCCGCTTGGTTACGCCGATATTATACGAAATGAGGTTTACACCGAGCCTGCTTTAACCCCAGCCACTCCTTGGAACAATGCGGAGCTTCCAAAAAAACCGAACAAGGTTAAAGCAGATAAGCATAAAGAAGGCATTACGATAAAAATCGATGATAAGAAGCATACCGATGCCAGAAAATATGTCATTTATCGCTTTGATGGAGTGAAAGAAGGAGATTACAAGAATCCAGCTAACATTGTGGATGTCGTGTATTCTCAAAAAGGGCTTACAACATATGAAGATACTTCAGCTGAAGAAGGTGGAATGTACACATATGGAATTACCTCCGTTTCTCCGACGGGTGTGGAAAGTAAGGATGCCAAAACAATACGGGTAAGAGTACGATAATGATAGAAAGAGAGTTTCTCCGCTATGGAGAAACTCTCTTTTTTACTTCAACTGCATTTCCTTTACCTTTTGCCTGATATGGTCCGGCCACCATGCCCCGCATTCTTCCGATACCACACAGGCAGCACATTTTTCCAAGTCGTACACCATCATACCCTGAATGGGCGGAGAATAGAGATGTAGGGTCACCAGGCCTTCCCCTCTCCCTTTCTTCATTTTGTGAACACCTTTTTTCGGAGCAAAAAAGAAAGAACCTTCCCTATATTCGCGATCAAATATCTCCTGTGGAAGCTGGTTCTCTTTTACTTCAAAGATTGTATTGACTGAAGTTCCGCTCAGAACTTGGATCCATCCCCTTGAGTCCCCATGATCATGTGGAGCACATTCCATGTCGGACCAATTCATCACCAGAAGCTCTGATACTTCATTTTGATAAAGGAGCTTTCGATAATATGGCTTACCCTCCGGAGACTGTAAGTATGGCTGTAAATCATCGAGACTTATTTGAAGAGACTGCAAGACTTCTTTAAGTTCTTTCGTGGAAGGGGTGGTCATTTCATTCAATCTATCCATTATCCGTTCCCTTAAGGTCACCGCGATTCCCCCTGTGTTATCGTTTCCTCCATAGATACCGATGGAAAACAGAAATCATCTGGCCATTTACAATCACGACCCCTATTATAATTATGACTCCACCCAGTATCGTTATGAAGAAAATTTTTTCATGCAGGAGAAGGATCGCCGCAATAAGTGTGGTAACGGGTTCTAAATAGAGAAACATCGACACCTTTGTCGCATCCAACACCTCCAATGCTTTCGCCCAGTACCAATATGCGATGCCAGACACAAACACACCGAGAAACATCAAGTGGGCCCATTCCACATTTGATAGAAGAGAAATGCCTTCCCACCCACGGTTTCGGATAAGAAAAGGGATGGTCAAGCTGAAACCCAGTAGACTCATATAAAAGGTGATGACGAGGGATGGCAGCTCGATACGGAGTTTTTTCAGCAACACTGAATAGATTGCCCAGTTTAATGTACTCAGGATCATCAGGATATAACCTATGTTAACGGCAAATCCGATAGACTGCCCGCCCCTCGTTGTCGTCACCATCAGAACACCAGTTATTGCTATAATCATGCCTAGCGCTTTTGGAACCGTCATCTTTTCATGTAAAAAAATCATGGAAAGGATTACGGTGAATACGGGAGAGAATGAAATCATCCAGCCTGCGGATGATGCATCAATTGTAAGAAGGGCAGTCGCCTGGATCACTTGATGGATGAAGACGCCCAGTACACCCAGCACTATCAGGTGAGGGATATATCTGATCGGAATCGTGAGGCGATATCTTTTTAAAAATAAGAGCAAGAGCAGAAACAGTGCTCCAATAGCAAACCGGAGAACGAGCAGGGTATAAGGATCAAGGGTGTTTAACACTGCTTTCGTTGATACAAATGATATGCCCCAGAAGCTGATGGACATCGTGGCATATAAGGAGGCGGCAATCTTTGACTTAACTGGAATCATTGGCGTGGTATCCTTTCGGAAAAGGGTATTTGTATCATGGTATGCCCGTCCAGGAGAAAGATGTGGGGATTGTGGTGGAATTTGGTTTGGGATGGGATGGATTTGGGAGGTTTTGAAAATAAATTGGGATCCGGATCCGTTGTGGCATCCCTCTTCCATCGAAAGTCGATAATAAACAGCTAAAAGGCGATAATATCTCTACCAAAACCAATTCCAACACCCATTCCCCTCGCCGTTCCACACAAAAAAATGCCCCAAATCAATATTTGAGACACTTCCCAACCTTAACTATGTGTAAATTGCTCACGAAATTGCGGTAAATACTCTCTATGCACCTCAAGCATCTCATCTAGCAGCTGCTTCGCCTTCACATCACTCGTCACCAACGGATTGATCGTCATGGCAAGCAACGCTTTCTCATAGGAACCTGTTACCGATGCTTCCGCAGCAACACGTTCAAAGGATTTAATTTGATGAACAAGTCCGCTCACAGCCACGGGCAGCTCACCAACTGCAATCGGCTTAGGACCAGACCTCGTAACGACGCAGTTCACTTCTACAGCAGACCCCCGTGGTAGATCACTGATTGCACCGTCGTTCCGTATATTCAGCGTTTGAACGTCTCCACGGTCATTATAAATGGATGAGATGAGATTACATGCCGCATCGCTGTAATAAGCCCCTCCCCTTTGTTCAAGCTGTGGAGGCTTGATATCAAGGTTTTCATCCTTGTAAAGTTGAAAAAGTTCATTTTCTAATTGCTGAACCACTTCAGCCCTGGTGGTCCCCGTCTTGAACTCTTCTAACTGCTTTTCTAAAATATCACTCGTTTTATAAAAATAACGATGATAAGGACAAGGAATGATCCCGAGACTCTTAATGAACTCCGGTTCCCATGGAAGCGGCGCAATATTCCTCATGCTGACCTGCTTGTCAGGATTGCTCATGATGTCCAGAACGTCCCCTAAAACAGATTCACCATCCACCAAAACGTCCAATCCGTACACCATATGATTCAATCCGGCGAAGTCGATATGGAGTCGTTCTACCTCCACATCTAAAAGCTTGGCCAATGTCATTCTCGTATTGATGGGAAGATTACATACGCCTACGACCTTAGGGTGTGACCCGTAACGCAGTAAAGCCTCCGTCACCATGCCTGCGGGATTCGTGAAGTTAATCAACCAGGCGTCCTGGCAAAGCTGCTGCATTTCTTCTGCGATTTGAAGGAGAACCGGAATCGTCCTCATTCCCTTGAATAATCCCCCGGCCCCATTCGTCTCCTGGCCGATCATCCCGTACTTGATCGGAAGCCTCTCATCTTGTATTCTTGCCTTTAGTTGTCCGACTCTCATTTGAGTCGTGACGAAATCAGCTTCTGCGAGAGCCTCTTTCCTGTCCAGTGTAAGGTGAATCTCCATGGGAACCCCGGCTTTTTCTACCATTCTCTTCGCCAAATTCCCAACGATGTCTAGCTTATCTTTTCCTGCTTCAATATCCACCAGCCAAAGCTCACTCACTGGAAGCTCATCATAACGCTTGATCAATCCTTCAACAAACTCGGGAGTATAGCTTGAACCCCCACCGATCGTAACAACCTTGATTCCTTTTTTCATACTGAATGCCTCCCCGAGATTACTTTGCAACAAAGGCCAAAATAAAGCTTATTAAGAAACTTACAACCACTGCTAATAAAACGCGCTTCCTTTTAACAGAAGCTTTTTCAACGGGACCTTCAATTTTCAAGAGAACAAATGAAAGCCCGATCGAAGCCGAAATCCCCGTTGCTAAAAATACGCTCCAATCCTTTGCGAGTCCCGCACTCATTAAAGGTTCGGAAAGAAGTAAAAGTCCGATGGATACAGAGATTAGTAGAACAAACACACTTCTAAAACCGATACGCTTCGGGACAACCGATTCTGTCATATAAATCACTCCTAATGCTAATGAAGAAGTGGGAATCCTAGGACCCCCACTTCTGCTTTTTGATATGATCGTATTTTGCTGGAGGCAAAGCCCCTCCGCTTTTCTTTTTGTCCAGCTCTGGCGGCTAGCCCCTCGAAGTCATAAGTCAACTCAACCAAAAAGGCAAAGAACGCCTTTCCGGTTGATTCGCCTTATGCTTGTCGGGGCTGACCAAGCCGCCTCCGCTTTTCTTTTACGCCGCTTGTTGCTCGTTTTCTTCCATTTTTAACATTTTTTTATCGTACATCTTTAAGAATGGGAAGTAGATTGCGAAGGAAATTCCGATATTGATCAGAACCATAACGATCGCTCTCCAGTCACCACCCGTTGCCAGGTAAGCTCCTATCGGTGCAGGAAGAGTCCATGGCGGCATGATGTAAGTTGGTGATACTAATCCGACTGTCGTTGCCACATACGAAATTGTTGCCGTTATTAAAGGAACCGTGATAAAAGGTATGATTAGAATCGGATTCAATACGATTGGAGCTCCAAAGATGATAGGCTCATTAATATTGAATACACCTGGAACTAGACATGTTTTCCCCAGTGCTTTCAAGTATTTCGAACGTGCAAAGAAGACCATAGCAAGAACCAATCCAAGAGTTGCTCCCGATCCACCAATCCAAATGAACCACTGATAGAACGTTTCTGGAGCGATATGCGGAATCGGATTGCCACTGGCAACAGCATCAGCATTGTTCACAAGGAATACTTCCCAAAGCGGACGTGCTACCGTTCCTACAACTGATACACCATGAATTCCGAATGACCAGAAGAAATCTATAAGGAATACTGGAACCAATACTCCGAAAATACTGTCACCCGCTGTAACCAATGGAGCAACAGCGACACCGACTATATGATGGAGGTCGACTCCAGCTAGTACTGTGATGGATGAAACCAAAATGATAACAATCGCTACAGGAATAAGTGCTTCAAAGCTTCTTGATACAGATGCCGGTACTTGCTCTGGCATTTTGATCGTAATGTTTTTCGTTTTACAGAACCGCAAAATTTCAACTGCCAGAATCGAGACGACCATGGCGACGAACAATCCGTGACCCCCGAGGTTCGTCATTGGCAGGACCCAGCCTTCTCCGTCCATTACTTTAGGTGTAATCGTTAGTAGAAGTGCTGCCACTGAAATTTGTGCACCTGATAATGGATCCAGGTTATAGCTTTTCGAGAGGTTGTATCCTATCCCGAAGGCTATATAGAGTGACATGATAAACATGGTCAGTCGATAAGGAATCAGGATTTCGACGATGTTGTCAGCTGCCCACTGTTTGATGTCTCCGAATATTCCGCCATCAGGAAGCGGTGGAAAAGCCAAGATCAGGAAAAATGAACCGACGATAATAAATGGCAGTGCTGAAATAACCCCATCCCGGATTGCTTGCAAATGCCTTTGTTCAGAGAGCCGGGCCATTGGACCTGACAAGTTGTTCTCTAGAAAATTCACAAACTTTTGCATGTTTGTACCCCCTTGTTTCCTATTAAATTAGTTGGTTAATTCTTTTACTGTTTTCAGTAAAGTAGGACCACCAAGTGGCGTGTACGCTTGTGGAGGAATCGGACCACAAGGAACATTCGCTTCATCAGCGGCTTTTTTCACTTGATCAAAACGGTGTCTGATTTGCGGTGCTACCATACAAACATCCCATCCCTTGGATATCTCCTCGGATACTTCACCAGTACCGATTGCATGGACTTCCATCTCAATCCCTGCTTTGTCCCCTTCTTTTTTCAGTGCATTCACGACAATTGCGCTGGACATTCCACCTGAACATACGAATAATACTCTCATTTCTACTCTTCCTCCTCTTTCATCCTTTGAACTACTTCATGTGTATGAATAATTTGCTCGTAAACGCCATGTCCTTTTTTCATGCATAAAGCGACGAATAAAGCATCAATCACAACGAGTTGAGCAATTCTTGCCGTCATGGTCCCGATTCTGATATTGTGTTCTTCCTCGGAAATCGTCAAGACGATATCAGCGAGCTTTCTTGCCGGGGATTTCCCATGCTGTGTCAATAGAACGATTGTGGCCCCTTTTTCCTGCGCGACGTTCATCAGCTTCAGTATTTCCTTTGTCTGACCCGATGTGGAGACGACGAAGAGAACGTCTCTCTCGGTTAAGTTTGCTGCCATCATCATTTGCACATGGATATCACTTGCTTGAAATGCGAGATAATTGAGCCGTAACAGCTTTTGCGTAAAGTCCTCCGCTACTACAGCAGAACCGCCTACTCCATACAGGTATACCCTTTCAGCTTTATGGAACGCGTTCACAGCCCGATCCAGTTCATCTATGGAAAAAAGCTTTTCCGTGTTCTTGATCGCTTGATAGGTGTTCACCAGTACTTTGTTGAATACGGTTTCAATATTATCTTCAAAATGGAGGAGTGTATTGATGTCATGACTCTTTGTTTCTTCACTATTCGTGCTTTTGGCCAGTTCGATCTTCAGACCGCTGAAACTATTGATTCCGATTCGTTTGCAGAACCGGATGATGGCCGCTTCACTGCTGCCGCATGATTGTGAGAGTTGCTTTGTTGTCATTTCCATTACTTTTTCAGGAAACTCCAACACATATTGAGCAACCGCAATTTCAGACGGGGTGTAGCTCTCCATCTGACTTTTGATGTGTTTTAAAACTTGAAATTCCGTCATAGTCACCTCCAAAAAAATGATTGTCTTGAAAAGGCTTTCAGTTTAATATGATTATATGCGATAATGAAATTAAATTTCAATATTATTTTAAAATATTTAAACTTTTATTTTACTACTCTAGTAGAAACCAGTTCTAAACAGGAATGAGGAGGAATACACAATGGCAGAGGTACGCAACGTAGAAATGGAGATTTTTGAAATTATATCAAACGGCGGGAATGCAAAAAGCACCGCATATGAGGCACTGGCTAAGGCACATGAAGGTAAGTTTGATGAAGCTGAAGAGATGCTGAAAACAGCACATGCTGAACTGAACAAAGCTCACAAAACGCAAACGAGTCTCATTCAGGCTGAAATCAATGGGGAGAATTTCGAAAAATCCCTTCTGATGATTCATGCCCAGGACCACTTGATGACCTCTATCAGTGAAATCTCGTTGATCGAACAAATGATTCCCTTGTTAAAAAGAATAGAAAAACTTGAAAACAACTAATTCTAAGGAGGCATATCAATGAGTAAAAGACTGGGAGTTTCAATATACCCGAACCATTCCACGACCGAAATGGATAAAGAATATCTGGCACTGGCTGCGTCTTACGGTTTTAAGCGTGTGTTCACCTGTTTATTATCAGTAGAGGGTGACAAGGATGGGATCATCTCGAACTTTAAAGAAACGATTAAGTTTGCCCGTCAAAAAAATATGGAAGTCATCGCTGACATCAGTCCACGCATTTTCAAAGAACTGAACATCTCGTATGATGATTTATCCTTTTTTGCGGATCTCGGGGCTCACGGTATCCGCCTTGATCTCGGGTATACAGGGCATGAAGAATCGATGATGTCGTATAACCCATATGATCTGAAAATTGAACTCAATATGAGTAATGCTACGAAATATATCGACAACATCATGACGTATCAACCGAATAAGGATCAATTGCTTGGATGTCATAACTTCTATCCGCACCGCTACTCCGGATTATCCTATCCATTCTTTATTGAATGCAGTAAAAAGTTTAAAGACTTCGGGATGAGAACGGCTGCGTTTGTCTCTTCTTCCGATGCAACATTCGGTCCCTGGCCGGTCACGGAAGGTTTGCCTACGTTAGAAATGCACCGGAACCTTCCGATCGATGTTCAGGCGAAGCACCTTTTTGCCACAGGGTTAATTGATGATGTCATTATCAGTAACGCTTATGCATCAGAACGTGAAATGCAATTGCTTAGCGAACTGAACACATCGAAGCTTACCTTTACAGTCGAAACCCATGAAACGACAACAGACTTAGAAAAGACGATTATTTTTGAAGAACCGCACTTCTATCGTGGTGACGTATCTGATTATATGATCCGCTCGACTCAAAGCCGCGTGAAATATCGTGGAAGAGAATTTGCTCCACATAATACGGCAGACATTAAACGGGGCGATATTGTGATTGAAAACGACCTATATGCCCAGTATGCAGGTGAACTTCAGATAGCGCTTCAAGATATGGAGAACTCAGGCAAAACCAATGTGGTGGGACGGATCCGCGAAGAAGAAATCTTCTTATTGGATTACCTGAAGCCTTGGGGTAAATTTGCCTTTCAAACCAAGTAAGTGGAGGTTTCTTTAAATGACTAGAGTAATAGGAATCGATGCAGGCGGGACGAAAATACAGGGACTCGTTCTTGACTTAGAGAAGAACATCCTGTTTCAAAGCTTATCCGGGCACGGTAATCCCACGGTTTCCTTTGAAGAGGCATTAACCAATCTCTCATCCGTTATTCAACAATGCCTGGATCACACTTCTTCTGAAGAGGTGTCCCATATTGTGATCGGGATGGCAGGTGCCGAGTCTGGTAATCTGGCTCATCGAATCAAGACGGAGTTACAAAGGATGACTTCCCTGCCTATTATCCTTTTAAATGATGCCACCCTTGCCTATTTCAGTCTACTCGGGAATCAGAACGGTGTAATGACCATTGCGGGAACGGGTTCGATTTGTTATGGACGAAACGGGAAACAGGAAGGAACAACCGGTGGCTGGGGACATCTTCTTGGTGACGAAGGCAGTGCCTATCATATTGCGATTGAAGCATGTAAACAGATTTCTATGGAGATGGATTCCGGTAGCCCCCTTTCCCCTCTCTCCCTTGATGTATTAAACGAAATCGGAGCGGGTGATGGGAAAGGCTTAAAAGGGTTTATCTATTCTTCTGCCAAAGGTGAAATTGCAAAGCTTGCGAAAGTGGTTCACAAGCAGGCTGAAGCTGGTAATGAATCGGTCCTTCTTTTATTTAAAAATGCCGGGGAGCAGCTGGCCCGACAGACAACTACCTTATTGGAGAAACTGCAGATCACTGCGAAACCGGTTATTGCCTTAAAAGGAAGTGTCCTTGAACATAATGTGGTGGTGCAATCCACTTTTAAAGAAGGGGTTTCAGAGCGTTTTCCAGACGCTTCCTATATTATCGACTCTACCTCCCCTGCCACAGGGGCAGTCGATGTAACAGAGGCCATCAGGGAAGGAAGGTTGTCATATGAGTAAGCGTTTAGCCGTCGGATTAATGTCCGGTACGTCTGTGGATGGGGTGGATGCTGCCCTTGTTTCAATTGAAGGGAGTGGCACGGATTCAAAAGTGGAGCTCGTTCATTATTCGACGAGTCCCTTCCCTTCCCACGTAAAAAAGAAAATCTTCGACGTTATGAGTGTCACAGAATCGTCCACTCCCCTCCTTTCCAGCTTGCATTTTGAACTTGGAGACGTTTATGCCGATGCTGTGTTGAAGGTGTGTAGAGAGGCTGGCACTTCAGTAGAGGAGTTAGACTTTATCGGATCTCACGGGCAAACGGTCTATCACCAGCCTTTTCATACGGAAGAGTCGGTTCCTTCCACTCTTCAAATCGGTGAGCCGAGCGTGATTGCGTATCGAACAAACACCAGAGTCGTCTCCAATTTCCGCTCCATGGATATGGCTGCCGGTGGTGAAGGGGCACCACTTGTACCTTATACAGAATTCCTTCTCTACAGGAAAAAAGACCGGGGTAGACTTCTTCAGAATATTGGAGGCATCGGAAATGTGACCGTACTTCCTAAAGATTGCGCTCTTCAAGAAGTATTCGCGTTTGATACTGGTCCTGGAAATATGGTTATAGATGGATTATGTGAGCGACTATTCGGTCTATCTTTTGACGAGGATGGAGCGATTGCTGCGAAAGGGACGGTTCACCAAGGCGTTGCACAGAAATGGATGGAATGGGAGAAGGATTTCTTCCTTAAAGACCCTCCAAAATCAACGGGTCGTGAGCTGTTTGGAGAAGTATTCGTGAATCGGATCCTTGACGAGTTTGGTGATCTTTCGAAAGAAGATCTGATTGCGACGGCAACCTTCTTTACAGCTCTGACGATTGCGGATGCATATGAGAATTTCGTTCTTCCTGAACATTCGATAAATGAAGTGATCATCGGTGGCGGCGGAAGCTATAATGGGACGCTTCTCCGTATGATGCGGGAGCTTCTTCCAGAGTTAAGAATTCTTATTCAGGAAGATATCGGTTATTCTTCCGATGCGAAAGAAGCGATTGCCTTTGCCCTACTGGCAAACGAAACACTGCATGGCAATCCAAGCAACGTACCAGGAGCAACTGGGGCAAGTAAGTCTGTCATATTAGGCACCATCACACCACGTCCCATATAAATGAAAGGCAGGTAACAGTACAAATGGACCTTCATAAGATCCTGACGGAAACAAGAAATCCTAATACATTGAACATAGATACAATAAGCACGGAAAATATTTTAGAAAAAATCAATGGTGAAGATCAAACCGTTGCATATGCTGTGGAAAAAACCATCCCTGTTGTGGCACGTTTGGTGGATGATATCGTCTCAGGTTTAGAAAATGGCGGCCGTCTTCTTTATGTAGGTGCAGGCACAAGCGGACGCCTGGGCATCCTTGATGCATCGGAGTGCCCGCCTACCTTCAGCACAGATCCCGGCCAGGTGATTGGGATCATCGCGGGTGGTGAAAGAGCCATCCAGTTTCCCTTGGAAGGTGCCGAGGATGATGAAGAAGGCGGCCGCAACGAAATCGCCATCCGTGAAGTCGGTGCAAATGATGTCGTGGTAGGCATTGCTGCAAGTGGAAGAACACCTTATACGATCGGGACTTTGAAGGAAGCAAAATCAAGAGGTGCTGTAACGGCGTCTGTTGTGTGCTCACCTCAATCCCCTATGTGTGAAGTGGCCGATCACTCAGTCGTCGCAGAAGTCGGTCCGGAAGTCGTCACAGGCTCTACGCGCATGAAAGCAGGTACAGCACAAAAACTGATCCTGAATATGCTTACAACGGCATCCATGATCAAGCTTGGCAAAGTATACAGTAACCTCATGGTCGACGTGATGCCTTCAAACGCAAAACTGAAAATCAGAGCGCGCAACATCATCATGGAAGCAGCAGACGTCTCCGAACAACAAGCAACCGAAGCCCTTGAAACATATGGCAGCGTCAAACCTGCCATCCTATCGCTTCTGACAGGTCTCGAAGAAAAAGAAGTCTACACGCTTCTCACGCTTCATAAAGGCCACCTGCGCTCGGCAATCAAAGCCGCAATTAAATAACCTTATAAGAGGGACGGACCTTGACCCATCGTCAGGTATCGTCTCTTTACTCGTTTTATACCAGATTTGAAAAACATGTTAAAAAAGGTGGAAATTAGTATGATCACTCCTGACATAAAAAAACGGTTCATCGAAATCGTCGGCGACGAAAATTACCGGGATACTCCTGCGGAAAAGCTTGTCTATTCCTATGACGCAACTCCTAACTACCAATCCATGCCTGATGGGGTCATCGTCCCCCGCTCAGCAGAGGAAGTATCAGAAATCGTGAAAATATGCAATGAGCATCGCATTCCCATCGTCCCGAGGGGGTCCGGAACGAATCTCTGTGCTGGCACTTGCCCTACTGAAGGCGGACTTGTTCTCTTATTCACCCATATGAACAAGGTTCTGGAGGTGGACGAGGAGAATCTGACGGTTACCGTCCAGCCTGGTGTTGTGACCCTGGATCTTATTCATACAGTTGAAGCAAAAGGTCTATTCTATCCTCCTGACCCAAGCTCCATGAAAATCTCAACGATCGGTGGGAACATCAATGAGAACTCCGGTGGTTTGAGAGGACTGAAATATGGGGTAACCCGCGATTATGTGCTGGCATTGGAAGCCGTCCTCCCCAATGGAGACATCATCCGTACCGGGGGGAAGCTTGCGAAAGATGTTGCTGGATATGACCTGACCCGTCTATTTGTCGGATCGGAAGGAACGCTTTGTGTCATCACCGAAGCGACTTTAAAGCTTGTTCCCATGCCCGAAACGAAGCAAACGATGCTCGCCCTATATCAGGATATTGAAGCAGCGGCCAAAAGTGTTTCCAGCATCATCGCCAATCGTATCATTCCGACTACTCTTGAATTTTTAGATCAGCCCACACTTGAGGTGGTCGAGGATTTCGCCAAAATCGGCTTGCCAACCGATGTAAAAGCGGTTCTCTTGATCGAACAGGATGGTCCACCGGAATTGGTTGCGCGTGACATGAAACGAATGGAAGAAGTGTGTTTACAGAATAATGCTGTATCCGTTCAATTAGCTAAAACAGAAATAGAAGCAGACGCCCTTCGTACCGCCCGTCGTTCTGCCTTATCGGCACTGGCCCGTCTCAAACCGACGACGATTTTAGAGGACGCGACAGTTCCCCGATCTGAAATCGCCAAGATGGTGAAAGCGATCAATGATATTTCCGAGCGCTATGAGTTGAAGATTTGTACCTTTGGACATGCCGGGGACGGAAACCTTCACCCGACGGTTGCGACTGACGCCCGGGATCATGATGAAATGGAACGGGTGGAAGGGGCATTCGAAGAAATCTTTGCCCATGCCATCGAATTGGGCGGCACCATCACCGGAGAACACGGTGTCGGGATGATGAAAGCCCCTTACCTCGAATGGAAACTGGGACCTGGAGGAATCGGGGCCATGAAAATGATCAAGCAATCATTCGATCCGAACAACATTATGAATCCGAATAAAGTATTCGCGAAAGAATCAAGAAAACGTGTGGTGATTTCAAGATGACAACCCTTCTAGAAAAGCAAAAGATACAACAGGAATTTAAAAACCGCATGGATGAAGATGAACTATTGAATTGTATGAGATGCGGTTTCTGTCTCCCTTCCTGTCCTACGTATATTGAGTCAGGATTTAAAGAATCCCACTCCCCGCGCGGTCGGATTGCCTTAATGAAGGCAGTGGTAGATGGTGTCATCGAACCCGATGAAGAAGTCGAACGAACATTGGATCTATGCTTAGGGTGCAGAGCCTGTGAACCCGTTTGTCCATCCGGTGTGAACTACGGACACCTTTTAGAAGAGGCACGTGATATCATCAATCAAAATAAAAAACACTCGCTTCATGTACGGGTTCTTAGAAAAACCGTTTTTGAAGGATTATTCCCGCACCCGGACAGAATGAGAATGGTCACGAACCTTCTTGGAATCTATCAGCGCTATGGATTGCAAAAGGCAGTCCACACGACGGGTGTGATGAAGCTATTTCCGGAAAGCATGGCGACTATGGAACGGGTCCTTCCTCAAGTTCCAAAGCTGAAAGACATGAAGGAGCGCCCAACGTCTCTTTCCTCGATTGGTGACGTCCGTAAAAAAGTCGCTTTTTTCTCTGGATGCTTGATGGATACAATGTTTCTGGAAACAAATAATGCCACTACCAAACTATTACAGCTGGCAGGCTGTGACATTGTGATTCCGAAGACGCAAACCTGCTGCGGAGCCTTGCATGGTCATAGCGGTGAAAAGGACTTGGCAAAGGATTTGGCAAAGCGAAACATTGAGGCATTTGAAGCGGATGGGGTCGATTACATTATCACTAATGCCGGGGGATGCGGAGCCTTTCTCGTCGATTATGATCACTTACTGAAAGATGATCCCAATTGGAAAGATCGTGCAGTTCAGTTTAAAAATAAAATCAAAGACATTTCGTCCATTCTTGTAGAATTAGAGTTTCATGAAAAGAAATTGAACGTTTCCTCTCAACGAATCACGTATCAGGATTCGTGTCACTTGCGAAACGTGCAGCGTACATTTGTGGAACCAAGGATCCTCCTTCAATCAGTGGAAGGTGCTGATTACGTAGAGATGAAACAAGCCGATCACTGCTGCGGATCAGCCGGGATCTACAACATCGTTGAATCCGAAATGTCCATGAAGATCCTCGATCACAAAATGGACAACGTCGAACAAACCCAGGCAACCACCATCATCACATCAAACCCGGGCTGCCTCCTCCAAATGAAACTCGGAATCGAACGAGAAGGCCTATCCAACAAAATGCGCGCCATCCACATCGTAGACTTTTTATTGGAGGCAATTCAGTGAGAGGGACGGACCTCTTCATTTAACTCAAATCCAGTTAAATCAACGATTTGACTTCGGGTGGGGTGATTGGAGGTCCGTCCCTTCTTTTTTCACAAATCAAATTATTTAACTGTTAAAATCCATATATATATCACCTGTTAAACTACCACCATGTCAAACAAAAAAAAGACGAACCCACTCAAGGTCCGTCCCTCTCTCTACTCTCTCTACCGTTTTGATTAGCTGCGCAGGTGGTTGAAGGTCCGTCCCTAAACCCCAACCGCTCCCTTCGTTGTGATATCTATGGCTTCGACCATAATCTGTATCATTTTCTCAAGCTCTTCTTTGGTTGTGGCGAGGGGCGGCATGAAGACGATGGTGTCTCCGATCGGCCGGGTCAGCATACCCAATTCACGCATTTTGATGGTGGTCCGGTAGCCTACTCTTTCTTCCCACAGGAACGGTATTTTACCGGCTTTATCCTGTACCAGCTCAATGCCGCATATCATCCCAAGCTGCCTAATGCTGCTTACATGGGGATGATCCTTTAATGGAGCCAACAGGGATTCCATGATTCTCACTTTCTCTTGAACTTTCCCAATCAGATCTTCTCTTTCATAGATCTCCAGATTCGCCAATGCCGCAGCACAACCAAGCTGGTTCCCTGTATAGGAATGACCGTGGAAGAAGGTTTTCAGTGATGTGTAATCATCATAGAAAGCTTCATAGATTTCTTCGGTGGTGAGGGTTGCTGCAATCGGGAGGTATCCTCCGGTGATCCCTTTTGCCACAGTCATGATGTCCGGCTGGATTTGTTCATGCTCAACAGCGAACATTTTCCCTGTACGGCCGAAGCCTGTAGCCACTTCATCGACAATCAGGAGCACCTCATATTTACGGCAAAGCTTTTCTACCCCTTTGAAGTAGCCATTTGGCATAATATTCATGCCGCCAGCACCCTGTATCAACGACTCTACCGTCATCCCGGCAATCTCATGGTGATTCTCTTTCAGAATCCCTTCCAGTTTCTCAAGTGCACGATCTCGAATCTCTTCCTTATCTACTAAATCAGGATGATGGACCACGTCCGGGAACGGAGCAACGAGTGATTCAAACATAAGAGATTTGTAGACTCTATGAAAAATGTCCACTTTCCCTACACTGATCGCACCGACCGTATCACCGTGGTACGCATTTTGAAGAGTGATAAACTTCTGCTTTTCCGGTTTTCCTTTATTTTGCCAGTATTGATAAGCCATTTTAATGGCAATTTCAACAGAGGTTGCACCGCTGTCTGAATAAAAGACTCTCGTTAATCTCTCCGGGGAAAGTTCAACCAGCTTTTCGGCTAACAAAATAGAAGGAACATTGGTAGCACCGAGCAAAGTAGAGTGAGCAATTTTATCGAGCTGATCCTTGATCGCTTGATTGATTTCCTCATTGCGATGGCCATGCACATTTAGCCAAAGGGAAGAATAGCCATCAAGGTATTCGTTCCCGTATATGTCCCGAAGATAAACGCCTTCCCCGCTTTCAATCACCAACGGGTTCTCATCATAATCCTTCATCTGAGTAAAAGGAAGCCACATATATTGACTGCTTTTTTCAATAAGCTGCTGTTGATTCATTCTGAACGTCCTCCTCTGACCTTTCAAGTTTCCAATTCTTAAATAACTCACCTACATCGACTGTTGCAATAGATTCCTGCGATAAGTATGGCAGTTCACCGACTACCTTTACGCCGGTTAATCTCTCAATCATTCGTTTGTTGTCCCGCTCGATCTCCGGCATTTCATCTATGGATGTCTGATTAAGGATGATGCCTGCGATTTCAATACTTCTCTGTTTCAATGCCATCACAGACAAGACCGTATGATTAATTGTGCCAAGTCCAGCTCGCGCGACAAGAATGACAGGGAGCGACACTCGTTCGATTAAATCAAGAATGGTTTCTTCTTCGTTTAGCGGGACAATCAGTCCTCCCGCTCCTTCAACCAACAAAAGTTCGTGAGTGCTTTGTAACTTCTCCACCTGTTCTAAAATTGGCTTCATTTCAATCGTCTCCCCGTCAATTGCAGCTGCCAGATGGGGAGAGCTTGGCGTTTTTAATAAATATGTATTCGCATCTCTTCCAAAAGAACGATTAGTGACCTCTTCATAAAATTCAGTATCGGGTGCTACTAGTCTATCTTCTTTCAAGACAGCTCCACTTTGCACCGGCTTATAGGGAAATGCATCAATGCCCTTTTCCAAGAAGTACTTTGTTAACAATCCAGTTGTTATCGTTTTACCGATATCCGTATCTGTGCCGGTAATGAAAAAGCCTTTCATCATTTCCCTCCTTTTTATGTTAACTATATTTACAAAATGGTTAACATTTAAGATAATAACAATCATACCACAGTTTTAAGGAGGAGAAAATGAAAATGGGAAAAACCAGGGAATTGGTCTTATGTGGTCTTTTTGTTGCTTTAATGGCAGTGGGAGCGAATGTGTCTCCGTTTCTAATGATCGGAGGAGTGCCTGTCACCCTTCAGTTGATGTTTGCCATCATTGCCGGAGGAATGCTCGGAAGCCGGGTGGGAGCGAAGGCGATGACGGTATACTTGGCTTTGGGATTAGTGGGGGCACCGGTGTTTGCACAATTCAAAGGAGGACCGTCAAGTTTACTCAGTCCTACCTTCGGATTTATTCTATCCTTTATCGCAGTAGCGTTCGCCGTAGGAATCATTTTGGAAAGGAAACGTACAATGGGAGGATATCTCACTGCAGGAATCCTCGCTTTATTGTTAAACTACATAATCGGAACGAATTTCATGTACCTTGCCCTAACGTTCTGGGCAGAAGCACCTGGCGGATTCAGCTACACGGTTGCCTGGGGCTGGATGGTTGCGTATCTGCCGCTGGATGTAGCAGTGACGGCTGTTTCGATGGTGGTTCTTCAGCGATTGTATAAGGTGGTACCGTCGAGGAATATGAGTCCTTCTTTTCATAAATAAGAGGATGGTGCAGCAAATTTGTATAGATTAGCAGCTGAGGGATTGGATTCAGCTGCTGATTTTCGCCCAATATCCAGCAGCTGATTTACAGCGTTTATTTTACAACCGAATCCCCCATAAAACCAACTCCATTCCACAAAAAAACACCCGACACCTTAAACAGGTATCAGATGTCTTCCATCTTTATTTACTCGCTGTCTCATAAATCTTCAAATTCCCATAAATCAAACGCAACCCACTCGCTTCTATCCCTTCTGCTTCAGCAGCCTTCAATAAATAACCGTATAAATGATCTGCTTCTACAGAGAGACTCTTTTCCATATCCCTTTGTAAGGATGACTTCATGCTATACCCCATTTGATTGATCTTATCGTATTGAGCTTCTTCTATCTTTTCAGCAAGTGGAGCTTTCAATCTTCTCATAATCGCTGCGGCTTCATAAAGTACCCCTTTGATCCTAACCGAACCCTCTGCTATTTCCCGAATCGGTCCAATCGGTGCCCGGAATAAGGATGTTACACCTGAAAGAGTGGTGATAAATAAATACTTATGCCACATATCCTGCTCGATGGTGTCCGATAATCGAAAGTTAGCCTTCGTTCCTGAAAATGCCTCCTCAAGCTTCACGATTCTATCCGTCCGCTCACCGCTTCTCTCACCAAATACAAGGTCATGAATGGGACTCGATTGAATGACCTTCCCTGTTTCGCCAAGCGTGGACTCCACAAAGCATAAACCGCCTATCACTCTTTCTTGCCCGAATGTTTCTATAAGATCGTCTAAGTGAGACATTCCGTTTAAGAGTGGAAGTATCATCGTATTTTCACCTACGAAGGAGTGAAGGCTCTCAATCGCTCCCTTAAGATGATAGGCCTTGGTCGAAAGGATAATAGCGTCAAAAGGCTCTGATTTTTCTCCTGATCTCACCGTTTTCGGCTCGCAGTGAAAATCACCATGTACACTTTCAATATTCAATCCATGCTCTTTCAGCTGCTGCTCTCTTCTCTCACGGACGAGAAACGTAACATCCTCGCCTTTCTCTACCAATCTACCTCCGAAGTAGCCACCAACGGCACCTGCACCAACAACTAGTATTCTCATTCCATCCGCCTCCTTTTACTTTTCACACATCATGTCACTATTCTCCGATATGAAAGCGCATAAATCAAAAATATTGGCTTTACAGAAAAATGAGGTGCCCCCAATGATAGTCAGGAGACACCCCATTCAATACATCAAACCGTACACCAAAAATCGCTCATACTTATTCTTTTCATAATCCCCTGACAAATTCACCTCTTTCCGTAAAACGAAAAGGGGGTGATCTTCTAAATAATGAACATAATCATCCGAGCTATAGTACAACACGATTTCGATATCACGTGGTGATTGTTCCACTGAAAAGAGGATGTTATTGATGATCCTCATGAAAATTTGAACAGTGAACGGATTAAAAAAGTAAAATCGGTTATCCTTTGGATGGATCTTATACTCTTCTGCCAGGCAGTGATGAAAGTAGAGATTATCACTGGCTTTCGCCTTTTTAAAATAGCTTTCCCGGTTCGCCACGGCTTCTCTATAAAACTCTTCATTCATTTCTATACCAATAACGGTGGATTGAAATAGGTGGTGGATAAAAAAATTCAATCGCCCTTTTCCACATCCGAAATCGACCACACGATCACTGTCATTCAGCCTATAATGTTGGAATAATTCATCCAGTGCCTTATACGGAGTCGGCTCGTACCGATGATAATGAAAAGACCGGTGAAACCCCATCTGCAACTCACTCGTACGAACACCTAATAATTCATCATAATACTCTTCCTTCATACATTCTCCTTAATCAAGGTCCGTCCCTCTCGGACCTCAAAGTTTAGTAGAGGTAACCAAGCATGTCCAGTTGGCCGCTTGACCATTTTTTGGTACCTATTGGTTTGATCATGAGTTCGTTTATGGTTTCGGTGCCAATGCCCCGTGTGGTCTGGTTTTGGTCGTTGATCTTCATCCACGTACATTGGTTGGACACCGATTGGAAGCCATTTTTTTCATATAAGGATGGATCATCGGCAAATAAAAGAAGGAAATCGATGTTTCGGCCATCACAGAACCTTTCTAATTCGAATAGGAGCTGTGATCCGATTCCCAGGGAGCGACTACCCTTTGAAACGCACAAATCGATTATTCCCAATACATAGATAGACTCACCTTCCAATTTCATGACTCGGTAATCCACCCCGACATGCCCCACTAAACGTTGATCTTCATTATGGACGAGATACCTGAAATGAGGAATCTGTTTAAAGTAAATTCTATCATCAGGATAGCCATCTCCAAAACATTCATTTAATAATTCTTGTATTTCAGCTTTCATTTTCCCTTTGATATCATAATCAACTATTTGTTTCACTTGATATTCCCTTACCACTTTCACACGTTCTCCTCCTCATAAAATAATATAAGCACTTTCGTTGACAAACCTTCAAAATCCTAATACATTAATAGTAACAAGGGGAGTAGCGACCGGTAATCGGCTGGTGAATCGTCATCCCGGTATGAAAATACCTGGTTCATCAGGCTTTAGCTCATTCTTCAGCACGCAAGACCTTGGTACAAAAATTTGTGCCGGGGTCTTTTTTGTATGCGCTGGCTTGGAGGAGATAATATGGTTTACATTGTTTTTTTACTCGCTGCAGCCATTGTGGTTGCGGCCGCTATTTACCTGAATCAGTTCGGAGATGTCATCAGTAAGAAGTCTTCATTAAGTGGGGCTGTCGTAGGGACATTCCTCATTGCAGGGGCAACGTCACTCCCTGAATTGACAACGAGTTTAACGGCGGTTTATATCGATAACCCTGATATTGCCGTAGGAAACATGCTCGGTAGTAATGTGTTCAATCTCTTTATCCTGGCAGTGGTCGATCTGATTTATCGTAAAAGAAGATTGTTCCAAAAGGTGAACAGGAAGGCAAATATTCCTTCTGCCCTATTTGGATTCCTGTTTCTCATGATCATCATTTTCGCCCTATTCATGCCTGGTTCCATTGAATTTTTTGGTGTTGGGCTTGAGATGTTCATCATCATTATCCTATACTTCGTTGCGATGAAATTTGTATCAGGCGATGATACTGAAGGAGAATCCGTACCTACAAAGGATTATTCCCTCAAAACAGCCGTCATCGGTTTTATCATTGCTGCACTGGTCGTATTTGCATCAGGAAGTGCGCTATCGATTGCAGGTGACCAATTGGCAAAGGCAACGGGCATGAACGCAAGCTTTGTCGGAAGCTTTCTCATCGCTGCCTCCACTTCCCTGCCTGAACTCGTTACGGTCCTTGCTGCTTTTAAACTGGCAAATTACAATATGGCAATCGGCTCTATTCTCGGAAGCAACCTGTTTAACATCCAACTGCTTGTCCTCACCGATGTCCTTTACCGAAAAGGTGCCATACTTGAAGCAGTCGACACGTCACATATCTTTATCGCTGGACTGGGATTATTGATGACACTCGTCATCGTATACTTGCTACTGCGGCCAGCCAATGTCCTGAGTAAGTGGAGATACATGGCTCCATCCTTCATTATAACCGTTTTGTATATTGTGGTATCGTATGTATTATTTTAAACATCAAAGAGGTCGGGACAAAAGTGTATTAGTCTGAGTAAAACCCGAACAAATCCACCTGCTTCCTAGGAGGTGGATTTGTTCGGGTTTATTATTTATTTCTATACATTTGATTTTAGCTGTACCCAGCGGTTGATTGGAGTGCAAGACGAAGACTCCTGCGGGAAAAGTAGCTTATGTGAGACCCCGCAGGCTTGCCGAGGAGGCTCACGGGCTACCCGCGGAAAGCGTAGTCTTGCACGGAAATCATTAGCGGTATTAAGAGCCTACACTTCTATTATTCGTCTTAAAATAATGGTTTTTTAGTTCTTTCCCAGCCTCTTACTTTTTACTCTTACTTTTTAATAGGCTTCTCTATCGTCCTCTTACCTCATATCCTCTCCCAATAGGCCTTATGTTACAACTTCCCCAAAATCCCAATCGAAAAAGAATTATTCAGGCACATCACATGAATCCCCTCTTCACTTATGATAAATTAAACATGATTGAATCAATGGATAAGGAGTGAATGTTCAATGGCTGGTAAAGAACAAGTAAAGCAAGACATTTTAGATGCTTACCATTTCAGACATGCAACAAAGGAATTCGACCCAAACAAGAAAGTATCAGATGAGGATTTCCAATTCATTATGGAAACAGGTCGTTTGTCGCCAAGCTCATTTGGCTTCGAGCCTTGGAGATTCGTCGTGATTCAAAATCCTGAACTTAGGGAAAAAATTAAAAATACGGCGTGGGGAGCATACGGAAAACTGCCTGAAGCCAGTCATTTCGTCGTGATCCTGGCCAGAACGAAAAAAGATACGAAATACGATTCACAATACTTACAGGATCATTTTAAAAACGTGAAACACCTGCCGGAAGATCATATGGCAAAATACTTAGAAAAGATCGAGCAGTTCCAAAAAGTTGATTTCGATTTACTTGAAGGCGACCGTCCCCTATACGATTGGGCCGGAAAGCAAACCTATCTAGCCCTTGGAAATATGATGACAGCAGCCGCTCAAATCGGTGTGGACTCGTGTCCAATCGAAGGCTTTGACATTGGAAAGATGAATGAGCTTTTAGATGAAGAAGGATTGTTGGAAGATGGCCGTTTCAGTATCTCGGTCATGGTGGCATTCGGTTACAGAGTGAAGGATCCTGCACCGAAAACGCGTCGCCCTTATGAGGATATCGTGAAGTTTGTTTAATGAAAAGGAATCCGGATTATCTGCCGGATTCCTTTTCTTCACATTTACCCAGCATCTAGATTTAAAGATTTATGCAATTCTATATAAACCGTGGTCCCTCTATTCAATTCACTCTTCACTTGAATATTACCCTTCATAGAATGAACAATAATGTTTGCCGCCATTACCCCTAAACCAGTTCCTTCGTCTTTCGTCGTAAAAAATGGTTCTCCAAAACGTTTGATCTGCTCCTTGGTCATCCCCAATCCTGAATCAGTTACGGCAATAATAAGGTTTTCATTCACGATCATCTCTACAGAAAGCTTCCCGCCTTGTGGCATGGATTCTATAGCGTTATTCATAATATTCCCGATACATTTCCGAAAACTATGGGCCTGGCCTTCTACATATATATCATCAATGAGTTGATGGCTAAATGAAACATGTTGAGCCAACGGCTCTACCATCTCTATTAGTTCCACAATCGAATGTTTTACATTGATACGCTCTATTTTATCAGGTGTTGAGTTGGTAAAGGTCAGATAGTCTTCTATGACGTGAGTAGCTTGATCTATTCCTTTCAAGGATAAATCAATAAACTGCTTTTGAAGTTCTTCATCTTTTTCCTCACGCACCAGCTGCAGGAATCCTTTGGAGGAAGTTAGAGGATTTCGCACCTCATGGGAGATACTCGCCGCTAATTGACTTTCAACCTGAAGCTTTTCATGTTGAGACAATGTTCTTCTCATTATGATTAGCTTTCGGATCATTTCAGCAATCATAACTGAGATAATGGTTGCGACTAGAGGAATGAGCACAAGATATATGTATTCGTTCCTCGAGATTTCAGCTTCATAAACATATCCAAACACCAGATTGAATACAGTCATGCTAAAACAGATCACTACAGTGAAAAGCATTTTCACTTTTTTCTTAGCACGAAGAAACCCATTAGAAAACGCTGCCAAAATTAAAAATGTAATAAAATAATTCAGAATGACAAGGTGGATAAGACCACTACCTATGAACAAATATCGTAATAAAATGATGACACCCATTAAAACGAAGGAAACCAGTGGACCAAAATATAAACTTGCCAAGAAAAAAGGAATCCTTCTTAAATCCACATAAACACCGGCGGTAAGCTTATAACTAAACAATACACATAACAGTATCGTAAAGGTTGAAAGAAATATGACGATACTTTTTGAAGGGGTCTTCTTTTTGAAATCAAAATACAATGCAAAGGCTAGTAGTCCTACGATAATAAATAAAAAGTTTAATAATAAGTTCGTTAAAGCAGAATCAATCATATGAAAACACCCCCTATCTCATTTCTATCAAAATTACCGGTCAGGAGTGAATTTTTTGACTACAATTCGTTACCTCTTCCTTTAATAATTGAGTGGAGGCAGAGCTTCCCCCAATCAATTCACCTTTCTCATTAAATAATGGATGACAGGTAACGTCATACTCATAAGTACTATCTGATAGGGGAAAGGAGATTTTCTTTCTAATCGATTTACGTTGTTTGATGACCTCTTGTTTTATTCTCATTAGCTCTCTTGTTCCATCATTATCTTCTAGCTCCACATCGCTTCTGCCAATCACGAAAACAGGATCGAAATCCGGGTGGGGATTAAAAATCCAAGTATATCTGAGCTCTCGATCAAAATGGGCAACAATCATGGGGGAATCTTGCAGGGCAAAATAAAATGGACTTACCTCCAATTCGAAGATGGAAACATGAAAGTTCAGTAGATTGGCCAAGTCCTCTGCCAGCTTCCTACTTGGTACTCTCACACCATTTTCAATCTTTGAATAATAGGATCTGTCGATGTGAACTAGATGTGCAATCTCTTCTTGGCTATATCCTTTGAGTTTTCTTAATCTTTCAAGCCAATTTCTTTTCTGCTGACTCACTCGCATCCCTCCTGTAAAGCAACCTTTCTAGTTCTATTATACTGATTCTAATTTCAAAAACTATGTGACTATTTTGTCACTATTGCAAAAAAACGTAAAACCGACTAAAAGACCCATAATTAAGGAAAAATCAGAAAATATTTTCTAGTAAACTGGAAGAATATCTTCAGCATTCTTTCTGTCAAAAAAAAGAACCTTAGGGATACTCCCCAGGTTCTCCTATTATTTACTAAACCAATCCGCTCCCTCATCCATATGAACAAACGGAATATCTGTATCAACTTCTCCCTTAATCTGATTAAGAGAAACATCTTCCCCTTCAAGCCACTTGCTAAAATCAAACACAACCGGTTCCCGATCTCCCCCCAGGGCAAACCATGCTTTCATTTCGTTAGGAAAATAAGCCGATGTATGGATGGTGCCTGCCCAGCTTCCGTATAAATCAGAGAATACGCCTTTATCCGTGTCATTCATTAAGCGGAAAGCTTCATGGGCATCCGTAGCCTGCTTATCTTGAATGATACTCAATCGACGTTTCGAATCGACCAGATGATTTCGATTTTCATGAGTCATTACCTCAAAATGATTCGTACACGCATTTGACTGGCGAATCTCCACACCACGAGGAGACGTTTCAACAATAAATGTTTCACCACTTCTGTCATACACCACATAACTAAACGAGTGCCGGTGAGGAATTTCTTTTAGCATCTCAACGGCTTCCGGGACATGTCCACATGACTCCAGAATCAATCGCCCGATCATACAGCAAATAAAGCCATCCCCTGGTTTTTTCCGATGCATGAAGTTATATCCAATCGCCAACCCTTTCTCATTCATACCGTCCATCCGTCCCGTTACCCGCTGACTCGGTCCGATGATACTATACCCGCCATCCGTCGGCTGGAAAAACGTATACCTTCCCTCATATGTCTTCGGATGATAATCATAATTTCTGATCAAATAATTTTCACCCGTCATAATCGAGCAGCCCGACTTCGTATATTCAACGCGGTATCCGCCAAACTCCTGCAGCACTCTCTCCAGCGGCCACCCTAGCGCTTCCTGTAATCCGATAAGCTCATCCCAAACACCCGGAGCAAATCCCAGTATCGCGCGCTTCGCTTCTTCTATGTTTATTGAGAAACGAGGCTTTCTTACTTTCCATTGGTTCTCGCGATTTCTCACCGTGATCGAATCCTTTATCCTTAATCCTTGCATATAACCAAAATCGTAATGAGATCCACGGAATTGAATCACATCGCTATGTATTGTTTTCATGATTGTCCCTCTTTTTTATAAGACTGTCTTCTCTAAGGATAATTGAAAGGAAGGGAAAAATAAAGAATCGGAATCCTGGCAAATCCGTCTTTCAACTTGTGAAATACCATAACCCTAAATAAGCTGGAAATGCACATCGGTTAAGGTTTGGTTTGTACCTGGTACAATCACCCTTCAATGTACCAGGTACTATAGCCTCATTTGCCTGGCACTGCCCCACCTCCCAAAAACACAAAAAGGAACGGTCACTATAACCGCTCCCTCTTCCATCACTTCTTCTCAATAATCTCATCAATAATCCCATAATCCTTCGCCTCATGCGCACTCATGAAATAATCACGATCGGTATCAAGTCCAACTTTTTCAAGGGGACGGCCCGTTTTTTCAGAAATGATTTCGTTAATGTGCTGCCTTAGTTTCAGGATCCGTTTCGCTGAAATCTCCAGGTCTGTCGCCTGCCCCCGGGCACCGCCTAATGGCTGATGTATCATGATTTCACTGTTTGGTAAGGCAAAACGTTTTCCTTTTGTCCCCGCAAGCAGGAGCATTGCGCCAAAGGAAGCCGCCATTCCGGTACAGATCGTCCGAACATCGGGACTAATATAGTTCATCGTATCAAAGATGGCGAACCCTGCTGAAGTGGAACCACCCGGGCTATTGATATATAAAGAAATGTCTTTCTCCGGATCGTCGGCAGCAAGGAATAACAATTGAGCGACAATGCTGTTGGCCATCTGGTCATTCACTTCATCACTCACCATAATGATCCGGTCTTTTAACAATCGTGAATAAATATCGTAGGATCGTTCCCCTTTGCTTGACTGTTCGATGACATAAGGTATGGTATTCATCCATTCTTCCTCCTTCATTCGTTATGCAGCTAATGAGAGGACGCTTGAAGGAGAGCCGGACGATCGTACAAATCGGCCTTGGGCAGGAGCATGTGCAAGCAAGATTGGAATGTATGCCAAAAGGAGACCGGGATCCTGTGCCATCAGGCTGCGGTATAAAATCGCGTTCAACTCCTCCTGAAGAGTTTTACTCCAGTAGGTTTGAACGCCGATCCCGTCTCCATCATCGGAGAATTTTTTCAGCTTTTCCCTCGATCGATTCAGCAAGGCTTTCACAGCGGTTTCCGTCATCCCCAGAACATCTGCCACTTCAGAAATCTTGTACTGAAACGCTTCTTTCAAAACAAAGGTGACTAACTGTTTGGGGGTCATTTTTCTTGAAAGCTTCTCAATAATTTCAAGACTGATTCCCTCTTTAGGAATGTCTTGAGCATTCACTTCCGGGACTATTCCAATCGATTCCTTACTCTGTTTGCGGACTTTATCCACCCACAGATGATAAGCGATTTTATTGAGTAAAGATGAACTCCAATTCTGAACAGCAGGATAATGACTCAGTGCTTTACAGATGGACTCTTGAGCCAGGTCTTCACCGTCCCATTTGCTCTTCGTCAGAAAATAGCAGTATCGATAGAGCTTGGGAACAAGCTCTTCCATGACTACATCGTTTGGCTGACGTACATTCTCTTTTAAGCCAGATCTCGTATACATCGTTCTCACTCCTTTGAATCCTCTCATACTTATAACGGATGAATTGGTGAAAAAGATATGGGCGAAAGATATTTTTATCTATATTATATCCAACAGTACTTGAATGGGTAATAAATTGGTTTATGAAGCGTGAGTTGTGCTAAAGTTGATTCATAAAAACAGGTGATGGAAAAGAGGATTAGTGATGATTTCAATACTTGTCGTGGATGACGATCCCCATTTACGTAAGCTTATACGTGTTCATTTGGAGCAGAATGGCTACCTGGTTACTGAAGCAGAAGACGGGGACGCTGCTTCTGTCACTCTTGAAGCACAGTCGATCGATTTGGCGATTGTCGATTTGATGATGCCGAATAAGGATGGGTTTCAATTGGCGAAGGAAATCAGGGAAAACTACGATATCCCGATCATTATTTTGACCGCCAAGGACACTCTTACGGATAAAGCAAAAGGCTATGCAGCCGGAACCGATGATTATATGGTAAAGCCCTTTGAAAAAGAAGAGCTGCTCTTTCGTGTACAAGCGATCCTGAGGAGATTTCACCGTGCCACTACCCAGAAGATCCGTCTCAATGATATGATCCTTGATAAACGATCGTATGAAGTGAAGGACGGGTCAAAAACAATCATTCTTCCTCTTAAGGAATTTGAATTATTATATTATTTAGCAACCTTCCCAAACAGAACCTTTTCACGGGAAGAGATCATTCAGCAAGTATGGGGAATGGATTTTGAAGGGGATGACCGAACGATAGATGTCCATATTAAGAGGCTCCGTGAACGGTTCCGCCATTCCGATGATTTCTTGATCACCACTGTTCGTGGAGTCGGCTATAAATTGGAGGTGACCTAAAATGCGCTCGTTGTATGTCCGGATTGTCGTCGTCACCCTTCTAATCATGATGACGAGCAGTGTCATTGCTTTCATCGGGTCGAATCTTTACTACCAGCACATTTTAAAGCCTGCCAACGATGAAAAAAATACTGAAATCGCAAAAGACATCGTTGATTTATATAATGCCGCTTCAATGGATGCTCCTGCTTTTTTTCAGAAAACGGCGAAGCTCAGCTATCAATTTTATGTAACCGATGGCAAAGCTTCCGGAACATTCTACGGAGAGGACTTTCGTGATCGAAGCCTTTCTCCAGAAGTTGTAGAAAACGTTTTGAACGGATCCACTTACCATGGAATTGCGAATTATCCCTCTACCACATTTGTGACTGGATTTTTCTCAAACGAATTGACCAACAGCATTGGTGTCCCGATTGAAATCGACGGAAAACCCCATGCCCTGTTCATGAGACCCAATGTGAAACAACAGTTTAATGAAATTCATATTCTCTTGTCTGTCCTGCTTCTTTTTACAATACTACTCAGCATGCTGATTGTGTTCTTCAGTACCCGCTATCTTGTGAAACCGATTCGTGAATTGACGAATGCCACGAAGAAAATTGCCGGTGGTGAGTATTCGATTCAATTGAATGAAAGCCGCAAGGACGAAATCGGCACCCTTGCCCGTTCCTTTACATCCATGAGCCGACAACTGATGCAGGTGGAGAATATGCGACAGGAGTTTGTTTCAAATGTATCTCATGAAATTCAAACGCCCCTATCCTCCATGAAGGGCTATGCTAATCTGCTTCTCTCCCCTTCCTTGTCAGAAGAGGATCGGGAACACTACTTAAAGGTGATTGAATCAGAAAGCACCCGGCTGTCGAAGCTGAGTAAGCAGCTGCTGACCCTCGCTTCTCTTGATAAGGATAATGGTTTGATTCAACATGAACCCATTAACATGACTCGATTGCTCCATGATCTCATAAAACAAACACGATGGTTGTGGGAAAGAAAAGACCTCGCTGTGTCCATGGACGCCGATGATGTAACCTATAACGGACACGAAGAGCTGCTCTATCAGGCATTTGAGAACCTGTTGGCAAATAGCATCAAATACACTCCCCCAGGTGGTGAAATCAACCTGTTCCTCCACAAACATCACAGGGGAATCAGGTTTATGATTCAAGACACAGGGATCGGAATTCCTCCTGAACACCAGGAAAAGATTTTTGAGCGCTTCTACAAAGCGGATACATCACGGAGTAATGAAAAGGATAGCAGCGGCCTTGGCCTTTCCATTGTCAAAAAGATCATCACCCTGCACCATGGTGAAATCCATGTTGAGAGTAAGACCAATAAAGGAACCACCTTTACGGTGACTCTTCCTTAACCCGTTGTTCATCTTCCGTTCATACTTCTCTTTTAACATAAAGGAGAAGTAATGAAAGGGAAGGTGATTTTTTTGTTTCTAGCATGGAAAGAGATGCGTTATGCGAAGATGAAGTTTTTATTAATTATTGGCATTATCACATTAATCACAAGTCTGGTCCTATCAATCTCGGGACTTGCCAATGGATTATCGGTGGATAACGCTTCGGCTATAAAGAACATGCCTGCTGATACCTATGTTGTTGCTGCGGGTGACAAGCATCAGCTTGAACGATCACAGTTAACAGAGCAGGATATTTCTTCTATAAAAGGAGGATCTCCTCTTGGTCTGAAAATGGTAGAGATACATCAGGAAGGTAAGACCGTGAATGTAAGCCTATTTGCCGCTGACCCAGATAGTACTTTTATGCCAAGGACAGCAGAAATCCTGAAGCTTGCTCCCTATGAAGTCGTTGCTGATCCGGCCTTGAAGGAAGAAGGGTTGGAGATTGGAGATTCATTCACCTACGAGGACAAGAAATGGATGATCAAAGGATTTACTGAAAAACGATTCAGCTACGGGCACACGCCGGCCATTTTTACCTCTTTAGAAACATGGGAGGATCTTTTCGGAGATACACTCACATACCAAGCCATTCTATTCACGAATGAAGGAATGATAGATACACCTTCAGAAATGGATATCGCGTCTAAAGAAGACATTCTATCCAATGTGCCTGGCTATTCCGCAGAGCAAGGATCACTGAATATGATGGTGATTTTTCTGCTCATCATATCAGCGATTGTCCTAGCCACTTTCTTCTATGTAATGACCTTGCAAAAGCTCCACCAATACGGCGTTTTAAAAGCGATCGGGGCGAAAGCGGGCATTCTTCTCCGTGCACTATTCGCGCAAATTTCCACCCTTACTATCGCGGGCATCGTTGCAGGGAATGTCGTTACCTATGGACTTACTTTAGTGATTCCGGCAGACGTACCTTTTGAACTACCGGTCACCATGATTCTATTCGACAGTGCCTTAATTCTACTGATGGCGTGGATCGGTTCCCTTTTATCCTTTAGAAGCATTGTGACTGTGGATCCATTACAAGCAATAGGGAGTGTGAAATAAGATGACAGCCATTTTAGAGTTAAATGATGTGAGCAAAACATATGAACAGGGAAATGAGAAGCTGACGGTATTGGACCATGTTTCCATGAGGGTGAATCCAGGTGAGTTCGGTACCATATTAGGACCTTCCGGATCAGGAAAAAGTACACTTCTCTCCATCATAGGAGCCTTAACCAGTCCCTCCAGTGGTGAAGTGAAAATGAATGGGCGAAACGTCCACAATCTCAACGAGAAAGAACAAACATCTCTCCGGCTCAAAGAAATCGGCTTTATCTTTCAACAATCAAACCTGGTTCCTTTTTTAACCGTGGAAGAGCAATTAGTATTTGTGGGAAAGCTGAACAAACAGGGGGACGTTCTTCGGAAACGGGCAGGGGATTTATTGTCTCATCTCGGATTGGCTGAACGCAGGTCCCATTATCCTGAACAGCTGTCAGGCGGGGAGCAGCAGCGGGTTGCCATCGCCCGTGCCCTCATGAATGAACCCAGATTGATCCTTGCAGATGAACCCACTGCAAGCCTGGATCAAGCTCGCGGCAAAGCTGTCGTGGAACTTCTCGCCAAGGAAACGAAGGAAAGAAATATCGCCACAATCATGGTGACACATGATGAAACGATGATCGGGCACTGTGATTGGGTGTACCGGATGACATGATCAATGCAGAGTGCCTGGCTATATTAAAAGTCAGGCACTTTTTCATCACAAACTCCTTACTTCCAATAATCCCTTTAACTTCTCCGGTTCATCCACTCGCAGGGCAACCTCTGATACCAGCTGCTTTCTCCCCATAAACATTGTCGCTTCTACTGGTTCCTTCAGAAACAGGACCACCTGTGGACAAATTTCTTCAAAGTCTTTATGCATGAAAACAAGGGCCTCTTTGCCCGGTTCCCTACCCCATTCAATTTTTTCAATTTGATTAAGAGAGAATTCTGTTCGTTGCATCAATCCTTGCGTCACAAAAAGATGACCATTTTTCACTTCCAGTGGTTGCAGTCTGGTAATCTGAATTTCTGCTATAAACAATAGAACGGTATAAACGTTCAGAATCAAAAGAATGAAAGACAGAATCGGGAACTTGGAATGAAGCCACCAGTGGATACCTATCGTCTCGATCACGACGGCATGGATGAGCATGATGTTCATGGCAACGGCACTGGTCTTATGATGCATCGTTACAGCACCATCATGGACAACCGGTTTGCGGCGCCAGCTGAATAGGGCATAGTATACCATTAACACTTCTGAGGAAAGGATCCGAATCAGAATGTGACTTGCCACTTTCTTCTCTACTGCCGGTAGGAAAGAAAAGATAGGTCCTACTCCGGATAACCTCATGGCCGATCGAATCATGGGATATTTTCGAATAGCGAGGATGATAAGTCCAAACTCTGCAGCCAGGAATAACACTTCCAATCCTATCCCGGAATATAGAAGGATGGTAAACGGTTCAAATAATTCTTCAGGAATGATGAATCTGGCTAACACAAGGCCGAATACCATCAATCCAATGACCTGCTTTTTTGACAATTTAAACGCTGCATAGGCCAGGAGCGGGAAAATAATCATCAAATCCAGCAGAGACCCTATAACTACCCCACTTTCCAATTCAATCGCAAGAAATCGTTGAACCACGGGTTGATATAATAAAAGATTACTAAGGAGAACGACACCTATTAAAGCGATTGCCCATTTTGCTAATTTCGTTTCGCGCAGTACCATGAAAACTCCCCTCCCCGCAATAAATTCCATATACTTACATTATAACTCTTCCAGCTTTTTTCGGAAATCCTCAACTCTCAATATTCTTAAATTAAAACCGTTTAAATTGTTTAAGATCTTTTGACGTTCCACTTCCTCAAGATCATTGGCAAAAAAGATGATCTCCGTCGAGTTTCCATCTCTATCGGTTGCGTACGCAGCATTGGTTGCAACGAATAATGTAGATCCGCCTTTTTGCCCTCCATGCATTAACCATTCCTGGTTCTTAGGATTCTCCATCATTCCTTCCATCACCGCATCCAACCTTTCCTGTGCTCCTTTTGAAAAATACGTCTTTGAATTCAGCTTTCTCATGATTTCCGCATATTCAGCCGTCGTACTTTTCGTCAGTCTGTCTGACCATATTTTCTGCAGGGACTTGTTGGTGTGTATACTTTCAATATATATGTGCTTTTCGCCTTTTCTTAATGAAGTGAAAATAAGATGGGAAAGCTCGATGTATTCTTCTTTAGACATGTCTCTCAGTTTGTTTTCTATCTGTTTCTCTGAATAAGCAGGAAAATTTTTTTTTATATAAGTAGGAATCAGCATGGATGAACTGATGGGGAAAAGAGGATCATGCTGTTTCATTTTCATCTCTTCCCGCAATTCATTGATGTTGTCGATCCCCAGAAGGTTCATCATATATTCGGTATTAGCATTGGAGCTGAATAAAATCATGCCTTTCACGACGTTTTCCAGAGTTGATGACCCGTCTCGAAGCCCCCCTTCCCCTTTGGAGTATTCAATCCAGGCTTCATGCGCCCCACCGTCGGTACCAGGAATATAGTACTGATCTAATTCCTCTAGTGATACCTTCTTGGATGGATCTAACCTTCCTTCATCACACTGTTTCGCGTACTCGATCGCAATGATGGTTTTCACCGTACTTGCTAACGGGAACATTTCATTTTCCCTGATAGCGGTTAGGGTTTGCCCGTTCCTTGATACGGTTAAGCTGCTATTACTGAGATTCTTTAAGTAGTTTAATAGATATTCTGGATCTTCTTTGGTTAAATAGTGTCTCGCCGCAACGATTACACCGATTCCAATGACAAAACAGACACCGACTATAATGAAAGCAATCTTCATCCCATTCACTCCTGTCATAACCTTGATAGTGTATGTACGAACGAAAAATGGAAAATGTTTCATTTTATCTCCATAAAAAAGACCCATCCATATATGTAGGATGGGTCTTTGCCGATTATGCTTCCTGCCTTTTGGCTGCTTGATTATTTTTCAAAAACATATAAAACGAAGCAGCAAAGATGATGACATATCCGATGATGCTTAATACATCTGGAATCTGCCCGAAAAGGAAGATGCTGATCATGGCTGAATACACGACCGTTGAATAGAAAAAGATTGATATTTCTCTTGCTGGTGCGAACTTGTAGGCCATCGTGATTCCGAACTGACCAACCGTTGCGAAAACGCCGGCGGATAACAGATAGATCCACTGTTGAGGGCTCATCGGTTCATAAAATCCGATGACAAATGGAAGCAGCACGACCGTCGTAAAGAATGAGAAGTAAAAGACGACGGTATAAAACTTCTCCCTGCTCCCTAGTACTCGCAGGACTGTATAGGCACCTGCTGCAAAAATAGCGGAAAACACCCCTGCCAGATATGGAATGACATCAAAGGAGAAAGCCGGTTTGATGATGAACAGCGTTCCGATAAACGCAATGATGATGGCCACCACCTGAAACACCCGGGTCCTCTCCCTCAAGAAAATAGCCGAGAAGATGATGGTCAAAAATGGACTGAGCTTGTTCAACATATCGGCATCGGATAACACTAGATGATCAATCGCATAGAAGAACAAGACGATCCCGACAGCACCTAAACTGGAACGCAGCAACAGCAGCTTCTGATTTTCTTTCTTTCCGAATAACCTCTCCTTATGATATCGGACAAAACCGAATGCGATAAATGCAGAAACGATGTTCCTGAAAAATGTTTTTTGAATCGTCGGCACATCTCCTGACAGCTTCACGAACGCAGCCATAAGGGAGAAACCAAACGCTGATAGAAGTAATAGGAGTATTCCTTTATTACGATTTGACATGACTTCCTCCAAGATTGAACGATTTAGCAACTTAGATAGTGTAACAAATTCACTGTGATTGGTGGAGGAATTCAGCTTGAGTTTTTTAACTTCCTATACAAAAGAAAATACACTCTTCTCTAAATAGGAGAGAGTGTCATTGTTCGATCATTGATTTTTTTCTTCTCTTAATTCTCCAATATCTCCTTGATTCTCTTTAAATCCTTCTTATTCGCTTTTTTCATCATGGTGGACATGAGTGGAGTCATCCATTTTGAGAAACCAGTGGGGTTCCCTTTGTTTTGAAGGGTCATCCTTGTCAGCTGGTCATCAATCGCATCCCACGTATAGGTCGTTTCCATAGGGAACGGGCCGTTCGCTGTTTTCATGACAAGCTTTTCCCCTGGTGAGTACTCTTTTATTTCATATACATAGGATAGTTCCCGGCCTAAAAATTTTGCTTTAAATGTGATTTGGGAATGAATGGACAATGGCTGACTCGTTAACCATTCCGCTGAATCAATATTGACGTACCACTCTGGTGCGTTATCAGGGTTAGCTGCATATTCTGATACCTTTTGACGTGGACAGCGAATCGTGATTTCTGTAAAAACATCTACCATTTTCTTTATCTCCTTTAACTTCATAAAGCATAAGATGCCCGTGTATTTAATCCCTAGTGATTATTTCGATTCAACATAATTTTTCAGAAGTGTGCCAAGCAGATATTTCCATCCTTCAGAATGTTTTTCTTCCCAATCGTCTTCGATGACTCCTGAAGCAGCATGGGATAATTGAAGTAAAGTGGATTCACCTTTTTCAACGAGCCTATACGTATAAGCACTATTGACTGCGCCTTGCATGCCAAGATGCCCGTGAAGACGGATTTCTTCCGGAGCGTTTACGTAATACACCGTTCCCCACAGAGCCCCTTCATTTTCACGCCATTTCTCAATAAATTGCCCACCAGGTATAGGATCGAATGTGAATTGTGAACTTACTCCCTCAGGAGCCAATTTAAACTCCCACCAATCTCCTGCTTGCTCGGTTAACGCTTTAAATACCTGTTCTCTTGGTGCATCTATCATCACTTCTTGCTCAATACGAAATACTTTACTTTGTTCCATTCCGTTTTCTCCTCCTTTGTTTTCTGCTAATGCCCGTAACTTTAACAGCGAATTGGAGGTAGACTCCATATACTTTCCTACCCACCGATTGTGTATTTCCTGAAGTGGAACCGCGTTAAGGTAATTTCGCCGGTACTTCCCTTCCCGCTTCACCACCACCAAATTCCCTTCCTCCAAAATCGTCAGATGCTTCATGATCGCGTATCTTGTCACTTCGGGAAAATGTTCGTTCAGTTCACCTGTTGTTCTTGCCGACTGCTTCAACAGGTCCAGGATTTCCCTTCTTATCTGGTGCCCCAGCGCCTTAAATAATGTGGAAAGTTCGTCCTTCATATTAACGATCCTTTCATTGTGATTTACATGTGAATGATTGGTCACATATAATATGTGACTTTATAGTAACATGATGAACATGGTGAGTCAAGAACGTGTAAAATATACTATCCAGCTCATACGAAAAGCCCCTTTGCGTCATCTGCAAAGGGGCTTTCCAACCTTATTTTTTCATTATCGGAATCCAAATCTCACAGCGATAATTCTCGTCATTCGGATTTCCTGGCGGGTACAATTCAAACTCTGGTCCTCCGCCATGTTCATACCCGGTCGAAGGAAACCACTCAGAGTAGATTCGCTTCCATACACCTTGGATCGCATGTGGCATCGGACCTACAGATTCAAAGACAGCCCAGGTCGCAGCCGGGATCTCTTTTACCTCCAATGAACGTTTCTCTTCACTCTTTTTCTCCGCCCCGATAAAATAGGTGAACTCTTCATTAGGATGGTCAAACTCCATACAAATGCCGAGCATCTCGTTATTTCCTGCTGCTTCACAAATCAACTTGTCTAAATCAGTGGTGTTCACTTCATCCCAAAATGCAGGAATGTCTTTCAAATTCTCACCATTACACGTAGAAACCCTTTTTCCTTTTCCAATCACTTGAAATGCTTCTTTGTCCACAATTTTATAATCCATTTCGACTTCTCCTTTAAGCTGTATTTGGAAGGATATTCGCGGAAATGCCTTCAAAGAGGTTCCGGCTTCCCTTACTTGGGACGGCGAAACTCCATGTGCCCTCCGAAAGGCTTTCGAGAAGGATTCCGGTGTTTCATATCCGTACTTGAAAGCAACGTCGATGACCTTTGCATTCTGGTTGATCAGTTCCTGGGCGGCTAATGTAAGCCTTCTCTTCCGGATATAATCAGCCACTGTATACCCGGTCACAAGAGAAAACAGCCTTTGAAAGTGAAACTTTGAACTGAGTGACAACCGGGCAAGTTCTTCCATCCTGACTTCCCCGTCCAAGTTGTCCTCTATATACTGAATGCAATCATTCATCCTGTGCAACATTTCCACTTTCGTTTCTCCTTCCCGCTATCTAAATGTATCAATCTCAATTTGAGTCATCCTGTCATTCTGTGCTTTTGTGTGACCGGTGGCTATATTATGATATGACCACCGTGTTTTCGTATTAAATTTCTTCTGCAAAACATATACTACAAACTACTCTAATTTTATATGCCGAGACTCTACTTCTACAAACATCGATCTATATCCTTCTTTTTTGATTTCAACACATTGACATAAAACCATATGGTGTTATAACATAAAAAACAAAACCAAATGGTGTTACTTATTCCTAAAGAAAGAGGAGATATTCATGAAATCAAATCAATTAGAAGATATTAAACAAACCGTTCTATTCAATGCTCCCATCCAAAAGGTATGGGACGCAGTTTCTACGTCAGATGGGATTTCCTCTTGGTTCATGCCCAATGATTTTGAACCTGAGGTAGGACATGAATTTCATATTCAATCCCCTTTTGGACCTTCTCCTTGCAAGGTATTGGAGGTTGATCCTCCCCATAAGTTGTCTTTTTCATGGGATACAGATGGCTGGGTTGTTTCTTTTCTTTTAAAAGAGGTAGGAGCTCAAACAGAATTTACGCTTATCCATGGCGGCTGGAAGCATGATGATGCGGTTGTTTCAAAAGCTCATGAAAAAAGCTCTGTCATCCGTGACAGAATGTCCAACGGTTGGGTTGGTATTGTGGATGAGAAGCTGAGAAAGGTTGTAGAAGGTTAAATGTCTGCTGTTAAACATGATGTGTTTCAAGCGATTGCAGACCCGACCCGCCGGGAAGTGCTTCGACTGCTTTCTGAAAAAGAAATGCCCATTTCGGCTCTGACTTCCCAATTCCCAATGAGCCGGACTGCCATTGCAAAGCATCTAACCATTCTTTCTGAAGCCGAATTGGTATATGGAAAAAAAGTCGGCAGGGAGAAGATCTATCGCCTGCAGCCTGAGCCGTTGGCAGAACTAAAGGACTGGTTAGCGTATTATGAGCAGTTTTGGACCAACAAGTTGTCCAAGCTTAAATATCTTGTCGAGGACGAGGATTGATCATAAACAGGGACGGACCTTTCTCAAGGTCCGTCCCTGTTTATTTTTTTAACAAGTTAGAGAATAGGAACTACATCTAAACCGTCTATTCTCATTCTCCTGAATCATATATATAAGTAGTGTAGCTTCGGCTTAAGGGGGAGAATGAAATGAGGAATAGAGCTGATAATCACAACTACGGAGATCTTTCTTATCCAGATGATATGGTATCCATCGTGAAAAATGGTTTGGTTCACAAGCAGGAACCAAAGAATGTGATTATTATCGGGGCAGGCATGGCCGGACTGGTGGCAGGCTCCCTTTTGAAAAAAGCAGGTCATACCGTTACGATCCTCGAAGGAAATGATCGCATAGGTGGAAGGGTATACACCTTGCGGCAGCCTTTTTCAGAAGGTCAATACCTCGATGTCGGTGCTATGCGATTCCCGGAAACGCATGATTTAGTATTCGAATATATTCGTAAATTCAACTTACCGACAAATGAGTTTATTAATAAGAGCGATCTCTATCTCGTGAATGGAATTCAGACGACAGATTCCAATTACAACACTAACCCTGATATTTTCAATTACCCTTTACCACCTGAAGAACAGGGGAAAACCGCCATTGAATTATTATCGTCAGCTGTAAGGCCCTTTTTAGACCTGTACGAAAAAGCAAGCCCTGAAGAACAAGAACGGCTGCGAATCAAGTTTGATCATTATTCATTCGATGTCTTCTTACGATTCAATCCGATCGGAACGTCCCTTTCCCCGGAAGCCATCCGGATTGTAAAGGTCCTCTTGGGCATTGAAGGGTTCCCGGAACTGGCATTCGTCGATATTCTCCTGGACATTGTCCGTACGGTTTTCAATGAAAAATTAAAGTTTTATGAAATTGATGGAGGGAATGATAAACTTCCCTACTCCTTTTTGCCAGAACTCCAACAGAATATCCTCTATTCCCAAAAAGTCCATGGGATCATTCAGAAGGATGATGGTGTTGAAGTCATAGTGAGAGACCGCACCACAAACCGTTATCATCGTTTTCAGGGAGATTATACGATCGTTACGGTTCCTTATTCTGTTTTTCAATTTATTGATGTCCACCCTCATGAATCGATCTCCTTTCAAAAATGGAAGGCGATACGGGAACTTAATTATGTGTCATCTGTAAAGATCGGATTGGAATTCAAATCAAAGTTTTGGGAAGCCTTTAAAATTGGAAATATCATAACAGACCTCCCCATCCGGTATACGTACCGTCCCAGTCACAATATAGGAGTCGCCGGCCCGGGTGTCATGCTCGGCAGTTACAGCTGGGGACAAAATGCAAATCTGTGGAATAGCTTGCCTGAGGATGAACGGATTCGTGAAGCACTCCAGGGGCTTTATAAGATATATGGCGATCAGGTTTACAAAGAATTTTCTAAAGGTGCCTCTTACAGCTGGGGCGAAAACCAATTTTCTGCCGGATGCTTTACCCTATTCGCTCCCAACCAGGCTTCGGACTTTTCTGATCATCTGTACTTACCTGAACACCGCATCCACTTTGCAGGTGAACACACATCCCCTTTCCACGGCTGGGTGGAAGGGGCAATCGAATCCGCCATCCGTGCGGCCTATGAGGTCAATAACAGAACGGACTGAAGGAGGGACGGACCTTCAAATCATAGGTCCGTCCCTCCCTGTTTAGTAGATCTTCGCCATAATGACCATTGAGATGAATACGGTCATGATGATGAGGCTGGTCATGATATTCAGTAGATTTATTGCAGTCAGTTGGATCATGTCGAATTGCAGAACCGTCATAAAAATAAGGTGATAGAGTAGGATGGCGAAATACGAGTAAAAGATCCCCTTCTCCCTGATCACCTTCATCCGCTCATCCTTTTGCTTGAACTGTGGATATAGATAATGCATGCAAAAACTCAAAACAGTCAAGGACATGGGAGTAAGAGCAAAATATGGAAATTCTTCTGCCGTTATGCCGACAAAGAACAAGAAAGCAGTCTGTAAGGCAAGAACCCAACCTAAAATCAGATATCCTTTTGTTAGCACTATTTCTTATCCCCTTTCTCTTCATATACAAAAACCTTTTCAATTGACGTTTCAAATACATTTGCCAGCTGAAAAGCCAGAGTCAAAGAAGGGTCATACTTCCCTTTTTCAATTGAAATGATGGTTTGCCTTGATACCCCTAACTTAGCCGCCAATCTTTCCTGTGAGTATCCAAACGTCTTCCGGTATTCTACTAGTTTATTTTTCAAGAAGGATACCTCCTTATATTTCCATATCATAATGTAAAAGAAACTTTACGTCAAGTTCCCTTTACATTTTTCTAACGAAACTTTTTTACCATTCAAACGTATATCCTACTAACTAACAAAATAAGGGATGTGAACTGGATGGAAGATGTAATGAGTAAAGTGAAGGAATATAGGGAGATTTATTCACAATTAAAGAAGCGATTGCGCTGGAAGGTATCAGATTCCCGTTCTTTAATGATGGTCGCTTCATTGTACGTAACAAATGAACGAGCTTTTGACCTCGACCGTTTTGTAGAGATCAGTGACTATATTAAAAATGAAGTAGGTGCATTTTCGACGTTAAAGCATGAAATCCGATTTACTTTTGCGGCGATGCTTGATACACGCTGTGAAACGCCGGAAGCAAAATTCCATGAATTCCTTGTCTTATATGATTCTTTAGTAGAAGCTGGATTTTCAAGAGGAACGTTCACCTATATAGCAGCCATGACCCTGCTTTCGAATGATGATTACAGTACAGACCTGCCCAATCATGCAATGAAGGTTTATAAAGAAATGAGAGCACAACATTTCTTTTTAACCGGGCATAGTGATTATCCCTTTGCCACTCTGCTTGCTCAAAGAGAAGGTGATCAGAGTGAGTTGATCTATAAGATTGAAGGTTTCTATACGAAATTGAACGATTCCGGATTCAGGAAAGGGAATGATCTGCAAAGCATGAGTCACATTCTTTCCCTACACGATGAAGCGTCTCAAGATGAGCTTGTCAGCCGCTGCAACTATTTGTTTGATATCATGAAGCAAGCAGACATCAAGACGAAGGCGATGTTCTATCCCCAAATCGCTCTACTATCTTTTGTAAATGCCGACTTGAACCTGGTGAATCAAGTAAAGGATGTCTGGGAAGAACTTAACTCTGAAAAGCACTTCAAATGGCACAAAGATCTTAATTTGATGATGGCCGTGAACCTTTTGATCAGTGATAAGATTGAGAATTCTACTGTAATGCAGGCGAGTTTATCGACAGCCATTGAGACACTCATACAAGCTCAGCAAGCAACGATGATTGCAACCATTTCGACTGTTTCCGTGACAACCGCGGGTGGAGATTCATGATATGGATCCGATCAATCTTTTGGTTGTAGGTTTCCCAACAGCGGTAACCATATTGGTGCTGATCGGTTTTTATAAGGTGTTTGTAAAAAAGAAAAGCGTCTCCCTTTTACACACCGTTTGATCAAGTGACTGGGCAGACGGAAGTGGAATTTCATGAGGAGCAAGAAGTGATTGCGGAAGATGAAGATCAAGGTGAAGGGAAAAAAGTAGTGAAACCTCTCGTTCCCCTCCATATAAGCCTAAATTCATGTTACCATTTAAAAGCAATTTTAATCGGGAGTGGATACATTGAGGTTTTTATTTATTTTACTTGGGTTTATCTTAGGGGGCATCTTCGCTTTCATTGGTCCTGAAATCGCCATCTGTGCTCTTTTAGGAGCAATACTATTCTTACTTATTTATGATGGAATCGATTTTAACCTTTTCATCAAGAAAGTAAAAGATTCACAAATGAAATAAGAAAAAATGAGGGACGGACCTCCAAAGGTCCGTCCCTCATTACTTTGGTGTAGAATAGAGTTAACGAAGTAGCATGTTATTTGGGAGGGGATTATGTATGAAGCTGCTTGTGTCAGATGAGGTGGATCGTGCGATTGAATTATTTTCAGAATCTGGGGTGGATGCTCTGGAGGTTGTGAATCATGAGGATGAGATTGTCGGGATCCTTACGCTTAATGATTTGAATACGATTTTTCATGATGGTCATCTAGGGGAATCAATTGGTGAAATTCTCAAGAAAATAATGTTCCATCATTCTCCTCCAAAGGTAAGGTTGAAGAAAAATCAATATAGTGAGCTACTTGAAAGTCCTGTCTTCAATGATATAATCAATTCCCTTTATGATGGGGTCTTCATTACAGATGGATATGGTATTACGGTCAAGGTAAACAAATCCTATGAAAGAATCGCGGACCTGAGATCCGAGCAACTTATCGGCTATCATATGGAAGAGCTCATTAAGGCTGGATATATATCCAAGTCTGCCTCCATCCAGGTCTTGAAAGAAAAAAGACCGATTACATTGATGCAGTCCATTCACAATGGAAGGAAAATCATCGTGTCCGGTACACCAATTTTCAATGATGACGATGAAATTTTATACGTTGTAAACAGTGTTCGTGATATCACCGAACTGTTAACATTAAAGCTGCAAATTGATGAGCTGCAAGAACTAAAGAACCTCCGCCAAAGTTCGAATGCTACGTTTTCTAATGAAGCAGATAAGTCATCCATCTATTCCAGTGAAAGAATGAAAAAGGTTTTCACCACCATTAATCGAGTAGCCAAAACCGATGTAAAAGTTCTCTTGCAGGGGGAGACCGGTGTTGGGAAAACAATGATCGCAAAATACATACACGAGCATTCGAATCGTTCGACCGGTAGTTTTCTAGAGCTTAACTGCGGAGCCTTCCCTCCAAGTTTAATAGAGGCAGAATTATTCGGCTATGAAGCAGGTGCTTTCACCGGTGCTTTATCTAAAGGGAAAAAGGGACTGCTGGAAGTTGCGGATAATGGCACGTTATTCCTTGATGAAATCGGTGATCTTCCTTTGGAGCTTCAAGTAAAACTATTAAAGGTCATTGAAGATCAAGCGTTCATTCCCATTGGTTCTTCAAAACTCAAACAAATTAATGTTCGCATCATCGCCGCTTCTCATAAAAACATTAAGAACTTAGTGGAAATAGGGGAATTTCGGGAAGACTTATATTACCGTTTAAACGTCGTTCCAGTTCAAATTCCTTCCCTGCGTCAGCGTCGCGAAGAAATCATTCCGCTTTCTCAACACTTTTTACAAAGCTTCAATGATGAATATGGATCAAGCAAAGTGATGAGCATTGAGGCATTGGATTGTTTACATGAATACGATTGGCCTGGTAATATTCGAGAATTAAAAAATTTGATTGAGCGCTTAGTCGTTATCACTCCTTTAGAAACAATCGGACGTGAAGATCTCCCACCTGAATTAAGTGAATCCATCAAGAAACCAGACGCATTTTATGAAGGAGAAATTCTTCCTTTAAAAGAGGCAGTGGATCGAGTAGAGAAACAATTAATCACCAATGCAATACGAAAATATAAAACAACGAGAAAAGCAGCCGAAATTCTCGAAGTCAGCCAATCCACGATTGTCCAAAAAATGAAAAAATGGGAGCTTTGATTACTTTTCGAATCAAAGCTCTCTTTTTTGATTATTTTTATAATCGGATTTGACCATTTTTCGACAGCCTCACAAACCTCCTTCCTTCTGTTCATACTTTTCAGAAAGTTGGCACAGAACTTGCATTATTGTTTATAGAAGAATCGAAAGGAGATACTTTTCATGACAATCTCAACTTTTAAAATTGCAAACAAATTGGTTACAGGAAAAGGAGCAACAGAAGTTTTACCCGACGAAATCAAGCGCCTCCACATTCAAAACCCACTAATCGTCACAGATGAAGTCCTCCAAAAAGTCGGAGTGGTTGATCAAATCACCCCATTTTTGAAAGGGCTTACTTTCGGAATATTCACAGGCGTTAAACCTGACCCTGAGCTCTCTATTGTGGAAGATTGCACGAAAGTTTTCATAAAAGGGAAACATGATGGCTTGATTGCTATCGGCGGTGGAAGTGCGATCGATATCGCCAAAAGTGTATCTGTATACGCAGGTTTTGATGGCAGCCTGTCAGAACTGATCGGTACAGATCTTGTTCCACAAAAAGGCGCACCCATCATCACACTCCCGACAACTGCTGGAACAGGTTCAGAAGTAACGAATATATCGATTCTTTCTGACACAGAAGCTCAGCTCAAAAAAGGAATCGTGAGTGACTACCTGCTTCCTGATGTGGCGATTGTCGCACCGGAAATGACGCTGACCATGCCGCCTTCAGTCACAGCAGCAAGCGGTGTGGACGCATTGGTTCATGCCATAGAAGCATATATCTCGGTTCACGCTTCACCCATAACAGATGCGTTGGCCATTTCTGCGATACGAATGATTTCAGAGAATCTGCCAAAAGCGTACGCCAATCCTAACCATTTGGAAGCCCGTGAAAAAATGGCGACTGCAAGCTTAATGGCCGGTATGGCTTTTGGTAATGCTGGAGTCGGTGCCGTTCACGCACTCGCCTATCCGTTAGGCGGCCGTTATCATATTCCTCATGGAGTCAGTAATGCTCTCCTGCTTCCATATGTCATGGAATGGAATAAAATTGCCTGTATGGAGCGATTCAGAGACATTGCGGCGGCACTTGGAGAAAACGTTCGCTCCTTATCGGACGCAGAAGCAGCCGATAAAGCCGTGAATGCCATGAAACGATTATGCACCACAGTCAATATCCCGACTGGATTACGTTCCTTTGATATCCCAGAAAAGGCACTTTCCGATATGGCTGAAGATGCGAGTAAGATTGAAAGACTATTAAACAATAACCCACGTCAGTTAAACAAAAGTGAAATTGAACAAATCTATCAATCTGCTTATTAATATAAAGGATTTCAGTTCATTGTTATCAAAATAAGAAAAGGGGTATATAGGATGTGGAGAACTCGAAAAGATGGTGAGGAATCACCATATATTCCAATGGGGCCTTTTAAATTAAGACTCCCGTTTATTCACTACAAATTTGAATGGCCGGATTATGTCCAAGGTTTGCTAATGTGTGCCGTTGATTTAGCAGCGATCCCTTTAATGATCGAACTTCTGGGCATGCCTTTTGAAGTCGCATTAGCCGTTGTACTGTTGAATGGAATTCTCTATTTAACCCATCACTTACTTGGCGATCCCGTCGTTCCCGGATGGATCACACCAGCAATTCCATTAATCATGGCTTACGTATCCGCATTTCCAGAAGGACCGGAACGTGTGCATGCACTAGTCGCTTTCCAGCTTACACTCGGACTACTATCGATCCTGCTAGGGGTGACAGGATTAGCGAAAAAAGTCGTTACATTCGTTCCCCCGGCGATTAAATCCGGGGTGATATTAGGAGCAGGGTTTGCAGCAATCATTTCTGTCTTCCAGGTTGGTGGACGTTTCGAAAGCTTTCCATGGACCATTTCCATCGCAGTAGGGATTGCCTTTTATATTATTTTCTCTCAACACTTCAATCATCTGAAAGCCAAAAGTGCACTATGGGGACTAATTGGAAAACTGGGAATCTTTCCGATTATTATTCTCGCTGTTATCATCGCACCTCTCTTTGGAGAAGCACCGTGGCCATCGATTGAGTGGGGGCTCATTAACCCTGACTTCGGTACACTTTGGAGTGAATACACCATCTTTGGGCTTGGTTTCCCTCCGGCAATGTTATTTCTAACAGCCTTGCCCACTGTATTAGCCGCTTATATTGTCCTATTCGGAGACGTTTTACAAAGTAAAGCACTGATCGATGAAGCAGACGATGTGCGCCGTGATGAAAAGATCGATTACAATCCGAATCGTGCCCATATGGTCTTCGGTGGACGCAACACCATTATGAGTATACTTGGTCCTGATGTCACAATGGCAGGTCCACTATGGGCAGCCATGCAAGTTGTCGTAATTGAACGCTTTAAAGAAGGTAAAAAAGCTATGCATTCAATATTTGGAGGTTCTGGATCCTTCAGATGGGGTACAAATACTGGACTCCTGCTTCTCCCTATTGTAAGTTTAGTACAACCAATTCTAGGTATCGCCCTTGCCTTGACTTTGCTGATCCAAGGTTATGTAAGCGTTCGCGTAGGAATATTAGAATCCCGAAGTCATCGTGATCTTGGCATTGCCGGAGTTATAGGGGCAGTACTCGCCACCAAAGGTGCCACTTGGGCCTTCGCAGTTGGAATTTTATTATGCTTATTGATTTACGGTAAAAAATTCTTCAGCGGTGAGAACGATGAAATCTTCACAAAAGATCTGGAAAATAAAGATGCCAAGAAAATTTCATAAAACATTTAAAGGAGGATCACTATGCAACACTACAATATGATCATAGACGGAGAACAAATCGGAGCGAATCTTTCAAAAAGGGATGTGACCAACCCAGCCACCTCAGAAGTGATTGCAACCATACCTGATGGGGGCAAAAAAGAAGCTGCAAGTGCTGTTGACGCGGCTTATGGTGCATTCAAGGACTGGTCCCTATATTCTGCATATGAACGAAGTGAACTCATTCGAAAATGGTATGATTTAATTGATGAGAATAAAGAGGACCTTGCCCGGACCATGACCATGGAGCAAGGGAAACCACTAAAGGAAGCGCTTGGTGAAATCCAGTATGCCAACGGGTTCATCTCCTGGTACGCTGAGGAAGGAAAGCGTGTCTACGGTGAACAGATTCCCGCCACTCAACGAAACAAACGTCTATTTGTTCATAAGCAGCCTGTCGGGGTCGTAGCCGTCATCACCCCATGGAACTTCCCTGCCGCGATGATCACACGTAAGGTTGCACCGGCACTCGCCACCGGCTGTACGGTCGTGATTAAACCGGCAAACCAAACCCCTTTGACCGCTTTAAAGATGGCGTTACTTGCAGAAGAAGCCGGCATCCCAAAAGGAGTCATCAACGTGGTGACAGGCGATTCTAAATCCATCGGGGAAGCGTGGATGGAAGACACACGCGTACGGAAACTGACCTTCACTGGATCAACGGAAGTCGGGAAGGTCCTGATGAAAGGTTCGGCTGACACCGTAAAGAAAATATCATTGGAGCTTGGAGGTCACGCGCCGGTAATCGTAATGGCTGACTCTGATCTGGATAAGGCCGTCGATGGCGTCATTGCCTCCAAATTCAGAAATGCAGGTCAAACCTGCGTCTGCTCGAACCGCATCTATGTTCATGAGTCCATTGTTGATCCATTTACCGAAAAACTGGTCGAAAAAGTGAAGGATCTCAAAGTCGGTAACGGTCTTGAAGAAGGTGTGGACATTGGTCCATTAATCGATGAGAATGCTGTAGAAAAAGTTCAGAAGCATGTGGAGGACGCTGTGAGCAAAGGAGCATCCGTGGTTTACGGAGGAAAAGGCAAAAACGGACTATACTTTGAACCGACCGTCATCACCAACGTACATGATGACATGCTTTGCATGAAAGACGAAACATTCGGTCCTGTTGCTCCAATCACTACGTTTAAAACAGAAGAAGAAGCCATCGACCGGGCAAATGATTCCATCTACGGTCTTGCTGCTTATGTATTCACTGAAAATATTACAAAGGGCATACGAATCAGTGAGCAATTGGAATATGGAATTGTAGGATTGAACGATGGATTACCTTCTACCCCGCAGGCGCCATTTGGCGGATTCAAGCAAAGTGGCCTTGGTCGTGAAGGCGGACATCATGGCATTGAGGAGTATCTGGAAGTTAAATATATTTCATTAGGGTTGTAAACCTTGAAGGCACACAATTACATGTGTGCCTTTTTTAGATTAAACTCAATAAAATTTGCATTTAATACAATTTTTACCGATTGATATTTTTACACAAATCTAGAAAAATAGAAATTGATATTATATTAGGAAAACTTATTGACTGCGCTTTCTTCCTATGCTAGATTGTGTTTATTAATAAAATTCCACGACGAGAATATATGACTCGTCCCTGGTCAGGGACGGGTTTTTTTATTTGAAATAATCAGAATAATCAATAGAAACTATCATGGTTTGGTAAGGATTTGGAGGGTTTTATTTGAGAAAGAAAGATGTGCTGGTTTCAGGTTTTATGCTATTTTCTCTATTTTTCGGAGCAGGGAATTTAATATTCCCGCCTTATCTTGGAATGGAATCTGGAGGCTACTTTGCCGCCGCAATTGCCGGGTTTATTTTAACAGCAGTGTTCCTGCCTTTTTTAACGATCATTTCCGTTTCGTTATCCACTAACGGATTATTGTCAATTGGCCAACGGGTCCATCCCGTCTTTGGACTGGTGTTCGCCATCGTGATTTATATGTCGATTGGAGCACTATACGGTATTCCAAGGGCGTCGAATGTTGCCTATGAATTAGGATTTATGCAAATGATCAGTGTGGATGGACGGTTACCCTTATTCTTATTCTCTCTTGTCTTTTTCGGATTGACCTACTTACTCAGTATCAATCCAAAAAAGGTGATTGATCTTGTCGGACAGTTTTTAACGCCTGCCCTGCTCATTGTATTAGCGATATTATGTGTACGTGCCTTTATGATCTTTGATTATACTGCCGCACAAGCAACAGAAAACTTCCAAACCGATCCGTTTCTCAAAGGGTTTCTGGAAGGTTACTTCACCATGGATGCCGTGGCAGCCCTTGCCTTTGGGATTGTCATCATCAATGGATTGAAAGATAAAGGAGCGACGGATAAAAGGGATCTGATACGAGGAACAATCAGTTCAGGTATGATTGCAGCAGTCGGCTTAATCATGGTATACCTCTCACTCGGATGGATCGGTCGTGTTGTTCCCCATGAAGAGCCACTTCAAAATGGGGCGGAAATATTGGTTCTTGCTTCTCATCAATTATTTGGATACAGCGGGAATGTGTTATTTGGAGCCATAGTGATGATTGCTTGTTTAACAACTTGTATCGGCCTCATCAATGCATGCGGACGTTTTTTTAATGAAAATTTTCCGAGGTATTCATATAAGACTTACGTTATGATTTTCATCCTCATCGGGTTGGCCGTTACCAATCTTGGACTGAATTTGATATTGAAAGTCGCTACACCGTTACTCGTTCTGATTTACCCTGTAGCTATAGTGCTTGTAGTCCTCTCTCTCTTTCAGCATTTCTTTGGGGAAAGTAAGAGAATGTATGTATATGGGGTTGGAGTCGCCACATTATTTGCCTTTTACGAAATGCTGTTGACGCTAGAAATTAAAATGGAAGGAATTCAGGCTATATTGGGATACCTCCCCCTCAGTGAAAACGGCCTGGCCTGGACCCTCCCTACCCTCTTGGTAGTCGTGATTGGTTATATAGCAGACCTGTCCCAAAGGAAAATCACCTTTCCTTTAAAGAGAGGGACGGACCTCTAAAAAAGCAACAAGGTAATGAGTTGATTTTCTCACTCAGACCTTGCTGCTTTTTTATTTTCAGGAAGTTTAATCTGTTGCTTTTTGGTAGACATTCATGGAACCACCACTCAGTCCAATGGCTTCAGTTGTGTGAGTCCATCCATATTTTTCATAATAACCTTCCAGATCCGTTGTTAGGTATAGATGTTTGTAGCCTTTTTCATGGGCTTCCTGTAAAGCATGCTCTAGGAGATAGGAACCAAGCCCTTTCCCTCTATGATCCGGATCAATATACAGGCAAGCAAACCACGGAAACAGGTCTTGCCTGCTATTCAGATCGTTTCTGAGCAGAGCGTACGTCCCAATAATTTGTTCTTCCTGTAAAGCAATAAAAAATCGCGGTAAGTCTTCTTCGGTACGGCAGGAATGGAACATACAATCGTGATAGAACCTGTAATTTTCCTCACTTCCCCACTGTTCCCAGAACGCTTTCACAGCTTCCTCAAAAATACTTGAATTCTTTTGTAACGCCATTATTTTCATAGTAGATTTCCTTTCTTTACTGAATAGAAGTACCTTAATAGGTTTCTTGATGGAGAAAGGAAAACCTCTATTTAAATGAAAAAGCACGCTCTGCTTCGAGCGTGCCCCTTAATAATTGATCAATAAGCCCCATCTGAATACGTTAATTCGTAGCTGTGGGAGTAAATCTCAAAAATATTCCCGAATGGATCTTCAACATACACCATGCGATAAGGCTTTTCACCAGGATAATATTCACGGATCGGCATGCGCTGTTTACCGCCGTGCTGTTTGATTTTTTCAACCATGCCTTCTACATCGGGGTCCTGGATACAGAAATGGAATAGTCCTGTTTTCCAATACTCGAAGTTATTCTCCGGCTTTTCGTTGTGAGGGAACTCAAACAGCTCCACTCCGATTTTATCACCCGTTGCCAGGTGTGCAATTCTGAATTTCTCCCAATCATTCCCGAATACATCACGGCACATCTGCCCGATTGCAGTATCATCATTTTCCACATCTGAAGGCTCCATGATGGTGTACCATCCGAACACCTCTGTGTAAAATTTAATTGCCTCTTCGAGATTCGGGACGGATAGTCCAATATGTGAAAACGATCTTGGATATGGTAACATCGTCAATATTCCTCCTCTTTTGATTAGTTTCATCTAACACGTCTTCATTATACGAAGCTGAGCTACATAATGTAAGAATGCACTTTTTTGTGAGAAACTAACCTTAAGGTAAGAAAGGACTGAAGCGTATATGGATACACCCATCGATCAAGAAGGAAAATTGAAGTGCTCCATCGAGTACACACTGAAGAAAATCGGAGGCAAATGGAAAACCGTCATTCTTTGGCATTTAGGGACAGACGGGACGCTCAGGTACAACGAATTGCGCAGGTTACTGCCTGGTGTGGCCCATAAAGTACTGAGCCAGCAACTAAAAGAACTCGAAGAAGACGGCTTCATCAATCGAACCCAGTACGATACCATCCCCCCAAAAGTAGAATACTCCATGACAGAACTAGGTATGACCCTCATCCCCATTCTCAAGCAAATGCATGCCTGGGGTAAGGAACATGGTGAGTTTTAGGAGAGGGACGGACCTCTAATTCATTATATAGTTGGAATTAGGGGTTTATTGGACGGTTGGAGGTCCGTCCCTCCAAAATCAAAAATTAAATCAAGTCAATGAGAATATACGAACTGAATATCGTAATGATGATTCCCGCCACCCGATTGATCATTGTTAACGAGTCCGATTCAATACGGCTGCTTAACCATCCTCCTACCATGGCAACCGTCCCCCACCACAATGCGGATCCGCAAAATACACCCACAACGACGAGCAATGCGGACAAGATACTGCCATCAGAACCGGTTACGCGAAAGACACCAAAGATGGCGATGAACGCAAGGATTGTCATCGGATTCGTAAGGGTCAAAAGAAAGACTGAAAGAAACCCTTTCAAAGTAGAAATGGTTTGCGACGATTCACCAGTCTTAAATGGTGCCGACTGTGAAGTGAATGTCTTCCACCCCAACAAGAATAGAAACACCCCTCCCCATAATTGAATCCAGAACTGGTGATCAAGAAGGAAGTCGGAAACAATCGTAAGCCCCATGACAGCTACCAAGCCGTATAGTGCATCTGCAGTGGCAGCCCCCAATCCCGATACAAAACCTGTCCTTTTCCCATATGCCAATGTCCTCTGAATACATAAGATACCGACAGGACCAACAGGAACAGCAATGGTGACTCCGATGATGAGACTCTTAAAAAATAAAATATAATCAATCATGGTCCTGCCGCTATTCTATAGAAAACTTGTGTTGTGGTAGTGGCAGTCCCGAACTCACTTTGAACAAACCTATAACAATTGCCGTTTGGGTTCCGGCTTTTGCCGGCAGGCTCTTGATTTCATGACTGATGACACGATTCAGATCTATTGTATTTCTACTCCGTATTTCCAAAAGATAATCATCCTCCCCGGCGAAATGTTACATTCATGTTATTTTTCGTAAAAGAGGGACGGACCTTCAATTCGGCTTCCCCTTGAAAAAGTCGGTCAGGCTATAAAGTAATTCATTTAATATATGCGTAGTTTCTAATCCTTTATGTACCTTTTACGTAGAAACTAAAGATAAAAGATCTTTGCTTCATCCTCCGATTCAATTTATCCTTATAGTAAGTGAACAAAGATTGGAGGAAGATCAATGTCTATCGTTCTAAAGAGAATTTATGATGAACCTCCCCAATTAGGCGGTCATCGCATTTTGATTGACCGAATATGGCCACGTGGAATTTCAAAAGAGGATGCCAACTTGGATGAGTGGATAAAGGAAATTACCCCAAGCCCACATTTAAGAAAATGGTTTAATCATGAGCAGGAAAAGTTCGAGGAATTTAAAAATGCCTACAAAGAAGAACTTAATCAAGATAAAAAACTAAAGAAGCTACAGGAACTGAAGGAAATGTCTGCTAAGGAACGCTTAGTCCTCCTCTACGGTGCAAAAGATGAGCAGTACAACCATGCCGTTGTGTTAAAAGAAGTATTAGACGATATGTAAGAGGGACGGACCTCTGAATCAGCAGAAAACCATTTGGTAATTCGCTCATTGGAGGTCCGTCCCTCTGAAATTACATGTTTTCTATCAGCAGAAAGATTCCCGTAAATAACAGTAGTAGATAGGTAAAGATCTGAAAGATTTTTTGATTGATTTTGTTGAATAATGCTTGTCCTAACACTAGACCTATAGCTACTACTGGTAATGCTTGCAAGCTTGATTTCCAAACTGTTAGAGTAGTACCTGCCACTTTCACCTGTATCCCTAAACTGATGAGATAGATGAACAAATAAAAGGCAAGGGTTGTTCCCCGAAGTTTCTCTTTTCTTGTCTCAGTGCCTGAAAAATATAGAAGCAGGGGTGGTCCTGGCATACCGATACTCGTGGTCAGTGCTCCAGACCATCCCCCTGCCAGAAAGTCCCGCATTTTGGACTGTCTGATGCGGAATTTCATGATAAGTAAAACCGTCAGCACTATGATGATCAGGCTGATTAACACCTTTAAGAGACTCATATCAATAAGAGTGAAAACCAATATACCCAGGGGTAAACCGGGTATGCTCCCGACCACAAACCTTTTCACAAGTGGAAAATCAATATCCCTTCTAATTTTCACAAGTAGCGCAAGTGAGATCACTAGGGATAAGATCAAATTAATCTGTATCGCTTCTCTAGGTGGAAACAAGAGCAATAAAAATGGTGTTGCCATTATGGAAAATCCAAAACCTGTACTAGTTTGCAATATCGATGCACATAATATGATGCCCATGAACAAGATAAACGTACTCAAGAAACATTCTCCTCTATCTTTCTTTCTAATAGATAACCATTCGATCCCGCCCATAGACCAATTTCTGTTATTAGAAATAGGAACACAATCCACGCCCAAAAATGCAAGAAGCCTCTATGAAAATCGTAAAACGCATTCAAATAATGAGGATTTTCATGCATGGTGATTGTAAAGGCATAGAACATTCCAAAGGTAAAATTACGCGACCATTGGCTTATATGATAGGTGAAAATCCCTTTTTTCCATCCCAGCTTCTGAATCCGTTTGACAGCTCTCACCATCTCCATCAATTCAACACCTAACAGGAGGACAAACACAATGAGCCAAAAAATCATTATTAACATTCCAGACATCAGCTGTGAAGAAACGATTGCCAGACCTGTAATGGATAAAGCGCCGTGAATGATACAGTTTGTGCTCGTCCAATCATCTATCATCGTCCAAGGATTTCCCCTCGCATATCGAAGCACAATCAATGTCATACCGATCAAGTAAAAAAAGATTCCAAGTGACATCACTGCAATCAGAAGTCCCTCCGGAAGAGAAGGAAAAACCTTCACCCAAAATATCACCAATGATTGGGTAGCAACGGTAGAAAGCAACACAATTCCATGAGTAGAATGCGCTGTCGGTCGTTTCATGATCTCGTTAAAGTGGTAGAAGCAGTTTACCAAAAAATATAGCCATAAAAGAGTATTCATAAGCATAATGCCCTGTACACCCACGCACATACCAGGGAAATATTTGACGATCACATTACTCAAAACCGAAATGCCGGCAACCCACGATCCAATCACGAAAGAAAGAACAGGATTACCTAAAATAGCAAATTTATATGGTTTATTTAACAACTGCGTGAAAAGGGATTTATAAATAATGGCAGCCAACACAATCAGGGACAAAGTCAGTATTTTTCCAGTGGTGTGGTTGATCCATGTAAAAGCATCAATAGCAGCATAAAGAAAGATTCCAAGAGCCATAATGACGGCCCCTGAAGCCGGATTGATGAATTCTTCATTTTCTTTAAATTTCATCCTGTTGCTCAGATGCCTCCCTTCTATCTTTTGAATCGCTAAGCCAACTAATAAGATCATCATGAGGAAAATGAACCCTTGTCTCAGAAATAAGCTTTGGAAGAAAACTCCCAAGACCATCCACTAATAATTGCAATTCCTCCAGTACATACCCGTTCTCAAACTCCTCAATGGAAACGGGTAGCTCCTCTTCATCCAGAACAGAAGCGTTTCCATCGTCAAATACGAGGACATCTATGATAAGATCTTCGAAAGACACTACTTCATTGTCTATGTTCGTATTTCTGACAATATTAAAATATGCCCCTAAATACTCACCCCTATGATTTCTCCAAACATACACATTATAAGCGCGGTCCTTCCAATAGTACGCCAAGGTGTAGCTACCCTCAGGAATGGTTAAGCTTGATTGGTTTGTCGTCATGGTAAAGGCATCTTTTATTCTATGAAAAAGGACCACGTCTTCAACTCCCGCCTTCAAGAGCCGGCAATGATGTTCCACCAATTTACCGTTATAACCTATCTTTCTCTCTATAATCGGGGCACCAACCCGAAGGGGGCTGCCCATTGCATTCTCATTCACCATTCATCCCTCCTAAACTCTGATTACCTGCTGTTTAAGTTTATCATTTCTGTAAATCTGAAAGAGGGACGGACCTCAGATAAGCAAACCATCTGGTTAATCGCTCATCAGAGGTCCGTCCCTCTCAGATTACTCACGCATTATATCTTTTTCACAAATTGGGATTTTAGTTTCATGGCTCCGAAGCCGTCGATTTTGCAGTCGATGTCGTGGTCTCCTTCGACGAGTCTGATGTTTTTGACTTTGGTTCCCATCTTGAGGACGGATGAGCTTCCTTTTACTTTCAGGTCTTTAATGACCGAAACGGAGTCACCATCGGCTAAGAGATTTCCGTTTGAGTCTCTGACCACATTTTCTTCTTCAGCCGTTTCTGTTGCTGCATTTGTTGTCCATTCATGAGCGCACTCGGGGCAGACGAACAGGCTCCCATCTTCATACGTGTATTCTGAGTTGCACTTTGGGCAATTTGGCCATTCTGACATCGTGTTCATTTCCTCCAATGATTGTTTATTCATGTTCAATGTAAAAGACATCGCATTCCATTATACCTGACCCACTGCGAGTTATATATTATTTTCCTTCATCCTTTTAGTCAAAGCGTTTTCGTCACAGCCAAACACGTTCAGTATGTTCCCTTCCCCACTCCACCAGAAACTTTTCTAATAATGGTCCAGGCAATGGACGGCTAAAGTGGTATCCCTGACCTACCTTACAGGCATTCCGTTTCAGGAACAAGACTTGATTTTCTGTTTCAATTCCCTCAGCAATAGTAGTAAAGTTCATATTTTGACTCATATCAATAATCGCTTTTACGATTGATACTTGATTTGAATCTTCCATGATATCATCTACGAACGATTTATCTATTTTAATACTATCAATCGGTAAATGCCTTAAATTATTCAAAGAAGAGTAACCAGTTCCAAAGTCATCCATGGAAATGATAACTCCAAGCTTCTTCAACTTATTGAGAACTTTCGTTGATTTTTCGAAGTCCTGCATGATACTCTCGGTTATTTCAAGCTCAAGTCGATCTGGGTCAAACTGAAGGCATGATAAGGTTTCTTTTACCATGTCAACAAATCCATCATCCTTTATCTGTCTGACAGATATATTAACTGCAACAGGAATGATGCCTAATCCGCTCATTTCCCACTCCTGACTTTGTCGACAAGCCTCCCGAAGAACCCACTCCCCGATCGGAATGATCAATCCCGTCTCTTCTGCCAATGGAATAAATTCACTCGGAGGGATCATTCCAAGTTCCGGATGTTCCCAGCGGACCAAAGCTTCCACACCTATGATGTCCAGAGTTTCCAGATCCACCTTTGGCTGATAATGGAGAGTCAATTGTTCAAGCTCCAATACTTTTCTTAATGAGCCGGTCCCTTTATATGATTCATTTCTAATACGACACACCTGTCCGTGTATGCGTCTTATTAAATTCATTCATATCCGGATCAAAATAATCCTCATTGAAAGCCGGTACAAACTTACCGTCCTTTAAATAGCCTGATCCCCATGTCGGATCCAGGGTGACCCATTCCCCATCAAGATTCGCTTCCACCCAGGCATGCCTTCCCGGGAAAATCCCCCCTGCTCTCCCTTCAACAAATCGCGCCTCGATGTCACTGGCTCGAAGCAGGGCAATCGCCAGGTAGGCGTAGTCCTGACACACACCCGTTCTGGTTTCCAGTGTTTTTAATGCACTATCATCCCAGTTAAAGTCGTCATATTCATATTTCTCAACGTCATAGGAAACATTTTTTGCTACATAATCATAGATCGCTTTCGCCTTATCCCTGTCGCTAGTTTGCCCGGCTGTGACGGTTTTCGCCTGCTCCTTGATTTCCTGCGCATCTGACTGTACCCCACGGGAAGGCAGCAGGTCCCGCTTGTCTTCACCTGTCGATTCCACTTCAAACTTCGCAAAACCGAAAAATCTGAAATAATCGCTATTCTCCTCCTTGATTTCAGGTACGCTGAGGGTCACCTCATAAGTACCTGGTCCAAACCGGAGATAAAAGGAATCCTCAAAGGTAAAATCATCTACAGGTATAACATCCAGAGCTTCGTCCTCCCCTTTTTTCGTGGTGATATAAATATGCGTCGTTTCCGGACCGAATTCAGCTTTAGGATCGATGCTCCCTTTGATAGAGTAAACACCATCCGACTTCTCACCGCCAAATTGAGGAGATTCCAGAGTTACGCCACGCTCACGATATTTATCAGCGTACTCAATCGGACTCATCACCCTAACAGATTCATTATCAATGATTAGAGTCGTGGCCGTCTGGTAGTAGCTTTCACGCTCTTCATCCGGTACCAGTACCTCAAGCTCGTGTTTTCCTTTTCCGAAAAATAAAGGAACATCATAACTGAATTTTCCGTTTTTAACGGGAATGACATGGGTCCAGTTTTGAGAATCCTTCTTTAACCTGAGCATGATGGTGTCTTCATCCGTCAGGTTAGCAGCTTCTCCTTTCAATGGAAAGATTTCATTGCCTTTAATAAAGCTTGATTCAGAACTCAATGACAAGGCGGCATCCTGGCCGAATGGTGTGAGCGTCACATCCCTCATTATGTCAGGATTCACATTATGAACCGTGAAGGAAGCTGTATCATAGTAATAATTTTCACGATCCTTGCTTGGCAGCTGAACGGACACACTATACTCTCCTTCTCCATTGAAAAAATGGATCTCCTGTTTGAACTTGCCGTCTTTGATGGGAGTGTAGTATTCGAGCTGATTCCCCGCAGGGCCTTCTTCGCTTGCCCTAACCTTGATCCAGGCGTATTCCGACTTCAACTCTGAATGCTGTTCAATTTCCCCATCAACGGTCACTTGCCCATTTGCCGCAAATTCCTTGTATGACGGTTCATTCATTGTGACGCCGATTTCCTCGCTGTAGGAAGTTAATTGAAGTGGCTCCATTTCACCAATTTCATCGTCCATTTCATTCTTTTCCTTTTCATACAGATCTTCTACTTTCTTATCCGCCTTCGTTTCTTCTCCGTTGGCACTTGAATTACTGCATGCCGTCAGGAACAAGAAACTTATTAACAAACCAAACAACAGAAACAAAAAGGGATTTTTCCTCTGCATGTTTTCCTCCTTGGAGGGACGGACCTCTAAACATTCATAATCACCTGAAAATGGAGTGGTTTGAAGATTTGAGGTCCGTCCCTCTTATTATTTTATTCTCGCAGTCTTTTAAACCTGTTTGTAGTAGATAATGGTTGCCTCTAATTCCCCAAAAGGTGAAGCTGCGTAGTCGGGAATCCGCCCTCCCTGAATGTATCCAAGTGATTTATACAAATGATTAGAAGGTGCCCCTTCTACCGTATCCAGGATGAGCAAGGTCCGTCCCTCTTCTTTCGCTCTTTTCTCCGCCGTTTGCATGAGTGACCGGGCAATTCCTTTTTGGCGGAATTTGGAATGGACCATCATTTTTGCGATTTCGGCTCTGTTGGTACCGTTTTGTTTCGTACATAGATGAAGCTGCACGGTTCCTGCAATAGTTTCATCCACCCAGGCTACAAATAAAATCACATGAGGCTTCAGTGCATGTTGCCAGAAGTCCATCGCTGCAGCGCGAGCCATTGGGGATAAAAAACCAATGGAAGCACCATCATCCACTACTTTCATTAATAATTCAGACAGTTCCTCCATGTGCTGTTCTATCGTTTTCAGTTCTACGATTTTCAGGCCTTGATTCCTCATGAACATCTCACTCCTTAGCATATCTTCCAGTCTTTATTACAGTGGTCTAATTTAGTTTTTGCAATCTATTTGTCAGATTTGATGACAAGGTATGGATGTTGATCGCTATTAGTTCACCTTATGATTCATGCATCTTTCTAAACTACTATTCTTTTAACCTGCGAGTTTTTTACTTTTCATAATTCCTCATTCTCTTTTTCATATAATCAAATTATAACGAGCGACTCTTCAATAATCTAACTTTTTTTGGAAAAAACGGTTGTTGTTCTACATAAACTAGAACAATTCTGTTATACTAAACATATAACAAACTAGGAGGTGAATCCTTGTTTATCCAAATAGAACCTCAATCAGATATACCGATTTATACTCAGGTCAGGAATGGAATCATGGAGGGGATTGTTCGCGGGGAATTAGTTCCAGGTGATATCCTCCCGTCCGTTCGCAGCCTTGCCGGTGACTTGGGCGTAAACATGCACACGGTGAATAAAAGCTATCATGAATTGGAAAGCAAGGGTGTGATCCGGATCGTGCCAAAGTCCGGGGCTGTTATTTGTCCACCATCTGAGGGAGAGATTCCGCCAGCCCGATTGGAGCAGATATCAGAAGAATTGCGGCCGATTGTAGTGGAATCTATGGTAATCGGCATGAGTGAAAAAGAAATTCAAGAATTAGTTACATCTATTATGCTAAAGGTTAAGGGGGAGTAACAAATGGAAATGGCGCTTTTATTCGGCACGGTGGGATTTTTGATGGTTCTGCAAATTACCATTCCTTTTATCGTAAAACGAACGGTGGTTTTTGGTGTAACGATACCTGTTGATGAAATACGGAACGAACAATTGCTACATTACAAAAAACTCTATGCAATCTTAACGTTTTTCATTTCAATTGCGGCATTGGCTCTCTATTTTATCTGGTCAAAAAACATTCCATCCACAGAAAATCACCTCATTCTAGCAGGATTATTACTGCCTTTCGTCATACTATTTATTTCGATGTCTCTTTATTTCTATTTTCATATGAAAGTGACAACACTGAAACGGGAAAAGCAATGGTTCAAGGATCGCAAACAGGTGAAAGTTTCAGAATTGAACTTAAGAACGAGAGATGAAATGCTGCCCTGGATAGTATATGTAGTCCCCATGGTGATCACCGCTGGTTTAATGGTGTTTACATTAGTGAATTACAATAATTTGCCGGACCAGATTCCTACTCACTGGGGACCCGATGGCAAGCCGGATTCATTTACTACCAAAACCTATCTGTCTGCTTTGACCCTGCCACTTGTATTACTCGTGATGAATACAATGTTCCTAGGGGTCAATGAACTTACAAGGAATTCCGGGATCAAGCTGAGTGCAGGAAATATAAAAGCATCACGTGTCCGACAGCTCCGTCTGCGAAAGTACACAAGCTGGCTGTTATTCTTCATCTCCGTTATGATAAGCATGCTATTTACATTTCTCCAATTCACAACCCTGTATGAAAATAGCGTCAATGACCTGCTGATCATCACCATGCCACTGACCTTCTCTGCGCTTGTCTTGATAGGGACGGTCCTTATGGCCATCAAGGTCGGTAAAAAGGATTCAGACTTGGACGTAGAAGTCATCGATGAAGGTACCGGCGAAGTGATCAATGCAGATGACGATCAATACTGGAAAGGAGGCCTCTTCTATTTCAACCCTGAAGACCCCTCCATCTTCGTCGAAAAACGCTTCGGAGTAGGCTGGACCCTGAACTTCGCCAGACCACTGGGATACCTCATTCTGGTAGGACCGCTGCTCGTGATAGTACTCATTACACTGATATAACGGTGAGGGACGGACCTCTCAAACTGAGCGATAAAGTTACATCTACGTTCAGCGAAGAGGGTCCGTCCCTTTTGTTACGCGATTTCCCCCTTCAATAACACTTGGGACACCTTTTTCTTGTGATTGAATCCGAGGTCCGTCCCTCCAACTACTCCTCCTACTAAAAAAGGCTCAATCTCTGGAAATTCGACTTTTATTATGGACAGATTGTTCGGAATACTATATAAATAGTAGATGGAAACTCACAAAGAAAACGTTTACAACATGAGATGACAAGGAGGATTCTATGTTAGATGTGCTAGACAAGATTAATTCATTTTTATGGGGGACACCAAGTTTAGTACTGTTATTTGGGACAGGCCTTTTCTTAACGTTTATGCTTAGAGGGCTACAGTTCCGAAAGCTATTGTATGCCTTTAAACTTGCTTTTACAAAAGAAAAACCCTCTTCTTCTGCTGACAAATCGGAAGGGGATATCAGTAACTTCAAAACGTTGATGACTGCTTTGTCAGCGACAATCGGTAACGGAAACATTGCCGGGGTTGCGACGGCATTGACGATTGGCGGACCCGGGGCCATCTTCTGGATGTGGGTTGTCGGCCTTCTCGGAATGGCGACGAAATACGCAGAAGCTTTGCTTGCCATGAAATACCGTGTAAAAAATAAAAACGGAGAATACTCCGGCGGGCCGATGTATTACGTAGAAAAAGGCCTCGGAAGCAAGTGGAAGTGGCTTGCTGTTGCCTTCGCTTTATTCGGCGCATTTGCTGCCCTGGGAATAGGAAACAGCGTACAGTCCAATACGATTGCAGACGTCATGACATCAAGCTTTCAAATTAACAATGTCGTAACAGGAATCGTTTTGGCTGTCCTGACAGGTTTGATCATCTTTGGAGGGATTCAACGGATCAGTACCGTCGCTTCCTTCTTTGTACCGATCATGGCATTCCTTTACATTGGTGGTTCAATGATCATCATCGTATTAAATTATGACATGATCATTCCGGCATTTGAAATGATTTTCTATTATGCGTTCAATCCTGTGGCTGCCGCTGGAGGTTTCACTGGAATCATAATCAGTGAAGCGATCCGCAGCGGGGTTTCACGTGGGATTTTCTCCAATGAAGCTGGTCTTGGTACGGCTGCATTGATTGCAGGTAACGCGAAAACCGATCATCCGGTTAAGCAGGCCCTTGTCGCTATGACGGGTACGTTCATTGTAACAATCGTCGTCTGTACGATGACGGGGCTGGTCCTCCTGATCACAGGCTTCTGGGATCCGACAGGCGGAGCGATATCGGGTGTCGAGCATTCACCAAGCCTTGACGGCGGAGCACTGACTAGTGCGGCATTTGGACACGCCCTCGGTACTGTCGGGGAATACATCGTATCGTTCTCCGTCATCTTCTTCGGATTCTCGACGATCGTCGGATGGTATATGTACGGAGAGAAATGCTTCGAGTATTTGACGAATTATCGCTTTGCTAACTCCTACAGACTCATATACATTTTAGCAACCGGACTTGGTGCCGTTGCGAACCTGGAGCTCGTTTGGGCATTTGCTGATATGTCTAATGCGTTGATGATGATTCCGAACTTGATCGCCCTTATTTTACTTTATAAGGTCATCGTCCGTGAAACGAATCATTACTTCAATGAGTACATGCCAATGATGGAAGCTCAACCGAGAAAGAAAGCCAGTTAAAAAGTAGCCCGGCGTGATTTATGATCATGCCGGGTTTTCTTTTTATTGTATAATTTCATGTTTACTGATAAACTTCTTCACCCAATTTAAAAATCAAGCCTTTTTCTCCCTTCCAAATTTGGTAGAGTACCCACTTTCCCATCATGTGGACATAAACTTTGTCAATTCCTTCACTTTCATTTAAAAGAAAAAACCGTCCCTATTAACACAGGGACGGTTCCATCTATCACTCATACCACTTATGCCACATATGATCATTTCTGCCTCTCACAAAGGCATCCACCCGGTTACGGCCCCAAGACACAGCTCCCGGTGAAGAACGAACGCCTCCCCTTGGTGCTCCAAGGTCTTCCCAGTTACTCCACCGGGAACCGTTCCACCATTTGTGCCACATATTGTTGTTGTCTCCTCGGACAAAGGTATCGAGCCGATTCGCAGCCCATGATGATGCAGCAGGAGCGCCTTCAAATCCTCTAGGCGGTGAGCCCAGGTCCTCCCAGTTACTCCAGCGGGAACCGTTCCACCACTTATGCCACATCCGGTCATTGTTTCCTCTTACGAAGCAATCGATTCGATTCGGTCCCCAGGATACAGCACCTGGTGAATCCCTCAAGCCGCCTCTTGGTGCTCCAAGGTTTTCCCATTGGCTCCATCGTCTTCCGTCCCACCATTTATGCCAGAGATTGTTGTCATTCCCTTGCACGAAAACATCTAGACGATTTGCTTGCCATGATGCAACCGTCGGGTCACCCTTGAATCCACCTGGTGGTCCCCCAAGGTCTTCCCAATCGTTCCACCTCGAGCCATCCCACCATTTATGCCATAGAGTATCCCGATTCCCTCTGACAAACGTATCAATTCGGTTCGATCCCCACGACACAGCAGCCGGGGAACTCCTTAAACCTCTCCTTGGCGCACCAAGATCCTCCCAATTACTCCAACGGGAACCATTCCACCATTTGTGATACATTCTGTCATTCTCACCTCGAACAAATGTATCCAGCCGGTTCGCCTGCCAGGAAGCAACCGCCGGTGAACCCTTCATCCCCCGCGGAGGTGCCCCAAGGTCCTCCCATTCCCTCCAGCTTGCCCGCCAATCAAATGGATCTTCGTAGACAGGTTGTTCATAGAATCCTTGATAAGGATCATAATAGTTCACCTGTTGTGGATAATAAGTGAACTCACGTTGTTGTTCGTTGACCGGATAATACTGTTGATAAGTATGTGGTAAAAGACCATCTTCATAATGATTTCTGACTTCTGGCCAATACGGATAGCATTCTTGTTGAACATCATATGGTATCACAGGATATCGTCGTGGAAAAAACATACTGCATCCCTCCTCTGCATTTACTTTATGCAGAAGCCCAGATGAAGGAGCATGTACAATACTTGTCAATGAATAACCTCTTCTTAAACTTTGAAAAGAATATAAAGGCTTTAGAACTCTGTTACAGGAAGATATTCTAATAAAAGAAATATCCATTCTTTCCCCCAAAAAAATTTAGCACCTATAACATAGGTGCTAATAATCAAGTGGGGTTTCAAACATCCTTCTTTTTGTCTGCGATTGATACTCCGTCCGATTTATAATGCATTTTAATATTTGTGAAAACCTCGGTTGCCCCATGTTGTATCCCTACTTCCTGGGTCTCTTTAATGACGCTCATAATTTTATCATAATCACCTTCGACCACCGTTTCCATCGGGCCAACTTCGTATGTTAAGCCTGATTCTTTTACCACTTCAATCATTTTCGGGATAACGCCATGTGTATCCACGTCTTTTCCGTTTGGCATGGTTTGAAATCCTACAGTTAATGTTGGCATCTGTATGCTCCTTTCTAGACTAGTTCTATACTTCTACCTCCTACACAAAAGAATAAACATGTAGAATTTTACCGAAATGTACTCGAACTTCTCTGTTCCTCAATGTCCAACGTACCCAAGAAATTCTTACTGCTCATACCCTTTCCAGCATCGGCTCTAGGTCGGGCTGCCTTATACCACTGGTAACAGAAGATAATGATCAGGATTAAATCGATCATATCTCCGCCATAGTACATAAGCATCCCGCCACTCTGTGCCTGTTCCCAGGGTATACCGGCTGGAGGGTGGGCATATATGTATTTCGACAAAATGCCATGACCGGTCAAGGCAAGGATCAATACAGTCCCTCTGTAAATAAAGCCGGTTCTATGTGGCGCAGGATCAATATAAATCATGGAAATCGTAAATAAATATCCAGCCAGAAAAACATGGATATGTATGAATAAATAAAGGAGAAAGTATTGATGCATAGCTGCGTACAAACTGGTTGTGTAAAGAACCCAAAGCCCTCCCACATTGAGGATGACAGCGACAATGGGGTCACTGATAATCCCCATAAAACGGCTTTTCAGTACTCGTGAAAGCCTCCTGGCCATGGTGACATGAACCGTCCGAAGAACTAGTGTTACCGGTGCAGTGAGTACCATGAGGAGGGGGGCCAACATTCCAAGGAGCAAATGACCACGCATATGGGAAGTAAACTCAATATGTGCCCGATGAGCCAATGGTCCTGATACAGCGCTTAATGCACAGCAGACACCGATGATCCATAGAATTGTACGGGAGATTGGCCATTTTTTATGCTTACGATTGGAAGCGATCACAGCTAGCAGATACAGTACCAATACAACTACTAAAGGAATAGCTAGAAGAATCTGAGAAACCGCTCCGAAGTCTTGAGATACGTGTACGATAGGATGATCAGCGTGCATTGGCAACAGTCTCATTCTTTTTGTATCCAGTATTAACAACTATTACGGATCCTGCAAGAATCATAGCAGCCGCAATCACATTCCAGACAATATCATACACAAGGACATTTTCTACATAACGTATTTGATGAATACCCATCAGCTTATGCTGCACGGTCCCGTCATACAATTGAAAACCTCCTGCACCAAGCAAAATGCCTCCCCACCATCTCTTCACCCATAACGCTTTTTTTCGGCGTAAATCGGCAAACATAAACAACCCGCCGATTGTAGCAAACCAGCTAAACGCATGAAAAAAACCATCAGATACAAGCCCTATAGCTGTGGTGGACTTGTCATAAAAATGATGCCAATGAAGCAACTGGTGGAATACTGTCTCATCGATAAATGCCACGATTCCCATCCCAAATAAGATACCGGACCACAAATTGCGGATTGAAGACGATTTTGTATAGTTGGCTATCATGGTTACAGGAGCCTCCTTTGTAAATTATTAGCCATTCTACCCTTTCCTTTGTGGGGGTAAACTTTTCATAAGGGTGTCTAAAGGGTTCAGTAGATGCATCAGGATTCCGGTCTAACCTTATTAAATCCAAGCTTTATAGGAAAATCCTTGCTATAGTATTAAAATATAAACAGGACCTTTTGATTAGAAAAAGTCCTGTTTTTCCCGGTTATTCTTGAATGACAAACTGCTGATATTTTTCAAAGTCACTTACCTTACATTCAAGAATCATTTTCGTCCCGGTTTCTTCATATTCTGTTTCCAATACATTTGCCTGTTCATTAAAATAAGAAATTAAATGTCCTTTGTCAAATGGGATCAGCATTTGACAACGTTTATAGTCTTTAAAAATATAACTTCTCACCACTTGAAGCAGTTCGTCGATCCCAATTCTATTTTTTGCAGAAAAATAAATGCGGTCCTTTTCCACTCTGGGTATCTCTTCTTCCATCAGTTCAGCTTTGTTAAACGCATAGATGACTGGTGTATCACCTATACCAAGTTCTTCAAGGGTTTTATCAGTCACCTTCATCAATTTCTCGTAGTGAGGATCGGAATAATCAACCACGTGAATGATGAGATCAGCCTCCACGACTTCTTCAAGTGTAGAACGGAACGCTTTGACCAACTGATGGGGCAGTTTGTTAACGAATCCAACCGTGTCTGTCAGGAGAAATGCCTTTTTGTCCGGTAAGGTGATATTTCTCACCGATGTTTCAAGAGTCGCAAACAGCATATCCTTTTCAAATACTTGTTTATTCTCGTTTGGATGGAATTTTTCTACGAAAGCATTCATAGTCGTAGACTTCCCTGCATTTGTGTATCCGACAAGGGATACGACCGGTATCTCACTCTTTCGACGCTGCTTACGCTGGGTACTTCGCAAGTCGACGAGGGAATCCAGCTCTTTATTCAACGCTGTGATTTTCTCTTCAATCTTACGTCGATCAAGCTCGAGCTTCGTTTCACCCGCACCACGGTTCGCAAGTCCTGAGCCGCCGCCTTGACGCCCCAGTGATTCACGGCGTCCTATAAGACGCGGGAGCATGTATTGCAATTGAGCTACCTCTACTTGAAGTTGCGCTTCCCGGGTTTTCGCACGTTCTGCGAAGATATCGAGAATCAACATCGTCCGGTCCATTACCCGAATATCGAGCTTCTCCTCCAGTACACGAATTTGCGAAGGAGACAGCTCATCATTCGAAATGAGTACCTCCGCTTCCCACTCTTCAATAAGTGGCAGGAGCTCCTCGATCTTCCCCTTACCAATATAATGAACATGATTCGGACGGGGAAGGTTTTGAGTCAATTCACCGACCACATCCATATGCCTCGCTTCTGCCAAACCATTTAACTCAAGCATCGAATATTCGAAGTCATTATTTTTATCCTTTGTATTAACGCCTATGGCGATTGCTTTTAAACGTTCTTCCATTACTTCGTCACTTCCTATCTTTTAGTGTGTACAGAAAAAAACACAGGCCTCTGCCTGTGCTTTTTGTAAATGGATTTGAATAAACCGGTGGCGGGTGAAGAAGACCGCATTTTCTTCAAGGCTTTTTTTACAAAAAAACCCTATAGCAACACTCGGCAAGTATTCAATTCTATTTTTAAAAAGAGGAAGAGGAGCCCTGTAGCATCCCTTTCCTCCATTCAACGTAAAATGAAGAATTCCTTTAAAAATAGTCAGACCGATCCCATTTACCCTGCACACAGGCAGAGCCTTTGAACATATTCAATTAAGCGTTCAAATTGCGGATGCGTAGTCTGATTAAAATCAAAAGGAAAACCTCCATTTCTCATAAATTAATATCATCTTACCACAAACAGCTTAGGATGGGAAGATATGGTTTGAGGGACGGACCTCCAACACATATAATTCGAGCAAAAGCTAGTTTAGAGGTCCGTCCCTCTCTTCATATATCGGAGAAGCCGCAGGTTCAGCCAGGACAGAAGGAGGATGACGGCAAATTGGGCAATGGAGAGTGAGATGTTCCAGTTGTTGGTGTGAAAGAGATTCAGCGCTGCTGCGCATTGTTGAATCACACTCAAGACCGCAATCCAAACAAGGTATCTCCATAAAGTAGGATAATTCGCTTGTCTGCTCAGAAAAACCAAAAGCGGAACACTTAAAAATATCAACCGATAGAAGAAATCAAACGGATGTACGTCTTTCACAACATAATAATAAAGCTCATATCTCCCCTTCAATACCGCGTCTATAAACAAATTCATATATAAGATAAAGAATAGGCTTCCATACCATTCCAAAGGCGTCAAATGAAAGATCGTCTTCTTTATACCCAATAATTTATCAACGAATCGAAGGTTGTATAACAAAGTCATATATAAGATTGGATAAATAGGAACGGAGTATATCAGTCTCCAGCCACTGTACTGAAAGAAGCTAGAATAGTGAGCGGCCACAAACTCATAACATAATGCAAAGATTGTCCACCCCAGTATGTACATCCCCTTGATGATTAAATTCCTCTTTGCGGGAAAAAATGCTAAAAACAGGATATTAATAGCTGGATAAATGCCAATTGCACCTACAAAATCAATCCAGTCCACCCCTGCTTCGAAATAGGAATATAAATTGAACCTTCCACCCAAAATGGAATCTGCAAATAAAGCTAAATAAACCGAAAATATAGAGGTGACGTACATCTCGATGACCAAAAGCCTTTTTCTTACGATATAAACTAAACCATTCAGGGCAAAGATTGTTATCCACATCAATAGCATAAACATCATCCCAGACATTCTTATGATGTCTTCATTATTCACATAATTCATGGGAATGTATTCTAAAAACCACCAATACCACCATAAATAATTCTATTAAGACAAACCATACTAAGAATACATTCACTGAACAGTAGGAGGAATATACATGTCAGTTCAAAACAAATTTAACCTCAGCTGAAATGGCCGCCGATCGAAAGAAGTTGGCGGAAGATAAGTGAGGAGGTCCGTCCCTCATCACGTTAGACAACTAAAGAAAAACCTCCAAATCAGCCTATTCCATTTGGTTTTCATGGAATAATGGAAGATTTAGAGGTCCGTCCCTCAGTGTTTGACCGATACATTCACTTGGTCTGAATGGGAGATGGTGATGGGGTTTTGTCCGTTTCCTAGTTTGAGGGTCGCCGATTTGTTTGGGATTCCTTCGTCGTTGATCTCATGATCGGAAACAGCGGTTTGTTCTGTATATTGCCATTTAACGTCCTCCCCTTGAATGTCCCCTACGTGATCGGCGTTGATGGTCAGGTCTTCAGATGAAGAGAGAACCAGATTGACCCTTGCTGAGCTTGATACTTCCCATGAGCTTGAAATGGTCCTTGGCTTTAATGTGACTTCATTGTAGTCACTGGAGATTTCCAGGGACTTGGATGCCGGGATGACGAGTGTCGCATCCAAGTCCCTTCCTGATTGCATCCAGCCATTGGAGTCGGGAAGACTTTTCAATGTGATATACAGTGTGTCTCCTTTTTGTGCCGTCATCAGGTAATCTTCAGGTTTTGTAAGTGACGGTTTACCTCCTGTAAAGGAAGAACGGTACGTACCAAACACACTCACTTCTTTATCTGTAACGGTCTCAACTGTTAGTGGATAATGACTGGAATCAACGACGATCCGTTTCACTTCATCACCTACCTGATGGTTATAAGAAGGTAGATCCTCTGTACTCACTTCAGAATCCAAGAACGTTTGCAACTCATCTATCAATCCTGTCGCGTGCAGCACTGTAAACCCGATACCCACCGTCCCAATGACAGCCACAAATAGTATACTGAGGAAATCATATTTTAATATCGGCTTCTCCTGCTTTGATAAAAATAAGTACATTAAGGTTTCTGCCCCTAACACAATCAGTAGTACAGGCCACCAACCTGCTAACACGTACGCTGAATCCCATTTTAAAAGCTGCGATAGCAGTAAAAAGATTCCTAAAAAAAGCAGGGATGTCCCCATTGATATGGATCCGACTCTCCAAGTTCTCATTCTGATACCTCCTCTTTTGACTGGACTCTTTTACTTCCGGCCACCAATTTGATTCCTCCCCCAATCAAGAGAAGACAGACGATTCCCGGCTGGATATAGCTATACATCACATGATACAAATCAATGCCGTACGTCTCTAAAAACGGTAATGATAGGGGCATAAGGATGTTCGTAGCCATATAATAAACCCCAAGCACCATCAATCCGATTCCCACCCACTTCTGCTGATTAATTAAGTAAGACACAATCGGCGTATCTTCTAAAGGTTCCTTTCCGTGTTTAGAAGCTCGTTGCAATCCATCAAAGAAGCTGTAGAACCAAATGATCGGAACTAAGAATAGAAAAATCCCTAACCGAAGTACGTCTAATATATAAATCGAGAATAAGAACACCGCCATAAGCTGAATGCCCCGTCGCTGATAACCAAGATACAGATGCCCCGCTCCAGGAAACATCGATAAAAATGTGGCGAATGCCTTACTCTTTCTTCCGCCTTCATGCTGTGCTTCCAAGTCTTCCAATACAGAGCGATCCGTCAGCACTTCCCCAGCCTGTTTTTTATTCAATAATTGCATCGTATCGAAGAAGTTGTATACCCATATGACAGGCAGGACGATCAAGAACACCATAAACTCCCCTCTCCCCGTCATCCCTGTTACAAAGAGAATCATCGCAGCTACTCCGAGGAACGTTGCCAGAAATGTGACTCCTCGGTTCATCAGTCCGAGTTGGAAATGACCGAGTCCAGGTATTATGGAAAGGATGATCGTATAGAAGCGTTCCGTGCTCAGCTGCCCAGCATCACTATCTACCACCGGTTCTCTTGAAGCTTCATTCGCTTTCAACATTCTTGATGCCACAAGTGCCGTATTCACAATACTGATGAGGTATAATAAGAACGCAAACCCGATAGTGATAAAAGCAAAACCATCCCAGTTCAACACCTGCGCTCCCAAGAATGCAACGGGAAATGACGCAATCAATACGAGTATAAACAAGACCCCTCTAAAAACCTTACCTAAATACATCAATCCCACACCGGGTATAAAAGCCAACAAAAACGCAATGATTGGATTCTTCTTTTTATCCATCTTACTCTGCCTCCTGTTCTTCAATTTTTTCTACTTCATCAAGAAAAGACGTTGTTTTATTTAAGATATTTTCTGTAAACGATGCCGACTGCTGAACTCTTTCAAATTCCGTCGCGATTTTCATAAGTTCACCAAAAATACCAGTCGCCATCAAAATCAACGTCATCGCCGTAGCCAGCACATAATGAAACACTTTTTCCTCATACCACAGTTTCTTCACTGGCTTCTTCACTGAATCCGGCTTAAACGAAATCCGCTCCATCACCTCATCTGTATAGAGGGACGGACCTTCAATGGAAGGAAGCTTGTCTTCAACTGCTTCGATTGCTTCCATATAAAGACTCATGCATTGATCACAACTGTATAGATGCTCCTCGTATTCCGTACGCTTATTATCATCCATTTCATCTCTCGCGTAATTCTTCCACTCTTCCAATGCAATATGGCTCATATGAAATCCTCCTCCTTCCAGTGTTTTCGCATCCAAAGCCTTGCCCGGTACAGCTTTGTTTCAATCGTCTTCACCTGCACATGCTGTTCAGTTGCAAGCTGCTGATAGGACTTTTCTTTTATGTAGAATCCTTCAATCACTTCTCTGTAAGATTCAGGAACTTCTTCTAAATGCCTTAACACGAGCTGCTTTTGTTCTTTTTTTAATAATCTTCTTTCAACAGCATCCCGGGACTCTTTAACAGGGAGCACGTCGACCAGATCTTCCTTCTGTCTTGCCTGACTTCGCTTACAATCAATGGCATGGTTCACCGCAATTCTCGTCATCCACGTCTTGAACCCTTGATGCTCGTACTGTGGGAGAGAGGTATAAATCTTCATCCACGCTTCCTGTGACGCATCTTCTGCATCTTTTTGGTTCCTTAAGATCCCGTAAATGCATTTAAAAACATACTGCTTATGCATTTCGACCAACATCCGAAACGCATGCTCACTGCCATTCTTCGCCTTTTCAATTAGCGGATCCACCAACCTCTCTCCCCCTTTCTTGTGGTCTCATAATAATAGACGAAAGAAAATGATGAATCCCTACAGTTTTTTCGAAATTTTTTTGTTGGAGATGGTGCCCGTTACATTTGATTGGATTCTTAGCTGGTCATGGCTCGTAACTTCACGATTTGAGATTTCACCGTTAAATTCTGGATTTCGCCGTTATATTGAAAATATCGCCGTTAAAATCAGAATTTCGCCGTTATATCTGAAATTTCGCCGTTAAATGATTCTCTCATCGACTCAACAGGAGATTATATGAACCGGGTAGCGGATCGATATCTCCTCTTGAATGCACGTTCGCTGATATATTTGAAATTCCGCTGATAAAATTCGAATTTCGCTGATATATTGAAAATTCCGCTGATAAACTGGTCGATTTCGCTGATATAATGACAAGTTCCAGAATTCCGCTCCCTCTTACTCATCGAAACAATACGAATTTTGTAGGTTATTCGTTGGTTCTCGATAAAAAGATCCAGCAACGCAACTTTATCCAATTTATCTCGATTAAAATTGAAGAAAACCGCAATTTATATCAATCTCCACCACCCCCTGCCACACCCATCCAGAAAATCACCCTTATTTACCACCTAACAAGAAATCCACATTCCTGGTATACTCGTAAAGTACTTATCTTCATAAAAAAGTGAGTGGATATTATGAAAGCAGGCATTACCTTAATTGTGGAGATTATTAACAACCTCCACGACATGTTAATTGGAATAACGAGTGAGCTCGGTTTCACCCTTACGGATAAAGATCTGCACTTTTGGATTATGGGGATTATAGGAATCTCCGTGTTCTTTTTTGTATACATTTTGTCTAAGATATTATCGAGGCTTAAGTTCGGGATCACCGCTTTGGCTTTCTTCTATACATTGACCTTCATGTTTGTGTTGGTCTTCGCAATCGAGATTCAGCAGGCAATCACAAACCGGGGGCAGATGGAGTTCATTGATGCCATCGTTGGTTTGTGGGGATACATTGTTTTTTTCCTGATATATATCGGGTTCGCAACAGTGATTTTAGCCATCAAGTACTTCTATCAAAACCTAAATAAAAATAAGACTCAGAACCTATGAGCACTATAATTTAAATTTAAGTAAATTCAAAAAAGACTATGAACCTTCTATTCAAGGAACATAGTCTTTTTTATTAAATAGGAGTAAAGGACCACTCTTCATCTGTCCAATGAACCTTATAAACTCCCTCTAAATTTTCAACCTCAATATACTTTGATAACCATTCATTCAGTGCTTGATCAGAATCCAATACGATTAAATAGTCAGACTTCCTCAGATTTTTGAAAAAAGTTTCTTTTTCATCCTCAGAGTTTAATCCATGAATAATGGAATAATTTTTTGATAGCTGTTCATAAGAAACGATATATTTCAAGTAGCCCCTATCGTCCTTACTCTTTGGACTATAATATGTCACATCAGGATCAGCTATACCAGTCGAAGCAATCTTGTTGAATTGGCTCTTTACTTCCCACCTGATTGTTGTAATCGTTTCCGGTTTCTCAGTAATGACTTTCAAATTCCCATAAAACGGGTAGAGAAAGAGACTTCCGATCAACAGAAAGGTCACAGCCTTTAACATAGTTTGATTGTTTATAGCGTTCTTCCACTCGTAGATGATGGCTGCCATGAGTATGCCTGCGCAATAAATAATGATCGTGGATTGATACCTGCCGAAACCTGCTATTCTTGCCGCTTCAAATTCAGGCATTAAGTACACATACATGAAATAAAGTGACAACATATATAGAATATAAAATCCATTTGTAATCAAAATAGAGAACAACAGTGGTTTGGAAATCCTTTTCCTGACTTTATAGACGAAAACAAGCATTAAGAAGGCGATGAGATTCAGAAAAACCATAGCTTTAAAGTTGTTGGAGTCTAAATTGGTTGACGCCTTCCATAACATGGGACCGATATTATCCATGAACTCCTCTGACTTTTCATTATTCGTCACCTTACTGGGTGTCACGGCAAACTTATTGGCTCCATAGCCTGTTTGGTACGCTTTAATAGTGTATTTCAACCATAAATAGTTTAGGAAAGCCGGAATACCGATTAGAAATAATAAAGCCCTGTAAATAACCTTCCTTTCATCCTTCGTTATACGCTTCTTATATAAGGAATGGTAATAAATAAAGCTCAGGATAAGTATTACATTGAAAGCCAAAAAGATTTTACCACTATCTTTTAACAATAATGTAAGGATCAAGATTGGGGTATTGACGATCAATTGCTTTTTCCAATCCTCTTTATAATAAAAAGCTACAAGGATACTTGCTAAAGCGGCCAACCCTAACACGATATCAACCAGAAGATTATAGAAACTTCCCCAATTGGCCAGCAACAAAGAAAAAGTGGCTACTGTAGTCAAGAGAATGACTCCAGGTCTTTTCCATTCACTAAAACAGAACATCGTGGTAATGCATGCAATGACTAGAAAAGCCTGAGCCATTAAAGCGTAACTTTCATGATTACCTAGTACTTCTAACATATAATAAATAAACACCGCACTACCTGGAGGATAGTTTTGAAACGTGACGATCGTTGAGCTGTCAGGCAGACCATCGATTAGTGCCATTTCCCTTACAATTAATCCCCAGTGACTGAAATTATCATAGTGAGTCAAAATGAGCCCTTTTAAGTAAAACATCATGCCAAGTAACGAAAGGGAAAATAGAATGATACTTGGGTGAAACAATTGTTTTACCTGGTATTTCCCCTTGAAAATTAAAACCATATAAACAACAAAGAGAAGAAGCCCCGAGAAGTAAATGATATTTACTGCTAGAGGCATAATATTAATTAAACCTGCACAAAAAACAACTGTAGTAATGGATGAGAAGATAAAAATAGGAATAAAAGCAATATGTACTTTTAATCTATAATAAGAGACTAACCCCCATCCGCTAAAAGAAGCGAATAGGAATAAAAACGAAAAGATACTATTATTCATTGTTCAACAGCTCTCGACGACCCACTTCATTTTTAAAGACCCATTCTCTTTGAATCACAAAGCTGACCAGGAACAAAAGTGAATCAACGATGATCTTGATGACTACCTCTCCAGAACTAACAGCGGTATAAATATAGTGTACCCCTAATGCAGAAATACCCATTTGCACGATACTAAGTGCATAGTACTTTACCATCGTATTCGAAGAACTTGACTTAAACACTACGTTTCTATTAATCATAAAATTAATAAACGAGGATAAAACTCTTGCCAGAACAGTCGATACGATAATAAAAGAATCAGGAAGCACTTCTTTTAACATGAACGAAAAGATGGTAAACAAAATAATGTCCACACCAAACGATGCAAAAGAAGAGGCAATAAACTTCAGAAAAACTGAATAGATTTTAATAGAGTCCTTGATGGGATTAAAGTGGGAAGATTTATTTTCTTCAATATATATAGTCTTAATCTTCACTTCCTCAATCTTATAATTCTTCTTCTTACATTCTAGCAACATGTTCATCTCGTACTCATAACGTTCGCCTTTAACGTCTAGGAGATCTTCTACAAAAAGGGTAGGAATCCCCCTCAAACCAGTCTGAGTATCAGAAACCTTAATACCACTGGCAAATTTCACAACTACTTTTGTCAGGTTATTTCCGAAACGGCTTCTAAATGGAATATTTTCTTCCGAAAAGTTTCTCGACCCTAATACTAAACTAGTTGGACTTTCCTTTAATTTAGCAGCAACCTTTATCATATCTTCCAATGTGTGTTGTCCATCAGAATCTATGGTAATGAGGCCCATCGAATCATGATAATTTTCATTAAAATAGGTAAAAGCCGTTTTTAATGCTCGACCTTTTCCTTGATTTACACCATGGTGTAAAACCACACACTCACCAATTTCCTCTAACTCTTTAAAGATACTGGAACACTCTTTCTTACTTCCATCATTCACAATAATAACTCGAGAAAAATGAGCGGAAACTATTTCATTCACCAAAGTTTTCAATTTTTCATCAGGGTTATAGGCAGGAATAATGATGGCAATATCATTTTTGGATTGCATTATATCTCCCCCTAAAAATTTCAATCTATGTAACTATATCTAAACCACCTGGAAAACACAATAATATATCACATTTTTTACAAAAAACTACATATTTCAGAGTCGATTCTCCCTCTACTGTTCATTGGTCTTTTCACAAATATCCACAAACAATTATTGGTTTTGAAAACAATGACTCTTACTGAGTAATATGGTACCTGTACTGTATCTGCTCCCCTTCAATTTCAGAATCCCCCCTTATAATGGATAAAAGGGGCAGCCACTAAATGGTTGCCCCTTTAAAAATCCCCTAAATATACACTTCAATTCGATTGGATTCCTCACTCAATAGACCCTCAAGAACCTCACGCTTAATCCTCATACCACCCGTACGATATCGATTCGAAATCTCTTCTGTCTCCACTTTTTCACCATTAACCAAAATGCGGCCGCTCTCTTGCCCCATATGATAAGTGAATGTCACTGGACGATTCATAAATTTGAATTCAAACGTCAATCCGTCAAATTTCTCTGGTAAAACGGGATCAATGATCAAATCTTCTGCGTCTTGGCGGATGCCCAGGCAGTTGGATATTAATTGGTTCATATAGATTCCAGGTCCGCTTGAGTAGATTCTCCAGCCGCCTTTTACCGGTACGGTCCCTGCGCGCAGCTCGTTGAAGCGTTCTTGCGCCTCGTATCGAGTATTGAATTTACCGTCAGAACTGCTGAAGTATGCGTTGCTTTGTCTTCTTTCAGCATTTGGAACGACTTCTGTCAACCCGACAGGATTGATGATTTCAAGTCCCTTCCATACTTCATCCGTATTTCCGAGCTTCGCCATCGCTTCAACAAAGCGAATATGAGCGTGAACATATTGCAGTCCGATTTCGCGGCCGAAGTTGGCTGCTTGTTCTGCTCGTTTGAAATGTGTGCTTACTCCACCTTCGTAGTTTGCAGGGCGGTTCATCAATCGGACTCCGTCTGGACAATAGAGATGTTCCTTCACCAATTTGTAATGGGATTCTGCTTGTTCCCTAGTAAACAATTCAGATATGATACTGCGGTTCATCGGCAGCAGTCGATACTCTATGCCCGTTTTCGTGTCCGTCGGGTGAAGCATTAATTCTGCATGGGCCGGATCTTCCATATAAACAAACCCTGGTATCACATCATTTTGTAAAATATAGCGATTATAATCATTCTGTATTCCTGATGCGAGTGCTTTGAATTCCGAAGCTTCTCCATCCCGGACTCCCTCAAGTACGTTAGACAATTGATTCAAGACCTGATAGGTAAGGGCTACCGTCCAGCTGCTCGCCATGAATTTTTTCAGCTGGGAGTTTGCCGGTTGAAGCGTATCATCCCAATCCCCATCGCCATATGATGAAAGGAATGTGTCATGTAAGAAATGTTCCTTAATATAGGCGATTTCTTTATGAATATGATCTAATAGCGTTGCCTTTCCTTCCGATAAATCAAAACCATCCCGTGTCGTATAAGGGATTTCTTCCTCTAGAATGTGGTAATCATTGGTTGCAGCGATGTAGTCACCCACAACTTTCAACGGCCAAACAATGATATCTCCATGACTATCATCCTGCTGGATCTTGAAGTAACGGTCAAACATGAACCATTGCGGCCAATTGCCGTTGTCTTCATATTGATGGGAATAGACGGTTTTGATGATATCTTTCACACTTTGGTAGTTGTGAGTGGCCATGAAGTACTCTGTCGGGCCCTGGCAAACATCGCGGGTTCCCCATGCCGCTCCGCCGTATTGCTCCAGTCCATGTGGTACGGAGAAATGGACAAGCATGTTGTGAGTGTACCACCACGATAAGGAATTGACTTTGGCCAGTTCACTTGGAATCTCCCCATGTTGAGAAAGCTTGAACCCATTCATCACTTGATGATAGTACTCTCGATAGCGCTCAATTTCAACGGTCATATCCGACTCTTCGAATTCTCTATCTTCCCCGTGAAGAAGTCCTTGAATGGTCATGGTCCATTCTGATGTGGCGGTTAAGTCGAGTACACAAAGTGATGCACTTCCGGCTGGGAGATTCTTACCCAATCTTTCCTCGTTCTCCACAATCATGTCAGCCCCATCTACCTTCATTTTGTAACATAGGTCAGGGTACGTCTGGCTGCTTTCAGATTGAGAATCAGCAGTAATAGAGAGAATATCACCATTTTTTTCAAGCTTATAAGGGACTTCATACTCATTGTTGTTCATTGTAATCTGATTGGAAACAAGATAACGGTACTGTTTTCCGTTCCGAGATCGTACGTTCAGTCGGACTTCAGGCTTATCAACCGTCGTATAATTTGTAATGATGATCGTGTCATTCTGCGTCTTGTAATACCAGCGTGCATAGTTGAAGCCTAATTCAAACATGGAAGGCATGGTTAATAAACGATACACTCCCTCAACCTCAATATAAATGCGCTGACCGGACGTTTTCATGACGTTCAAATGATTCCGGGTATTCGTTAACATCTTGTTAAACGATGTATTTCCAATCACGAGTTGGGAGTTGAATACTCCGTACATGAAGGAAGTGGATGTGATGGTCCCTTCCTTCAGCTCATGATTTCCTCCAGACATGAGGATGTGTCCATGAGGTCGTTCAACAGCCAATTCTTTTTCTTTTAACACGACATGTTCGTGGGTGTCTGTGAAGAAGGAAAGCAAACGGTCGCCATCCCATTCTTCCGTATGACGCTCAGTAAAGAGACCATCAATTTCTTCTTTGGACATTTCTTCCGTTTGAAGGGGTTCACCAATTTCAGGTGATAGAATCACCTTTTCGAGTGGAGCACTGAAACTCTCATTAAGCTGCTGTACTTCATTCCATGCATGTTCCACCTCTTGGTGATATCCTAATGTTGTGATAGCATCAGAATGATTTTCTCTGAATAGACCGTAGAAGACAAAATGTTCTTGCCCTGATAATCGGACCTTCTCTGATTGCAGTGCCGTATAGGCAAATTCATATTGATAGACTTCGTTTGCCAATGAAGGCTTGGTCAAGATTTCCGGTTGGTTAGTTTCTTTGTACGATAAGCCGAAAAATTGGAACCCGTCCGTCGAGTATCCGACCGTCTTTCCAATGGATCCTTGCTGAATATACGGAAAGCCATTCGATTGTGGTTGATTTTGACGAGAGCAGACGACAAATCCTTTATCATCTTCAAATACTTTGTGATCCACGTATTGGGACATATAAGCTTCATTTGAACGGACGCCGCCTTTATCTGCCAATCCTAAGTCCTGTCCATAAATGACATCGACCTCCGCGGCCTGCCCATCTACCATCACATCCCAGAACCAAACTCCTGTTTGTGTCAAAGTAAATGTTACTTCGTATTGAAGAGTCTTATGATTCCCTGACCACTTCACCTGTGTTTCTGAAAATCGCACCTCACTCGTTGATTGAACACCGATTAATGGGACAATGTCGATTTCGGATGATTCATAGATTCGTAAATAAAGATTGTTTAACGAGCCATCGATGGGATTCGTCAATAATTGATTGATCATGGTAGATGCATGATTTATTTCAAAAAGATCGCCGCTATTTAAAAAGGTGAATTGAAGATCACCGGATGTAAGCTTATGCGTAGTATTCATTCTGTTCCCCTCATTTCGTCTATTTTACTAATGTAAAGGATTGCTCCATTGCTTCTTTGCTATTTGGACCTGCATAGGCAATAAATGTACCCGGGTCACTGTCAAACTGTAAATCTGAATGATGATAACGTAGCTGTGGTTCTGATAGAGTAAAGGTAATCCGCTTCGCCTCTCCCGGTTCCAGGACGATTTTTTGGAAGTCCTTAAGTTCTTTTAGTGGTCGGATCACTTCCCCGCTCACATCACGCACATAAAGCTGAACGACTTCCTCGCCTTTCATAGATCCGCTATTTGTTACGGTGACAGAAACGGTGATCGTCTGGTCGGGCGTCATAATAGATTCTGAAAGAGTCAAGTCGCTATACGAAAATGTGGTGTAACTTAAACCGAAACCAAACGGTAGAAGCGGATCATTCGGAATATCCAGGTATTGCGAGACATAACGGACCTGGGCATCCGGTGCTCCCTTTGGTCTCCCTGTATTGAAGTGATTATAGTAAACCGGCACCTGCCCTACACTATATGGGAAGGACATGGTCAGGCGGCCGGACGGATTTACATCCCCATATAATAGATCGGCTACTGCTGCCCCGCCTTCCGTTCCAGGGTACCAGGCTTCCAGGACCGCATCTACCTGGTCGATGACCCCATGTAAATCCAGTGGTCTACCATTAAATAGAATGGCCACCATCGGTTTATTTAATTTCTTCAATCGCGAAACAAGTTCCAGTTGGGCATCAGGTAGTTTGATATTCGCTCGACACCCTGCTTCTCCACTCATTTCAGAATCCTCCCCGAGTGCCAGAACGATGATATCTGCTTCTTCCGCCTCTCTCTCTGCCTCAAGCAATTGCTCTTCAGAAACCGTCTCAATTTCAGATCCTTTAGCAATCGTTAGGTGAGAAGATTCCACTTTCATCTTCATTCCATCCATTAAGGTCACGGCATCTTCTTTTGACCCCAACCATGACCAAGGCCCCAAGATGTCATTGTTTTGAGCAAAAGGTCCAATAAGTGAAATTTTCTGGTTCCGTTTTAAAGGTAAAACGCTCTCATTTTTTAGTAGAACACAAGACTTTGCTGCTAGTTTACGAGCTGCCATGCGGTGTTCAGAGCTCAACACGACTTCTTGTTCAAGCTTTTCATCTGCACCGCGGTAAGGATTCTCGAATAATCCTAACTTTTGTTTAAGCTCTAAAATACGCAATACACCTTCGTCGATGATGGATTCATCCACTGCTTTTTCTTCCACAAGCGTTTTTAAGTATTTCACATACGTCGAGGTCATCATTTCGATATCAACACCCGCTGTAATCGCTTTAAGGGCGGCTTCTTTTTCATCCTCAGCCACACCATGGGGTATCATCTCTTTCACCGCTCCCCAATCCGATATAAGAACGCCGTTGAACCCCATTTCCTCTCGAAGTATGGATCGCATAAGCTTTTTATTTCCTGTAGCCGGAATCCCAAACACTGTATTAAAAGCGGTCATGACCATTTCACAGCCTTCATTAAGAGCCGCTTTGTATGCCGGTAAATAGGTTTCCCTGAGTTCCCGCTCCGACATATCAACCGTGTTATAATCACGGCCGCCTTCAGCTGCACCATAGGCTGCAAAGTGTTTGACACAAGCTGCCACACGGTTATAATCACGAGTTAAATCCTTGCCTTGAAACCCTCTTACAAACGCTCTGCCAAATTCGCTGTTTAAAAAGGAATCTTCACCTGTAGACTCCATCACTCTGCCCCAGCGAGGATCGCGAACGAGATCAACCATAGGGGCAAACGTTACATGGACTCCTGATACTGATGCTTCTTTTGCAGCGATTTCCGCACTCTTTTCCGCTAACTCCAGGTCCCATGAGCATCCGATCCCAAGAGGTACAGGGAAGATCGTTTTGAAACCGTGTACAATATCAGACATAACTAATAAAGGAATGCCCAGTCTGTTTTCTTCCATATGAGTGCGTTGAATGTTCATAACGTTCCTTGCACCAGAGGCTCCCAATACGGACCCACTATTTCGGACAACTTCCTCGTCGATCCCCATGTCGACCATCGGGCCGGTAATTTCACCTTGATCGCTTGCCCCTTTAAAAAAAGGAGTAGCAAGCTGTGTAAGCTGAGCAATTTTTTCATCCAATGTCATTTGGTCAAGTAAGGCAGTCAGTTTATTTCCATTCATAAGTAGAACCTCCAATTGGGTTTTTCATTTTGGTTCTTTCAAGTTATTGAAACGTTTCGATTAACAATTGAAGAAAAGTATAAAGGTAAATGATTCGTCAGTCAACTATAGAATCACACTCTATCATTCTTTTCAAAACCTTGTTATATCAACCATTACAATAAAATATATATAGGTATAATATGGAATGAAACTTAAAATTCTAGTATTTTTCAGAAAAGTATTGAAAGCGGATACACCATTGATTATAATATAGTCATCGAAACGTTTCAATAACACCTGGTAAGATATTTTCCATAATACGAAATTAACTCTTGCCACCTCTGATTCAATTTTTTTAATAGGGTTTCAAACTAATAGAAATGGAGATGAAGGTATGAAAAAGAAAACATGGTCTTTCTTGATGATTTGTGTTCTGGCGCTATCTACTGTATTAGCAGGCTGCGGCGGTGGAAGCGAGTCTGAAGATGGGAAGAAAACGATCACTGTCTGGGCAATGGGTGAAGAAGGTAAGAAGCTTAGTAAACTTGCTGAAGAATTTGAAAAAGAAAACACAGATATCAAAGTAAAGGTACAAGCGATTCCTTGGGAAACAGCTCATGACAAACTATTAACAGCAGTTGCTTCAAAAAATGGACCTGATGTCCTTCAATTGGGAACAACCTGGGTACCGGAATTCGCTGACGCAGGAGCGTTGCTTGATCTGACTCCTTATTTAGAAGATTACCCGGACTTCAAACCTGAGAATTATTTCGCAGGTTCTGCGGACTCCATGACTTATGATGATCAAGTGGTCGGGATTCCTTGGTATATCGATACTCGTGTTTTATACTACCGTACTGACCTGTTAAAAGAAGCAGGCTACGATCAAGCTCCTGCTACTTGGGATGAAATGAAAGATGCTGCGAAAAAGTTAAACGACAGAGGCGATGACGTTTACGGTCTTGATATCGACCGCAACGACCAAATCACACCGTTTATCTTTGCTTGGCAAAATGGATATGAATTTGAAGGCAAAGATAAGATGAATTTCGATAGTCCTGAATTTAAAGAAGCGATGGAATACTATACAAGCTACTTTAAGGAAGGAATCAGCCCCACTACTGAAGGAATGGATATTGTCCAAGCGTTTAAAGATGGCGTGAAACCGATGTTCTTCAGTGGTCCATGGATGATTAATATCATTAATGACCAGGCTCCGGATCTTAAGGATAAATGGTCAGTGGCCGTTATGCCGAAGAAAGAAAGAAATACATCCAGCATGGGTGGAGCGAATTTCTCTATCTTCCATAATTCAGAGAATGTAGACGAGTCCCTTAAATTCATCTCCTATGTAAATGAAGTGGATACACAAATGGAATGGCTGGAAATGTCCAATACTCTTCCATCAAGAAAAGAAGCATGGGAAGAGCCTAAATTAAAAGAAGATCCACTATTATCCGTGTTCGGGGAACAGCTGAAATCGACTAAAGCTTCTCCACAAATCAAAGAGTTTGAAAAGATCGCACAGGAATTCCTTTCAACAATTGAGAGAGTAACCGTTGGCGATGCTGACTTAGACAAAGAATTAGAACAGTTTAATAAAAAAGCACAAGAAATGGTAGAAGAGTAAATCGAGTCATTTAAGACGAAAATAAATGAAACAAACGCTTCTATTATGAAGTTATAGTAAGGTACATTTGGAGTTACAGGCATATGGATCAAACCTTTGCCTGAGCTCCATTTTTAACAAGCTGACCTTTACGAAGCGTAGTTTTAGTTAGGTGGGATATCATGGGCAATGGATTCAAATTCAGTAAAAACAATAAACATCCATATGTGTTTATAGCTCCTGCGGTTATCATATTGACTGTCTTTAGTATCATTCCGATCATTGTAGCCTTCTTCATAAGCTTTACAGACCTTGACTTAAAGGGCTTAGCCGATTGGTCAAATATCAGTTTCATCGGACTTGAAAATTATTCAAAGTTGATAACGGATGATTTATTTCATAAGTCGATCATTAATACGTTGTTTTATGTTGTTATAGGGGTTCCCCTTGTCATTATATTCTCTCTGGGAATCGCCTTATTGCTCAACTACGGAACAAGCTCGTTGTTCAAAGTATTTCGGGGCGTATACTACATGCCTTCCATCACAAATATCATCGCCGTCGCAGTTATATGGGGATTTCTTTACAATACAGAGTATGGGTTGTTCAACTACCTATTATCACTATTGGATGTGGATAAAATTCCTTGGTTAGGAGAGCCAACGATTGCAAAACTATCGTTGATTGTTTTAGCCGTATGGAAGGGAATCGGAATCAACATGATCATCTTCCTTGCTGCCTTGCAAGGAATACCGAAGTCCTATTACGAAGCTGCTGAGATGGATGGTGCCAATCGATTGCAGGTACTGTTCAATGTCACGATTCCATTACTCCGATATGCTACATTCTTCGTGACGATCACCACCCTTATCGGCTGGTTGCAATTCTTCGAAGAACCATTTGTCATGACCAATGGCGGTCCATTGGATGGTACGATTTCAATGGCATTATTCATATACAAAAAAGGCTTCCAATTCAGCGAATTTGGTTATGCCGCAGCAGGTTCCTTTATTCTATTTATCTTTATCATTTTGATTACGCTATTCCAATTCAAGCTTAGAAAATCTGATACAGAATATTAAGTCTGAAAATTTATTAGTATCGGGGCTGAAACAATGAAATCAAATACAATGAAACGAAAAACCGAAAAAACGCTGGTAGCTTTACTCATGATTCTTGGGGGGATCCTTGTTTCCATTCCTTTCATTTGGATGATTTCAAGCTCATTCAAACCTGAAAGTGAAGTATTGCAAATCCCACCTACCCTGTTTCCAGAGAATCCTACATTGGAGAACTACCTTAACTTATTTGAAAGCATGAACTTTGGTGTGTACTTGAGAAATACCCTTGTCATCGTCTTATTTTCCTTTTTAGGATTATTCTTTAATGCCATGGCTGGCTATGGATTTGCAAAGTTTCATTTTAAAGGAAAAGAAAAGATCTTTTATATCGTGCTTGCAACCATGATGATTCCTGCACAAGTCACGATGATACCCGTTTACTTAATTTTGAATGAGATGGGCTTGACGAATACGATGGCTGGGATCATCCTGCCAGGGCTTGCAGCAGCATTCAGTATCTTCTTATTCAGACAGTTTATGACCACGATTCCAACTGATTTGCTTGAAGCAGCCCGCCTTGATGGCGCAGGAGAATTCTATATCTTCTTTAAATTAATCGTTCCCATCGCGAAGCCGATCTTTGCTGTACAGGGGATCCTGACGTTTATCGGAGCATGGAACAGCTTCCTATGGCCGTTGATCATCGCCAACGATGAAAGCCTCTACACCCTGTCAGTAGGACTATCCCTCCTTCAAGGACAGTATGCGAATAACTTTGGGCTTCAAATGGCCGGGGCTGCGTTCATGGTCGTACCGATTATCATCATCTTCTCTTTCTTCCAAAAATATATCGTCGAAGGCTTTACGATGTCGGGGATTAAATAGTAAATGGGAAAACATCCCCCACCATTAGTAGAAAGTGTGAATGACTATACTATAAAGGTATAATGGATTTAACCATTGAGATGGATGAACAACCGCTATTCATATAGCAATCATAGGATGTGAATAAATGGCAACAATCAAAGATGTGGCAAAGCTTTCAGGAGTAGCCGTCTCAACGGCCTCCTACGCTTTAAATAACAGCACCAAAGTAAGCGAAGAAACAAGAAAGAAAGTATTGGATGCAGCAAAACAATTGAACTACCAAAAGAACGGACTGGCATCCGATTTAAAACGTACCAACACAAATACCATCGCCTTGATCCTAAGTGATTTATCAGGTCCTTATTACTCTGAATTAATTAAAGGCGTCCAGGATGTGACATCTACTAACGGGTATGATCTCATAGCCTGCAGCTCGATTGGCGGTGCGCAATCTACGGCTATTAAATTTTTGAAAGAAAAAAGAGTCGACGGGGTCATCATTCTAGCACATAACATAACAGACGAAACGATATTGGAATCCACTCGCGAAGGATTCCCTATCGTCGTGTTGGACCGGGATATTAAACATGACTATGTTCTCCAGGTGGAAGTCGATAATGTCGAAGGTGGATTTCAGGCTACGGAACATCTGATTAAGAAAGGTCACCGGAATATTGCTTATATTAGCGGACCTTATAACTCCCATGACAATGAACTCCGCTTCCAGGGCTTTAAGCAAGCCTTGGAGAAACATGATATTCCTTATCGCTCTAAATGGAAAACATCAGGCGGATTTACCCGTGAAGGCGGATATAAAGCAACGAAAATGCTCATTGCCCAACAGGATATCCCCGAAGCCATTTTTTATGCCAATGATGAAATGGCCATCGGTGGCTTGCAGGCTCTATCAGAGAAGAATATCCGTGTCCCGGAAGACATTTCCATTATCGGATTCGATGATATTCAACTGGCAGAGTACGTATCTCCCCCATTGACCACCATGAGGCAGCCGAAATACGAAGCCGGCGCACTCGCTGTTCATCTTATCTTTCAGAAACTCGCTAAAGAGGAAGTCGATCCTTATTATAAGTTGACGACTGAATTAGTGGAGCGGAGATCGGTTAAGGACAATAGGTAGTTCTGATAGGAAGCAAATCCAGGTATGTCTGGATTTGCTTCTTTTTTATGGAGGCAGATGGTAAACACTCTCTCGGGGAATTCGCTGGTTTATGCATGTTAGGTGGGTTGATCCACTTTCTATTGCCCGTTCGCCGTTAAATTCGAAATTTCGCCGTTAAATCGTGGATTCCGCCGTTATATTGAAAATATCGCCGTTAAAATCAGAATTTCGCCGTTAAACGGATTTCTGCTCCAATAACGAGGCGGAGACAAGCAACAATTTCCGCTTGGTGCCACCTCTTGACTACCATCGTTCGCTGATATATTGAAAATATCTCTGATAAATCCATCTCTGATAAACAAATTGCCCCCCAGACCCCACCAATATGCTTCCCAACACCCTAAACAACAACCAAATCAGAAAAAAAAGCAGCAAACCCATAAAGATTCCTGCTTCCCCCTCTCTCTTTTTCATATCCTTCAGTCCTTTTATTCAAAAAAAAGAGAGCCCTCAAAAGAGAAGCCCTCCCATCACTATTTCCCGCCTGTGAAAGATATTCCTTTTATAAAATAGCGATTAAAGAACGCATACAGAAGGAGTACCGGCAGAGTAAAGACCATGGATGCTGCCATGATGTAGTTCCAGTAACTGACGTATTGACCTTTGAAGGTGTTCAAACCTAATGGCAGTGTATACATTTCTGTATCGGTCATGACAATCAATGGGGTCATGAAGTTGTTCCAGAATCCCATGAAGACAAAGATTGCTTGTGCGGCCAAGGCTGGTTTTGCTAATGGTAAAACCACTTTGAAGAATATTCCGAAACGGCTTAGACCATCGATTTGAGCAGCCTCTTCCAGTTCCTTCGGGAAGTTGATGAAGAACTGTCTCATCATGAAAATGAAGGTTGCATTGATCATCGCCGGTACGATCATCCCCTGATACGAGTTAAGCCAGCCGATTTCTTTTAAAATTAAATAGTTCGGGATCATCGTGACTTGAGCCGGAATCATAAGTACAGCCAGGATCATGATGAATAATGCCTTCTTCCCTGGAAAGCTTAAGCGCGCCAAGGCGTAACCAGACATGGAGTTAAAGATGATATTCAATGCCGTCCCGATTACTGCAATGAATAAACTATTGAATAACCATCTTGGAAATAGCTCCTGCTCGATAAAGATCTGTTTGTAATTATCCAATGTGAAATTCTTCGGAATGAAATTCATCGTTCCGCTAATGATTTCTTCTAATGTTTTAAAAGAAGAGGAGAGTGCCCATAAGAATGGAATCAGAGTTGTGATCGCATACCCTATCAGGACAATGTATAGAAGACGCTTGCTGAACGTCTTTTTCTTCGAATTCATGCTTCCATCCTCCTTAATAAAGTGATTCTTCTTTAGAGAATTTACGTTGGATCAATGTCGCCACCAGGATGATTAGAGCAAGCGCGAAGGCAAGTGCGGCTGCATATCCCATGGTCCCCAATGATTTAAAGGCATATTGATAGATTAAGAGGACAACTGTTAACGTCGAGTTATTCGGTCCACCGGATCCACCTGAGAAAATATACGATTGATCAAACAGTTGGAACGTTCCGATAACCCCCATGATCACGACGAAGGATGTAACCGGTCTGAGAAACGGAACGGTCACATAGAAGAACTTCTGGATCGCATTCGCTCCGTCCAGTTCAGCCGCTTCGTATAACGAGTCCGGAATGTCCTGAAGGGCGGCAAGATAGATGACCATGAAAAACGGTGCCGTCGCCCAGATATTCATCAACATAATCGCATTCAGGGCAATGTCAGGATCACCTAAGAAATTATACGTCGGCAAGCCCACTTTATCTAAGAGGTTGTTGATCAGACCTTCTTTGTTATACATCCACATAAAGATCAGCGTTAATACAGCTGAAGACGTTAAGGTCGGTAAGAAATAGACAATCCGGAAAAGCTTCTCACCCTTTAATCCTGCGTTCAACGTTGCAGCCAGAACCAATGCCAAAAAGGTTTGTGTCGGTACCACAATCAATACGTACTTTGCCGTGTTTTTCAATGCGATAATGGCCCGGTTGTCTTCCATGATCCGTGCAAAGTTTTCAAATGCAACAAATTCAAAACTCATATCCCCCAGGAGTTGAACCTTATGAAAGGATAAAAAGATGGCATAAAGAATCGGTCCAATAATAAACACCGCTAATACAAATAGCGTGGGAGACATAAATAAGTATCCTTGTCCTGCATCCTGTAATCTCTTCTTAGAAGATTGTTTGTTCATTCTTATCCCTACCTTCTATCTGTCTAAAATCTTCAGCTATTACCTGTATTCTTTCCGCCCAGGTCCGCGTCCAAGACCTCAAAAGAAAGAATACAGCCAATGGTAAAGCTGTACCTGACACAATCATGAGTGCCAGGTACCTTTAAAAAGATTATTGAATTTCGCTATTCGCTTGTTCTTCTGCTTCTTTCAGTGCTTCATCCAGAGGTCGGTCACCTAGGAATGCAGCGATAAATTGGTTATTGAAGTTATTCATGATGATCGGCAGGTTCTTTCCTTCTGCCCAAACCGTTGCATATGGTGCTCCGGCTACCAGTGCTCCGCGTAATTCATCCTTGTCATAACCCAATTTTTCAGCTACTGACTTACGTGTCGGAAGGGCAAATCCTTTAGATGTCCATGTTTCCATTCCTTCTTTACCAGTCAGATACGAGATCAGCTCCCATGAAGCTTCCTTCTTCTCAGATGCCGCATTCATCACATAACCAACCGTGTAGGCCATTGTTGCTTTTTCTCCATTGATGATCGGTAATTCAGCTGTTCCATATTCTACATCAGGGAAAGTATCCGCCAGGAACGGGATCGCCCAGTTTCCTTCAATGACCATGGCTGCTTTCCCTTGACCGAACATTTCCCCTCCCCAGTTCGCTCCCACTTCTGAGGCCTGTGCAGAGGTTTTGTCTTCGTTATGCTGGTCGATGATAGGCTGAAGGGCATTGACCACTTTATCTGAAGCAAAGTTCGCTTGATCATCCTTCACGACTTCCCCACCTGTTGCCTGAGCAATATGATAAAGGCGGGCGAGTTCCGGAGCCACTCCAAATCCATAAACGCCATCTTTTGTCAGGGCTTTTGAAACTTCACGAAGTTCATCCCATGTTTTCGGAACTTCCACACCTGCTTCTTCAAACATCTTCTTATTATAAAATAGTGCTAGAGTCGAGTAGTCTTTCGGAAAACCATATGTCTTTCCATCCACCTGAAACGCTTCAAGCATCGGTTTCTCGAAATCCTTCACATCGAAATCTTCCGTCACGTAATCATCCAGCGGCTCCACAACACCCGTTTCAATCAGAGCAGGAGCTTCCAATGCGTCCAAATAGAAAACGTCAGGACCTTCCCCACCGATCAACCGTGTCTTCAATACGTCCATATACTGCTCAGAAATGACTTCATGCTTCACATCAATATTAGGATGTTTTTCTTCAAAGTCAGCGATCGTTTGAGTCAAAAGCTTTTGTTCAGATGGATTTCCTCCCCACCCAGCTAAAGTGATTTCTACCTTCTCACCATCTGCTCCATTTGAACTCGTCTTCTCATCTGATCCACTGCACCCAGCCAAAACCGATCCCACCAACATCGTCGTAATACCTAGACTCGCCATCCATTTTTTCTTCGCCATTTTCATAACCCCTTTTTTGATTTTTTATAAAATAGGAATGTAATTCCTGGATGTGTTTACACCGTCTGCTTTTCTTTCACAATGTCGTAGCCTGTTGAGTTTTCTAAAATGGTGGTTTCTACTTTGTCTCCTTTTCGCGTTAAGGCAAGAGACAGCACTCCATCACCAATGGTTATATCCTGAACCGTCAATATGTTCATTTCATCAAGTAAGATTGGATTGAGATGTATTTCTTTCGTTAAGCTGTTTGGAAACAACCCCAGTAATGATTGAATAAATACGAGTGGTGTCCCCGCTGCCCATGCCTGTGGAGAACAAGCGACCGGATACTTTACAGCCTTCCCAATTGCAGACTCATACCCGCAGAACAATTCAGGCAAGCGGTCGTACTCGAAGTGGCGGGATGCATCAATCAGTCCACTCATCACCTTCTTCGATTCTTCAGTAAATCCTAATTTACTTAACCCCAGCAGAGTCATGCTGTTATCATGGGGCCAGATGCTCCCATCGTGATAGCTCATCGGGTTATAGCCTGCCTCGCCTTTCCCCATGGTACGAATACCAAATCCTGAAAACATCTTGTCATTTGTTAACGTTTGACTTACCTTTTCAGCGCGAACACCTGACATCATTTCCGAATATAAAACATGTCCTGGATTGGATGTGATCGTACCGACCTTTTCTTTGCTTTGGTCTAGGGCGATGGCATAGAATTCCAGGTCGTCCATCCAAAACTCCTGTTCAAATCGTTCTTGAAGGTTTTTCGCTTCTGTTATTAATCTAGAAGCCGTTTCATTATTCTCTAGTGCTTCATATACAGCAGCCAATCCACGTTTCGCCTGGTACACATAGCCTTGGACCTCTACTAAGGCAATCGGTGTATCAGCGTAGTCCCCGTTTCGATGAACGATGGAGTCACCGGAATCCTTCCATCCCTGGTTGGCGATCCCCTTGGATGATTCCTGATGGTACTCAACGAATAGATCTCCATCACGATCTCCATATTGGTCAATCCACTCAAGCGCTCTACTAACATTGTCTTCAAGCTTATGGAATGTATCATAGTCACCAGTCCATTTCACATACTCTGTTAAAAGAACAAGGAATAACGGTGTGGCATCGATCGTCCCGTAATATGGTGTGAACGGAATTTGGTCCGTATTCGCAAGCTCTCCGTAACGTATTTCATGCATGATTTTGCCCGGCTGTTCGTCTCTCCAAGGATCCACCTTCGTCCCTTGCTCACTGGCCATCGTGAACAGGGTGCCTTTTGCAACCTGTGGTTGAAACGCAATCATTTGCAAGGCCGCAATCAGACTGTCTCTTCCGAATGGAACCCCGAACCAAGGTAGGCCAGCTACAGGAAACTTTCCGTATCCAGTGTCAGTCAATAACACTCTAAGATCTGATAATCCTCTGTCCACCAGGCGTTGAAGTGGCTGGTAATCCGTTTCTACCTTCGTTAACTGAGCGGACCATTCTTTATAAGAAACTTTTAATTTTTGAAGAGCCTCTTCGACAGGTAAAATATCATCTCTGTGTTCTACATTTTCCAGTGGAACGATCATAAATGTAGTGGACTGTTCTTCCTCATGCTGAAGGTCAACACGGAAAGTGATCTCCCCGTGTTCCTCAACGTTTTTCGCTTTGGCATCCCACTGAATCCTTGTTGAACGATTGATATCGTCTGCTCCTTCATATCGGAAGGTGAGGGATTGATCTCCAACTTTCTGACCTATTCTCTTTCCTACGTTTCCAGTTTGGAACCCACGTACGATAAACATATCGTTAAAGTCCACATCGACTTCCACATTCAACTCAAACGATACGGGTTTTGGATAATAGTTTTTCGTCGTAATCGTTTCATATAACACATCGTCATAAATAAAGCGCTTACGTTCAATTTCTACTGATTCCCTCCAAAGAATAAGATTTCCATCCTTCTCTTGGTGGGGGTTCGTCGATAGAATCGTAGACATATAGTTCTCCGATCCATCCGAATGTAATAGAATAGGTTTTTCATTATTGATTTTCACATTCAACTTGCTTAGGTATCTCGTGTCATTTTTGTATAAACCAAGTCCATAACTATGATCTTTAATGATATCTCCCTGCTCATCTGTAAGAAGAAATAAGTTGTTTTCTTTAATCACTCTGTAGTTCATATTGGTTCCTCCTACTTTCAAAAACGAATTTTTTGTGAATATCTCTGTTTCCCGAAACGTTTTGGGAGAAATCCAAAAAAATAACTTTGACTTCCAAAACGTTTCGGATTATCGCATAAATAAAAGTTGGCTTTTACTTTTCAACCAACATTTATTCATTTCTATGATTCGTACTTTCTCTTTTGATTAACTTTGTCTCCAACACCATTCGATGGGTCTTAGACTGATTTGATAATAAATCCAGCAATAGTCTTGCCCCTTCATACCCCAGCTGAAACTTATTTTGTTGGATGGTTGTCAGTTTGGGACTAACATATGAAGCTAACAAAATATCATCATATCCGACAATTGAAAGTTTTTTCGGCACCTGTAACTTCAAATCTTTCGCTGCACTCATCGCTCCGATGGCCATTAAATCACTTGCGCAAAATAATGCCGTGATTTCAGGATGTGAGGTTAACAAAGAGACAGCCGCTTTCTTTCCACTTTCTTCTGTGAACCTTCCATTGACGATGTAATTGCTATTGAGTTCGACCTTTGCTTCTTTCAAAGCGTTTTTATACCCTTCCAAACGCTGCTGACTAACAAACGCAAACTCATGTCCATTAATCATCCCGATGTTCTTGTGCCCATTATCCAGTAAATGTTGAACGGCTTTTTCAGCTCCTAAAACATTATCTGTCGTCACATGACTCACATTCCCGGACTCAAGGGGAATATCAATTAATACGCAAGGAATATCACTTTCGACGACTTCATGTAAATATGGATCATCGGTTCGAATCCCCTGGATAATGACCCCGTCCACTCTTCTTTCTCTGCAAAGTTGAGTATACGTCTTCTCACGCTGCTTCGAAGAATTGGTATTGAATAAAACAAGATCGTAGTCAGAACCTGAAACAAATTCATTAATGCCTGCCAGCACTTCCACGATGAAATTATCCTTCACACTTTCCTTCGTAAATCCGGAAACGAGTAATCCAATCGTTTTCGACTTCTTCATGACCAGACTCCGGGCAATCGAATTCGGACTATAATTTAACTCCTTCGCAACTTCTGCAATCTTCCTTCTCGTGTCTTCGTTGACATCTGAATATCCATTTAACGCTCTTGATACCGTCGTTACTGATACTCCTGCTACTCTGGCAATATCTTTAATCGTAGTCACTTGCACATCTCCCAAAACGTTTCGGATTTCCTTTAACTGAATAATACAACAGCTTGAAAACGATTACAACATTATTTTTCTATAACGTTGTTTGGTGGGACATGGGGACAGACACCGTGTCCCACTTATAGCTTGTTGGTCCTTGGTACTGGCTCCTCTTTAATGCTTCATTCGCCGTTATATTTTGGATTTCGCCGTTAAATCATGAATTTCGCCGTTATATTGAAAATATCACCGTTATAATCAGAATTTCGCCGTTATATTGACCTCAGATCAAATCGGAACCCGGTCACTGACAACAAGACATGGATGTGCCTATCTTTGAATGTCTGGGTTCGCTGATAAATTTAGGATTTCGCTGATATAATCTGAATTTCGCTGATAAATCACTGATTCCTTTAAGAATCCTTACCTTTTCAACCATCCATCCATTCTTTTTCTAAAATCCCCCCCTTTATGAATCCTACATTCTAAAAAAACAGCGAATCCAAATGAATTCGCTGCTTTTCCCTTACTTTTTCCTAACCGGTATCCATATTTCACTTCTAAACGCATCCGACCCAACATCCTTACTCTCATTCCACAACATCTCCGGTCCCTCTGCTTGTTCGTAGCTTGAAGACGGGAACCATTCAGAGTAGATCCGCCCCCACACATGTTGCAAAGTGTCCGGAAATGGTCCGACCGCTTCGAATACAGCCCATGTCAGATCGAGAACTTCAAGTTTCGATAAACCATCTGGACACTCCTCTGTTGTTGCAGCCCCTATATAATGATCGAGCTCCCCCTTTTCCTCCATCCTGCCTTCAGAAAAATTGACGGATGCACTTATCAATCCTTGTGGTTCTACATTTGACATGCTCTTAAATCTCTTGATCATGTCCTCGTCCAAGCTTTGCCACATGTCTGCAATTTCAGGATTCACCCCATTAAAGATGATTGACACCCGTTTCATGATACCTACAATGGAAAACGGTTCTTTCTTTACGATTCGATAATTCATTTCATTGCCTCCTCTGATGGATAACTGGAAGGTCATAGGTGGAAATGCTTTGAGTGAATGGCCGCTCACTTGTGACGGAGTGATGCCATGCATTTTTTGGAACACCCTCGTAAAGGAATCGGGTGAAGAATATCCATATTTTATGGCAATATCGATTACCTTTACATCGTTGTTTTGCAGTTCAAGAGCTGCAAGGGTCAAACGGCGGCGCCTGATGTATTCCGATAAGGGAATCCCCGCCAGGAACGAAAACATCCGTTTAAAGTGATACTCCGAGCAATACGCACGCTGAGCCACTTTTTCAAAATTGATTTCTTCAGTCAAGTTCTCTTCGATATACCGTAAAGCGTCATTCATATTCTTCAATGAATCCATTTCCACTACCCCCTTCTTCAATAGAATAACAAGATAGAATTAAAGCAACCCGACTTATCGTGCACCAATTTGCAGGATTTGATTTTTATAAAAGTGGCCTCCTCTTTAGAGAAGGCCCACCAACTTAATTATTTTCTCGCTTCATGAACCTTCAGCATCTTACCCTTAACCGTGGTTTTCTTCATCGCATGCAATACCAGTGGCCCTTTACCATTCAAAATCTCCACGTACGAAAGGTTTTCCTGAATCGTGATGATGCCAATGTCATCGGCGCTCACTCCTTCGATTTTCGCAATTGTTCCGACGAAATCGACTGCTCTGATTTTCTTTTTCTTTCCACCATTGAAGTAGAGCTTCATGATGTCTCTATTCAATTGCTCTGACTTGTCCGATTTAAAATCAGGTTCCGTGTCTAATTTCCGTTCAAAATCCGCCTTGGCTTTTGCAACTGTGTCCTGTGACGGCGGCTGCAGCTTTGGAATCGCAAATCCGATATAGTCTTCAATCTCGGCAAGGAATTTTTCTTCATATGGTGTGCAAAAGGTGATCGCCTTTCCTGCAGAACCAGCGCGGCCCGTTCTTCCTGTGCGGTGAACATAGCTTTCTTTCTCCATTGGGATATCATAATTGATGACGTGGGTAATATTTTCGATATCAATTCCACGCGCCGCCACATCGGTTGCGATAAGATACCTGAATTCCCCTCTTTTAAAATCGTCCATCACTTCAAAGCGCGCTTCCTGAATCATACCGCCATGAATTTTATCAACGGGATACCCTGATCGGTCCAACTCATCACATAATGTATCCACGTTTTCTTTTGTACGGCAAAAAATGATGCAGCTATCGGGATTCTCAACGGTTGTGACTTTTTTCAGAAGAGTCAGCTTTTCTTCTTCTCTCACTTCAATCAAGGAGTGATCGATTTTATCTGTCGTGATGCCCGTTGCCTTGATCTCAATATGAACAGGTTTCTTCATATATTTATGGCCGAGTGCTTCCACATCCTCAGGCAATGTAGCAGAGAAAGTCAACGTTACCCGGTCTGTTGGCAACTTCTGAATAATCGCTTCCACCTGTTCGATAAACCCCATGTTCAGCATCTCATCGGCTTCGTCGATCACAAGATACGCAAGCTTTTCCAGTGGGAATGTTCCTTTTTCAATATGATCGAGGACACGACCGGGAGTGCCGACTACGACATGATTTTTCTGCTTTAGTTCAAGCTTTTGTCGGTGAAAAGGAGATTTACCGTACACTGCAGCCGCTTTGATTCGTTTATAACGTCCGATGTTCGTGATGTCTTCTTTCACTTGAACCGCGAGTTCACGGGTTGGCGTCAGCACAAGTGCCTGAGGCTTATTTTCCTCCCATTCTACCAACTCACAAATCGGAATCCCGAAAGAGGCTGTCTTACCGCTTCCTGTTTGGGAACGCACCACAAGATCCTTCTTCTCTATAGCGAGTGGCAGCACCTTCGACTGAACCTCGGTTGGAGACTGATAGCCTAAATCGGATAGAGCCCTTACAATATCATCACTAAGCTTATAATCCTTAAATTGTTTTATACTCATTTCAATACCTCATTTATTCCTTCATTTATTCTTATTCTCATAGGAAAGTGTCCATTCTATTCAATGGAAAAATACCCCCTGCAAATTCTTTTCAAATATCTTTAGGTATTCCACCAATAGTGTGTTATGCTTTACCTAACCATTTTTAACTTGTAACATGTTGTCTCCGGGACCGACGAACGCTGTCGGTCCCTTTTTATATCTAAAGCGCAGGCGGCTCGCCCAGCCCCGACAAGCATAAGATGAATTGGCCGGAAAGGCGCTCTTTGCCTTTTTGGCCGGTTTGACTTATGACCTCGAGCCTCTAGCCGCCGGAGCTGGACGACACAAAAGCGGAGGCGGCTCGTTCAGCTCCATCCCAAATAATCCACACTTAAATCGATTCCCCACCAATAAAAAAAGGACCCTCCGAGAGAGTCCCTTCATCAAAAGCTATTACGCTTTGTTTACGTTAGTCGCTTGAAGTCCACGTTGACCTTGCTCAGTGTCAAATGTAACTTTTTGACCTTCGTCTAAAGATTTAAATCCTTCGCCTTGGATAGCTGAGAAATGTACGAATACATCTTCTCCACCTTCGATTTCGATGAAACCGAAACCTTTTTCTGCGTTAAACCATTTTACTGTACCTTGTTGCATAATTGTTTCCTCCTGTGTGGACTTGAATCCACGATTTATTACTATCGTTGCTCAATTAGATATCAAAGGCGAAAAGTTTAAATACTTTCTTTCCTTACAGACCGAACAAAAATAATTCTTTCTTAGAATAACAGATAACCTGAGAAAAAGCAAATCTATTCCGATATCCTCCACAAACCAATGATCCTCCCGCCCCTCTTTCACCTTTAACTCAGGAGGCTCATTTTAAAATAGCTTTGAAAACTCTCCATCAGTAAAGGAAATAACCATCCTTGTGTCGAAAGTAAAAGATAAAGGGGATGACTCAATGAATAAAATTGGATTATTAAAAAGTTTAAATCAAGCCAGCCGCGGAAACTTCTTTTCAATTGACATTCCTATAACGTCAAAAGAAGAAGCGCAAACCATTGAAAATCTGGCCAATGAGTTAGAGAAAGAAGGAAAAATCAAAATCAGGGAATGTGCTCAGAATGAAACATCTGTATACATTCAAGGAATCATCAAGTATGCGTTAACATAATTGTGGAGGGCTGTCTGCTACTTGTTCGACAGGCACCTCCTTTTTTTTTGACAAATAAAAAAGGACTCTGCGAGAGAGTCCTTCATCAAAAGCTATTACGCTTTGTTTACGTTAGTCGCTTGAAGTCCACGTTGACCTTGCTCAGTGTCAAATGTAACTTTTTGACCTTCGTCTAAAGATTTAAATCCTTCGCCTTGGATAGCTGAGAAATGTACGAATACATCTTCTCCTCCTTCGATTTCGATGAAACCGAAACCTTTTTCTGCGTTAAACCATTTTACTGTACCTTCTTGCATGTGTGTTTCCTCCTGTGTGGAATCGAATCCACGGTTTATTACTATTATTGCTCAATTAGATATCAAAGGCGAAAAGTTTAAATACTTTCATTCCTTACAGACCGAACAAAAATAATTCTTTCTTAGAGTAACAGGAAATCGTAAAAATAGCAAATGCTTTTTATAAGTTTGTTTAAGACTCACTTATGGAATGCTTATACTTCCTATAAAAAAGTCCACTTCCCCGAAAGGAAATGGACTTACATATGACTACTTATCTTCCTGCTTACTCCCGTGCTTCACGCCTTTACTTGTATAAGGCTTGTTGCTCTTCTTCTTATTCGCTCCGGCCTGCCAGCGATTCCAGCCTTTCTTTCCAGTGCCTTGGCCCGTTCCGCTCTTTTTCTTTGGTTTACTCATTTTTTCACTCCGTTATGGTAAGGTTCGTTCTTTCACGTTCATCTCCATATCATAACACTTATTGGCGGATGAGAGTACTTCTTGTTTATTCCACTTCTTTTTTCTGTCCTGTATAGATGTGAATCGCATCCCGCAAGAACTCGGCTATACCGTCTTGTTCAGCGTCATAATAAGCCTTGAACCGATCATCATCCACGTACATCTGAGCAAGGCCCGCATGTGCTTCTTTACTGTAATGCCCCCAGTAGAACGAGATCCACTGCCTATGGAGGTCAGCCGCTTTCTGGGCAGCATCGCTTGCGGGATTACCGGTCTGAAATGCTTCCTCTAAGGTTTGTTTAATTTCCTGCTCAAGTGCAGTGACCTTTTCATGGTCTTCCTGAGACATGTTCATGACTCTGGCGTTGGATTCGTCCACTGCCTTATCGCCGTATTTTCCCCGCACTTCTTTTCCGTACTTTTTCTCATTTTCTTCCACCATTTTCTCCTTGAACCCTTCAAACTTTTCTTTATCCGACATAGTGATTCTCCCTTCCTTTACACGTAATGTTTTATCTACATTTGCAATCAATTGATCAAGCTGCGCGCGTCTAGCCAATAGTCTTCCTCGGTGTTCCATCAAAGCATTTGTTGCGTCAAAGGCAGGATCATCAAGAATATCCTTGATCTCGTCCAGTCCTACACCAAGTTCTTTGTAAAAGAGGATCTGCTGCAGGCGATCGACTTCCTTTTGCCCGTATATCCGGTATCCTGACGAATTGGTTCTGGCCGGCTTCAGAAGCTCAATTTCATCATAATAGCGCAGGGTCCTCGTGCTCACCCCAGCAATCTCTCCAAGTTTCTTGACGGTATATTCCATGGTGTCACCTCCTGACAATTCTTACTTTACAGGTTGACGCTGCGTGAATGTAAAGGGGTTTTTTTGAAAAAATTGTGTATCTGTTGGTTTTGCATATCTGAGAGGGATCTCATTAGGGAACTCCTTGAAAATATAGTGCCAGTCCGATATTCTTAGTATAGTCATTATGAGTGTAAGGTTGTGTTGAATATGCGAATAAATAAATATATCAGTGAAGCTGGAAAGGCATCGAGGCGCGGTGCAGATAAATTGATCACTGAAGGAAGAGTGACCATCAACGGGAAGATTGCGAAGATTGGTGATCAAGTGAATCCCGGGGACGATGTGAAGGTTAGCGGAGCCCCTGTCAGGGTAGCAAGAAATAATGTGTATATTGCATTAAACAAACCTGTTGGGATTACGAGTACAACTGAAAAGGGCGTCAAAGGGAATATTGTGGATCTCGTCAATCATCCCCTGCGAATTTTCAATATCGGACGACTGGACAAAGATTCAGATGGCTTGATTCTTCTGACGAACGACGGGGACATCGTCAATGAAATCCTTCGTGCGGAAAATCAACACGAGAAAGAATATATCGTCACTGTTGACCGCCCGATTTCAGAGGATTTCTTAAAGCAGATGTCAGAGGGCGTTAAGATTCTTGGAACGAAAACCCTGCCTTGTAAAGTGGAGCAGGTGTCAAAATACGTGTTCCAAATCACGTTGACCCAAGGATTGAACCGACAGATCCGCCGCATGTGTGAAGCCCTTGGATATGAGGTCTACAGATTGCAGCGCACGCGCATAATGAATATTCAACTGGGGAATCTCCCTGTGGGACAATGGCGCGACCTTTCTAAGAAAGAGAAAACGCGACTGTTTCAAGATTTGGATTACGAACCGAAGGAATGGTAATCATTCGGACGGGGGCACCATACGAAACGTATGGTGCCCCCGTTTTTTTACCTGTGTAAACCTATCTCCATACCCCTAAGATGAACCCCATCAACGTAAAGGTCACAACATGATACCCGGCATTTATGAAGAAAAGTTTAATTGATTTCCTTTCAAATAAATAGGTGATACCCATCGCGGTCGCCACCCAGAAAAGCCCTGCCGTGAACCCTGCAGAAGCCCCGATCATCCCGTTTCTGTCCTGACCTAGAAACAGTACCAATACAATCGAAATTATAAGTGAGAGGATAAATGCACCACCGAAGATTTTCCCCATGTGACCATTCTTTAGGTCTTCTTCATCAAAATTGTTTTCCACCATCCAAGCTTTTCCGAATAGGAGGGAATACCATAAACCCCCTATTACAAAAGAAGATAGTGCTGCTACAAATACCGCTAAGTAATTAATCGATTCAGCTGATTGAGCTATCATATTCATTTTCCTCTTCCTTCCTGCACACTATGTATATCCTTCATCCATTATAGGTACATGACGAGGAAATGTATTGTAAAAAATGGACATGTTTTTATGAAAGAAAATTATCAGATCCGGATGCCCTTCTCTTATATTCTCCAGGAGACATTCCGGAAAACCGTTTGAATTCTTTATTGAAGTGAGACTGATCATAATACCCCAGCTGAGAAATCAAACCTGCCACATCGTTATGAGAATGGGAATTGAGAGACGAATAGGCTTTTTCAAACCTATATACTTGAGCCAGCAGCTTCGGATTCACACCTGTGTGATCATGAAAGATCCTCGTAAGATGTCTTTGAGTAAAACCTAAGGAATCTGCCAGTGTCGGAATCGATTGATTAGGGTTCACTTTCAGTTGATTTACGATACAAGTGATGACTTTATATTGTCTTGTTTTCTTTTCAGATATTTTTCTAATCAAAAACTGATCTAAAAGGGGATAAATCTCTGCGTTTTCTTTTACCATGTATAGGGCCTCATACATTTCCTCCTGAAAAACTCCCCAAATGGAATGGAGGGGATCTACCTGGTTGACCGTTTCACCGATGGGGATTTCTAAAAAAGGAAAAATCCCGTGTGGATAAAAACGTATGCCAATTAAGTTTGATTTCCCCCGGTAATTGATTACTAAAGGTTCATAGTGACACCCCGACAACCAAGATTGATTTACGCTGCTGGTTCTCCGATTCATCACTTTATAGTTTCCTTCAAGTGCAAAAATCATTTCAATCTTTCCGTTGGGCAGGATTAATTCAGTCTTGTCTTCCGTCCCCGTGTGCAACTCTACATTCCAGTAGCATTCAATCCACGGTCTCAAATTCTTATCAGGCTTTCTAACCTCAAAGTTCATAACACAGATCTCACCTTTTATGTACAGGATTACCTCTTGCTTTAGTAGAAACGTATGGCTCTCCTTTTCTTAACTAAGAGAACCCTATTGCTCACACCAATTATTTCAAAAGTTGTGATTTAACTCAAGCATGTAAATTGAAAAAGGGGTCTGCCCCCACTGCGTAAACCGCATGGGAGGCAGACCCCTTAAATTCACCCTGCCGGTGACTTCATCTTATTCATGATCATTGTAAAATAGTTCTTCACCTGGCCAGGCGGGTGGGAAATGTGGAATGAACCAGACTCCTTGGCCTCCTCAACCTCTTCGATTAATTTCGGAGAATAGACCCGCGTCCCTTCCACTATACAGCGAATCGAGGCAGTCAAATCTTCACTTGGACTGTCCTTTAATAAGTACCCGCCTGCATCGAATTGTTGAGCCCGCTCTAAATACCCCTTTTTCGGAAATGTCGTCAAAACAAGCAGATGACATCCCACTGTCTTCACAGCTTCCAGAGGTCCGTCCCTCTCAAGCATTTCAATATCCATGATAAAGAGGTCTGGTTTTAATTGGTGGACAAGGGCGAGTGCTTCTTGCCCATCCTTTACCTGGCCGACTACTTCCATGTCTTCTTCCAGGTTGAGGATGGAGGTCAGGGTTCCACGCAATAATTCCTGATCCTCTGCAATGACGATTCGAATCATGTAGGTTCACTCCTTTTAAAGGCCTTATCAAGTAAAGACTCCCCTTATATGAAGCGTTCATAAGGAGAGTCGGTCAGGATTATAATTCAGGTTTGGCTCCAGTTGAAATTCTTGATTTTGACTTATCCAGGGACTTAATGCCTCTAAAGCTTACAAACGTTTTGTTTTCTTCATCCCAAAGCTTGAATCGCAATGATTTTAAGCTTGTCAGAAGTGAGATTGTTGGTACTTTTTGTAATGGCTCTGAGTTTTTATGTGCTTCTTCGAGTTTGTAGTTCGGTACTCTTGGACTTAGATGGTGAATATGGTGGTAACCGATGTTACCTGTCAGGAACTGCATGATTTTTGGAAGCTTATAGAATGAGCTTCCTTCAACAGCCGCCAGCACATATTGCCATTCTTTGTCTTCTTCGAAATACGAGTCTTCAAACGTATGCTGAACGTAAAACAACCAAATACCGATCGATCCTGAAACCATAAAGATAGATCCTTGTACAAGGAGGAATTCCTGCCAGCCCAGTGTTACACATAGAAGTGCGATAAGGGACACAATGATCACGTTCACTAAATACGTGTTGTTACGTTCTTTCTTACGTGCATTTTTACGGTTAAATCTATTTTTCAAAAGGAATACATAAATCGGTCCTAATACAAACATAACGAACGGATTGCGGTAAAAGCGATACGCTAAACGAATCTTAAGAGGTGCTGCTAAATATTCATCAATCGTCAGCGTCCAGATGTCACCTGTTCCACGCTTATCCAGGTTTCCGCTTGTCGCGTGATGGACAGCATGATCATGTCCCCACTGATCGAACGGGAATAGCGTCAACACACCCATAACTGTTCCGACGATTCGGTTTACACGACGGCTTTTAAAAAAAGAGAAATGGGTACAATCATGAAAGATAATGAAGATTCTTGTCAGGAACCCTGCAGCGATCACGATTGGAACGAGTGCCAGCCAGTAAGATACTGAAAGACTTTGATACGCAAGAAACCATAATAGAAAGAATGGCCCCAGCGTGTTGATGATCTGCCATACACTTTCCTTTGTTGTTGACTTTTCATAAGGAGCAACTTCTTTTTTCAACGTTTTTATATTTGTCATGTCATAATTCCCTTCATTTAAGGCGTTGGATTCATTATAGGATAAGCGATATCATCGTGTTAGTAGTAGGTGTCATATGCTGGGTATGACAAATGTCATAAGGGAGAATTTGTCATGAGCCCATAATTGCTCAAACCCTTGATATTGCTGGATTCACACTATTTTCTTCACGCTTCCAATTGGTTATATTATTTTTTGTGATTAGAAAAATATTCTTGTTTGGGGGATTTTTTAGAGAGGTTTTAATAAAAAGTTCTTCAATACTCTTGTATCAGCTATAGATAAAATAAAGCGGAAGGCCCAAAGTTTTTCTTCAGGTCTTCCTCCTTTGTACTATTCACTGATTAAAAATCGAACTCATCAGGATCCGGGCCACTGCGGAAGTCTTCATTTAATGCATCTAATTGATTCATTTGCTCAGAAGTTAATTCAAAATCATATATAGAAATGTTTTCTTGAATTCTGGACTCCGTCATAGACTTTGGAATTGTGATGACTCCGTGTTGGAGATCCCAGCGCAGTATCACTTGAGCGGGTGATTTAGCATGGGACTGAGCAATCCCTTTAATGGTTTCATTGTTTAGAAGCTCTGCATTCATAAGCGGAGACCACGCTTCAACTTGAATATTGTGCTTACGGCAGTAATCTCTAACTTCCGTTTGAATCAGCTTGGGATGGAATTCAATCTGGTTAATAACCGGCGTGATTTCAGCACCCTGTAGTAAGTGTTCCAAGTGATGAACTTGGAAGTTACTCACACCGATCGCTTTGATCCGTCCCTCCTTATAAAGTGATTCAAGAGCTTTCCAGGACTCCATGTACTTCTCTTTTCCTGGCCAGTGAACCAGATAAAGATCCAGATAGTCGAGCCCCATTTTCTCTAAGCTTTCTTCGTAAGCCGCTATCGTTTCATCGTAGGATAGGCCGTCATTCCAAACCTTTGACGTGACAAACAGTTCCTCCCTGGTCACAAGTCCAGCTTCAATCGCTTTATTGATGCCCTTGCCGACACTCTCTTCGTTCCCATAAATCGCTGCTGTATCGATACTGCGATACCCCATTTCGATGGCAATCTGAACAGCTCGTTCAAGCTTCGGGCCGTCATCCACACGGAAAACCCCATATCCCAGTTCAGGCATTTTTATATTATTATTTAAAGTGATAGATTTGACGCTCATACCTACACTCTCCTTTTCATAAAATGAATGGTCCTCATGAGAAGAACATGGATATAGTATGGACGATGGAAGGGAGCTTGAGAAGTAGGTACTTTTTTGTGGGATAGGTACTTCAAAGTACCTGGGGTTCCCATAAAAAAAGAGCATGGAAACAACCTTCCACACTCTCTCAATTCACTATCATTTGCAGACCAGGATCTGCCGTACAAATCTTCCCTTACTCACTTCACAACGATCCACAATCTCAAAGCCGGCTTTTTCAATATTCGCATCCACATCTTCCAAGGTAACAATCACGACCTTCGCTGCAAATCGTCTCGCACTGCGGAGCATTTCAAGCTGCTCGTCATCTGTAATAACTGAACAAAGATTGTAGGGTAGATCGATCACAGCTGTATCATAGCTGTCCGTTACGTCGTTAATATCCTTTAAAGAGACATCCCCTTTGTATCCAAAATGAGCGATATTCTCTTTCACTCCATCGAGGATCAAAGGATTGCGGTCACTCCCGACGATATCGATTCCCATGGATAGTGCCTCCACAAGGACCGTCCCTATCCCGCAGCAAGGATCGATCATTTTGATTCCTTCAGTATTCGGTGCTGCGATATTCACAACAGCTCTTGCCACACGAGTACTGAGTGCCGTCGAATAGCTGTGCGGCTTTTTCACATGGTGCAGCCAAACTGCTTCATTTCTCACATACTTGCCAAACACCCAGCGATCATTGGTCTTCATCACCCCGAACCAAATGTCCGGATCGACTAACTCTGCTTCACCTTTCAGATGCATTCCTACTTCTTTTTCAATTTTGCGAAGCTTTTTAAAGCCTACTCGATCCGCATCAAGATTTTGAACAAAAACGACTTTGAACCCATCAAGTGCTTCTAACTTTTCTATTTCTTCAAGTAATTCTTCAAACTCATTCCCCTCGCAGATAATCTCGAGTCTCTCTCGAATAAATGGACTTCTGCTGGGATCTATTTTCACTGAACTTTCCAGAATGCTAGATTCAGAACTTTTTCCGAATAACACTCTTCTTTCCAAGGCACATAAGGATTCTTCGTTCGGTTCCCAAGAATAATGATAGATATATTTTTTCGTTTCTATTATGATCAACTCCGTGTGATGATAAAAATGATGTGTTGCATTAGACCATTGTATCATAAAAAAAGACCTGACCCCGGCATGCCATCGCATTCATTCACCGGGGTCAGGTCCTTAGTTTATTTAGTTTCCATCATGGAAATATACTCTTTCACCACTTCATAGACATACTCCTGGTTCGAAGATGCGGTTTCAGGGTTGTATGCTCCACCATTTGTCTTGTTATTGGACAGTACGCGGATTCCCAGGAACGCTACATCATAAGCACCTGCAATCTGTGCTGCTGCAGCCCCTTCCATTTCCTCTACAGAAGTACCGTATTTCTCATGGAACCATTGAATTCGGTCCACTTCATTATTCCACACGTCGGCAGAACCGATGGTACCTTCGACGATCTTTCCATCGGTGTATGTATCCTTTACTGCTTTGGCAGCTTGGAGTAAGTCCTCGTCTCCATCGTAGTATCGGATTTTCTCAGCATTCGGGTCTTCACCCGCACTGCCTTCAGAGGCCATTAAGTCCATCGGCTTCCAGACGGTTGGATCAATTCCTGCGTTATCAGCTTTGTCAGCTGTTTTCAATGAACCCAGGTTAACGGTTCTTTCTCCTAATACGATATCAAATACATGTAGTTCAGGGTCATGTCCACCTGATGTTCCTTGGTTGATGATGGCGATCGGATCGTATTTCTCAATGGCTACCGCAGTAGCCGCTGCCGTGTTTTCCATCCCTTTACCGGTTTTGGCAACGATGACAGGATAATCATCAAGCGTTCCTATGTAAAAAACAAATGATCCCGATTTTTCTTCTTTCACATTTTCTAATTTACCTGCAAATTTTTCAGCTTCAATAGGCATTGGACCTTGAATCATAATGGGTCTCTCTGCCTCTTCTTCCTTAGCTGCAGTCTGAGAAGTGGAACTGCACCCAGTAAATAAGGATAATGCGAGTACGGATAATGATACAAATAAAGCCAGTTTCTTTTTCATCAAAATCTCTCCTTTTTCGTTTTTTTCTAGATGGTGATATCTCGCTGTTTTGCCCAAAAGAAAAAGATCTAGAACATGTAGAGTGTTTTCTACTATCCAGACCTTTGAAGTTAAAGTATACGTGAATGATGGGAATGCCCATCACAAAATGGCAACGGCAAAAAACCGAAAAACCGAATACTTCAACTCGTAGTCTAGTTCTTATAATGGGAACCAGGTAGAAACACTCAGACCATATTACCGAGGATATACGAGTAATGATATGTAATTAGTACAGTGTTAATATAACAAACTCCATTTAAACAATCAACACAAAATACGAATTTTATTCAATTATTCATATTTAATGTTCGTATTTTAGGGTAACCAACCCAACATAATGGGCATCTTGCACAGCCTTAGATTTGATATATAAATTGAGAATACTATAATGAAAGAACGTTAAACAAAAAACAACGGGGTGAAAAACATGAAAATCGGACTTATAGGATTAGGAGATATCGCCAAGAAAGCCTACCTGCCAGTTCTCTCTGAAAAAGAAGGAATCGAACTCGTGCTTTGCACAAGGAATGTCGAAACTCTAAATGCTCTTGCACATAAATATCGCATCCAGGAAAAGGTTCAGAGTATTGAAGAGTTGATTGCTACCAATATTGACGCAGCATTTGTAAGTACGGCTACAGAAGCCCACTTTGAAATAACGGAAAAACTGCTCTAGAATGGGGTCAACGTATACATAGACAAGCCGATTTCCTTGAACATTCACGAAACCGAAAGAATCGTCCAGCTCGCTAAAGAAAATGGCAAAGTCGCCATGGTTGGTTTCAACAGACGATTCATACCAAAAGTGAGAGAGCTGAGAGAGCATGGCAAACCCAGCTTTCTCCTTATGCAAAAAAACAGATACGCTTTACCTGATTACGCCAGAAGGTTCGTCGTAGAAGATTTCATCCATGTTGTAGATACGCTGCGATTCTTAATGGATACAGAGGTCCAGGATGTAAAGGTTCAGCATTTAATAAAAGATGACATGCTCCATCACTTAGTCGTCCAGCTCATCGGCGAGGAGTGCACCTCAGTCGGAATCATGAACCGGGACGGCGGTGTGACGGAAGAAATCATCGAGTACTCGGCAGGTCATCATAAATATGTCGTCAACAGTCTCGTTGAAACGACTCATTATCATAATAAAGAAGTCAGCCTTTCTTCATTTGGAGATTGGGAGCATACTTTATATAAGCGTGGGTTTTATGATTTAGTGGATCATTTCATAGACTGTGTGGAAAATGGTACAACCCCTGACCCATCGATTGAGGATTCACTGGTTACCCATGAGATTTGTGAGAGGATAGTCGGGATGATTGAATAGTAGGTCAGATAGATGGGGAAGGGGACATGGAAAGCCCCTTTCCCCTTTTTAGAATAAAGGGTTTTTCTCAATTTGCAACCAATGCTCGGACTTCTCAATCTCTCCAGCCAATTGCAACAGCAGATCCTCTCTGCCTTTTGCTGCCATCACCTGGACTCCGACCGGCAGCCCTTCAGAAGTCTGATGTATCGGAAGTGACATGGCCGGCTGTCCTGTTAAATTGGCCAACTGCGTGAAAGGGGTACGCATCAGATTCTTCTGTGCTATCTGATCAACGATCCCAATCTTTTTCACCAGTCTCCTGAGTCCCAATTTCCCTATTGAACTGATCAGGAATTTCTCTGATTGGGTCGGTTCCAGTTCTCCTATCCTGGCCGGTGGAAAAGCTGTTGTAGGGGTAAGGTAGAAATCATACGTTTCATGAAATGTTTCCATTTGATAAGCTGCTATGTCCCACTCCCTGATACTCAGGATAAATTCTTCTGCAGGAGTGACCTTTCCGATCAATCCCAGGAGCCAGGTGGAGGGTTCCACATCAGCGTAAGTAACTTTTCGTCCCAGCACTTCTTCCAACGAAGTTAACAGTGCAGCGGTTTCACCAAAGTACATTGTTAAGAAACTTCTCGCAATCTTGTGTCCATCCACCGGCACCTCTTTTTCTTCCACATAATGGCCCATGGACTCTAGTAATTTAGCAGCTCTCACAACAGCCTTCTCGCACTCGGGATGTACTTCAGTGCCTATGGGAGAAGCTGTGGAATAGGCAATCCTTAATTTCTTGCCCAATGGGGTTTGTGATGCTTCCAAGTATCTCCCTGCAAATGGAGGGGCATAAAAAGCAGCAGACTTTTCATACGTTCGTAATTCATCCAGCATGGCAGCATTATCCCTGACTGATCGGGTTAAAACATGCTCAACAGAGGCCCCTTGCCATGTTCTTCCGTAGGTTGGACCAACAGGTGTTCTTCCCCTCGTCGGTTTCAAACCAAATAACCCGCAATAGCCAGCCGGGATCCTTATAGATCCCCCACCATCGTTGGCACCCGCGATCGGAACAATGCCGGATGCTACCGCAGCGGCTGAACCGCCACTTGAACCTCCAGGCGTATAATCCAAATTCCACGGATTTCTTGTCGCACCGTGATGTGAAGGCTCTGTAATAGCCACTAAAGCAAATTCAGGCACATTCGTTTGTCCCAGAATGACCACACCTACTTCACGCAATCTCCTGGTGTACTCTGCATCTGTCTTCGCTCGGTAGGTTTGAAGTGATCTTGAACCTGCTGTCATAGGCTCCCCTTCTATTTCCTGAGTGATATTTTTCAATAGCATTGGTACACCGGCGAATGCTCCAGTAAGCTCTTTGTCTGCAACCTCCCTCGCCTGTTCATACATTTTGTGAATCACTGCGTTCAACTTCGGATTGTTGGCTTCTATTATTTTAATGGCTTCTTCAACCAATTCTTTAGGATGAACTTCTTTTTTCTTCACTAACTCTGCGAGCCCTAAACCGTCGTAGTTTTTATAATCAAACCCCTGCATCCTGCTCACCCCTATTGACTATGTATCTATGACTTTCTACATAATGGGAAAATATCCTTTTTTTAATAAAAATCATTAACACTGTAGACAAAAAAAGAAGGTAGTCACCCAATACAGTATCACATTAGAGTTGGTGGCAGAGTCTGTATTTAGAGTTTACCTGCCGATGGATACTGGTATAAAAGACTCAAAAAAGAAGTCACATACCGACGTGTTATTTTCAGATAATTGTTACTATTGAGTGATATACGTCTATTGATCACTCTTGTATACTTTTAATCGAAACGTTTCACCAAAATGAAAGGAAGTGTCAAATGTGAAGAAATATTTTTCATTGCTTTTAGCTTTATTGCTTATCGTCAGCGCCACGCTCCCTGCTTCGGCTTCTGCAAAGCACACAACCAAAGGAAAAGAGATCGCTTTATCCAAACAATTGAAAGCGATTTCAAAGAATACCTATCGATACTTCGAGGATTTTACAAATGAAAAAACGGGACTCACTTATGATGCCGTCCGTATGGATAACGGGGAGATCAATGCCCAGAAATTCACTTCCCCAACGAACATTGCCATGTATATGATGAGTACGATTTCAGCTGAGGAAGTCGGCCTGATCTCACGTGAAGAAGCCGTGACCAACATCGAAAAGACGTTGAATTCATTAAAAGATATGGAAAAATGGAACGGATTATTTTACAACTGGTACTATACAGAAGATGCAACGCTTATGACGGATTGGGGTCAATTCATCTCAACGGTAGATAATGGATGGCTGTCTGCAGGTCTCATTGTAGTGGGACAAGCGTATCCGGAACTCTATGAAGAAACTCACGCATTAGTAGAGGACATGGATTATTCCACTCTTTACACCCCGGAAGTAGGACAAATGCGTGGCGGATATGATGTAGCAACCGAGAGCTATACTTCTCACCATTACGGTGCCTTTTATACGGAACCACGTGTGGCAAGCTACATCGCGATCGGGAAAGAGGACGTACCGGAAGAGCACTGGTGGAGAATGTTCCGCACCATGCCAGAAAGCTGGGATTGGCAGGCTCAAATTCCTGAAGGATATACAGAAACATATGACGGCGTAGATGTCTTCGAAGGACATTACAGCTACAAGGGCACTAAATATGTACCAAGCTGGGGAGGAAGCATGTTTGAAGCATTGATGCCACAGCTTGTACTGAAGGAAAAAGAACTCGGGAAGAACGCACTCGGCTTGAACAATAAGCGTCATGTAGACATCCAGATTCAATATGCTAAAGAACAAGGGTATGCAGCCTGGGGCATGTCACCAGCAGCCACACCGGATAATTATTCAGAATTTGCCGCTACACCTCTGGGTATGGACGGCTATAAGTCAGATGGCACTGTCACTCCACATGCCACATTCCTGGCACTTGAATACGCACCGATGGAAGCATTCAAAAACATCCAGGCGTTGAAACGTTTCGATATGTATGGTAAATATGGCTTCCTTGATTCAGTCAATGTGGAAACGGGAGAAGTGACACAAGCCTACCTCGCTTTAGATCAAGGTATGACAATGGTCTCAATCGTCAACTATTTAAAGGATGGAGTCATCAGAGATTACTTCCATCAAGATCGAATTGGGAAATCACCTGAGGACTTGCTGATTAAAGAGACGTTTTCTATTAAATAATAGTAGCGATAATGATGTAAGAGCCCAAGTGACTGAATCACTTGGGCTTTTGCATTTAAATATTATTGCCTACCTCCACCTCTTCGCCAACGCCTCAATATGACCAGGATCCGTCCGGCAGCATCCACCAATGATACGAGCACCTGCCTCGTACCAAATTACTGATTCCTCATCAAACGCGCAACACCCTTTCTCCCCATGCCACGTTTTGGTCTCAGCATTGTAAGTCTCACCTGAGTTCGGGTACGCGATGATTGGTTTGTCAGTGTTTCTGCTTAATACGCTTATCGCCTTCTCGGCCGCAGGTATAGGTGCACAATTCACACCAATTGCAGCGATTTGTTCATCGTCATTGAACACACGCGCGCACTCTTCAATCCCCGTTCCATCACTTATCGTCTCTCCATCCTTTAATGAAAAAGACAGCCAGGCCCAGGTATCGGGAAATTCTTTCAGAAGTGAAGCTAGTACCTTTGCTTCCTGCAAGGACGGGATGGTTTCGAATGCCAACAAATCAGCTCCCGCCTCCACTAATGCCTGGATTCTCGGAAAATGGAAATCTGCTAACTGTTTATCGCTTACTCCATAGTTCCCCACGTATTCAGAACCGTCAGCAAGGTATGCCCCGTAAGGTCCTACAGAACCTGCAACGATTGGCTTCGGCCGATTCGAATTTCCCTTCTCTTCCTTCCAGAAGTCATCTCGGGCCTGTTTGGCGAGAGTAACCGTTTTCTTGATTAATTCCAGAGCTTCAGGTTTCTCTATACCTCGCTTTCGAAAACCATCCACCGTCGCCTGGTAGCTGGCTGTAATCGCACAATCGGCTCCTGCACGGAAATAATCAGCATGAACCTTCTCAATCGCTTCCGGTTTTTCAAGGAGTATACTGGCAGACCAAAGGGGATCGTTTAAATCAAAGCCATGGGATTCCAGCTCTGTGGCTAATGCTCCATCTATAATCAGTTGGGAATGTATTTGTAAAATAGCATCAATGGGATTTAGCTTCAGTTGATTCGACATTACCTCTTCCTCTTTTCTTTATGTATTGTGTTAGATAATAGCTTCCATAGCAAAGGGCTATAAATGGGATCCCGCAATAAAGGGCTATCCTCTGAGTGGTATCAAAGGCAATGCCGATACAAGAAGCTAGACAAAGCAGAAATGCCGCAATGGGAACGAGTGGGTAGAGCGGCGTCCGATAAGTCAAGTCTTTCACGTCGTTTCCCTCCCTTATGTACTGTCTTCGAAATAGAAATTGGGCAGCACTAATGCTCATCCACACGATTACTACCGCAAGGCCAGAGATCGACACCAATGCGATGTAGACCGTCCCCGGTGCAATGATGCTTGAAAGCAATGCCAGCCCCCCTCCCAGCATGCTGCAAACTATCGCATTGAGAGGGACTCCCCGATCAGTCAATTTGGCAAAAACCGGTGAGATCATTTGCTTATCTGAGAGCGACCACAGCATTCTGGAGGAAGCATACAGACCGGAGTTTGCCGCTGATAAAATGGCCGTTATGATCACAAAATTCATGATATCGGCGGCATACGGGATTCCAATCCGACCAAGCACCGCTACGAAAGGACTTTCCAATACACCGGCTGACTGGCTCGGTAATAAAGCGGATAATACGACAATCGTCCCTACATAAAAGATGATCAATCTCACAAGCGTGGTGCGGATGGCTTTAGGAATCGATTTGGATGGATTCTCTGTTTCTCCCGCCGCAACCCCGATCAATTCTGTTCCTGAAAAGGCAAAATTGACAGCAAGCATTGTCATCAAGATGGCAAATGCCCCATTCGGAAACAACCCTGAATTTGTGATATTCGAGAAAAACGGAGCGGGCTCTGAATGACTGAGAGAGATGAACCCGACGATCGCACCTGCCCCGATCACAATAAACGCAACGATCGCAATCACTTTTACTAAAGAAAACCAAAATTCAGATTCAGCAAAAAAACGCACAGACAACGTATTAAGCACAAAAATCAACGCAGCAAAGACCGCGCTCCAGATCGATACACTAATCGAAGGAAACCAACGCTGCATCATCAAACCAGCCGCCGTAAACTCCGACCCCAATGCCACTGTCCATGTCAGCCAATACAACCAGCCAACAGTGTACCCGGTCCCAGGTCCAATGAACTTTGCAGCATAACTATGAAAGGATCCTGTTTCCGGCATATGGACAGAAAGTTCACCTAAACAAAGCATCACAAGATACACCACCAGCGCCCCAACCAAATAAGCAAGGATCGTCCCAAATGGTCCTGCCTGATGAATCGTATACCCCGAACTCAAGAAAAGCCCGGTTCCGATCACCCCTCCAAGTGACAGCATCACTAAATGACGTGTCTTCATCGCTCTTTTAAAACTCTGTCCTGCGTTTTCCATCAAAAACACCCTTCCTTCTAAATATATTGTGGAATGGGTAGACAAACAAAAAACGCACCCTGAACGAGTGCGTCACCGACAAATAAAAGATTGCTCCTATCTATCAGGGTTTGAGTCACCCGCTGGAATTAGCACAGTATCTTCACAGACCTGTTGCTGAGGCTTCAAAGGGCCAGTCCCTCCACCTCTCTGGATAAGAAATATGTAGATTTTTTAAAACTCTATCAATATATTGGAATAATGTCAAGACCATGAAATAGATGAGTAGCCCAGCCTATCCGAATGTTACTTTGGGAAGAAAAAAGGGAACAACTATACTAAAAAAGGAGAAACTGCCATGCCAGAAGGTCCGGAAATCAGACGAGCCGCAGATTCCGTTGAACGTGCTCTAAAAAATAAAACCGTCGAAGATATTTATTTTGCCTTCCCTCATTTAGAAGACTACGGGGATCTGCTAAAGGGGTCAATCGTGACGAGGGTCGATACGAAAGGAAAAGCCATGCTCATCCGCTTTGACAATGGGTACACCATCTACTCCCACAATCAGCTTTACGGGAAATGGTATTTCAGAAACACATATAACTACCCGAAAACAAACCGTCAGCTCCGGTTGGCCTTACATAATGAGAATAAATCGGCACTTCTCTATAGCGCATCTGATATCGAGGTTCTTCGTGACGAAGAAGTGCCCGGGCACCCATTCGTCTCAAAAGTCGGCCCCGATCTTTTAAGCGAAGAGGTATCCGTAGATGAGCTGATGGAACGGATGAAGGATAAACGATTCCGAAACCGCAAATGGTCGATTCTATTGCTGGATCAAGGTTTCGTAGCAGGTATCGGAAATTATTTGCGATCTGAAATCATGTTTGTTGCTGGTATACACCCTTCCCTCAGGCCAGTTGACTGCACAGAGAAGCAATTGAAGAAAGCTGCACATAGCATCAAGGATTTAGTGAGACAATCGTATGAGACTGGTGGGATCACCAATGATCTCGACCTAGCACAGAAACTGAAAGGACAAGGAGTGAAGCGTTCCCGCTATCGTCACTGGGTCTTTAACCGGGAAAGTGGATCCTGCTTCATCTGTGGAAGTGAAATCGAGAAGGCGGTGGCAGCTTCAAGAAGGCTGTACTATTGTCCTGTTTGTCAGGGACTAGAATGATAACGATAAAAGGGTACGTGGCTTTCTTAATGCCTCGTACCCTTTTATCAGTTTAACGTCAACCCACAGTTTCTATTCCGTACTCCGGTTAATCGCTTCTTTCATGGAAATCCCTTTCAACTTTCGATGGTTCAGCCATAGGGATACATAATACGATGTGATGATGATGATAAAACTGATGAGGACACTCATCCAGTCCAGCTTTACGGGAATCGTCACATTCATCTCTGAGGTGATCGAATTCATAAAGGCTGAAATCGACAGGAGCGTCACGGGAATGCCTATCACATACCCAAGGATGATAAACCAAATATTGTAACCTATCATCATGCTCATGATTGATTTCTCCCGATAACCGATGACTTTCATGAGTGAGATTTTGAATGAATTTTCTTCAATTAATAATGAAATCAGTATATAGATGATGATGACAGCAATGATGGCAGCAACAAAGGCAATCGCTGCTACTCCATAGTTCAACGGCTTGATCATTTCCTTGAATCCGTCAATCGTATCGGATGATTTGGATATCGACACGATCTTTTCTTTCGGTAGCGTGAGTTCTTTGTTTGAATAAATCTCTGTATAACTTCCTGAAGGATAGTCATTTAATTGGTTGAATTCCTCCAGAGGCATATAGATCATACTTCCGAGATACGATACTGCGATGTGATCAATGGTGAGGGTAAAGGATTTATCCGTCAGTTCATTTGTCACATGAATCGAATCACCTTCTTGAATCCCTAATTTATCCGAGAGGGACTTATTCATGATGACTGAATTGAACTTGAGCTTTTCACCGCTGGAGTCCTCTAATCGAATGGCTGTATTATCCGGTTTCAGGCCTGTAATCGACAAACTCTCCTTATCTGTGGTAAATGGGGCCACAGCTCCGATCTGTCCCGATTCAGGATGGTCAGTCTGTGGAGCTTTGAATAGATAGCTATACTCATAGTCGTACACTTGTTGAAAATTATCGGTCACCAGGTACTCCATCGAATTCTTGGTGACGAAGCCGAACAACAATAATAACGAGGCAAACATCACACCGATGATCAAAAAGAGCGCTCTTGGAAGGTTGCGCATGATTTCCCGGATCACGAACTTCCGGTGGAACGGCAGCTCCTTAAGTTTAAATAACCTCTCCAGCTTGCTTACTTTCACCTTGCGTTCCCCACCTTTTATTAAACTTACGGGTGGGATCTTCAAGACGCGTTGAACCAAATAATAGGTTAACGGGATGAACAGAACAAGTGGTAACAATAAACTCGTAAGCAAATAACCCACATGTGGTTTCACTTCCAATACAGGCAGATTATAATAAGCCGCGAAAGTTGAGAGCAATGGATGCAAGCATACCCACCCAAGGATCGTACCCACAACACTTCCTGAGACGGCAAGAATCCCGGCATAGGAGAGATAGTGACGGATAATTTCTTTTTTCCTGTAGCCAAGGGCATACAATGTGCCGATCTGTACATATTCCTTTTTCATTAAGCGCCACAATAATATGAGAATGATCACCATACTAATGAACAAAATGCCTACCGGAAGAAGTTGCCCCATCTTCTTGACACCGGCAATATCCCCTTTAATGAAGGAAATGCGATTATTATCTTTTTTATCTGTCCATTTAATGATCTGATTCGTTTGATTGATTTGCTTCTTCAGTTCTTCGGGGGAGGCATCTGAAAGGCGGACGCTATAGTATACCTGATGATCTTTCCACTTTTCCAAAACAGATTGTTTCACGACTGCGACCCCGAATGCATCAGGATTTTTCAGAAAGCCCGCTTCCTCTTTTAATGGATAGATATAATCAGGAATCGCCATGTATCCTGCAACTCGGAACGTTTCCCCTCCCAGTTCAACCTCGTTTCCAATCGAAATATCATGTGCGTTGCCAAAACCTTTATCTACTAAAATATCCCGCTCCGAGGACAGGTTTTTACCTTTAACGACAGAATGGAGATTAACATCGTCAGTGGCGGCATCCAACATCCTGAGTGTCGTATCTTTACTGTATGGAACATCCGCTACATACCTCTCCTCAATATCTGCCCCATTTTGTTTTTCAATCCCTTTGATATCTTTCAAAGGCTCTTGTGTAATGAATTGAGCATCTTCAACCTTATTCTCCTTAAAAAACATCTGTAAATTATCAATGAGATTCGCTCCAGCCGCGGTAAACGAGTAAAACACAATGGAGCTGATCACAATCAGAAACCACGCAGAGAAAAACTGCGCCTTTTTTTCCATAATGGTCCGAAAGAGTTTTTTTCGAAGAGGCATCACCACTCAACCCCTTCAGCAGAGGTCTGATATTCATTGACAAAGTCGGATTCGATTTTTCCATCCTTAAGTGTGATGACCCGCTTCGCCATGCTTTTAATCGCCTGATTATGTGTAATGATGAGGACTGTTGTGTTAAACTCTTTATTCACTTTCTCAATCAGCTGCAAAATTTCTTTCGATGTACCGGAATCCAAAGCTCCTGTCGGTTCGTCACATAATAATAGTTTCGGAGCTTTAACGACCGCACGTGCAATCGATACACGCTGCTGCTGTCCGCCGCTTAATTCCCGCGGAAAGCGATCCTCCATCCCCGACAATCCCACGGCATCAATCACCTCTTGAATAGACAATGCCTCCCGACTGATATTCGCCGTCAATTCGATATTTTCATAGACCGTTAAATTAGGGATCAGATTATACATTTGAAAGACAAAACCAACGTCTTCCCTTCTATAATCCACGAGATGACGATCATTCAATTGGGTGATATCCTTCTCATTGATCTTGATACTCCCGGAATCAATCCCATCAATGCCGCCAATGGCATTCAACAAGGTGGATTTCCCCGAACCGGAAGGACCTAGAATGACGACAATTTCCCCCTGTTCCACTAGTATGTGAATATCCGTCAGTGCTTGAAAGGTCGTTTGACCGCTTTGATAGGTTTTATGAACCCCATTGATACTCAAGATGCTCATCTTCATTCCTTCTTTCCCGATCTTATTTTCCCTTCAAATAAAAATCGTATATGCCTCGATAGCTGTTCCTTGTACTCTTCGTGACTCATGGATTCGTTATACATGTAAAACATCGTATCCGACATGGCTGCACTATAGATGGCATATGCCGCTTCCTGTGGGTCAACCTTGACGAGAAAACAACCAGAATGGCTTTCAATCATAAACATGATCCATTTCATCATCTCTTCATCGATGCCAAATAACCCCTGCCTCAGCCGAATACTTTCCTCCACTTCCTCCGTCATCACGTGAAACAGCTCACGCCAAAACGCTTTCGGATAGTGCTGAAAAAACTCCGCAAACCCGTGCATGGCTCCAATCACACTTTCTACTAAATCACCTTCATCCTCGTATGGATCATCGAGTGCCCCCTTCATCCCCTCCGCTTCTTCTGTGAAAATGCGGAGCAGCAGTGATCCCTTAGAAGGAAAATAATTATAAATGGTTCCGGTTCCTACCCCTGCATCCTTTGCAATTTCAACCATCGAAGCCTGTTGGTATCCCTTCTCAGAAAAAATATGTTTTGCCGCTTCCATAATGCTCTGCTGTGTTTGCCGTTTTTTATCTTCTCGTAACCCTGCCATATTGTTGTTCCTCCCAAAAAGTGAACGAGTTCATTTATGAATCTATTCATATTTTAAATGGAAAAATATTGATTGTCAAATAAGGCCTGACCCCCAGTACGCTAATTCCATTAACGTATTGTTGGCCAGGCCGGTTTTCATATTTTAATGAGTGTTCACGAAACGGCTCTCTTCAGCTCTCTCGCCGCTTCTCTGATGTTTTTGGCACCTGATATGGCTGAAATCACCGAGATCCCATCCGCACCAGCATCAATGACTTCTTTGGCATTCATTGAACTGATGCCTCCAATCCCCACAATCGGTGTAGGAATATCGTTTATTCGAAAGCTTTTGATGATGTCCAAGCCGTGAATTTTGACTGTGTCGTCTTTTGAAAGGGTGGGATAGATGGGACCAAGTCCTAAGTAATCCGCCCCATCGGCAATCGCCTGCTGAGCTTCGGCAAGTGTATGAGTGGAAACCCCAAGCCATTTATGACCAATTTTTTCCCGTACCATACTTGCCCTTTCGTCTTCCTGACCGATGTGAACCCCATCAGCCTCAATGGCTAAAGCCAATTCCACATCGTCATTTACAATAAAAGGGATCTCTGCATCCTTACAAATCTTCTGCAGTTTTTCAGCGAGTTTCATCTTTTCCTGTCCTTCTAAGGCACCCACTCCTTTTTCCCGGAATTGAAAAAGGGTTATGCCTCCTTCTATTGCCTGTTCTAACACATAGGCAGGATCTTTCAAACAATTTGTACTTCCCATAATAAAATAAAGAGTAAGAAAATCCACTAATTGTTCTCGTTTATCCATCATTCACTTTCACCAAATGCCTTCTTATTGTAAGCCCAATGATTCGTCGGACCATGACCATTCCCAATACCGAGCGGGTTTTCAATCGCTGCCCGGATAAACGCTTTAGCCGTCTTGACCGCTTCCTTGATGTCCATCCCTTTCGCCAATTGAGCAGTAATCGCAGCCGAGAAGGTGCATCCTGTACCATGAGTATGAAACGTCTCGATTCTCGGAGAGACCATTTCCTCGAACGTAGTTCCATCATAGAAGAGATCGATCACCTGCTCGCCATCGGCATGTCCTCCTTTTATGACGACTGATTTGGTACCCATTTCAATCAGCATCTTAGAGGCATCTTTTCGATCGTCCAGTGTTTCAATCTTTATTCCGGTGATGACTTCTGCTTCAGGTAAATTAGGAGTAATGACAGCAGATAGTGGTATTAATTGTTCCTTTAATGCCTGAATGGCTTCATTTTGTAAAAGTTTGGCTCCGCCTTTTGCGATCATGACTGGATCCACCACAAGATTCTTCCAGCCATAATGATGGATTCGTTCACTTACCGCCTCAATGACTTCTCCGGAATGCAGCATGCCCGTTTTTGAAGCATGGGGTCCAAGGTCTTGGCCAATCGCATCCAATTGCTGAACGATTCCTTCCATTGAAACAGGATAAACGCCTTGGACGCCTAATGTGTTTTGAGCGGTTACGGCCGTGATGACCGACATTCCATAGGCACCAAGCTCCTGAAATGTTTTTAAATCTGCCTGAATGCCTGCTCCTCCGCCACTATCTGAACCTGCTATCGTCAATGCCTTATATACAGTCATGATACTAACACCCTTCCCTTTTAGATTCTCTCTATATTTGCAAGTGCTTCATCTTCTTCACGAATGGAGGAAAGTTGATCGATGAATTCAATTTGAAAACTTCCCGGACCCTTTTCAGAAGTAACACGTGCTGCTTTTTCTGCTGCTATTCCATATACAGCAGCTGCCGATACAGCAGCTTTTAAGGGATCTTTCTCAATGGCTGCGAACGCACCGATGACCGATGATAATAAACAGCCCGTCCCGGTGACCTTCGTTAAGATCGGATGACCATTCGCAACTGAATAGGTACCTTGCCGATTCGAAATGATATCAATTTTCCCGGTTATGACAACGGTACAATCCAATTGTGCCGCCACCTTTTGGGCTAATTCCACCGTGTCTCCCCCATCTGAACCGACGTCAACCCCTTTGATTGCCCATTGTTCTCCCGCAACATGAGCCACTTCCGCTGCATTCCCTCTTAAGATGGAGACGTTTACTTCATTCAGGATTTCCCTTGCCATCTCAGTACGGAATAAAGTTGCCCCTGCTCCAACCGGATCCAGAATAACAGGTACCTCTTTTTCATTTGCCGCTTTACCAGCGATGATCATGCTATCGATGATGTCTCTTGATAAGGTTCCAATGTTAAGGACAAGGGCCCCTGCCAACTTCGCCATATCCCCTACTTCTTCTTTCGCATAGGCCATCACCGGGGATGCCCCGATAGCCAGCAAACCATTGGCCGTAAAATTCGTGACCACTACGTTCGTTATATTATGTACTAATGGATTTTCTTCTCGTACTTTCTGAACTAAATCATACATTCTCATTGTTCCTCCTTTGTCATTATGAAAGAAAGACGGGACCTGCCCCTGATATGCTACTACTATAGCATATCAGGGTTGAATCCATTTGAGAAAACACTTCAATCCGGGAACAAAAAAAGCCCATTCCATCTGCTTTCTGCCAGACAAAATGGGCTTTTCCTATTCTACATTCCGTATTTCTCCCGATAAAAATCATGCTTCGGCTGAAACAACTCTTCACCAGATTGTCTGACGTCGGAGAAATGATCCACATTATAATGACCATTTAACGCATTGTTATGGTGCTGAATAATTTGCTCAGCCTTTAACGCAGGTGAGTCCTTTGTCGAGTGACCATCTGCTACCAGGGTTACGTCCAATCCATTAACGGTTGCATACCGAACAGCGGTGTCGATACAATATTCCGTTTGGCATCCCATGATCACGACATGTTCGACCTTTTTATCTTTTAAAAAGCTTAGTAATGGCGTACCGTAAAACGAATTGGTCGCTAATTTATCATACACAACGGCATTGTCCGGAACATGGATATCCTTGTGAACCTGGAATCCATCACCTTCCCCGCCGCCGACATCCTTATCCCGTATAAAGACGAGATGAGCACCAACTTCAGTTGCCTTTTGGATGACCTGATTTATGTTTTTAATCAGCCTTTCTTTTTGAAATACGGCTTGTTCCCCTTCATTTCCTTCGATTAATTCCTGCTGGGCATCAATCACGAGCAATGCTTGGTTCAATAGAAAAACTCCTTTATCTCCTTTTTCTCCTCATCAATCTTTAAATAGTTTCGACTTATCAGTGAGAAAGTCCTCTTACACTCAAAAAAAAACAGGAAACCTTTATAGGCTTCCTGCTACAGGTTCATACTTCATGTACCACAATACGTTCGGTAAGGACGAGCAGATGGATCCGGGAGTTTCGTGTACTTGCACTGTTCTGTCGATAACTGGTAAGGATTTTCAAGAACCTCAAGCAAACGCTCCATAACCTTGTAATCATTGCTTTCCACAGCAGCTTCCAACGCTTCCTCCACACGGTGATTCCGGGGAATCACAGCTGGATTGTGTTTTCGCATTAACTGATGAGTTGCTTGTTTCGATTCTTCTTGCCTGTTAAGTCTTTCTTCCCAGCGTTCTTTCCATTGAGCAAATTCCGAATTTTTAAACAGATCGATTTCTTCTTCGTTTGTTAATGAACGGAATGTATTTGTATAGTCGGCACGATTATCTTTCATCAAACCCAGAAGTTCTTTCGCAAGGGATTCGTCCCCATCTTCTTCATTGAAAATACCGAGTTTCCCTCTCATTCCGTCCAGCCAATTAGCTTCATACAACTTAGGAAATTCCATCACAGCATCCTGGGCAAGCTTCAGCGACTCTTCCTGATCATTATGAAGAATCGGTAATAGACTTTCAGCAAATCGGGCCAGGTTCCAACCGGCAATTTGAGGCTGATTTCCGTAGGCATAACGCCCTCCGGTATCAATGGAGCTGAAGACCGTTGCAGGGTCATACGTATCCATAAAAGCGCATGGTCCATAATCAATGGTTTCTCCGCTGATTGTCATGTTATCTGTGTTCATCACGCCATGAATGAACCCGACCATTTGCCACTTGGCAATGAGTGCAGCCTGTCGCTTGATTACTTCTTCTAGCAGGTAAAGATAACGGTTCGGTGCTTTCATACCTTCCGGGTAGTGACGCTCCACCGCATAATCAGCCAGTGCGCGGAGATCTTCTACCGTTCCGAATTTTGAAGCAAACTGAAAAGTACCGACGCGAAGATGACTAGCCGCTACTCGGGTCAGAATCGCACCCTGCTGTTCTGTTTCCCGGTAAATCGGCTCACCCGTAATCACCACTGCCAAGCTTCGGGTAGTCGGAATCCCAAGTCCATGCATAGCTTCACTGATGATATGCTCCCTCAGCATCGGTCCAAGTCCCGCGCGACCGTCCCCACCTCGGGAATAAGGGGTTCTCCCTCCCCCTTTAAGCTGGATATCAAAACGCTCACCTGATGGGGTGATCTGTTCACCGATCAGTACGGCGCGACCATCCCCCAGCATATTAAAATAGCCAAACTGATGCCCGGCATAGCTTTGAGCAAGGGGGTCGGCACCTTCGGGGATTTCGTTGCCCGATAAAACCTCTTCCCCAAGTTTCTCTGCATCCAGCCCCAGCGACTCAGCAACACGTTCATTCAGTACGATCAGCTTTGGTGCTTGAACAGGAGTTGGATCCTGTCTTGTAAAAAAAGAACCAGGAAGTGTGGAATAGCTGTTCTCGAGGTTCCAACCTGCTTGATTTCCCATTATCGTCCTCTCCTTTTTTCGTAATAAAACAAAAAACCATAGATCGTCTATGATTTTTTTAAGTTCCTTTTATGTCACCATCATTATAACGTTCTTCTCGGCTAATGTCCTAAATCGCACCTGCGTATGTAGCACTACTGATAGGATTTTCACCGGCACGAATTCCTATACAGAGAATAACATCCAGTAAATTAACATTATTGTAAAAATTAAAATTATTTTGAAATTATTGTAATCTAAAGATATAATATTTTTAAAAGACTCTGGGGGTGTTTTTACTGAGAAAGTTCAATGTCTTCGGTCTTCCCATTCAATTTTTGCTCACATGCATCGGATTATTCCTTTTCAGCGGGGCCGGGTCTCTGCTTGCGTATGATACTGAATTGGTGATCATGCTGGGAAAATATCTTCAAACCCTGCAGGAGATGGGACGTGAAATGCTCCAACCAGGCTCCATCATCATCAAAATCGGGGATCCAATGGACTACAAAAGCTACCCGATTTATCCGTTGTTTTTTCAGCTGTTCGGTTATTCGTTCTCGCTCTTACTCCTGGCCTTTTTTCTTGCTGCCTTCACGTCTTCCCTTGTTAGCTACTTGTTTATGTTTCTGCCAAAGAAAATATATCAGATCTGCTTCCGTTTGCTGGATTCACTTGATTCCCTTCCGGATGTTCTGATTATCGTATTTATCCAACTTTTCATTGTCTGGTTTTTCAAAAAGACGGATATTTTGTTGTTTGACATCTACACCCTTGGGGATGAAAAGATCTATCTGCTCCCGATCATTTGTCTTGCGATCATGCCGATTGCTTTTTTAACGAAGCATTTTTTGTTCCAGCTTCGGGAAGAAGAGGAAAAACCATATGTCGAATACTCCTATTCGAAGGGTTTCTCAAAAGCGTATACAGTATGGGTTCACTTGTTCCGAAATGTGTGGATTCATTTTTATTACCACATCAAACCGATTTTTCTGCTTATGCTTTCAAACCTGTTGATCATTGAGATTCTTTTTAATATCAACGGATTTATGAATGTGCTCCTCGATGTTTCCAGCAATACGCCAAGTGCCTTCTTCATCGGGATGCTGATGATTTACATACCATTCTTCATCGTGTTTACATTAGGAGCTATTTTACTTAAAAAATGGCTGTCCGGAGAGGAGGTCAGTTCATGAGAATTCTGAAATCATTCCGGTTCTGGCTTCCCCTTGGTCTTCTCCTGGTCATGCTTTCAGCGAGCTTTGTCGTACCGGCCATATATCCAGAGCTACTCGAACCCGGGCCGCCGTATTTAAAGGATGATTCTGGAAGAGTAATCGCGGATCCTCCATATACAATGGAGGAAATGCCCCCTTTGGGCAGTGATAAACTTGGACGGAATTTATTTTATTTACTCCTTGCCGGTGCTAAATATACGCTGCTATCGGCAATAGTCATTGCGCTGCTCCGGATGGTCGGCGGGTTCGCGTTCGGTATTGTGTATGCTTTTCTTCCTGATTGGGCGAGACAGATGATCAAGGGGGTCGGGGATACGTTCAACTTCATCCCACTTGCAATTATTGCCTTTGTTCTTCTCACCCCACTCCAGTTTGCCTTCGAGACAGGGGCGATGTATTCATTTCGATTTCTGATGATTGAAATAGTGGTGATCGCCATCATTGTGATCCCCTCACTTGGGATGTATATCGGGGAAGAAATGAAGGAGTATCTAAAAAATGATTTCGTTACCGTATCCAAACAAATCGGGGCAACCCGATTCTATATCATCAAGCGCCATTTACGTCCACAGTTCAGTAGGCATGCCCTTGTCATGTTTTCTGAGCAAATATCCCAGACCCTGTACCTTCTCATTCAACTTGGGGTTCTCCATATTTGTTTGGGAGGTCTGAAAACAGAGGAGTTTGGGATCATGGAGCACATACCTGAATATTTTTCCTATACGAATGAGTGGGCGGCCACGATGAGCATCAATATTCAAATGGTCTTTTTGCATACGTGGCTTGTCCTGACACCACTTGCTTTTTTTGCCGTTTCGATTTTTTGCATCAATGAGATAAGCAGGTTTTTAAAAGAAATTCTTCTTGAGGATACGCTTCCTGTCGGGAAAGACGAGACCCCTTCCAACAAGCCGGTACCCTCATCACGACTGGAAGATCCATTTACGTTCAAAAACCGCTCAAAGGAGGAATTCCATTGAGGAATTGGCTGATGTATATTCTGGCTGTCAGTCTGATTGTCCTGACCGGATGCCGGGTTGAGATGGCAACGGAACTCCCTCAAAAGCAGGCGGCGCCGTCCGGAGTCAGGATCGATATAACCGGAACGGTCCTGCTTCAAGGAAAAGAGCTTATTGTAGAAGGCCAATCCAACCTTCCTGAGGATAGCATCATGTTTGCCGGGCTTAAGGATTACGGTGAGTTCGAATCCTACGCAAGGGTCATCAACTGGCAGGGAGACGAAAGTGAGGAATACGTCACGGAAAGTACCGGGGTGGTGGACGAAGACGGGAATTTCCAGATCAAGGTGGAACGGATCAATCCGGAATCGCGCTACAAGCTGGAGGTCATCTTTAACCCTGCCATCCAAAAACCCAAGGTTCAGGAAATCTATGGGCTCCGGGGGGAGGACATCGCCCCGAACATCGGCTACTTCGATTTCGAGTACAACGAAAACACCATCTCCGGGATGATCAAAGTCGCCCCGATCGTGAGCATCTCTGACCCAAACGGAAATGGAGCAAAATGGAACCTGACGAACATCCCGAAAAAATCCAGGGCAGTGAAATGAGGGACGGACCTCTATTCCTCAATTGGATTTTGTGTTGGGAGGCAAATGAGAGGTCCGTCCCCCTTCATCATAAACAAAAAAATACCTGACCCACATAGGGTCAGGTATTTCCTTTCATGCGGACAAGAATCTCTCCTCGCCGCTTATGAATTCAGTGTCAATGTCGCTACACATTCCACGTGCACCGTTTGAGGGAATAAGTCAACAGGTTGAACACCATCCAGAGTGTATCCGAATGGTTCAAGCTCCTTGATATCCGTCGCGAATGTATCCGGGTTACATGATACGTAGACAATACGTTCCGGTTTGGCACGTCCGATTCGTCTCATGACCTTTCCTCCTGCACCAGAGCGTGGAGGGTCTAACATCAATAGCTGTGGATGACCGAAGCTCTCAAGCATTTGGTCGATTCCTTTTCGAGCATCCTTGGCAAGGAAGGTCGTGTTTGAGATGCCATTATCTTCAGCATTGCGTTTCGCCGACTCAATCGAACTTTCCACAATTTCAATGCCGGCAAGTTCTCCGACTCTGCTTGCAAATGGAAGAGAAAATGTTCCTACTCCACAGAAAAGGTCGATCATCTTCTCTGTTTTCTTCGGCTGTCCCATTTCAATTGCCAGGTCTACGAGCTTCTGAGCTTGTGTCGGATTCGTCTGGAAAAACGTATCAAACCAAAGACGGAAACGGTATCCATCCATTTCATCATAAATGAAGTCACGACCAGCTAAAAGATGAATTTCTTCTGCTTGCGTCCGATCGGCCCATGCCGTATTTTCAAGCCATAATAAGCTTTTGACTTGAGGGAATTTTTCACCTACGCGGGCTACTAAATCGTCCACTGCCTCCTGATAGTTTTCAGGAGCCTCAGTCGCGAACAGACCAAGCATCAGCTCACCCGTTACAAACGATTGACGGACCATTAAGTGACGAAGTAACCCTTCGTGCTCGTCCTTGTTATATCCTTTTAATCCATGGTCCTTCACCCAATCGGCGACTTCCATGGTCGCTTCCACCATTTCTTCACTTGCGATCAAGCAGGTTTCAAGGGAAATGACCTTCCGGAAATTCCCTTGCTCATGCAGTCCGAGGGCGCCCTCAGGAGAAAATGTAAATTCCATTTTATTGCGGTAACGCCACGGATTATCCATCCCCATTGTATCCCGTACCAGGTCAGGATTAAAGCCTTGCTCTTCCAAGGCATGCTTCACATGATCCGTCTTCTGCTTTAACTGACCTTCATAATCCCAATGCTGCCACACACATCCACCGCAGCGTTCAAAGTGCGGACAAGGTGCAGGGATTCTCTCAGAGTGGGCTTCGAGGATTTCATCCGGCATTGCCTTTCGTCTACGGCGATCAGGTTGATCCACCGTAACCTCCACCTTTTCGCCAGGCAGGGTCTGAGGAATCGTCAGCCTTAACTTCTTCGGATTCCCGAGCTCATTCTCCCGCCAGACCACAGCCTGCCCTGAGCCCTTTTGATCCAAATCTTCTATCGTAACAACCATTGTTTCTGGTTTGATATTCGTCAATTTCTGGTCCTCCTTGAAAACTTCTGTCTAACTTTATACTTTATTAAAAAAAGTGGAGGAATGCAACAGGGATATGGGCTCCTCCCCTTCCTGCATCCACAATGACAACGAAGGTCCGTCCCAGAACGCATTAACGCTCTAAAGGACGGACCTCATTATTGCCGGACATATTAATAGGCTTTATAACGTCCGAATTCTCCGGTTATATAAGCTCTCCTGCCGTTGTAGATAACTTCCCAGTAGCCGGAGCCGCTATTTCTCCCTTTAAGGGATCCTGTGACTGGAATCGTCCTGTCCTTTGCGATGGTACCCAAGCCCATTGATGTCAACCGATCAGGGCGATCCTGTATGATGGCGGCATTCGCCACCCCCACAATTCTGATTTCCCCGATGGCGACAGGTCCCGATGAAGGCAGCGGTGATGATCCCCCGGTAGATTGACCCCTTCCTTCCACCTTCACAAATTTCGGGGCTGCTGTTACATAATACACGTGTCCCCTTGAGTTCTTGACCACATACATATAAGCACCTTCCACCTTAAGCTTCCGTATAATCTCCGGAAACCCATATCCGTACTTCAAAGTGCCTGCACGGTAGGTATCACGGAAGGTCGGCTTACTGTAAAAGTCCAGTCCTTCAGCACCTCTATATATGCTCTCAACCCGTTTTCCGATAACATCCCTGATTGTCCACACACCTTTGACATCTGTTTCAGGAGGTGCCACAACGTTTCCTGCAGCCACATACGGTACGCTGAAAAAATCACATATCCCACGAGCCTGCTCCCTTGCCGATTCCCTTTGAAATTCCTCATTGATCATGAGTAACGCTTCTCTCTCATTATCCATAAAGCCATTTTCTACAAGCACCGCAGGCCCATTGAACTCCCTTGTCATATGAAGATTCTGCTCAATGATCCCTCGATATACCTGCCCGGTACCCTGCTTCAAGTACTTCGCAATGCTTTCAGCGAGCCTTCTATCCTGTACATCATTGAAATATATATGAAGAGAATGCCCTTCAGCATCTTTTCCTGCACCATCGAACTTTCCATCAAAGGCATTAAAGTGGTTGGAAACCAAGGCATTTGCCCTCATAGAATTGGCTAATTCTGTACGGGACTTTAATGGTGTATCCTCATCAGTCGGAGCGGTCAGTATAGTCCTGAATCCACATCTCTCTAATTCAACTTTCAAAAAGAAAGTCACTTTCTCATTAAACTCATTTTCACGGATCTGTCTGCCAAGCGACTGGATATAAGGCGTACGTTTCCCGGCTGTCCCGATCCCATGACCATCATCTAAAGCTATCAAATAATCACTAGCTTTTACCATTTAATCTATCACCCCTTCTACTAGTAAAATATTCACAGCTTGTACAAATGGTCACGGCCGGACAAAAAAACATCAGCCCCTGCCCGGAGATGGAATAGATATTTACAGTGAACAGATTACGAACGCCCTGTATATCGGCATACATCAAAAAAATGCCGACTCCACTAATGGAATCGACATTTTTTTCATTTATAACGAAACGGGACTTCTAAACTGTCCCAGTCCCACTTACTTCGCTTCCAATCGACTGATCCGATCATCCAGATCAGGGTGAGTCGAGAAGATGGCTGATTTTCGTCTGCCGTTGATCTTTAATGTGGAGATGGCTGTGTCATCTTCACCCTTCATACGACTTGAGTATGCTTTTAACATTTGCAGGGCGTGGACCATTTTGTCCTTACCGGCAAGGTCCGCTCCACCACGGTCAGCGTGATACTCACGGTGACGGGAGTAAGCGAAGACAACTAAACTTCCCAAGATCGAGAAAACGATTTGGAATAGAATAACAGCAACAAAATGAACGATTGGTGCCATTTCTTCTCTTACAAATCGTGAAGCAATCCATGCGGCGATTCGTGCCAGGAATACGACGAAGGTATTGACCACACCTTGCAGCAAGGTCATCGTCACCATATCCCCGTTCGCAACGTGGGCCACCTCATGGGCAATGACACCTTCAACCGCGTCATCATCCATCTCACGAAGTAGTCCTGTCGAAACGGCAACGAGTGATCGTTTCTTAGAAGGACCCGTCGCGAAGGCATTCACTTCAGGAGAATGGTAGATTCCCACCTCGGGCATGTGTACTAAACCAGCCGCTCTTGATAATCGATGGACTTTCTCCACAACTGCCCGTTCCTCAGAAGATAAGGTCCCATTCGGATCCAACACTTGGACGCCCATCATTTTCTTCGCCATCCAACGTGACATGGCCAATGAAATGAATGATCCGGAAAAACCGATGATCGCACTGAAGATCAATAATGCGCCGAAATCAATTCCGCCTGAGGCAGTGATGTAGTTCCCTGCTCCCGTAACGGAAAAAATGATACTAATCGTCAGTAATACTAAAACGTTTGTTAAAAGGAAATAAAATATACGTTTCCCCATCTTGTCTCCTCACTCCTATTTCAAGTTCATATGAACCTGTATCTGAATTAATTATACGTCCTTTTTAGGAAAAATACAAGTAAAAGGTGAAATTGACGAGACCCGACCGAACCAGTAGTATAAAAGAAGATATTGTAAAAGAGACGGGGTAATCATGATGAAAACGTTTATACTGACACGTAAAAATATGGCCGACCTGCTGCTTTCTCTGAGCGGCATAAACAGCAGGTCCCCTATTGAGGTGCTTCAGGATTCATGGACGGATTTACATAAAGAAAAAGACCTTCCTCCCATCATTCAAAAACTCCTCAGGCCGTCCAAGGGAGAAACCGGTTTTTCACTCAATGAGATCGTCTCCCTGGGAAATCTGATCGAATTCACCAACTTCCCCCAAAGCACTGTCCAGAACTGGGTGAAGCGGGATGTAAAAGGGTTGATCGGTTCCCCGCAGCTGGGAAAAAAATATACCATCGAACAAGCCGCCATGCTATTCATCGTCGAAGACCTCAAAGCTACCCTGGATTTTGAATCCATCCGGAAGATCTTGACCCTGGTGTTCAACAACATAGAAGACCGCACGGATGACATCGTCAACCCCACAGATCTTTACCTTGCCTATGCGACGGTCTTTGACCAGATCCATCATCAAACCCTTCCTTCGATAAAGAAGGCGGATGGTTCGGTCAACGAGCATATCGATGGATTCATCAATGAAGAATGCAAAACCATGTTATCGACCTTTGACGGAATCAAGGAAGAAAACCTCAACATTGTCCTGAATGTCCTGATCATATCCGTACTGACGGTTCAGGCAGGGTTTTATCAGGCTGCGACCAAGAAGTATGTACAAGATGCTTTATCTTAATGTTTTAGAGGGACGGACCTTCAATTTTGCAAATGAAGGTCCGTCCCTCTTGATGAAAATCTAGATATCTTTTCAGTTAGGATTTCTACTCTGATCTCTTCCAATAATTAAAAAATACATATAACATCCCTAACAAAAGATATGTATTGAAAAAGGAAAACATCTGATTGATGAACCATACTTCTATCCCATTCGTAATGATGGATAGGAATGACGTTACAATGAAGTAAATGACCACGTAACTGATGACCCCTTTTACTCCTTGTCCAATCCTTTCCTCAATCCATGTTCCAATCCAAATGGGCAGGAAGAAAATGCTTTCTAATTCTCTGTTCATTTATTGCTCCTTCTTTTTGTACAATATCATAACTCCGTAATCAAATATGGTCATTGAAAATTTAACATCGATTATTTCAATGGTCTGATCTTCCAAGAAGTTATTCACTTTTTTATTCAAACCTGACTCTGTCATGCTTCTATAGGTAGTTATTTTCAAAGAAACACCCCCTGTTACGAATTACATTAAAATCTATCATTATACTATACGGATATGTGCTCAAAAAGTTTCAATGACCGTCCTGAGGGATCCTCTTTTCCTCTGAATTTCCGTCAGTTTCTCTAAATCGATGAGGGCTGCTTTTTCATTGACTGTTCCTCTCCTATTGCGACATAAAAAAAGATGCCTCCACTTTATCGAGGCATCTTTCCTTCTTAATTATCTCAACCCATAAGCCTTAATAATTTCTTGTGTGATCTTATTCCCCTCATCATCCCACGCGCTAACCTTCAATGAAACATTCGTTGCGCTCTTAGGATTCTGAACAGATGCTTTAAATGTATCGCCATCCTGGTTCAGCTTCACCTTCTTCCATGACTTCCCTTCATTGAAGGACACTTCCAAGGTAGCGCCTTCTACATTGCCATAGCCAATCGCATCTTCTACTTTGCCAACCGATAATTCAAGGTTAGTCGGACGGTTAGCTAAAGCATCTCCGTTGACATCTGTATCCACTTTGTAGTCAAGTGTAAGGAATGGAAGGTTATATTGCCATTCTTCTGATGCTTCTGTCCAGAAAGTCCATTCTGTATGCGTGCGCGTAGATGTATTCCAGCGTTCTTCATCACGTTTGGCTTCTGTAACGAATCTGAACTGGGTGCGTTCCTCCGGTGCGATTCCGAAAGCATAAATCGCCTGGCCTTTTCCTTCTTTCAGTAATGTCTCCCCCCGGTACAATTGCGTGGTCTGATTTTGGACAGATACATTATATTCCGTACCGCCAGTGTTCCCTTTACCTGCGTCAGCCCATGCAGGGACATTGATTTGGAGAGAATCCCCTTGTCTTCTAGGACCCCAGTAGCCCTGTCCAAGACTTGGTCGGACGACCGGTGAGAACCAGTTTTCTGTGATTTTTTGTCCTTTTGTATACGTAACGAGTGGTTGACGGATCTCCCACGTTGCATCAAGTACATTTGCCTGGTGATACCAGCCTGTACCTTCTACAGCCGATACATATTCAGTACGGGCACTTGGCATTGAAAGCCTTTGAAGGAAACCTACCGCACCCATTGTATGTGGTCGAAGGTCATAACGGAATTCTCCCCCATCCGTTTCAATATGTGAATTGTAGCGCGTATCTATTTTCGCTAAATCCTTGCCTTTTGGTGCATAAGTCAAGTCCTTCGGGATGGATCCTTCATGGACATCCATAAGGTCATACACGTATGGAGAATCAGTGTTCCCTTCCACCTTCAGCTTTATATTCCCTGAACGGACCGCCTTTACAAGCTTATCCCCTTCTTTTTTGCTGATGGCTGCAACAGCTAGTGGATTGTCTGTATAGTCCGGAGTTCCTGCATATACGCTGAATTCTTTATCTTCATTATTCACAACGATAACCAGCTTTGCTCCTGCAGCTGCAGCATTTGTTGCTTGCTCTGAAACGCTCACTTCTGCATTTCGATCCACAACGACAGCCTTTCCTTTTGCCTTTAATCGATCAAAGTCTGCAGCGCTTCCTTTTCCGGCATACACGGTGGACAGATTATATTTTCCATCCAATAAGGTACTTCCGGCTAACGGGATATCATCCAATTCTTTTCCGTTAAAATTGATCGTCAACAGTGGCTTGGTCAGGCGCCAGCGTGTCAGCTGCTCGAAGTATCCACTTTTCACTTCCTTGGTCGGTACGGCATATAGTTTATCGACCCACACCGGCATTAAATATAAACTTGTCATTGGCATATCACCGATGGTTTGATGGTACTCCATCCGTCGATAATTCGCTTCTGTTTTCTTCGGTACCTCTACTTTGATTTCCTTCGCTTTTCGTGCATCCAACTCGACGGTTTTTGGACCGTTCAACTTCACTTCCGGATTTCCAACAAGGGCTACACCTGCTTGATCCGTGTCCACATCTACATCCATAAGTGACATGGCGGAATACGTACCAGGCGGCAGACGAAGTTCTAATGAACCATCGACAGCGAAAACTTCAGGCTCCATTTTTTCACTGAACAGTACGACATAAGCCTGTCCTTTCGATCCGTCACGATCGGTTGCATTCAATGTAAGAGGATATCTTTCCTCTTCCTTGACCATTGCCATCGTGGTGCGTACGAGTTCTGTTCCGTCCTTTTTGGCTGTCAGGAATCCTTGGTAGCGTGACCCTGATTCTCCAAGCTTGGAATCGAGTGCTACATTCACGTCCACCGTTCCGCCTGCTGGAACCGTAACAGTTTGATCAGAGACCGTCAGCATACCTGTTGGTGCCACTTCTCCATCCGCATTTGTAAAGGTTGACTCCAGTTCAAGAGTGATTTCTTCCTCACTATCATTTGTATAGGTCACTACCTTTTCTACTGGAACTGCTTGATCATGAGGCCATTTAAAGAATCCGAATGAGACCGAGCCCGTTGCCCTAACCTGTGTATCCAGTGCAGCAGCTACGTCCACCCGTCCTGTTCCGACATGATAAGGCTGGTAACCATCAAGCTTCTTTGTCGTATTCATCAGAGCTTGTTTCAATGTCGTTCCATCCCATTCAGGGTATTTTTCTGCTAAAATGGCAGCTGCACCGGCAACATGTGGAGTCGCCATTGATGTACCATCTAAACTTTTGTAATCTCCGGTCCCACTGGAGTATTGGGAACGAGCCGCCACGATTCCCACACCTGGAGCTGAAAGATCCGGTTTAAGCCCCATATCCCCATAGCGTGGACCTTTGGAAGAGAAATACGCCAGTTCATCCTCTTTATCCACTGCACCAACCGTCAAGGCTGAATCTGCTGCACCAGGGGAACCGATCGTACCTTCCCCGCCCCTGTTGCCGGCCGCAATGACGAATAAAGTTCCATTTTCATCTGTCAGTCTATTCACAGCTTCTGCCATTGGGTCTGTCCCATCACTTGGCATATCGCTTCCAAGACTCATGTTGACAATTTTAGCATTCTCAGAAGCCCATTCCATTCCGTCAATGATCCAGGAATCCTGCCCAAATCCTTGATCACTCAATACCTTTCCAACTAGTAATCGGGCATCGGGAGCGACACCTTTATGTTTTCCATCGCCCGCACCGGTTCCAAGAACGGTAGAGGCAACGTGGGTTCCATGACCATTGACGTCCTTCACTTCTTCACCAGGTACAAAGCTTACAGCATCATCAATCTGACCTGCTATATCCGGATGCTCCGAGTCGATTCCAGTATCAAGTACGGCAACCTTGACTCCCTCTCCTGTAAAACCTTGCTCCCATGCGGAATCCGCTTCAATTTGCGGTACACTTTGATCAAGGGCTGCTTCTACACGGCCATCCAGCCAGATTTTATCAACGCCGTATTCAAATTGGGGTGTTTTTTCCGAATCTTTCTTTTCGCTTTGAACAGTGACGTCTTTCCAGAACGATTCTGCCTGCTTCTTCTCTGCAGAAAGGGCCGCTCCATTAATGCTTTCCAAGTCCCTCACTTTCTTCGATCCTTTTGGGGCCGGAGCTGCTGAGAAAGTCTTAGCCTTGGTTTCTTTGTATTCTACGATGACAGGTACAGACGCTTGATTCTTGTCATCATACCCATACTCGATCAATTTTGTAATATTGAATAAGTCTTCATCCATTTTTCCAGCGGCCATAAAAGGCATGGCAGAGTTCGGGAATACGAAAGTTTCGTCTTTGATGGTCATGACCCGGACACCTTCGCCATTCTTATCAGCAGGCTCCACATTGATGATTTGTTTGCCATTTTGGAGGGTCGACACCTTTACCACATCACCAGTGATGAGGGTGATGGTATGTTCCCCTTTGATAACTTCATTCTTATCAACATTAGACTCCTCGAGTTCCTTCCCATTGGAAGAGATACCGAGTGCATCCACCTGGAACATCGAACCTGAAATCATCGTCGCAGCAATCGATCCAACAAGAAGTGGTTTCACGTTAAGCTTTTTCATGAACATTCTCCTATTCTATTCATTTCGTCAGTTGATTGATTCATATGAGTAGACTCTTGCTGAGGGAAAAATAAAGAAGGTATGTAGTCCTAAAAATATTTAAGTAGACTACCAGGATGAATTCGTCAGTGATCACCTCCCAGTTTACATAGTCGTATGCTAATACGGGGATGCAAGCTTGTTTCTCTAGGAGTCATTTTGTATGTCTGTGGTTAATTAAATTGTAAGTCTCAGCACAGCCAATACTCAATTGGGGTTATTTTTCGGGAGTAGAGAACTAGTCCCCATGTGATTACTCGATTTCATTCAACTTACTTATGAAAATAGATACATATTTGTCACGTTTCCACACTAGATGCCGAGGGGGCAAATTGGATATACTGATACCATTACAATCTAAGGGAGCAGTCAACGTGAATGAGATTAACCTTAAAGAACTGAGAACGAACCTGAACCGCTTCATGCTTTCATATAAATTCGCCCTTGAAGAAGTCCGGACAAAGATCAATATCTTAAGGGAGGAATTCCAGGTCATCCATGAATACAATCCGATCGAACACATTTCGACCCGCCTAAAGTCCCCTGAAAGTATCCTGAAGAAAATGTCAAAGAAGGGCATGAAACCTTCCTTTGATCAGATGAAAGAACAAATCCGGGATATTGCAGGCGTACGCATCACCTGCTCGTTCATCGAGGATATCTATAAGGTGTCGGACTTGATTCAATCCCAGCATGACATTACGGTGGTGGAAGTGAAGGACTATATCAAGACTCCGAAGCCCAATGGGTATCAAAGCCTTCACCTCATCGTTCAGGTTCCGATTTTTTTGACGGATCGCGTGGAAGTCGTGTATGTGGAGATTCAGATCCGCACAATCGCCATGGATTTCTGGGCAAGTCTCGAGCATAAAATTTACTACAAATATAAAAAGCAGATTCCCTCCCATATTCAGGATGGGTTGAAGGAAGCCGCTACACAGGCGGCTTTACTTGATCGCAAAATGGAACAGCTCAATCATGAAATCAATATATTAAAAAAAGAGGATGGAGAGGATTCAAGTTTGATGACGCCGAATGAGGTTCATCAATTTCTGATGCAGCTCTCAAAAGAGGAGGATTGACGATATAAAGAGGGTTGTATGCTTCAATGCAGCTTCTTTGTGGGTCAAATCTGGATCTTCAGACCAGGACAGAGTACCTATCCCTGTGTCCCACCAGGTAGGTTCATCCATTACTTACAATACTTTCGGAAGAGGATTTATGAATAGATAAAAAAGAAGGCTGCGTCTAATGAGACGCAGCCTTCTTTTTTATACAGATGTGTGTTTGAGCTATGGACTTTCAGGGCAGGAACTAGTACCCATTCCATAACAGGAAGGGAAAACCAACCCTATTTATCGATCATTCCGAACTAAATCTGCATACGATTCACGTTCGATCACGACCCGTGATTCCCCATCATGCACGAACACAACGGCAGGGCGGGGGATCCGGTTATAATTACTCGCCATCGAATACCCGTAGGCTCCTGTACTGAACACCGCCAGTATATCACCGTAATTCGTCGGGGGAAGCATCAGATCCCAAATCAGCATGTCACCTGACTCACAGCATTTCCCTGCAATACTCACAAGCTCCGTGCATTCCTCTTGTGGACGGTTGGCCAGGACCGCATGGTATTTCGCCTGATATAGGGCGGGGCGGATATTATCCGTCATCCCTCCGTCAATCGCGACATACGTACGCACATCCGGGATGATTTTCTTTGATCCCACTTTGTACAACGTCGTACCCGCTTCTGCCACCATACTCCGGCCCGGCTCCACCCATACTTCAGGAAGAGGATATTCATTCTTTGCAAAATAGTTCTTCACACTATCGGTAATAGATTTCACATAAGTTGGAATCGGCAAGGGCTGGTCTTCTTCCGTATACCGGACACCGAATCCTCCGCCGATATTCAGCACCGGCATGGTCACGTCAAATTCGATACGAATTCTCTGAAGGAAATCAGCCAGTACTTGAATCGCCTGATCAAACCCTTCCCGTTCAAAAATCTGGGATCCTATATGAGAATGGAGCCCAAGCAATGAGAAGTATGGCTTGCGGATAGCCAGCTGGATCGCCGTACTTGCCTGCCCGTTCGAAATGCTGAATCCAAATTTCGAATCTTCCTGCCCCGTCGTAATGTATTCATGAGTGTGGGCTTCGACGCCAGGTGTGACCCTGATCAGGATCTGAACCTGTTGCTCACGTTCCTTTGCAAGGTCATGCAACAGTTCAAGCTCGAGGAAACTATCTACGACAAAACAGCCGATTTCTGCTTCCAACGCCATTATGAGTTCCTCTTCCGATTTGTTGTTCCCGTGGAAATGAATGCGATCAGCGGGAAATCCCGCCTCCAATGCCGTATACAATTCCCCGCCGGACACAACATCCAGAGATAAACTTTCCTGTTCAGCCAGTCGCACCATTTCTTTACATAGAAACGCTTTACTTGCATACGCCACCTGATACTTCAGACCACTTTCATTGAATGCATCCCTGAACAACTTCGCATTCTCACGGATCATTCTTTCATCGTAGACCATCAAAGGCGTCCCATAGGTTTCCACCAACTCACCCGTACTCATCCCACCAATTTCAAGATTTCCGTGAACATTTACATCAACTGTACTCATATCCTAAACTCCTTTTGACTCTCTCTAAAAAAACACAAAAAAACCGTATGAAGCGATGCTCATACGGTTTATCATCAAAAGTTTTGGAAACATGATGAAGACTATGTATTAACATCTCTTCAATAGTGCTCCACAACTTTTTCATTGTGACAGTCCAGCATTTCTTCAATGCTGGCCCAACAAAAAATAGAATTGGCTATTTTCTGCTTCGGCGATCTGCCTTTCCCTTCTTTTCTCAGAATCCATTATTCTCAAAGAAGATACTCATCATACTCGCGCCTCTATTATCAGAGAGTGACGTATTATTTTGTTTGAATTACTATAACATTCGCTTGAAATAGTTGTCAATTGGTTTTTGAGAGAGAAATAGGCAAAATCCCCGGAATGGAGCCCGGGGATTTCGTGGATCATTTTATTTCAGATTGATTTCGAACGGTTTCATTTTGACCGGCTTATCATTTCTGCTCAATGTCTCGAATGGAACAATTAGAGAGTAGTCCTCAAGGCTGGCATCCTGAGGTAACGTAAACGTGGATTGATAACGGAGAGTATCCTTATCCACTGTTTTCGTTTTAGCACTTCTGATCATATGATTCAACATCTCATTATAATCCAATTCATCCTTTGCATTTCTTTTTATATCTTTTGATGGGATCACCTGAATGAATTGAGCAAAATTCTCTAAAATGTCATATTTGAATTGTTTTTCTTTGATGGCATCGAGGGTGAAGTCCAGTGTCACCTTCCCTTTTACGTTTTGGATATCTTGTACCTTGACCTGATAACCAAAACGAGGGCTCTTCACCTGGAATGGAGGTGAATCCTTCAGTGAGATGATGCCGTCTTCATCTACTCGCTCCATATCAGCTTGGACTTTCAGCGACTGTGCATTATCACTGAGTTTACTAGTGAACAGCTCCCTGACAGTCTTTTGATAATCACCGTCAACTTCTTTGATATTCAGTGTCTCTGCACTGGACTTTGATAACCGGTTCCCTAGGTCATCAAACACGATTAGATTTAACGTATCTTTCTCAGACTCCACCGAATATGTATACTCCAGTGTAGTCGTAGCTTTTCCTTTAGTGACAGATGTCACTTGCAGCTCAAATTCACCATGGGGCGATTCTGTCCTTACATCTGTTTGGATCTTTTCTGATGGAATCCTCTTGACCGGTACATCAAAGGTCCAGGTACCTTTCACGTCGGCCATATGGGTGAAAGTTAACGGAAGGGTGAAGTTTTCCGGCGGTTCTTTCCCGTCCCGGTAAAATTCGATCGAGCCTATGAACTCATCCCCGTCTTTTTTAAGACCCGAACTTCCCGACCCCCATTGATTCTGATCCTTCCCGTCGAAGAGGTGATAGCTGTAACCGTTCACTGGACGATTCCCTTCGTCCATATGTTCAATGGAAAGGTCATCACCCTTCGCCTTGAAGGTGACCCCGATGATGTTCCCGTCATAATACGTGCTTGTAATCATTACATCGACACCGTTGGAAGTGGCGGCCTGATTAACTTCCGTCACTTTATCGCTTGAATAGAGTTCTTTCCCGACCTGGGAACCTACTTTTTCATAAATGCCGCCCAGTACAGGCAGTTTGGCCAGTGCATTGTTCACAGGGGCGAATAGGAAGCCCGATATGAGTACCATGGAGGCAGCAGCGGTGGTAAAAGCGGCACTTATCTTGGCTGTTTTTTTCCGGACTTTTTGTTTTCTACCTTTTTGTATTCCTGTTGAGACCGCCTCAAAAACCTCTTCTTTTGGTACCTCGATGCTGTTCATTTCTTCCTCAAACCATTTTTTGTCCATACTGATTCACTCCTTCCAATAGCATTCTCAATTCCAGCTTTGCCCGGTGAAGATACGTCTTGACCGTCCCTTCAGGCGTACCCATCGTATCAGCAATCATCTTGATCGACTGACCCTGGAAATAGAATAATATAATGACCGTTCGATAGTTTTGATTCAAAGACGCCATAGCTGTAATCAAGTCAATCCGCCCTTCTACATCCTGTTCTTCTGAGACGATGGCGGTATCGAGAAACTCATCTCCTGTCAGCACGAGCCGGTTTTGTTTCTTTAGGATGCTGTATGCCGTATGTATCAGGATCTTGATCAGCCAGGTGCTGAAATACTCCGGATTTTTCAACCGGGATATCGAGGTGAATGCTTTACAAACCGTTTCCTGCACAACATCCAGAGCATCCTCTTTATTTCTTACATATAGAAATGCCGTCCGATACAACTTCTCACTTTCTGAGTGGATCAGCCTTTCGAATGCCTGTTCATTCCCCTTTATTGCTTTTTTTACAAGTTTTACATCCATTGATTAACCTCCTGTCATTCATTAGAGTCCGGTGGGGTGGGAAAAGTTTCAAGGAATTTTTTGTGTGGTGGAAAAGGTGGTGTCTACCATATATTTCAAAAACACGCATAAATCATGTAAAGAGACGCATTAAATATAAAATCGACGCAATTATCTTTGATAATGACGCAATTCCCCTCGAAAATGACGCAATCATGGATGATTCTGACGCAATTAATTAGATTGGATGGGGTCAGCCGCCACGAAGATTGAATGTAAATGATCCAAAAGCCAAAGAACGTTTGAAAAAACCGTTTTTAACCTACATCGTTAGGCTTTTTGCCAAAAAAAGAAGCTTATCCCCATTGATAAGCTTCAATCTGTCCGTCCCGTGTAAATCATCACAAAATGCAGGACCGCTTCCGTTGATTCCATATTGATGTAGCTGTGCCCTTTATCCGCATGAAATTTGATCGAGTCATACTGACCTAGCTCGAATTCGTCATCCTGCACTTTAACACGTACCCTTCCTTCCATCACGGTGACAAATTCAATCACCCCGGGCTGGTGGGCATCGGCACGGTACTCACTGTCCGGTTTCAGGAAGGCCCTGTGGGTTTCCAATGAGTTATAGCCAGAAGAAGTAAACATCGGTTCCAAGGTCAAGGACTCATTGGCACTGATCACTTTGCTCCCTTCATTTTTCCGGGAGATCTGGACTTCTTGTTTTTCCACGAGGAGGGCAGATATGGGGATAGCTAAACCATTCGCGATTTTCCAGATGATCGTCAAAGATGGATTCGCCTCTCCCCTTTCGATCTTGCCCAGTGTCAAAGTACTGACATCGGTCATGGCCGCCATCTCCTGCAGGTTAAGCCCCCGCTCATGTCGTATATGTCTCAGTGTCATTCCCACATGCAGCGCCAATTTTTCCGGGTCCTGCCACGTCAAACCGTCATTGTTCATATTCCTACCTCTTTCTATAGACAATGTATGTAAGTATATTATAATATATATAAAATAAACTATAGTATACGAAACAGAAAGGAGTGTTCATCATCAAAGAGCTTGCTCTCGGTGTCATATCATCTATGTTCTTTGCCGTCACCTTTATTCTGAACCGTTCAATGGAACTGGCTGGTGGAAGCTGGATGTGGAGTTCATCCCTGCGATTCCTGTTCATGCTCCCCTTCCTATTCCTTATTGTAGGTTTAAGGAAGAATGTAAATCAAGTATGGATTGAAATAAGGAAGCGACCATTTGAGTGGCTGACATGGAGTTTTGTCGGGTTTGTGCTCTTTTATGGCCCTATCACCTATGCGGCTGCGTACGGACCGGGCTGGCTCGTCGCGGGCACGTGGCAGTTTACCATCGTCGCTGGCATCTTGCTTGCTCCCTTGTTTTATACTTCGGGACCGGTGAAGCGCAGGCACTCCATTCAAATAAGAGCACTGGCCATTTCCTCGATCATTTTAATAGGGGTTCTTTTCATCCAGCAGGAAAATGCCGGTGGATTGTCACCTTCAGAAATGGTCGTAGGTGTCTTACCTGTGATCATCGCAGCCTTTGCTTATCCACTAGGGAACCGTAAGATGATGGAGGTGTGCGGCGGAAAGCTTGATACCTTCCAACGTGTGCTGGGGATGACGATCGCAAGTACTCCCTTCTGGTTGATCCTGGGGTGCTATGCGTTTTTCAAGGTGGGGGCACCAAGCACGTCGCAAGTGACACAATCTTTTATCGTCGCCATCTGCTCAGGAGTGATTGCGACATCACTTTTCTTCATTGCGACAAATCAGTCCCGCCATCATCCTGGGAAGCTTGCGGCAGTGGAAGCGACCCAGTCCACCCAAATCCTGTTCGTCATCATGGGGGAAGCGGCGATCCTGTCCGTTCCATTCCCATCAGGATCCGCCCTGATCGGCATCCTTCTGATCATCACAGGCATGATCAACCACACGCTGAACGTAAAAAAAATGAACTCAGGAATTATTAAACCAATTAAATCGGCAAGCTAAAAAAAGAGGGGCATCCGGGATGCTCCTCTTTTACTTTATTTAAATACCTTTCTTCTCATCCACTGAGTCGCAGCCCATTTATCTCCGATGACAACCGGTGCCCCGCCATGAAGCGTCAAGTCGTTCAGCTCCTGATTATCATAGAAATATTCGAAGTAGACGGCCATCCCCTTTTGCGGAGAGACAGAGAAATTCAATTTCGGAAAGTACGTTTCCCCACCTTCCTCTACGTCATTCAAGTACATGACAAGGGTGCTGATTCTCGGATTCTTCACCGGCCGCGATGACGCCGAGAAGAAATCGAAGTGGGCCTTGTATTCCTGACCCGGTTTATAGTTAAGGATTTGAAGACCTTCCCCGTGCTCCACAGGTATATTCATAATTTGAGAGACTCTCTTTTCCACTCTAGTCACAACGTCATGTTCGCCTTCTTGAAGGAAAACGCTGCTGCTCGTTCTAAGTTCATCGACAGTACGGGTATTCCCTATCTTCGAACGCTGCACACGATCCTTTGAAAGCTGGATGAGTTCATCACATTCTTCATGACTCAACACATTGCCAAGAACGACAATCAGTGGCTCCTCCATTTTCGCGATAATCTGTATATCCCGGTCTTCCGTCTTGATCTTATTCCCCGTATGGTGAAAAATCGTTTGTTCCTTTACAGCTATTTCAGTAGTATCCATTGTCAACTTTAATCAACCTCTTATCGTATTTTTAACATTCTGAATTTTTATGTTAGTGGAAGCATTCTTGTATTCTTCCAATCTGGAAAAACGATCGCAACAATAGGCATAACTGTAGATTGTATTTGGCTGTTTCCTCCTGCATGTGTATTTTCATATATTTTACACCCGGTATGAGGGGAAATCTATCTTTTTTTTTGATAAAAAATAAGGGAGATGATGGGATTGTAGATGATTTGAGGATTGGCGTGGGTGCGGGGGCGTCACAGAAAAGACACGGATCGGTTCTATGTTCGTTTTTGAGATTTATGCGTCAAATTTCGTATATTCATCTTTTGAAAATTTGGCGTCGACTCTTATCTTTTATGCGTCAAACTAAAATAAAAAAGACTGCCGAATCAATTCGACAGCCCCTCCTATCTATTTCTTCATAACTTCATACTGCACCATAACTTCCTTCACAATCGCACTATCCTCATCCAGTCCGCTCACTTTTTCTAAAACATGGGCAGGGCCGTATTCCTTGATAATACCTTGTATTTCCATTGCTTGTTCATCCTCAGGATTGTCAAACAATAGCGCTGCTGCAATCGCTTTGGCAAGATACGAATAAGAGAGCCCCGCTTTTTGAGCCTCTGTTGTAGGACGGATCAAGCGGTCATCGGGACCAAGCTTGCGGATCGGTGCGCGTCCCACACGGGTCACATCATCATTCAGATAGGCATTTTTGAATCGCTCAATGTTCTTTTCAATATAAGCAAGATGCTCTTTTCCATCAAGTCCGTATTGTTTTACTAGATAAGCACCGGTTTCTTTCAACGTCTCTTTGACCTGATCGGCAATGGCGTCATCCGCCAATGTTTGATCGATCGTAGATTTCCCTTGCAGGTAACCAAGGTAAGCAATGACCGCATGTCCTGTATTAACCGTGAACAGCTTACGCTCGATGAATGGTGCTAGGTCGTCTACAATCGTCATCCCTTCAACAGGTGGGATCGCTTCCTTCGTTTCCACCACCCACTCATAGTATGGTTCAACAAGGACATCCAATGAACCTTGATCCTGCATAGGAACAATGCGATCCACCGCTGAATTGAAGAAGAAAATCTTGCCTTCAAGCTTACTTACCGTTTCTTCATCAAGATTTTCTAAAATATGTTTTTTCAAAATGTCCGTCGCACCGATCTGATTTTCACACGCGATCACATATAACGGCTCATCTGTAGACGCCATACGCTTAGCAATCCCCTTTGCAATCAGGGGTGCGATTCTCGGAAGGATATTCGGTCCGATCGCCGTCGTCAGGTAGGTGGACTGGCCGATTGTGTCGATTACTTCCCCTTCTTGATGAAGGTTGTTCAGGCCGGACACATTCTCGATCGTTTCCGTTTCCTTCGTTTCCGTTGCAAGCTTCACCTGGTAGCGACCTTCTTCATTCAGCTTGTTGATCACCTGCTCCGCAATGTCCACAAAGGTGACGTGGTAACCTGATTGGGAAAATAATGCTCCGATAAACCCTCTGCCAATGTTTCCTGCTCCAAAATGTACGGTTTGTTTCAACATCATCATTCCTTTATCAAATTAGTTTGTAAGTAGTCCAGAAATATATCTTCTAATTTCTTCATGATGATCGCTTCGTTCGTGGACGAATAAATCATCATGCTAATATGATCTTCGATTAAGCTTGTACTGATAAGGCTGAGGATTTCCTGTTCCCGCCTGCTCAACTCTTCAGGGGCTAGCATGAGAAGGAGACTTTTCATCTCCATTTCCACTCCGTCCATCCCCTTGATCCTGCATGGTTCATCCAGATGTGCTACCTGGAAGATCAGCTTCTTCACGCTATGGTCCCGGCAATGGAAGAGACCCATATTCGTCTTCGGAATCCCGAGTCCTCCCTTTTTCTCCCTTTCCATCAACTGATGCATGACCACATGCGGCTGATGAAGAAGTTCGTCCCGTTCCGCTTGTTCCACCATTTCATTGAGGATCCTGAGATGACTTCCCGCCGATTGCTTCCGGTACACGCGGAAATTGGTGAGTATGGCTTCCATGCTGGAATGGACGTCCTTGATTTCCTTGAGGAGCATCCTGACTTCGGTTTTCTCACCCGATCGCGTCGCTGCCTTCAAGTATTTCTTTCTCGTCAGCTTTTCTACGTTATTCTGCAGATAGCTTTGGATGAATCCGATATCCTTTTCACTTAATAACGGGCTCACCAGGATATACTCCACTTCCGTAAAGGGAAGTCTGACTGTGGAAATGACGATATCGTAGTCATCAAGGTTCGCCGACTGAAAATCCTTGATCGACAGGATTTCCACCTTGTTGATCATTGTCAGTTCCCGCTGTATGCGGCTTGCGAGCATCTTGGATGTACCGATTCCCGTCGGACAGACGACCACCGCTTGGATGTTCACCTTCTCTTCATTCATCAGCATGGCCGATCCGAAATGAAGGACAATGAACGCCACTTCATCATCGGGAAAAGCAATATCCTTGAACTCCGTTTCAAGGCTCTTTTTTACAGTTAAAAATAACACGGGATACTTCCTCTTGATTTCATCCGTCAATGGATTGAAAAGATCCAGCTCCTGCTGCAGGCGAAAGATCGACGGTCCCATGTGGGCAAGCAGGCCCTGAAAAAGAGAAAAGTCATCAGACAGATCCACATGGAGGTCCTCTGATACATCCTTGATGACATTCTTGATGAGATGGCCAAGGAGGATGCTATCATAGTAAACGACGTCGGGATCCTGAACTTTGGACCCTTTTAACACGACCGTCAAAAATTGTATGTCCCGATTAGTCATCGGAGTAGAAAGTGTTTCTTTCAGTTCCGTGCCTATCGTGTCCATCAGCTGATATTCAGTTGAATCATGAGCCTCACCCGGCTCATATTTCTGTAATTCGAAGCCCTTTTCGGATCGCTGTATCGTCAGGCAAGTATACACAATGAGACCGATATAATCACTGTCCGTCAAGGTGATCTGCCCCTCTGCCAAGTGACGATTCACCACCCGGTCGACAGCGACTAAATAGTCAGGCTTGAAATACCCCAGCACCGGCTCCTCGAGCTGATTTCCCTTTTGCATTCCGTACAGGGCCTCGATGATGTCCTCATAAAAGTAGACGAGGAAAAAGCTTGCCAGGGCATGACGTTTGTCGGCTTCATCTGCTGTAAGCTCCACCCCCACCCCTCGTTTCCTTGTCAGGGTGATGCCGTATTTTCGCAGCCAATCGGCGAGCTCATCGAGATATGAAGTGAGGGTCGTGACGCTGATCCCCAACTGCTGTGCAAGTACCTGTTTTTTAAAGGAAGGTCCCTCTTGGAGAAGGATGATCAATAAATTCAGCTTTCTTTCTTCTGGAGTTTCATCGGTGGGATTCACTTCCGCAAGATTCTGGATCAAGCGATAGATGTGTTCATTCTTCCCGTCAATGAACAGACCTTCATTGGCCGTTCGCTTCAGTTCTAGATGATATTGTTTTAAAATGCTTTCAATAGATTTCAGGTTGCGCTGAACGGTTCTCCCGCTCACATTCAGGAATGCAGAAAGAGAGTACACGGTATGCTTACCCGATGTTTTTACAATCAATTCGATGATGGATTTTTCCCTTGATGTAATAAACATATTTTCCCCTCTTTCCCAGAATTAGCTTTTATCGATACAAATGAGAACAGAAAGGCAGGGATCCCGCCTTTCTGAATGAATTTTCTAGTTGCTGTTAATGATGTCTTTCAATTCTTTGGCTGACTTGGCCTGAACCATTCTGTCGACGTTTTCCTGTTCGGAGCAGACAACGGCGATGCCTGATAGGATTTCCAGATGTGTGCCATCCTTCCCTGCGATACCGAAGATCATCTTCGCCTTCTCTCCGTTGAAGTCGACGCCGTTCGGAACTTGAACGACCGTGAATCCGGACTTGATGACGGCTTTCTTCGCATCTTCCGTACCGTGTGGAATGGCTACATTATTACCCATATACGTAGATGTGATTCCTTCTCTGTCAATCATAGCATCTACATAGCTTTCTTCCACGTATCCTGCTTTGACGAGGGCTTCCCCGGCGAACCGGATCGCCTCTTCTTTTGAAGCAAATTCCTTATTCATGAAGATATTTTCTTCAAGAAGTAGATCATCATCGTGATCTGCATTCGGTTCAGCGTTTACCGCTTCTTCCTCTGCATTTTCGACGACCTCTGCCTGCTCACCCGTGATCCCTTCCTGGAGACTCGCAATCAGCTTGTCGTATTCCGGACTGGATAGGAAGTTATCCACGGAAATGTGATAGGCATTCGGAAGCTTATTTTTCGCCCGCGGTGTCAGTTCTTCCTGTGTAATGACGACTTGAGCATCTGCTGGAAGGTTGCTGATGGATGTATTCGTTACGCTGACGTCCAGACTTGCCGCCTTCACTTTCTTACGGAGGAGTGAAGCCCCCATGGCACTTGAGCCCATGCCTGCATCACAGGCAAAAACGATTTTGTTTACTTCTTCAGGCATTGTTCCTTGGCTCACTTGGCCGGCTACAGAACTCTTCTTGCCTTTCATTTCCTGCATTTTCTTCGTTGCGCCTTCGATGTCTTCATCACTTGTTTTGCTTGATTTCAACACTATTGCGGACACGATGAAAGATACGGCCGCTGCCACAAAGACAGCTGCAAAGTTTGCCAGGTACGCCATTCCTTCTGGAGGAGTAACCGCGGTAATGGCAAGGATACTACCAGGTGATGCCGGTGAAACCAATCCTCCACCTAATAAAACAAGGGTGAACACTCCGCTCATTCCACCAAGGATGACAGAAACGAACAGCATCGGTTTCATCAATACGTACGGGAAGTAAATCTCATGAATTCCACCGAAAAAGTGAATGATTCCTGCTCCAGAAGCAGATTGCTTCGCTGTTCCTTTTCCAAAGAACATAAACGCCAGCAGGATTCCAAGACCCGGTCCCGGGTTTGCTTCCAGTAGGAACAGAATCGATTTACCACCCTGTTGAACTTGCTCCAACCCGATCGGTGATAGTACACCGTGGTTGATGGCATTATTTAAGAATAGAATCTTTGCAGGTTCGATCAAGATACTTGTCAATGGCAGTAATCCTGCGGCTACCAGCCAATCAACACCTGCAACCAGTAGATTGGTGAATGCATCCACGGCAGGTCCAACACCGAGGAATGCCAGAATTGCAAGGATTCCACCAAGAATACCTGCGGAGAAGTTGTTGACGAGCATTTCAAATCCTGCTCTGATTTTCCCTTCAATCATCTGGTCAAACTTCTTGATGACGTAAGCACCCAATGGCCCCATGACCATGGCACCCAGGAACATCGGTGTATCCGGTGCACCTACAATGACACCCATTGTCGCGATTGCACCCACGACCCCACCGCGCTGGTCGTGTACGAGCTTACCTCCTGTATACCCGATTAAGAGCGGTAACAGGTACGTAACCATCGGCCCTACTAGCTTGGCAAGGCTTTCATTTGGAAAGAATCCAGTTGGTATGAACAACGCTGTAATTAAACCCCAAGCGATAAATGCGCCAATATTAGGCAGAACCATAGAACTGAGGAAGTTACCAAATTTTTGTACCGCAACTTTCATATTTGATTGCGCCACTTCTCTCATCCTTTCATGATTGAATAATAATTTCTCTTATATTCATCATAGGCTCCCGATGGTGACGGTTTCAACAACCATGAAAACTAACTTTGTCACCCTTGTCACGACAAACCTATTGTTTCTCATGTAGAGGAAGTTATTCTCACTGAAGAGGGACGGACCTCCTGCTTTAAAAGCAGGAGGTCCGTCCCTCTTCTATATTCCTAATCCAACTTAACCTTCACCCGGTCATCCACATATTTCGTTGTGCTGTAGCCCCCTATTTCAAGCTTGGTCAAGTTTACATCTTCACTGGACGAATCGTTATAAAATTCAATGGTTTGTTCCGTTTCGAAGTAGCGGGGTTGATCCAATTTATCATACTCATATACATCAATTTCATGGATCTTACCGTTTTTGTCCATCAATACCCCATCGCCGTCACTAACTCCGATTGAAGTATTTTCATTCATCAAATAATCGCTGGAGAACCCGTAGTGCACTCTTTCATAGGCACGATCCTTCGTTACTTCATGCGTAAGAAACACCTTCGCCGGATTTCCTGCCTGGACTTCATCAATGGTGATGGTATTCCCTTGATACTCAAATGCCTTTGGCAGGTCCTTGAGATTATCAAGTGGGATGGTTTTCCGATCGTCTACAGATAAATGGATGGAATCAAAATGAATGTTCACCTCTTGTGGATCTTCAAAAAATAACGTGTCAAACCTTGACGTAAAAGCACTCCATCCCTCCTGGTCAAAGGATTCCACGTACATATTGCCTCCAAAGAGGTCTGCCTTCACCCTCTCCTCATCCGATTCAATGGAGTCAAAGGTAATGACATCAATTCGTTTGTCCCCGCCTTGATTCTGAAAGCTGTACTGGAGGAGCGTCGTAGTCGGCGCGATCGTAAGCTTATCCAGGCGGACCGGAATCCCGTCAATGTCGATTTCCTTATCCAGCTTATGCACCCTGGATGCCTGCTTTGTAAACGGAATATCAAAACTCCAATCCCCTTCGGCAAATCTCAACTCCTTACTGAAATACTCTCCTTTTCGAGTGTCCTGATCTAATTGCATGAGCCTTGCCACATTCAATTTAATGGTTCCGCTGTCCACCGAAACCGGCAGGAGACTCATGGTACCTTTATACACATTTTTCTCTTCATTTTGTATTTCGTCCTGATCGACGGGAGGAGAATAGTACATATGTTGAACATCACGCCTCATTACGTCGTATTCATTATCGATATGGACGCCTTCATGAGCATTCATCATATAGCGATTGTCTTTCTTGGTATCCTCAACTTCATAAAAGACAAGGGTCTGTACATCATCGGCGACGACACTCTTGATGGTGATCTTCACCCCATTGCTTTCCGACTCGAGATTCAACCGTTCCCCCAGGTCATGCTGGAGAATGGCACGCAATTGTTCATCCTCTTCCGTCCATGCATAGTAGAGACTGGAGAATCCGCCTGTCACGAATCCGATCGAAACGACCATCGCGAAGACACCTGCGAAGGCAAGCCAGACCGATTTCCGTTTCTTTTTCTTCCTCTGCCTGCGCGCTTCTCTTTCCCCCACCTTGCTCTTGACCCTCTCTATGAATCCAGCAGGGATCTCTATGGCATCTGTCATTCCTGCCAAATTCAGGACCACTTCCTGAAAAGTGGCCAAATCCTCCTGACAGTCCTGACAATGGTAAATATGCATCTCAAACTCTACCTTTTCAGGCCGATCCATCGTTCTACCTAAGTACTCAAGATAATGCTCATGAAATTCCCGACAGCCCTCGAAAGAACCGTGACCCAGCTCTCCCCTAAGCTTTCGTACACCTGAAAACACATAGGATTTAACCTTCTCTACTGAAATATCAATAATGCGTCCAACTTCTGCAAAAGAGCATTCGTTGAAATACGTTAAAGCAATCGCCTCTTTCTCCTGATCGTCTAATTGAAGTAAGGTATGAAGGAGCGTTTGATCAGATTTCTGACCCTCTGAATCCCGGAAACTCTTATTTTCAGAGAGATTCCGGCCACTATGTATAAAATGAGAAATAGCCCACGATTCAAATGAAGTTTCTTTTTTCAAACGGTGTAATTCATTATGTACTGCGATGATCGAACGATAAAATATTTCTTCCAGATCCTCTTGCTTACTTACAAAAATTCGTCCCAGGGCATAGAACGATTGTTTACGCTGCACAAACCAATTCATGACAGATTCCAGGTCCTTTTCCCTCATGCCGCTGACCAAAAAGGGAGGTGTTTGCGGTGTGACCATATATGTATTCCCCTCCTTCAAAAACGAAATATTCCAAAAATAAAACATATAATTTTATTTTACCATATTTAGGGTTTGTATTTGGGATAAAAAATTAGAAGACCAAATCCGAAATGACAGAATATGCAGTGATAAGGATCGACCTCGTTCATCATTCAAATATTAAACATCAAAAAGGCCTGAATCCCAATGGACCCAGACCTTTAGAATATCTATAAACGGTCGATTTCACCAAGCTGCTCATTCATGTCCAGCTCGATCATCTTTTTTGCCTTGGAGAAGGTAAATACTTCGTTAGAGACCCAATGATTATATAACTTAGAAAGTGCGTTCCTGTGGTAAACCGTGCCTTTGACCTCTGAGAAGAAATAGATGATCAACAGGTTGACCACGTCACGGGGAAGGGCCCTTTTTCGCTCGATTCCCTTTAACGACAAAGTATCCAATCCTCTTAACCGGTCTCCGATCACAGATTCTGCCATAAGAAATGGATCTGCCGTACGGCATAATGTCACTAGTTCTGGATTAATCTCTTCAAATTTCAAGTGAATTCCCCTTTTACATAGAAAGTGAACGAAACGTTACACTTCAACCTCATTAGATTGTAAGATCAATTACTATGTATTATAACAAAAAGATGGGACATTCATGACTTTCAGTATGTTTAATTTTTAATCAACCAAAATTCCATGGTCTTTTCACTAGCAGAAGGATAGACAAGACGTTTCACTTGTTCCTCCATTAAATAGCATTCCGTGATCCAGTCAGGGAGTGAACCATACTCTTTTTTCCATAGATACGTTCGTTCCAGTGCATCCTCTACGGTCATTTTCACCCATGTATCAATGATCAGCGTATCATCAACTGTCGCTTTTTCAACCAGTGGCTGAAAAAAGCGATTAAAGTAGGGAATCCCGCCCCCGAGATGGCTCTTATTTCTCACCCATATCACGCTTTCCCTGGGAAGGAAGCCTATATGACGAGTTTCTGTAGCCACCTGAGTGAACTCCTCCAAATAACAAGAACATCCGGACCATTGCCGATCCGTATATCGCGGCTGGATCATTTCGGACGGGTAAATCGATTGACCTGTATGAAAAAGATTGTCGATCTCCCGGTTTATAAAAACCGGCTCTCTTCCTTTAAAGATAGGGTCGGATTTAAGTGGACCGCTGGTAAATCCATTTTGATCGAATCGGATCATTTTGACGAATTGCATGTTGCCCCTCCTTCTATCGTGAATTTCCTCAAGGGCATTCCATACCAAATTCACTCTATAATGGGGGTTATTCCCTATATAGATTAGTTTCAAACATATCGTTCCCATAAAACAAAAAGAAACGAGCGATTACAGAGTAACCGCTCGTTGAATGACTTCTTTCTACCTTTGCTGACTCAATGCTCGTTCAAGAGTCGAAGTGACAGAAATATTTTCAAATGATATACCAAGTTGAATGGCTGTTTGGGCAATTTCCGGACGAATGCCTGAAATCGAACTCTTCACACCAATCAAGTTCAAGCTTTCGATGATCTGGAACAATTGATGAGCAACCATCGTATCCACCATGATGACACCTGATAAATCAATGAACAAGTGCTCAACATTTTTTTCGACGCATTCGGCCAGGGTATTCTCCAGGATATACCTCGCCCTTCCTGTATCGATATCACCGACAAGTGGAAGCACCCCTGTCTTCTTATCAATTAAAATGACCGGTGAACTTAACTCCCTGATCATCTCCTGCTGAGCCTTCAGGCGTCTCTGTGCATATTCGTAATTTTCTTCGGCAAACTTTGAAATGACCAGACCAAAAGTTTTAATGATCAATTCTCTGAATGATTCTATTCTCTCAGGTGGAAACTCACTGTCATGCTGGCGGTTAAATTCTTTCAAGATCTCCAGATATTGTTCCTGGGTTCTGAAGAATTCCCTTAGTATAAAGTGTGTTGGGGTTTGTAAATGTTCTTCATCTTTTGCAATTTCCTCGATCCATTGGGCGAAATTACAGAGTGCATCCTGTCCTATATCCTTAAAAAGGACACAAAAGCGTTCGTGAAATTCGTGATTTTGCCGTTTCAACGTTTGGATGACCTGAGGATCTGTTGACGCATACACTCCTGACAGGTCACTTTTATCAAGTGACTCATACCAGTTCTCTGTCAGTTGCCATGTACGTTCCCTCATAAATTCATAAAACTTTTCCGCTACCTGCATATTCGACCTACTTTCTATAAGACAAGATATTGTGATCAGTTCATAAGCCATGATCTTGACGGGCAGGAGTGTTTAAGGCTATCTCAATTGGTCTATACCCTAAATGACTTATTCATATGCTTATAAGAGTAATGTACTATGTCCTTACACAAAAAGAAAGAAAAAGTTAAACAAATGGTGTACACGAACCATTTTCATTCCTATATTTTTTCAAAAGAATGATCGATTGGTCCTTGAAAGATTTCATGTTTTCATAAAAAAAAGAGTGAAGAGTGTATGCTATAAAGAAAAAGCATCCCAATCTATCCTCTTTTATTAATTAGTAATTTACTTTATCATTTCTTGAATAGTTATGGACTCTTAGAACCATTTCTGACTACATGTTCAAAAAACCAATGTAATGTTAGGAATGCCACTATATAAACGGGGATTGAGTACCATATTTTCCACTCTAAATGTTCCATATAGCCGTTAAAACTTAGTAATACTTCTAATAAAAATGAGAAAACGGTCCAGATCATTGTATAGAACAAGGGCTTATCCGGTTTCATAAAATTCAAGAATAAAAGTGCAATGAACGAGGGAGCAAAGGCAACCAATACAAAATCAGTAAATTCCACACTTTTGGTTGGTCCAAAATCTACAAGATCCACCATGATACCTACCAGAATATGTGCCACTGCTGCAAAATATCCGACGAACGGGAACATGATAAGATTTTCCTTAACGGTCAACCTCTTTGGCATGATCAACAGAGCGACTACTAAAAAGAGAATGAGTCCCCATACTAACATCAAGCTGAAACAACCCCTTTATCTTTTTAAAAAGAATACGTCTCCTTATTTTGCTGAAACACAAGAAAATTATGTGCTTAACCGGGGTTCTTTAAATTTCCGGAATTCCGGATATCGACATCGACTACAAAGTCTGTTGACAAGTTTTGATAATACTTCGATCTCCATTCCTTTAAGTCCATCCTCGGTATTTCTTTTCTGAAAAATTGGCCAAGTCCTAAAATATCTGCCTCGCTATTCTGGAGCTTCGAGAACATCTTATTCAAACGGTCTGTTAGAAGCTTTTCCAATCCCTTTTCAATCATTTTCTCTGTAGGATCCCCTTTTGTTTCCAGTATCATGACATCTAACTTAATTTTGGTATATAAGAATGGTTCTTTCCGCACCTCACTTGTATGTTCAATCGTATTTCCTAAAATCAGGACACTTCCTTCATTGAGCACCTCTATTTTCCCTTCAGTGCTTTCACCCTTAAATGCATTGTAAAGAAGGGTTTCATTAGGGTTGATTTCTTCTACCATTTTTCCGTTCTTTATCACCGCTGACCCCACATGGTCCACTAACGTCGTCTCTCCAAGACTGAGCATCGGGATGGCCACGTCTCGGGTATAAGAGTGAATACTTCTATAAACTTCCCAAACTCTGGTTAAAGCAACCTGAGGGTCCCAACCGGCATTCTTTTCAAAGAAATCCAACAGAGTCGTCCCTCGCGGAGAGGTGTTTTTCTCCATACTTTCGAAAAATCGATCAATATCGTCGTTACAAATGGCAACCAGTGCTTTTGAAGATACATCCCTCGACCTCATAATACCTGAAATAAGGTCCTTCACACCTTCTTCTGCAAGAAGTCGATCGATAACAATTACCTTTACGTGAAGCAAATCGACACTGCTTTCCATGTCTGCACTAATATCATCTACAATTTCATTAATCGTTTCACCAACACCAACAACCACTTTCGTTTGTATCATATCCTGCTGAGGGTGGGGAATCTGCAGAAAGACTTTATATTGATCACTATCCTTGGATATCCCCAAGACAACGGGCATCACCCGATGATTAATGTCCCTGGTGTCCCAGCAGCCACTCATCATGAAAACCAATAATAAGAGAAAAAGCCAGGTAACCACTTTTTTACACCTCACTTGCATTCTCCTTCCTTGCTCTGACACCAAGAATCCAAATTGAAATGGGGACTCCAAAGATGACATAGAATCTTAGTGAAGTATTCCATTTAAAGAGCTGTTCAACGTCACTCCAATTCGGAATCCACAAACAAATGATGTAGATGATGAGTGAAACCGCTATTACTAAATAAGATGATTTCATGGTTGGAAGCAAACATTTATTTATTATTTCCACACTCATCCATAATACGAGTGAGATAAACAACAATATAAAAATCACTATACTTAGTAAGAAAAACATGGTGAGTCGATCAAACATAAGCCATGTCAAATTGATGGCATCCACCGTCATGATGAAAGGGAACATAAATGTAGATGCTGTTGCCTGGCCAAATGTAAGGACGGGTATATATACAGATATGATAAAGATGGGAATGAGGGCAACCGCAGCAAGCAAAACTTTTTTCCTCTTATAGGGAAGGACCGGCCTTATAAATCCAATAAACAGAAATACACCACCAATGGCGAAGAAGCTTCTATGGTAAGAGGAGTCAGTCAAAAATGAAAAGTCTTCATTCCATAAGGGATATACATAGTGCCAATCCACGTTCTGAAACGCAACCACCAATATAAAGCAAACCAACGGGAATAATAAAAAGAAGAGAAGTATAGCTGTACGAAAGATGGCTTCCACTCCCTTAATAGCTAAATAACATGATAAGATAAGCAGCAATGCCATGATCGCCCACAGGGGAGTGTTTGATAGAAACACAATGGTAACGACTTCTGAATACGCCCGGACTGTTATGATGTTAGCCATAAAAAAATAGAGGAGCGTGGGGAACAGAAAAATGAAAGTCATCAACTTGCCCTCATGCAGATAAATGGTAATGATATCTTGTTGCGGAAAACGGTCAAGCCCCGTTAAGAGCAAGAATAAAATGATGAAATGTACGATCACTCCGATAATGATCGGAATCCATTGTCCTTGAGATGAGCTTTCAATGATATTACTAGGATACAAAAACAGAATAAGTCCTACGTGGGTTAAAATGTACATAATGACAACATACAAGCTTTTATCCACTTTTACTAACTCCTTTAACCTTAAGGTAAGGCACCCCAAAAGTACTTATACCCGCTAAGTATGCACAAACTGAGAATATTCCTGCCAATATACCGAATACCCCGAAAATCGAAGAAAGAATCAAGATAAGATATTTAAAAATTCGGATTGAAATGGAATTTTGAAATCCAATGATGGTAGAGTTGGCAATCGTAGTGGCCGCTAAAATAATAATTAGTAAATTGCTAACCAATCTCGCCTCGACAACGGCCTGACCCAGAATGATCCCTCCTACCATCGTAATGGTAGGACCGATGCTTTTCGGAAGCCTGATACTCGCCTCCAATATTAATTCAAGAATAAGAAGCATGAAGATGGTCTCAACAAATGCCGGGTAAGGGACACCTTCACGGGTCTGAGCAACGGATAATGCTAATTCAATACGGAGCATCTCAGGATTGACTGCGACTAACGCTACATACAGCCCTGGTAAGACAAGGGCAAGCAATGTACCTAAAATCCTGAGCATCCTCATTGATACCATGATCGGGAAAGAGAAGTTCCGATCATTCTCAAGGAAGAACATATCCCAGAAATCACTTGGAAGAATAAGAGCAAAAGGTATTCGATCCAGAAATAATACAAGTTTTCCTTTTTGCAGGCTCCTGTATACTTCTTGTGGCGCCTCTGTTGTGTTGAAGGGAGAAATCAGGGTGCGGGTCGACAATCCTAACATCTTCGTCACATCTTGAATGTTATGAAGTGGTTTATCCATATTGGACTCAATTTGGTGGATGACCCGGCTAACATATTCCCTATCTGCGCTTTCTTTCCGGTACACTATTGAAAGCGTTCTTGTCTGGCCGCTCCCTCCTGAAAAGGATCTTACATTCAAGTCTTTCGAAACAATCTCTTTGCGTATAATCCCAATGTTTGTATCGATGTCCTCATTGAAAGAACTCAAAGGTCCTTGAAGGGTATTTTCATTGGTAGGAGGTTCAATTGAACGATTCAGCGTCTTTACCACTGCGTCCATACTGAAAAAAGACCCATTTCCCCCGACAATGGAGATGATCAGCTGCCCTTTCAAAATCGCTTCAATGACTTCCTCTCCATCATGAAGCAGCTCCCCCATCGTCCCTGAAATGACTTGGTCCTCGATCGCTTGGATCGTTTTCTGCACATCTATAAGACTTTTAAGCCCCATCAATAAAAAGGGGAATTCGCCAAAATCTTGATGAACTTGAAAAAAATCATCATTGTCCCCTATCGATGCATCGATTTCCACTAAAAAAGAATCCATAATAATAGGCTCCTTCTATACATATCTCTTGAATACTATCCCCGAATCAAAGGTGAATATGTAAAGGGAGGCTAGTATTATGTAAGGAATGCCGATACAACCGTTTAATTGACGCAGTATATACGTTTATGATTATCAGAAATAGAACATGATACAGGATGGAGAAGGAAACGGGAAAAAATATCATTCCTTAGTACTGGTACCGTTAAGTTACCTTTCAAAAAGAAAGGAAGAATCTTATGTCTTATAAAAAGATAATTTATCTCCTTTTATCTCTAACTTTCATTTTGATTACTCTAAACTATTTTCCCATCGAAAAAAATAAGGATTCGAATCAACCGGGCGAACATTCATCCGAAGAAGATGAGTCTTCACCTGGGTCTTCAATAAAAGAAGTCCTATCCGCTACTAAAGAGGGAAAAGTGCCGAATATCCCCATCATAGCAGGGAGGACACAGGTGGATGAAATAACAGATAAATGGGGGAAACCAAACAATTCCGTTCAAACAGAAGCCGGGATTTACCAAGATTTCTCCAATCATTCTACGACAGTCGGATTGAAAGATAACGTTATCTTTGATGTGCGCTCCTTTGCCCCTGCCCTACAACAGATTCGACTCAATGACATTAAAGAAGTCAGTGGCAATCCCAATGCGACGAAATATTACCAGGATGCTTCACATGCTCAGATCATTTTCATCTATGATGTGAATTCCTTTTACCAATTAAAATGGATATTGCCGAAACCATCGATTGAAAATAAGAATCCCAAAGTAGATCACATTTCAGTTATCGCTCAAGAGAAAGTGGATACTGGAGATTCAGATATCCTTTCTACTATGAGCCTCGATGAAAAGATCGGCCAAATGATCATAGCCGGTGTGAATGGAACTCAGGATGATGAAAATACGAAAACCCTAATCCAGCAGCACAAAGTAGGGGGATTTATCTTCTTCTCAGATAATTTGTCAGGACCCCATCAAACGGTCCAATTCCTTAATAAAATGAAAGCAGACAACGTCAATAATCCATTACCACTCCTCTTAAGTGTCGACCAGGAAGGCGGTAAGGTCACAAGATTGCCAGGAGGGCTTGTGAACCTTCCTACAAATAAAAAGATAGGAGCCTTAAACGATCCGAATATTTCATTTGAAGTGGGGACGATACTCGGAAAGGAACTAAAAGAGTATGGGTTCAACTTGAACTTTGCTCCCGTTCTAGACGTTAACAGTAACCCGGATAACCCGGTGATCGGTAATCGATCCTTTGGTAATAACCCTGATATCGTCAGCGAATTAGGGATCCAAACAATGAAAGGTATTCAATCCGAGGGAATCCTTTCAACCATCAAGCACTTCCCTGGCCACGGGGATACTTCCGTAGATTCACACCTGGAGCTTCCCGTTGTCAACAAAAGCATTCAAGAACTCGAATCCCTGGAACTGATTCCATTCAGGGAAGCCATCAACAGTGGAGCTGACCTTGTCATGGTTGCTCATATCCTGCTCCCCAAGATCGATGACACCTATCCATCGTCATTATCCAAGAGCATCATCACAGACCTCTTACGCAAAAAGATGAACTACAACGGTGCCGTAATCACTGATGATATGACCATGAAAGCCATTACGAACAACTACGGGATGGGCCAAGCGACCGTTCAAGCCGTAAAAGCGGGCAGTGACCTGATCCTAATCGCCCATGACTATAATAAAGCACTCTCTGCAATTGAAGCACTTAAAAAGGCAGTTCAAAACGGGGAAATATCCGAACGTCGGATTGACGCCAGCGTTAACCGAATTATTAAATTGAAAAGAGCATACAAGCTGGAGGATATCCAAACAGGAGAGGTTGACTTAACGAAGCTAAATCAATCGATTGAGTCCATCAATAAGAAAATCGAGCAATAAACAAAAATGTTCTGAAAATGTAATGTCAATAAATAATAATTAAAATTAAAAACCCAAGAATGTTTACATCCTTGGGTTTTATTCACATGCGAATTTATCATTTTATCCATGTACAATATTTTTAGGACTCGACTATAAGCCTTCATAATTGAACGAGTTGCCTGTACCAAATATCAACCGATATTACGGTATTCCTCGGCAATCTTAACGCTCTTTTGCTGAGTGAAAACACTGACCGCGATGACGATGACGATGTTGCAGATCAATCCAAGAATACCTGCATGGATGTCGAACGGTGTAGATTCTGCGACTAATTGATAATAGTAGTTGACGAATGTACCGACGATTAGTCCTGTAATGACAGCCGACCCTGTCACTCTCTTCGAATAGAGAGCTCCGTATACGCCGGGTGCGAATTGAACAATGGAACCATAGGCTCCGAGCAATAGAGCGATGAGTCCCTGCCCCCCGAATACGGTGATAAAATAAGCAAGCCCCCCGACGACAAACACACCGATTCTCATCAGTAGCAAAGTGGTTTTATCAGAAAGGTCCGGTTTAACATTCTTAATGACCCCGTCCGTAAATTCCAGTGAGGCACTGTGAGTGATGGCATCTGCAGTAGACATGGCTGCCGCTAACGCTCCTGCACCTACAAGCCCGTAAACCCAACCGGGAAGACTAAGGACGGTGGTGATCAGGTAAGGAAGAATTTCATCGGGTGCTCCAATGTCAGCTGGGTTGACTACGTTCACTGCAGAAAAGCCAACAAATAATAGCGGTATAAGGAACAAGGCAAAGATCGGATACACCAATACGGTTTTCTTAATCGTTCGCGCATTGGAGGCATATGACTTCGAAAAGAGGTGTGGCCACATTAAGAACCCTATGAGAGACACGAGAATCGTGGTCGTATAAGCTGTCCCTGACATGGCAGACCCTTCAGTTCCGATTTCGAAAAAGGAAGGGTTGTCCTGTACGAGATTTATAAACATTCCACCCACACTGTCGTGGAGCTTATTCACAATGGCAAGTCCCACTACCCACGAGATGACGATCATTAAGATCCCCTGGAACACGTCAGACCATGCCGCTGCCCGCAATCCTCCAGTTGCAACATAGACGACTACGATTCCATACGCGAGCAGGGCTCCAAGCCAAAGAGGAATTCGCCCTTCTGTCATGATATTGAAGATGTAGGCCATCCCTTTCATCTGCGTCGCAAGGTATTGGATGGAAGCGAGTAACGCAATGACTCCGATTAAGATTGGGAGCGTCTTTCCTCCATATCGTTTTTTCATAAAGCCCGAAACCGTGTAAATATTGAATTTACGGCCGATTTTCCCGATTTTCGGACCGATTATGTACCATGGGAGAATCGCAAAAGCGGTATAAGTTAATATATAAAGTGCAGGTGCTCCTTTGGAAAACGCCCACCCGGGAGCGCCAAGAAATGAAAAGGCGCTAAACACTGCCCCTCCCATCAGGAACCACATCACAACCAAGCCGAGGCCGCCGCCTGCTACAGTAAACTCATCTAAAGAATTTTTATCATGACCTCTTCCTGCCATCACACCAACTACCAGTGCAATCACAAGGTAGCCGATCATCATGATCATTGCAATCTGCCAATCAGCCATTAATGGACCTCCTCTTCATCTTTGTCGGGATCGATTCGATAGAGTACAAGAACGATTAAAAACGTAATGATTATCCATAAAATTACCCAGAATACCGAAAACGGCATCCCCATTATGATCGGGGTTGCCCTGTTTCCGATTGAAAACAAGGGGAAAATCAATAGTAGAAACGGTAAAATCAGAGACAAGCAATAGATTTTCGTAAACATGCTTTTACTCATAAGACACCCTCCTTTTTTGCTGCATATTCCACTTTCCCATCAAGGATCGTTAACTCTACTTTTAACTCTCGTAATCTTTCAGGTTCACATTGTAAAATCGACTCATTCAACACAACCAGATCGGCAAGCTTCCCGGCTTCAATGCTGCCTTTAATGGTTTCTTCAAAGCTCGCATATGCACCGTTCCACGTATAGGCCTTAATCGCTTCCTCTATGGTGATTCGTTGCCTTGCCCCTATCGCATCACCGGATTTACTCATGCGGGTGACAGCTGAGTAAATCCCGTGGAGGGGATCCACAATGGTGATGGGACTGTCCGAACCGATGGCATAAGGAATCTGTGCTTCTGAAAAGCTCTTTAAGGGGAACATGACGTCGACCCGTTCTCCATAATCATTCACGTAGCCGTCGCCGAATTCATAAATGAAGGCTGGATTTGGTATCGGAACAACCTCCAACTCTTTTATCTGGTGAATCAGGTCCGGTGGTGTCATGCCGGAATGTTCAATGCGGTGACGATGATTTTCACGGGGATGTCGTTCAAGAGCCTGGCGAATGGCTCCGATCATCATTTCAACCGCTTTGTCCCCGATGGCGTGAGCGGTGATTTGCCACCCCGACTCATGCGCTTTTCCGAGGCACTCATTTATTTCTTCCTGGTTCAAATATAAAATGCCTGAGTCATCCGGATTGCTCGAGTATGGCTTCCTTGTCTTAGCAGTAGGACCACTGCTGCTTCCATCGATGAACACTTTGGCAGGCCCGATTTTCATCCACTCATCCCCAAGGCCTGTCCCGATTCCGCTTTCCAGCCCTTTCCCCACCATTTCTACAGAATCATGCAGGGAGCCGTATAGTGCATAGACCCTCTGCTTTACTCTCTTTGCTCCTACTGCTTTTTGAAGGAATCGAATATGTTCAGGCCCGTATCCCCCGGCATCATGGACACTCGTAATTCCTTTTTCCAAATAATCCTGGGATGCGAGGGCCAATCCCTGTTCCACTTCCTCCCCGGAATAATTGGCTAAAAGAAACATGTTCATATGTGCGGCTTCTAACAGCAGTCCGGTTAGTTCGCCATTTTTTCGGCTGTATTTCCCTCCACTCGGGTCATGTGTTTCAGGATGAACACCAGCAAGCTCCAATGCTTTCGTATTCACGCACGATATATGACCGCATGTCCGTACCACAATAATCGGGTGTTCGGTGGAAACCTCATCAAGTTCCCACCGGGTTATATGCCTTCCCTCTTTAAGAGTGTTTTGGTTATATCCCCAGCCCCGTACCCATTCCCCCTGTGGAGTCAATCGTGCTTTCTCCTTCAACTTCCTGAGGAGTTCTTTTATACTCCCCGCCTCCTTCACGTTCACCCCTAGCTTATTGGTTCCATAAAGTTCGAGGTGGGCATGGGCGTCAATAAAGCCGGGCAGGAGACTTCTTCCCTCCAAGTCCACAATCTTCGTTCCTTCACCTGCATATCGTAAAATTTCTTCATTCGTGCCGACTGCGAGTATTTTATTATCCTGAATGGCAACCGCTTCTTTAACGGAAAATTCAGAATTCACAGTAACCACTTCTCCGTTTATAAAGAGCATATTCGCTCCCAAACGATCACCTCCCAATGGGACAGAGGTCCCTCGTCCCATTCTTCTCTTACTTTTCATGAACAGCAGCTGATCCGTCTTTTGGGACAAGGTGCCTGTCCCCATGTCCCTGACAGATCCTCAGTGCCGTCCCATAAAGGAGCTTCACCCCTTTTTCGATATCATCCATTTCCGCAAACTCCAGTGGATTGTGGCTGATGCCTTTTTCACAGCGGACAAAGATCATTCCGTAATCGCTGATATAGGACATGAATAAGGCATCATGGAAAGGGCCGCTCATTAAGGTCGGAGAATCCAATCCTAGCTTTTCATCTTCCTCTCTCATAATGTCCTTGATCCAGTCTGCACAATATCTCGGCTCGCTTCGGGTATCTTCCTTGATTTCGTATTTAAGGTTGTAACCGATTGCCGTCTCTTCTATGATTCGATAGAGTTTTCCCTCGAGTTTCGTACGTGCTTCAACGTGTATATCACGAAGGTCTACGGTGAACTCCACCTTTTCCGCAATGATGTTTCTCGAGTTCGGGAACACCTGCATGCTGCCTACCGTTCCTACTGTTGTTTCGGTTCCTTCCCTTTTAACCAGCTCATCGAATTTCCGGATGATCTCCGATGCCCCGACAAGTGCATCCTGCCTCATCGTCATCGGCACCGAGCCTGCATGACCCGCGAATCCTTCAAGTGTAACCGTCAGCCAAATCGGTCCGGAGATGCCTGATACTATGCCGACAGGTTTCCCCTTTTCTTCAAGGACCGGACCCTGCTCGATATGTAACTCAAGAAACGCTGCGATATCCCCCTTCTCGTACACTGGACTGGCGGTTACATCCGGCTCGACCCCGAATTCCATCAACGCCTCTCTTCTCGTCATGCCCTGCTTGTCTTTACGGTCCAGTTCGCCCTCTTCCAACATCCCGGCTAAAGCCCGGACTCCAAACACTCCTTTGTTAAACCGGCTGCCTTCTTCATCGGAGAAACAAATCACTTCAATTGACCGGTCAGGAACGATCCCATTATCCTTAAAGCTATGAACCACTTCGATTGCACCGAGAGCCCCGGCAGTACCGTCGAACCTTCCACCATATGGCTGAGAATCAATGTGGGAGCCCAGCAGAAGAATCGGCTTATCCTTGTCGGAACCTTCTATCCTTCCAATCAAATTCCCAAAGCCGTCAATCTTTGCCTTCAAACCCGCCTCTTCCATCCAGCCTTTCACCACTTCCACCGCCTGGCGATCCTCTTTGGAATGGGCCAATCGACAAACTCCTGTTTCCCCGATTTTTCCGATTTGAGCTAACTCCTCTAGATGACGCTTTAATCTTTCTCGATTGATTGACATAGAATCATCCTTTGCTTACATATTTTATTGACTTAACTTAAGTTTATTTTGAAAAAGCTTGTTTATCATTAGACACTTTGTCTATAAAAGATCTTGTGATACGTACAGAATGACAAAAAGAAAGAAATTTCAGAAAAATTAACAGGAACCTCTATTCACTGTATACCGGACACCAACCCCCTTTCGACTTCCACTCCCTTATTTAGTCTAGTTTCTAGAACATTTTCACTAAATCCTGCCAGACTTTTGAAAATGAAGCGATTTACACAGGGGATTTGGATAGATAGCTTTCCCTTTTGTGGAGACTAGGTCCTGTCTCTTTGCCAATTCTCTGCGATGGAGAAAAGATCCAGCCGAAATGAGCATAAATCCAGCCGTTTCTCATAAAAATCCAGCCAAAATCCCGATAAATCCGGCCATTTCTGGTGATAATCCGGCCGTTTTCGAAAAAAATCCAGCCGATTTACATAAATTTCAAATAACATCATTAAGCCCCGTAAAAAATAAAGAGACCACTCGCTATGCGAATGACCTCTCTATTTCATGCATCTCATCCTGAGACTTACATACGTACCTACCGCTTACTCCACCAATTTTCGGCCTTCAATCCTATCAATAATTCTCTGCTCTCTTCGATCGCTGCTGTGAATAAATCAGCATCCCAAAGAATACGAGCACCGATGCCAAGATCAATCCCAGTGAGACAGATGAGATGGATAACATCTTGAAAATAACACTGACTGCGACCACCATGTACAATACTGCCAGCATTTTTTTAACAACCACACCTGAGAATCGTTTCAGCTGGATGGAACCGATCGGGGTTCCGATCAAGGCACCGATGATCAGCATGATTCCATGACGATAATCGAGTGCTTCTCCTGCATACAGGTACGAGACGATTCCTGATAACACGATGATAGAGGCTGCCGATATGCTGGTTCCGATCGCTTTCGTGAGATCAAGCTTCAGCCATTTCGAAAGGAGCGGTGTCATGACAAATCCACCGCTGACTCCCATAAGAGACGAGATGACACCAGTGAACAGTCCGATTAATGGAGCCATAGCTGCTCCTTTCGCTTTTGATTCTTTGTTTCTTTTACTCAAAAACTGGTATGAAAACCAGCTGAGAATCCCTATATAAACAATGGAGATAACGGTAGAAGCTCCATTGATTGAATCGAGCCATTTTACAAATGGCACGGTGATGATTGACCCCATCACTCCGAACACCCCTAGGAGAATCGCTAATTTCCCATTTACATTTTTTAATCGGATGTGTGACATTGTCCCTGTCACAGTCGATCCCAATGTCAGCATTAAGGAAAGAATGATCGCCTGGCTCGGTTCATAGCCGAGTACAAGTAAAGTTGGCGTGAGAACAATCCCGCCTCCTATACCAAAGAAACCGGACAGGATGCCGATGACAGCGCCACCTATCATAAATAAAAACAATTCCATGAGTTCACTTCCTTCATCTCACATTATACCTCTCTGTAGGTTATAATAGAAATGAATAATAATAATGTAGACGATTACGTTTTGTAATGGAGGTGCCTTATGCAACTTGACTGGATTCGAACTTTTGTCACTCTCGCCCAGCTTCAGCATTTTACGAAGACAAGTGAATTCCTGAATCTGTCTCAACCGACCGTGAGCGTCCATATCAAAAAATTGGAACAAGCGTTGGGAATCGAACTTATCCACCGTTCCTCTACGAACCAGGCTTTCCAATTAACACCTGCAGGAATTGGAGTGTTTGAACAAGGCAAGAAGATGTTGAAGCTGTGGAGATCGATGGAACAGGTCACACAAATGACTGAGGAAATCCTTTTAAGGATCGGGGCCACTCACACCGTAAGTGACGTACTTCTTCCCGACTTTGTCAAAAAAATCAAGATCCTTTATCCTCACGTCCGCCTTCAGCTGATGATCCACAATCATGAAACCATTGTGGAGGCACTGAATCACCAAGATCTAGATCTTGCTCTTGTAGAGGGAACACGGGGACTCGAGCCCTTTCATTTGGAAGTAATCAGCCGGGACGAACTGCGTTTCTTCGCAAGCAGCAGAATGAATCTGGTTTCTTCCCCTCTCATCCTCCGTGAAATCGGATCAGGAACTAGGGAATATGCCGACGATTTCCTAAGATCCGAGCGAATCGTGCCCTCAGAAATCCTTGAAGCAAGCAGTCATTACTTAATCAAGCAGCTCGCAGTGAGGGGGCTCGGGATCGCATTCCTGTCAACCTCATTGGTCAAAGATGAAGTGTTTCAAGGAAAGCTAGTCCCGATTGATCCTTATGTGATTTACCGGCCATTTTATGCCGTGTATACCGAAAATCCAAAATCCGGATCAATCGTAAGAGAGTTAGTCGGGTTGATTGAGAGTCCTTCTTAAATATAGGGACGGACCTTTGCTTCCACACGAAGCAAAGGTCCGTCCCTCTAAAATATCACTCACTATAACGCAGCCACAGTTCCATCTCAGCATCCAGTTCTTTCACGACATCCAGCTTTCTGCCATACAGGTTATTCAGCTCATCGTATTCAATATTACCTGTCTCCATGGCTAGATCAATTTCTCTTATCTCGTTTTCCAGACTCTCTATTTTCTTCAAGGCTTTGGCCTGTATTATCATTTCCTCATTGCTGCCTTCAGATTTTTGTAATGGTTTCTCATTCTTTTCATCAGAAGACCTTTTCCTTTCCGTCAGGCTCCGCTTCCTCTCGATTTCACGTTTATACTCATCGTAATTCCCATGATAGCTCCTCAAAGAATAATCCTCCACAGCAATGATTCTCTCCGCCATCCGGTTGATAAAATACCGATCGTGGGAAATGAAGAAAATCGTTCCGTCGAAGTCATCCAGAGCAGCCTCAAGGGTTTCGATTGAATCAATATCGAGATGATTCGTCGGCTCATCAAGTATCAGTAAATTGATATCCTGAAATAATAGCATGGCAAGCTTCAACCTGATTCTTTCCCCACCTGACAGATGCTTCACTTTCTTGAAGACGGTGCCCTTGTAGAACATGAACTTTGCCAAGTATTCCCGGGCTTTCCCTTCAAGTATGGAGATATCCTCCCGGAAACAGTCCAGCACGGTGACTTCCTCATTATTAAAGGCAATGTTTTGTGGTAAATACGCTGGCTTTACATTGGCACCAAATTCTAACACACCTTCATCCGGACGCTCTTCTCCCATAAGCATTTTTAAGAAAGTGGTTTTCCCGCTTCCATTCGGACCCAGCATGCCTACCCTTTCTCCAAAATGAATCATGACGTCTGCGTTGTTAAAAATCATTTTATTCTCATAGCGTTTAGAAAGTCCCGCCGCCTTGATGGTTTCATTTCCGGATCTCTCTGCAGCTCGCACATCCAACCTCATATTCCTTCGATCAAACACTGGCTTATCGATGCGATCCATCTTATCCAGCTTCTTTTGAACGCTTGCGGCTCTTTTAAAGAACTTGGTATTATCAGCCCTCATCGCCCAGTCACGCAGACTCAACACGGTCTTTTCCATGCGGTGGATTTTCTTTTGCTGTTCCCTGAAATGCTCGTATTGAATGCGCATATTTTCTTCTTTTTGGCTGATAAAAGCGGAGTAGTTACCTTTATAGCTAATCGAACTCATATCCTCGATTTCCATGATTTTTGTCACGACGTTATCCAGAAAATAACGGTCATGGGATACGATGATAACCATTCCTTTGTAGCTCTTCAGATAGCCCTCCAGCCATTCAATCGATTCCATATCAAGATGATTGGTCGGTTCATCAAGAAGCAGGATATCCGGCTCGTGAATCAGGAGCTTTCCGAGGATGACCGTTGTCTTCTCCCCTCGCTCAACAAGTCGAATTCCCTTTCCAAGAAGCTCTCCGTCAGCTGCAGCCCTGTGCACACCCTGCTCATTTTCTCCTCTCGTTCATACCCTCCCTTTACTTCAAACAGCTGAGTGAGATCACTGTAATTAGTAAGTGCCCGCTGGAGCTCATCCTCCTGTAAAAAGGTCATCTGCTCTTCCAGTTCACGCATCTGTTTCTCGACTTTGTCAATCTCTTCAAAGGCCAGATTCAGGACATCACTGACTTTCACCCCTTTTGGGTACACAGGAGACTGTTCGAGATACGCTTTTGTCGCTCCCCTCGACATATGAATCAGGCCTTCGTCATACCCATGGCTCGATGTCTGGGGGTAACCAGGATAGTAATTCATCGGCTCGATTCCTGCAATCAGCTTCAAGATTGTGCTCTTACCGCTTCCATTTGCCCCAACGATTCCGACCTTATCCCCTTCATACACCTCTAACGATACATCCTTCACGACCAGCGTCGCTTCCATATATTTTTTGATCCCATTTAATTTAAGTTCCAACATACACGTTCCTTCTCTCATCCATATTTGACGTTACACTTTTTATGGATGGCGTTAAGAAAGACCTTCACTTCTATTCATTTGTATAATAAAAAAGACCGTAAGAAGAGGGTTTCTTCTTACAGTCCTGTAGCATCCATGTATCGTCATGTTCATAAAGCTGCCCAATCAGGCATATGCAAAAAATGCCTGGCACAGCAAGCCTAAGCTGAATGCTTCACGAAACATGATCATCCTGATATCAGTAAAGTAAGTTTCCTTCTAATTGCCCTGATTCCATAAAGAGCATAACAAATAAGCCTATCTTTCGTAGACCTGTTCACACTCAATAAAAAAATCCGTATTAATTAAAAAATAAATTAATTAGCAAATAGTTGGTTCCATAAACTTACTTTCCCTCCTCCGACATTTTCTTAATTATTGCACTTTTTGGTAAATTTGTAAATAGGCAGGCTGGAGGTCCAGTGTCTGATTACATTCTCATATAGGCTATTGTTTCTGCAATCCCCTGTTCATAGGATGTGTGCTGCCGCGTGCCCAACAATCCATCCACCTTTTCTCCAGATAGAATGGTAGGTTCCAAGTTAATATACTGCATCTCCAACGCCTCGCGCATTCCCTTACCTGCGAATAGAGCGTACACAGCAAACATCGATTTCGAAATATAATAAAGCCCCTTATCTTTCCCAAGCTGCCTTTTTAGAATCTGCTCTACCTCGTTTCCTGTTATCGGTGCTACCCCGGGTATATTCCAATTATGCCCGAATGCTTCCTCATGGCACGCAAGCTCCACCATTGCTTTAGCCCCATCCTTAGTATAAATGAATTCCCGGGCGACATTCCGGGGACCTACGAACCCTGCTTTCTTCTTTGTCAACAATTGCTCTAGTGTAAAGTGAATATAAGTGTTGGTCGCGTTCGGTCCATAAAAGTCGGGAAAATGGCAGATAAGTGCCGGAACAGAAGATTGCTTGATCATTTGATCCATTTCTAAGCGCAGTTTGCCTTTACGTGTATGAGGGTGTTTTTCTCTTTCTTCTGTCAGCTTTTCGCCCCCGCTTCGTCCGTAGGCATAGATGTTGTCTACAACGGCCAACCTGGCATTATTTTGTTCCGCTGCAAGAATGATGTTCCCCGTAATCGTACTTAATTTATGTTTCCACTCTTCATAAGGCAGGTTCATCGCATGAAAGATGATGTCACTGCCCTTTGCGGCATGATTAAGCTGGTCTTTATTTTCTGCGTCCCCAGGCTTGATTTCGACAGTTTCCATACCTCCGAATAACCTGGTCAACTTCTCTTTCCCTCTTGCAAATGCAACGACCTCGACACCCCTGCTGATCAATTCCATTACAAGGGCATACCCCATTCCTCCAGAAGCACCCACCACCATTACCTTTTTCATTAAAAGCCCCCCTTTAATTAACCACTGGTCAAATACATCCAAAAAATTTTATCCTATTGATTTCAGGATAAAATTCACGTGCGATTGTGCAAGGTTCTCCACTTCTTCATAGGTTTCATCACAACGGCAGTAATGACTGACAAACCCGTGTAGTGCCAGGAATATCGACCATGTCTGCTGGATGGTGATCTCTTGTTCGCTTAACTGGATAAGGGCTTGAGCAAATTTTTCATAGGATTCGTTCGGTCCTTTGTTCACGTAGCTTTTGACTTCCTCATCCGCAAGCAGAAACATCATTTCATACTGGCTTTTATGACTGAGCCCGAATCGAATGAATGCGAGGAGAATCCCCCTCAATTTCCCTTGGTTATCCATATCTTGATCCATTACATCATCCAGCCATTGATCCAACAGCTTAAAATCGGTTTCGATCATGGCATAGAACAATTCTGCTTTATTTTTGAAATGGTAGTAAATGGAGCCATGACTGTACCCAAGCTCAGACGCAATCTGTCTCATGGACACCTGCTGGTAGCCCTTCTTCCGAAAAAGCTCCCGTGCCGCCGCCATCACCATTTCTTTTGTTAGCTCCTGTGCTACTGCTTTTCTCGGTGACATACATTTCTCATCCTTTTTATTGACCAGTGTTTAATTAAATGGTACTTCGTATAGGATATTGGTGTCAAGGTATTTTTTACCAATAAGAGGGACGGACCTCCGCTAAGCCGGAGGTCCGTCCCTCTTATTTACTTACCCAAAAAACCACCCTCTGACTTTATTAGCTGCCCGGTAATCCATCCGGAGTCATCACTGGCTAAAAATCGGATCAACTTCGCTGCATCTTCGGGTTCACCTAGACGTCCAATTGGAAACATTGGAAGTAAGTGTTCCCTTAATTCGTCACTGATCCACCCTGAATCGGTCGGACCCGGATCAATCGAATTGACGGTGATGCCAATTGGCGCGAGGCCGACGGATAATGGCTCCGTGATAGCGATCAACATGCCCTTTGATGCGATATAGGCCAGGTTATTGGGATCCGGTCCCTTTGAAACCATGTTGATGATCCGCCCGTCTTTTCTTTCAGGAAACGCTACTTCATATCTTTTCGCAAACTCCATCGTCAGCATGAGGGTCCCGCTATTGTTCACTTGATAATGTTTATCCAGAATGTCTTTATTCAAAGTCCGGAAATTGGCCGGGGACTCGAATGTGGCATTGTTTACAAGTATGCTTGGTGTTCCCAGAGTTTCCTCAACCCGATCCATTATTCGACGAGGCGATCCGTCTTCGCTCAGGTCAACCTCCATATGAAAGGCACGTACGCCCATTTGTTTTAATTCTTCACATAAGGTTTCCGGAAATTCATTCTCTACTCCATTTCCACTCGCCTCATCAAACGCGGTCCAATGGGTAAGAAATATATCAGCTCCAGCACCAGCAAGCGAACGACAAATCGCTGCCCCTATTCCTTTTGAGCGGCTTGCCCCTGTCACGATTGCCATTTTACCTATTAAATTGGTCATTGCATATTCCTCCAATTTTTACAGGAAGCTAGCAGATGTCATTAAGAGATGTATATATCCCTGCACAAAAAAGTGGATACACAAGTATCCACTCAGGGTGTCGGGTATTCAATCACACCAGGTGCTCCTTGTATATGATGGTCACATAGACACACTTCTCCCGTCAGTATGATAGGTTCATAGTCTATTGATCTCGTTCATCATTACAAGATTGTCCACATGTCTGATTGAAGTCCCCTTTCGTCAACATCTCTTACTTAGAAGAATAATGGAATTTTTTTCAATAGACAATCTATGGTTTTCGAAAAAGCTTCAGTAATTTCAAATACTTCTGAGCTCTTCAGATCAATGCCCCGAACCGCCACCGGAGTCACGCCCCCCTCCCATGGTGTAATTCCGATCTTCACCAGCTTTAGTAGAAGGGTGGATTCCCTGTACGTGTCGGTCGTTGCCTCTTTTCTTACGGCGGATATCGATGAGGAACGCGAATAATAACGTGCCTGTAATCAAGATTACAAACCACCACATAGTATCACCCCTTATACAGAGTATGAAGGCACATTGAATTTATCCCTTATTTCGTTATCAATTTGATGGTACTCCCCCAATCAAAATTCGATGTAAAACGGATGCTTCGTTTCATCCAAACAATATTCGATTCTCTCCATGAAGTTCTTCCAATCCACCATATCCAAGGCTTCCTCAACCGGAAAGAACCCGACTTCCAGACTTTCCGGGGATGTTGTCGGTTTCCCTCCGACCGGTGTGGCCAAAAACAGTGTGTTACAGATCGAACGGCTTACATTCTGAAACACCCCGCAAAATTTGACTATTTCAATATCGATCCCGCTTTCTTCCTTCGTTTCCCGGATGGCCGCTTCCTTCAGGGACTCGCCTTCTTCCACTTGTCCCCCTGGCATTTCCCAACCTCTTCTGGGACCTTTGATTAACAGGATTTCTCCTTTTTCATTCTGTACGATCGTTGCTGCAGAGATGATGTGTTTGGGTGGGGAATAAATAGTTGATGTGCGTTGATCATTTGGAATCAAGAAACCTCTCCTCCTCTTCCTTATTACTACCAATTATTTCAAAAAACAAAAAGGAACTCAATCGTTATTTATTAATACTGGAAAATCATGATACTGGTTCCCAGTCTTACTTTTATAAAGTAGGCTTTTCATGATAGGCAAGCTTGGTTAAGCTATCCAATCGTTATCAAGTCTTCAAAACAATATCAGCACTTTCCCATGGAGAAAAGGTTTCCATATAATAATCTTCCGCCTTCCAATATCTCTTTTCAAACTTTTCCCGTTTCTGTTTAGCAGACTCTGCTTCCCGAATAAATCTCTTTTCCCGTGGACAATCCAAAAAGATGAGATGGTCATAAAAGTCCGTCCATTCTTTCCTTTGGAGAAAGACACCTTCCACAATGATGAGACCGGACTTAGGCATGGGAATGGTTCTACAGTCATGGGAATCCGTATTTGAATCATAGAACGGAAGGGTGATTTGCTTGTTGTGCTTCAGCTTTCTAAAAAAATTTTCTCTTAACCAACGAACATCCCATTGCAGGTGAAAATATTCATACCACTCTTCATGACCCGTATGATACCGTCGCCTTCGTTCAACGATGTGGTCATCGATGTGAAAGATATGGTGGTCGCTCTTTTCTTTTTTCAGGGTTTCCCTCAGTTGTTCCACGAACGTTGTTTTTCCGGAACGGCTTAGGCCGTCTATTCCTAAAATGGTTCTGTCTTTAGTTTGAATAGTAGCAAGGAGTTCCTTTACATCAAATTGAATTTTCATTATGTTCTTCTCCCTTGTACATGTTGGTTCGATAGGATCGTTCGTTATGGAATATCGCAAAATTCGCATCAAATACTCTTCGTTCTCTCATATAAACCCTCAGTTTCATGCATGAGATGACCTCTTTTAACAAAAAAGAGGTCTTAGAGGAATATTTAAGTCTATTGAAAGGAGTCTGGAGGTCACAAGAGTACAGTAATGATCCTGTTTGACCAACATTTGATCCGGATTCGAGATTTATGAACCTGAATCACAATTCTATGATTATGTGCCACCTTTTTAATATATGAACATCTTACCGGTTATTCTAAATTCAGAATCAAGGTCCGTCCCTCTATTATTACAAGCTGTCTTCATATACCACTGTACCATCTTGATTGTAGATCGATAGGTGAAGCTCGCTCTGAATGGTGAGATCCCTTTTACTTTTATCATAAAATAAGATTAATCCACGTTTCCCGTCTAATGGCTGAATGATCGTTGTGCCGTCATGAAATTCAACCTTCACTTCCTTGGCTTCGTCGAGGAGGAGCTCGTCGTTTATGATCACATGGGCATGGGGCATTCCGGTATTGCTCATTCCGAGGTTCACTTTTTGATCGTCGTTACCACTCCATCCGACATAGTCTTCTACCAACTTATCACTCTCGTTGTTGGATAGATAATAGATTCCATTTTGAAGTAAAAGGATGGTAGAGTCCTTTGTCTCTTCAATGGTTAAGGGATGGATATCATTTTCCTTGATAAAGTCGTCCACTTCCTGCCGGGAAGGAGAAGTATAGTTGGTATGCGCTTCTTGATTGGAACACCCAATTAGGGGATAGCCTACTAGTATAAGGGCTATGAGAACTCTTTTCATAGAACTTTCCCTGGAGACACATAGTCTACTAATTCCTCAACGGTTCCGGTACATACTTCGACCTCAGACAAATGATAGAATGTCGTTGTTTGATCAAAGTCACTTACTTCGTTATAAGGGGAATATAAGATTACCCGTTTATTGAGACCAAGAGCTATCCCCAGTTCAACGTGGCTTCCTTTTCCACCCGGCAACAATACGAGGATCAGATCGGATTCGATGATGGCCTGTCGTTCCTCTTCACCAATCTTTTTCAGCTCCTCAACGGTGAAAGCCCTGCCATTCAGCGTCCAGTCATATGTATGGATATACCCTTTCCTTTTCAATCGTTCACTGACGTCACGTACTTGCTTAATGTTATGAAAGCTTGATGCAACATAAAAGTTCATGAGAGGCTCCTTTCTTATTGAAATCACAATCTGATTTTACCATAATATCTCAATTTAAAAAGGGGAACACCCGCTAACCAGGAGGCTCCCTTCAGAATTTGCCAGATGGAAATAGTATGCTTACCCACCCGTATAAACACTTGCACATGATCCCGCTGCCGGTTCATAATAACAATGATTTTTAAATTGACCTGAAAAAGGTTGATCGTACCAGGTTGGAGGACATGGGGCATAGGGATTGAAATACCAAAGAGCATATTTAGCCGGGTGCTGAGCCCAATAATCCAAATTCTTTTTGGCTAATTTTTTTTCAACCGACCTCGCCCTGTTATAAAAGAGGTTCCCTTTTTGGACGGCTTCAAAGGAATAATTTCCTCCCTGTACTTGAAAAATGACTTGTCGGATACTTCTCACCTTTTTAAAGTCTAAACAATCCGCTTTCGCACGATTCACGATGACGTTTCCGACATATAACATACCTTGCTTCCCTTCACCCTCGGCTTCCGCTCGCATCATCCTTGCCATCAAAGCAACATCTGCATCTGTGTATTTGACTCTTGGCATTTTTTTCACCTCAGAAATATTTTATGAAAAAAGCCCACATTGATGTCATTATTTATAAATTTGGAGAGGTTAGTTTTTAAGTACGACAGAACTGCTTGACTGCCTTCTCACTATTCAAACATTAAAAGCCCTGGGTCCTTGCCACAATGCACCAGCATAGAATGTAGTTGTCCTCTATGGTGATACAAATGAGCCACTATTTGTAAAAGCCATTCATATCTTGTGTACGTCACTCCCCAATGGGAAGTTGTTTCCGTGAGAAGAGCTTTTTCTGATAAGTTCTGATACTTAGAACAAAGTGATTCGAAATGTTCCAGTAATCCTTCCCGTATCGATGTTAGATCTTGATACGAAACCGACAAATAAAAAACTTCCATATCCTCTTGAGAAGCTTCATTGGAAATGCGCCAATCCGCTTCACAAATAAGCGCAATATGCTCTAAAAGTTCTCCGACGGAATGCTTGTCAGGTGAAGGTCTATCAAGCAGGTCTTTCTCTTCCAATTGGTTGATCATTTTCACAAGGGTTTCGATACAAACCTGAATTTGATGTAATGCTGATTTACAATAGGGATTCATCTTAACCTCCTTCAAGGTGAGTTGTTCAGAAAGGGTGCTGATGCCGTCTCGGCCTGGTTAAGGGCGATTGACACTCACCTCTTCTTCCGTTCATTTCCCCTTTTAAAATTACCTGTTATCTTTGCCATGATCAGTTGGACGGCTTTGTCAGTTACTGCCGCGTTCACATTTTTAATAAACTTTTCCGCTTCCTTCCCTTTTAAAATTTTCACCCGTTTTCCTTCATATTCGATAAAGACAGATTGATCTTTATTGATCCGATACTGAAAAGGAGCTTCATCTAATCGGTTTCTTTTGTCTGTATTGTCCATGTTTATCCTCCATTAGTTGTATCATCTAATTATTCTTTGTACGCTGTAACTTCTGCATGGTTACTTCCAGCAATGATTTCCTGTTGATGCTCGTTACTCCAGGATATATCCCTCTGATTCTTAACCAGTCATCTTCGCTTCGACCAAGTTGGATAGTGTTTTCTCAGCTTGATAGAATCCGTATAGTGGTTGATTGTTTAATATGATTTCATTTACTTTTTTCAAATAGCTTCTCGCTCTCTCATGATCATTCTGCAGATGGGCAATGATCGCTTTGCCTCTGTAGTAAGAGACAGGTTCAATGTTGGAAAGTGAGTTCTGAAGGCGAGTGATTTCTTTGATGTTGGCTTCACCGTTTAAAAAGCAAGATAATTGCTTCATATGAGTGAGAAATGCCATCTGGAATTTATTGTTTTTCGTGATGGGAATCTGAACATATGGAACCATGGCTTCTTCAGCGGAGGGAAAACCATGCTGCTCAATTTCAAAGTAGTAGTTCATCAAGAAAAACTGCACATTCTCCTCCACTGCTTCCTTTTGTTTTGCTTCTTGTATAAAGTCCCGGTTCCATTCAAGAGGATGCTTCTTACTGAGCATCTCTCTCATGATAACTAATTCGTCCATTAGCTTGCCTGCTTCCTCATTCTTTTTGATCAATGTGAGGAGAATATAGCCGTCGGTTCGCATATTTGATTTAAGGGGCACAATAGTTGCGGCAAATATACAGGCATTCATGATGGCAAGATAGAAGAAAAACTCGTTGGATGTCCAATCGAATAATAGATAAAAGATGATTCCTGCTATGAAAGATAGAATCGGTCCACCTGCTGCAAAGGCTGCCCATTTTGGAATAAGGGCTTCTTTTTTCACAAGGGGCGGCACCATCATGGCCACTCCTCCAAAGAAAAACCAGCGCTTATTTTCTCTTAATTGTATACCACTTTTCGTTTGTTCGAATTGAATCGGCCCGAATGCTAAAAAACCAAATTCAAATCCTTTCCACCTACCTGTCATCACATGACCGAGTTCATGCAGGCCAACCGCAAGCAGCCATGCCAGGAAAAGACCACCGATCACGGCAGTCATTTCCCTCGTTGGCTCGTACCAAACCCCCATTAATAAAAGGAATAACCCAATAAGAGATAACCATTTTGGTGTAAAGAATGACTTCATTTTTATAACTCCCAACTCATTGTTTATAAAAGCAACCACCATAGTGATTGCTCATACATACTATTAGTTCATTACCCATTTATCCTTCAAGAACAGGATTCTGCCAATCACAAATATGACTAGCATAAAGAGAAGGTTGCTTCCGAATGTCAGGAAGAGATGCTGATAATCGATCACACCCATGAACAGTTCTTTAAATTGGCTGAACAGGTTCAGGACCGGAATGGCAAAGTGTTGAAAAGATAGTTCATTCAGTCCAACATTCGTGATGATCATACCGGGAAAGGCTGCGAGCATCATGATCGGCGCGCTGTAGCTTTGTGCTTCCTTGACGGTTTTCCCTATAATGCTGGTGATCATTTGAAGTGAGGCAACAAACACCGCGTACACGATGGTGAGAAGCAGGGAAAGGATGATGATCATATACACATTATCTCCAAAGGATACAGCAGCTTTAAGATTTTCTGTAAAAAGGTTGATTTCAATCGCAAGCACGACCAGCGTTACGATTCCCGTGACCACACCCACTGTTGCAATGGTCAGCCACTTTGCCATCAGTAGTGTGGAGCGTTTGACCGGAGTCATGAGTAATGCCTCCATCGTCTTCTTCTCTTTTTCACCGGCAAACAAATCGGCGGCAGATGGACCCGTTCCCACACCTATAGAAATGGCCAGTATCAATGGAACAAGGAAGGCAAGTAGGAACATGCTTGTGTCATCGTCTGACATCTCCTGTTGAGTGATGTTGAATGGCTCAATAAGGGAAAGGTCCGTCCCTTGAGCTTCGAGTCTCTCTGCTGTCACTTGTTTCTCATAGGAGCTCAATGCAGTGGTGACAATATTCATAAGGTTGCTGGATTTCTGGCTTAAGGAGTCACCTATGATGGTCACACCTGCTTCTTTTCCTTGTTCAATGTTCCGCATGAAATTAGGACTTACAATCATGGCGGCAAGGGCCTCCCCTTCTTCAAGGGACTTTTCAGGATCAGCAGTTTTCACAATATCAATCGTTTCATATCCTGAAAATAGATCTGTCACTTCTTTACTGACAGACGAATTGACGGCAAGGGTGTACGTTTCTCCTTCGTCACCGGAAAACATATTTTCATAGAATAATACGAGTCCACTCATCATGAAGATGGGCAATAGGACCGTCAGCAACAGGGTTCTCCTGTCGCGGAAGCTGTCCTTCAATTCTTTCAAATAGATATTAAGAAGCAAAGTGTTCATCCCCTCTCACCAACTTGCTCATAAAGATATAGTTCATATCCCGACTTTCTTCTGTTTGATAGAGGTGTTCGATGTCGCCGTGATACACCAATTCCCCTTTATGCATCATCGCTACCTTGTCGCATAGCAAGGAAACTTCCTCCATGATATGGCTGGAGAAGACAATCGTTTTCCCTTCGCGTTTCAGCTGATGGACGAGCTGCCGAAAGACGTTGGAAGACGTGATGTCCAACCCTGTCGTTGGTTCATCGAACAGGATGATATCAGGATTGTGGATCAACGTTCTCGCGATGGCAACCTTCTGACGCATACCTTTCGAGAAACCTGAAACTTTCCGGTCGAGGTAATCCCTCATCCCGAACATCCTCGCCAAATCATCGATGCGCACCTTCGTTTCATGCTTGCTTAAACCATATAACAGAGCAAAATATTGAAGGTTTTCCCTGGCGGTCAATCGGTCATAGAGTCCTGTTTCCCCTCCGAATAATACACCGATTCTCGTTTTTATTTCATTTGGGTGTTTAATCGTATCGTATCCTGCTACTTTCACAGATCCTTCAGTAGGAGTCAGTAGCGTTGCGATTGTTCGGAGCAGGGTAGTTTTTCCGGCTCCATTCTCACCTAGAAGGCCAACGACCTCACCCTTCCCCACTGAAAAAGAGACATGTTTAAGCGCTGTGACATACTTCTTCTTGTCCTTGAACTGTTTCGTTACTTCCTGTATCTGTATCACTTTCTCTCACCCCATCCATTTATTATCTTAGGTCCATCATACAAACAAATAAGGAAACAATCTCCACTTATGTCGTGAAAAGTCCATTTCATGTCGTGAAAATGCCAAATTCTTCATTAGAAATGGTAAAATAAAGGGGACTTCAGAAGATGCGAGGCGAGAAGAAATGAAAATCGGTCTAGTAGATGATCGGATGATAGATTTAGATAAATTGAATGGCATCATTTCCCGCATACAGAATGTGGAGATTGTCTTTTCCACCACTTCGGCAGAAGAAGCCTATGATCAGATCAAGAAAGAAACGATTGACGTGTTGATAGCCGATATCGAGATGCCTCATTTGTCAGGTTATGAGCTGGCGGATATCATTCATTCCCATGCCCTGGATATTTCCGTGATATTCGTAACGGGAAACAGTGGCTATGCCGTCCATGCCTTTGAATTGAATGTACATGACTACATCATGAAACCCTATACAAATGACCGCTTGATGAAATCCATCGAGCGACTTATGGAAAAGTCAAGGTCCGCTGAATTGACTGGAAGACTCTATTTAAAACAAAAGAATGATATCCATATTGTGCAGAAGAAGGACATTGTCTTTATTGAAAGATCCGGGCGATCGACTACGATCTACACCAAGGATGAAGAAATCAAAACCTATCTCACCTTGAATGAACTCGAGGGTGAACTACGCGAGCGGGACTTCATCCGCTCTCATCGATCCTTCATCATCAACATTCACTACGTCAAGAACTTCTCTCTCTATGCGAAAAACTCATATGTGATCACATTTGAAGGACTCGACAAGCAAGCCATGATTACAAAGGAAAAGGTCGATTTCCTGCAAAAATATTACTTTTAAAAAGGTGGTAACGCTGTGAATCACATGAATTTTTATTGGGTTACTCTCATCCTGCTCGGGTTCGTGCATCTGCATGCACTTCTATTGAATCTGCCTTGGGACGTCCCTTTCTATATAACATTTCTAGTAGTCTCTCTCACTCTGTATATACTATCTAGAAAAAAAGGGAGCTTTTTCTTTAAACTAGATATGAAGTGGAACATTGCCCTTTTTCTCATTCAGATCCTCCTGTTGCTCCCGTACCTGGTGATGAAGACTTCCTGGTTTTACGGAGTATTTCTGGTGATATTTATTTGCCTGGAATGTATAAGGTGGGAAGTGTCAAATCGAATGGCACAGCTTTATAAAGAAAACGGTCAATTTGAAGAAGAGCGTGCACAGCTCACGGAAACCTTCCGGATCGTTCGCAGTGAAAGACATGATTTTCTCAAGCATGTTTCCTCAATCCACTATATGCTTGAAAACCGGCACCATGAAGAGGCCACAGCCTACCTTGATGATTTGGTCGATGGATATGAGGAAACGAATCTTTCCATAAAAGGTGAACGAGGAAGTATCGCAGGCATTCTTCATCAAATGTACAGCCAGGGAAAGGCTTTAGGGATGACGATGATCTACGATATTGACATGCCACTATCCACCCTGCCCATTCCGGATAAAAAGTTGGTGACACTACTTGGAAACCTGTTATCCAATAGCATCGATGCATCCATTGAATGGCAGAGTCACTACCGTAAATCCGCCACCGTCACCCTGCAGTTCTACAAACGAAGCGGGCTGTACGTGCTGATCTGTCAAAATCCGAGCCTTCCGCTTCCGATCCACATTCTGGATAAGCTTTATCAGAGTTATGGTCACACGACAAAGGGAGAGAAACATGAAGGGCTCGGTACCCGTGTCATTCAGGACACGGTCGTCGATCACCAAGGATTACTGGACTTTGTATATCGGGATGAAGAATTTACGGTGAAGATTAAATTTCCGGCAATCCATTAGAAGTTTTATTTGAATAGTTATGTCGAATATTTTTGTTACATGCAAAGGTACGTCCCTCAGGTGCATGCCAGTGTGTTCCATAAAGTTTTACCAATATAATAAAAGGGAAAAGAGAAGCTATGATCAATCATCTGAGAGGAGGAAATCCCATCTTTGGAGATTCTGGAGTTGCGTTATTTGTCATCATACCCATGGCCATTATCCTGGTCCTGATTGTAGCTACGATCCTCTTTTTCAAGAGAAAATCAAAGAAGGATAAGAATTTTTAAGGTTCCTGTGGTCAAAATGGAATTGTTGAAAATTCATATATAAAGGGTTGGCCGAATAATAGTAAATGCGAACTTTCGGCCAGCCCCTATATTCAATTGAATTCACACAAATTCAAATTTCGTTTCAATCTCCCTGCATTATCACATTCCCTTCTGTCATCACATCCCTAGTTTATTCTTTCATCCAGAAGCATCTAATCATTTCAAATTTATTCCCTTAACTCAATCACTTAATAATAGTTCAACTTATTTTCTCAGAACTATATATAATAAGATTAGGTGATTAATATGAAACGTCTACATTACAGTTGGATAATTTTAGCCATTTCTTTCTTTTCAATTATAGTGGCCGGCATTGTCCGTTCTTCATCCGGAGTGTTTATTGAACCGTTTGAGAGCGAATTTGGATGGGACAGATCCATCATTTCCCTTGCGTTCGCTGTTGGTCTGTTTTTGTATGGAATATCCGGTCCTTTTATGGCGGCCCTCATTGAAGTGCTCGGATTAAAGAAAATGATGATCGGATCGATGGCTACTTTATTGGTGGGAACTCTTCTCACGTTAGTCATGAATCAACCATGGCAGCTTATCCTCATCTGGGGCATCATCATCGGATTGGGCTCCTCTCTTTTTCTAACAGTGCTCAGTCCTTATGTGGCCAATCGATGGTTCGTGAAACGGAGAGGACTTGCAGTGGGAATATTAACAGCAAGTACCGCAACGGGTCAGTTGATCCTCCTTCCGGTTTTAGCCATCATCATTGACCGATATTCATGGAGAGGGGCCATCAGCCTCATCATCATTCTATGCATCATCATGTTACTCATCATCGCCTTCTTTATGAAAAGCTCCCCTAAAGATATCGGTATCGAGCCCTATGGAAAGGTTGACCGTATTCAAGTCGATGAGGAAAAGCCCAGGAATAATGCGATTGTGATTGCGTTCAATGGATTATTCCTCGCGGTTAAAGTAAAAGAATTCTGGTTACTTGCGGGAAGCTTCTTTATATGCGGACTGTCCACCAGCGGCTTGATTGGGACCCATTTTGTCTCCTATTGTTTAAGCTATGGGATTCCATTGGTGACGGCTGCATCCTTACTATCTTTCATGGGGATATTCGACCTTGTCGGCACCACATTATCCGGCTGGCTTTCTGACCGCTTCGATAATCGCTGGCTGCTGTTTTGGTATTATGCCTTAAGAGGAGGTTCTTTGGTCTTACTTCCCTTTGCATTATCTGAAGGGTCTGTTACTTTGCTCATCATCTTCTCCGTGTTCTATGGACTGGACTGGATCGCGACCGTACCTCCTACCATCAACATCTCGAGGCAAATCTTCGGAGTCGCCAAAAGCGGGATCATTTATGGGTGGATCTTTGCCGCACATCAGGCCGGAGCAGCCGTTGCGGCGTTTGGCGGCGGGATCATATTCAATCTATTCAACTCCTATACTTGGGCATTTTTCCTCGCCGGAGTATTCTGTGTGCTGGCCAGTTTGTTTGTCGTGTTGATCAAGAAGGAGGGACGGACCTTGTACTTCTGATTTGAAGTACAAGGTCCGTCCCTTTGTGTCAACAATTTAAGACGGTTCTCTATTATAGAGTTCCGCTTCTACATGTTCAAAGAATGGACTCGGTTCGCCTACGCTGAATAGCTGCAGCTCGTGCATGGCTCTTGTGCAGGCTGTGTAGAATAAGCGACTGAGGCTTTCATCACCATACGAGCGTGCGGACGCGTCATAAAGGATGACGGTGTCAAATTCGATTCCTTTCGCTAAGTAAGCCGGGATGACGATCACACCCTGCTCATATTCAAGGGAGGCGCTTTTCAAGAGCTTGATGTCTTCCACGCCACTTAAGGAGGCATATGCGGCTTCACTTTCTCTCGCAGATTTACATATGACAGCTATGGAATGATAGTCCTGGCCCTTCCACTCCTCTATTTTTGTTGCAATCTGCCTGTGAAGTTCATCGTGATCGGCAACCTTGGTGAGCACCGGTTTATCCCCGTCCCGGTCAAATGGGGATATCCGGTCGCCGCCAGGCACAAGCCGGCGAGTGAACTCGATGATCGGCTTGGTGGACCGGTAGCTCTGATTCAGGTTGATCACGTTGGTTTCATCCTCTCCATAGAGTTCTGAGAGTGTGCTGAAATCCACGTGCGTACGGGCATGGGCAAAGATCGCCTGATTAAAGTCCCCGAGAACGGTCATTTTGGCTGAAGGAAACAGACGCTTGATGAACTCGAATTGAAAAGGCGAGTAATCCTGAGCTTCGTCGATGAGCACATGCTTAATCGACGTATTGGTCTGAAAGCCGAGAATCAGCTCTTTTAACAATAAAAAAGGAGTCGCATCCTCGTAGGACAGTTCCCCTTCCTCGAGCATGTTCACTGTCGAATAGCAAATATCCTCCCACTTTTCAGGGATCTCCTCATCCCATAATGTGGAGATGTTCGCCGGCTCGGAAAAAAGCTGTTGATACATTCCCTTCACGTCCACATATTGAAATCTCCCGATCGCTTTTCTCAGTCCCTTGAATCTCCTACGAACGATCCATCGGGCAAGCGCATCATATTCGATTTCATAATCATTCGAAGGATTTTTCTTCTGCAGATGCTGATGCGCTTTATGATAGTCATCATTGCTCATCAGTTCGATTTCTTCTTCGACCCAAGGCTTGCTCCGTTCAACCTTCTCTGCTTCATCGATCTGTAGATTGATCCAATCGGTCAATTTCTCCAGCCTGTTATGAAAACGCAGTGACGTGTCACTGGTATAAAATCGTTCCTTGATATGTTTTGCTGTAATGATTGGCTTTCCACGAAACTTAATTCCTTTGAATCGCATCCCGGATTCCTCCAGTGACGCTCTGTATAATTTAATGATGTCAAAGAAATCCGACGATGCCTTGAAGGAGATGCTTGCCGCCCTGTTCCGGTACGATGGGGCATCCGTTTCAGTCAGGACATATTCCAATTGACTATATGGTCCCTCCAATTCGAACTCCTCACTCAAACGATGGTCCAAATATTCCTGAAAGGTCACCTGCTCCATATTCTCTTCGCCAAGCTCAGGCAATACGTTCGATACGTAGCTGTTGAACATGGCGTTCGGGGAGAACAGAATGATTTGATCTGCCTTAAGACTGCCCCGATATTTATAAAGTAAATACGCAATCCGCTGAAGGGCGGCCGATGTTTTCCCGCTGCCCGCTGCACCTTGAACAATGAGAAGCCGTCCATGATCGTGCCTGATGATCTGATTCTGCTTCTGCTGGATGGTCGCCACGATGCTGTTCATATGGGTATCGGTCCGCTTCCCAAGCACCTCCTGCAAAATTTCATCCCCAATTGTCAGGCTGGTATCGAACATGGAGTCGATGACGCCGTCCCGGATGAGATACTGCCATTTTTTCTCCAGGGTTCCTTTTATTACGCCACCCGGTGTGGTGTATTCTGCGGGACCTGGCGGATAATCATAGTAAACACTCGAAATCGGGGCACGCCAATCATAGACCAGGAAACCTTCGCCGCTTTGATCCGTTAGGGTGGCAATACCGATATAAACCTTTTCAGACGCTATTTCCCCCTCTTCGGTAAAATCAATGCGTCCGAAATAAGGCTTTCCCTTCATTCGCTGTAGGGCCGATAACTTTTTTACAGCCTGTCTGTGAGTGCTTTGACTGACGGTCAACACTTGTGCCTGCTGCCTCAAACTAAGGACGGTTTCCAGAAAATCATCGAACGTATCCGTATTTACCTTGACCTCATCCCAGAAGTGCTTGCGGATCTTCACCACTTCCTGTTGGCGCCGTCCGGTTTCATCCTCCAGACGTCCGATTTGCTCCACAATCGTCTCAATGACACGGTCCACACGTTTCTGCTCCTGCCGAATTTCAAGCTTCATCCAAGCACTCCTTTTCCTAAAAAATTGAGGGTTGACGAATGAGTAAATTATGTTGTATAATTATTATTGAGGTAATATGTTTTAATTTACTCAATTTAAGCGTTTCTGTTCTAATTTATCACAAATACCCATTCAAATCAATATAAATATGAAGACTGTCGGACGTTTAATTTTCGTTTGGCAGTCTTTTTTTGTGTGAGAAAAAGAGGGACGGACCTCATGCCTTCATTTGAAAGTAAAGGTCCGTCCCTCTGCGTTATAGTAAACCATTCCCCTTAGAAACATAACCTTCCATAATTGATGAAGGCACCAAGTTTCCACCGGTAGCCCACACTAGATGAGTAGCATGATTTAATTGATTACTGGTTAACGAAAGTGATTCAAGATGCTTACGTATTTGCGGCAAGGTTGGACCTAACATCCCTGCAAGCGCGGAAGGTTCTAATGAAATGGACTCTGATTCATGTAAAAGAGCAAGCATTTTAAATAAGTTCTCATCGCTCACTGTGTACACACCGTTCACAATTTCCCGCACCATCCTTCCTGCCAATGCCGAAGGGCGCCCGACTGCAAGTCCATCAGCTTCTGTCCGATTGCTTAACCCTATATCCCGGACAGAAATATTTTCGTGCTTTCCAGTCGATAGACCAAGAAGCATACATGGAGAATTGGTTGGTTCGGCAAAGTAACAATGAACATGATCGCCAAATACATGCTTCAAACCGTACGTCACTCCTCCAGGCCCGCCTCCAACGCCGCATGGCAAATATACGATCAATGGATGATCCCTGTCGACGGTAACTCCCTCTTCTTCAAACTGGTTTTTCAACCGCAGCGCTGCGACTGCATAGCCCATGAAAAGATCCTTCGAATTTTCATCATCTATGAAAAAACAATTCGAGTCCTTCACACATTGCTTTCGCCCCTCTTCAACGGCATGGGAGAAATCATTTTGATGCTCGATCACAGTTACACCTTTTTCTCTGAGAAGCTCCTTTTTCCACTCTTTCGCTTCACGTGACATATGAACCGTCACATTGAAACCAAGAGCTGCACCGATGGTCCCAATACTTAAGGCTAAGTTACCCGTCGAGCCTACCGCAATGGAATATTGTGAAAAGAACTCCTTATATGAGCGATCGGCAAACACTGAATAGTCATCCGACAATTGAATCATATCGTGTTTAAGTAAAAGTGTTTCTGCAAGTTTCAGTACTTCATAGATGCCTCCCCTTGCTTTAATGGAACCGGCAATGGGCAGCTCATTGTCACATTTCAAGAGTAACTTTCCAGGTATAGTGATTTGATAATACTTTTCCAGTTCTTGTTGCATATACGGGAGCCTTTGGATAGGTGATTCAATGATTCCGTTCTTCTCTTCTGTTTCTGGAAAAGCTTGTTTTATGTATGGGGCAAATCGCAGAAACCTCTTTTCAGCTTCATAGATATCAGTTCCGTCTACATTGTTTTTTTCAGAATTGACGCAGGATTTTAGTGATGAGTTTGACCAGAAGGTCTCTTTCATTGCTTTTAGATCGGAAAGTAAAGCAGGTTTTAAGCCGTAGGTATGTTCCATCATTATCTCCCCCTCGATTTACGTATCATTTTACAGAAGTTTTGGAGCCTTTAGAAGTTTAATGTTAACTATTTCTAGAAGGTAAAAAAATCGTAGGATCAGTATGACACTGTTTGTAGAAATCTATGATTTTTTATCAATTTCCGGGGAAATAGTTGTAGAAATTTGGAGGACAAGGCGATGGTCCCCCTGATCCCATAAGAATGCTCATATTGTATATGAGTTTGTCAGGATAAGTGCCGTTGTACCTGTAACCTTTGTAGATATATAATAAGAGTTAGAGCACTTAATAGATTATTCAGACAATCAGGAGTGGATACGGATGAACATTCGAAAGGTAACACCAGAATACGAACCTGTAATTAAAGAATGGTTAAACAATCCAGTGGACTGTATGCTTGTCACAGGTAGGCAACCCTATTCATCAGATATGTTCCATAGCTGGTGCGAAGCACACGATCAATTCGGATATATATTAGAGGAAGACTCAAAAAGCGTTGCCTATGGCGAGATCTGGGTGGATCAAGAAGAAGAAGATTTGGAACTAGCGCATTTGGTTGTTCATCCTTCTTTAAGAAATAAAGGAGTAGGGAAACAATTGATAAAAGAACTTCTTGAGAAGTGTAAGGAGTATCCGTATGAATGGGTGTATATGAGAATAGAGCCCCAAAATGCACGTGCTATTCAATGCTATAAAGGAGTGGGCTTTGAGGAAGATCCCCGTCTACGATCGTCTTTTAATAGTAAATGGATTTGGATGAGAAAGAAGATCAGAGTGCCCTCTTGATTATATCAATGGGCAATGGTTTGTCACAGCCATTGCCACCATCATTGTGTATACTATCCCTTTTGACAGGTTACCCTCTAGTTGAATCAACACCTCTTCCTCCAACACACAATCAATGAGCCTCATGATCCGGCTGAAAAAAAGCTAAATGCTACTTCGTTTGAATGATTTCATTTCCTGGCGTAGATTCCTGCTTTTAAAGGTTTAACTGAATGATTCGTGACGGCAAAGATAAATTGACACCAAATCACCCCTGTTATCATGATCAAAAAGGAGGCTCTTCTCTCATGTTAAACAACTGGATTCTCCTATTAGAATGCAGAGCCATCGTCACACTTAATAAGATTATCATAGCCCCTACCAATTGCATTCCGCTTACCGATTCCTTCAACACAATATATCCGGCAACCATTGCCACAAAGGGTTCTATATTCAAGAGCAGGGATGTGTTCGTAGAGCCGACTTCTGATATGCAATGGTTCCAAATAAGCGGGCATATCCCATGCATGATGATTGCTGTAAAGAAAAGCAGCATCCAAATGCTGAAGGGTACGGATCTCAGAAAAGTAACGTCGGAGAATGGCATAAACACGGTCATCAAGATCAACCCCACCATCGTCGAATAAAAGGTCAATAGAATTGAAGAAAGCTGCTTAGCATATCGTTCCACAAGGACCATGAACACGGAAAATGTAAGCATTGTGAGAAAGATATATCCTTCCCCCATACCGATCACGAGGGCCCCTTTCTTCATAATGACCATGAGCACGCCGAAGAAGCTGAGCAGGCTCCACATCCAGAAAAACGGGCTTTTGCGTTCCTTAAATACAGCAGAATTGATAAGGGATGTACAAATGGGTGCCGTAGCCAGGATCAAGGCAGCCGTTACGGGGGATGCCGTGGTCAAGCTGGCGTAGAAACTCCAGTGATTTAAGGTCACGCCAATGAAACCGATAAAGAGCAATGGAACGATCATGGATTTCAATGAACGAAATTGTCTAATTGGTTTGAAGAACACTATTAGCAGGAACAGAGTAATAAAAATAAGCCGTAAAAAAGCGATTTCCATCGGCTTGAAATATTGCACTAATATCGCACCGAAAATAAAATTACTTCCCCAGCAGACCACACAAAAAAGGAGGCCCATGTAGAGATACACGGGCTTTCCATTTATCTTTTCTTTCATTTCACCAGCTCATGAGTACTCCAGAGAGACCCATATACCACTTTCCCTTTGTTCATCACGGCAAGTCGTTTCGGTCTTCGGGCAACAACTTCAGCTGATGAAGCGGCGTCAACAAATATAAAGCTTGCATCATCTTCCACTTTCGGCCACTTGTATTCACCCTTTTTCGTCAATGCCGTCGTGCCTCCAGTAATCCATTTCAGACTGTCCCGTAAGGATGCTTCATCGCTTCTTCTTGTCACCTGTCCGTATTTATACACTTTCTCTAACACGTCCCCGTGACCCAGTGGACTCCAGGAGTCATAGAATCCATCACACCCAAGATGGACCTTCACACCATGATCATCCAGGAGTTGGATTGGCGGAATGGACTTTGTCAAAGGAATGGTGGACATGATCTCCACCCCGCTTTCCCTCAATCTCTCTGCCAGTTCCATTTGCTTCACTTCCGGTACCTCTCCGATACAGAAGGCATGGCTGATGGCTGTGCGGTTTTGCCAGTTCGTCTCTTCCACCATATCGATCCACTTATCAATCGTGTACGTTCCTACATGCCCGCTATCGTGTAGGTGGATGTCTACATCCGCATTGAATTCCGTTGCGATATTCATGGTTTCATAGAGTGACTTTTCAATCGAGCGATCGATTCCTGCAGGATCGAGGCCCCCTACCATGGTGGCTCCATTCCGCATCGCTTCTCTCATCAATGTCGGCACGGAATCTCTTAGTAATCCATGCTGCGGGAAGGCAATGATATCTGCGGTGACTGCATGTTTATATTCGTCCAATGCCTCGATTACACCTTCAAGGTTCTTCAATCCAATGTATGGATCAATGTTTACGTGAGTGCGGATATGCGTTGAACCATTTGAAAGGATTTCCTCGATCATCCGTTTTGCTCTTTGTTTGGTCGTTGGTGCGAGTTCTGTCAGCTCCTCTGCTTCAAACTGCAGTCTTTCTTTCAGATTTTTAACGGGCTTCGTCGCTTTCCATCCAAGGGATAGATACGTTTTATCCAAATGGTTATGCATTTCTTTAAAGGTGGGAATGGCCAGGTGACCTTTCACATCATAGACTACATCAGCATTCTCGTGTATGGATTGTGTATGAGGCAGCTGTTGGACGATTTTCCCTTCCTTGATCCCGAGATGAAATTGCTCTGTTTTCGTTTCGGTCATTCCTTCATTTTCAATGTTCCCTACTTCAAGCTTTACATTTTTCAGCCAGATCATCGAACCGTCTCCCTTCTATTATTTATTGATCAGTACAGATTCAGATTGAGGCAGCGTCACCTTTTCCCCGTTCTTATAAACAGAATCGATTTTGGCTCTCCTTGCCACTGCTTCAGCTGAACAGCTCGCTTCCACCAGGAGGAAGTCTGCTGCGTGCCCCACTTGAGGCCACACCTGTTTTCCTGCGTCATCCAATGGCGTGATCCCACCCGAAGCATATTTCCATGTACGGTTGATGGAATACTCATCGATCAGTCGGAATCGTTCAGCAAGGATATTCAGCTTCTCGATCGTATCCCCGGTTCCAAAAGGTGACCAGTGATCGGTTAAGCTGTCATGACCGACGGATACCTGTAAACCGTATTGATCCAGAGTCGGAACCGGAATGGTTGGACGGTTAATCGGAATCGTGGTGGTAATATCAATCTCTTGATCTTTCAGAATGGACATCATGTCTGTAAGAGATTGCCCCTTAAGATCTCCAAGTGCAATGGCATGACTGATTGTGACACGTCCCTTCAAGTTCGCCTCCTTAGTAAAATCTGCAAGACGTTCAAAGGTGAAAGCCCCAAGTGTGTCCGGGTCATGAAGGTGAATGTCGACACCTGCATTATGCTCAGTGGCAATGTCAAACGTCGTATAGAGCGATTGATCGATTTGGCGGTCCACTGTCGCCGGATCGACTCCGCCAACAAGGGTGGCACCATTTTTCATGGCTTCCCGCATCAGTTCCACTGAATGGCTGCGCAGGAGTCCATGCTGAGGAAACGCCACAATGTCATATGTGAGTTGATGTTTATATTTCTCTAATGCTTTAACGGTGACTTCAAGGTGCTTTAAACCGGAAGTAGGTTCGATGTTGCAATGCGTCCGGATGTGAGTGTGGCCATTTTGAAGCAGCAGCTCAATCATTTTTTCAGCTCTCTCCTGGGCGTAAGGCAATTGCTTAGGCAGCAGCTCCTGCTCTTCTTCTATTCTCGTGAAAATACCTTTTGTGATCGGACGGCACGCCTTCCATGGACCACTGTAATAGGTTTTATCGATATGGATGTGCATTTCACGTAAGGAAGGCAGGATCAGCTTCCCTTTTGCATCCAGCACGGCCACTCCTTCAATCTCTGAATCGTCTTTCGTGATGGCCGTAATCTTTCCCCCTTCTATTTTGACATGGGCATATTCCGTTAGGGTTCCTGTCACGACTTCATTCTCTTTCTCAAATCCCGTTTCCATTCTCACATTTTTCATCCATACTGTTTTCATCAAATCATCCTCCACTTTTTATTTACAGGGATTTCAGATGGTGCCATCCCCTATTCGATCGTTGCGTCATTCACCATTAGGTAGTTGGCGGCACTCAACCAGAAATCCTTCACTTCATTGTTGTACACCGCTAAATGCTCGTAGTTTCGAATTGGAATGTATACCGCTTCTTCCATTTCAATGGTCATCGCTTCTTCATATAATGTCTTTCTGACTTCAGGGTCCACTTCTTTTCTTGCCTGTTCGATGAGATCATCGACTTTTTCATTTGTGTAATAAAAATGGTTCCCTGGTGAACCATGAGAAGCAGAGTGGAACAAGTTGTACTGGTTGTAGTCTCCATCTCCTGTTGCATTCCCCCAACCGCCGATGAACATATCTTGTTCTCCTTTGTCTACGGCTTCAATATACGCACCATATTCAAGCACTTGAATATTCACTTTAATCCCGATTCCCTTCAATTGGGACTGAATGACTTCTGCCATATTGATCCGTTCTTTACGGTCACTTGTTATCAGTGTAAGCTCCAGACCTTTTTCGAATCCTGCTTCTTTCAAAAGCTCCTTGGCAGAATTCGGGTCATACTCATATGGTTTCACGTTTTCACTATGACCGAATACTTGCGGACTCATGGCAGCATTCGCTAACGTACCCACTCCGTTATAGACACCTTTTATGATGGCTTCTCTTTCAATGGCCATGGAAATGGCCTGTCTTACCTTTACATTATCGAAGGGCTCTTTTTGTGTATTGAATCCGACATATTCCACGGCTAACCCTTCTGTTCGGTACAGATTCAATGTGTCGGAGCTTTCGATGCGCTCGATTTCAGTCACAGGCACTTGATCACTGATATGAGCTTCACCCGTTTCAATCATCGCTAATCGGGTAGCGTCCTCTGGTACAACCTGAAACTCGATTCCATCAATATTCGGCTGTTCTCCCCAATACTCTTCATTTTTTTCAAGGGTGATGGACTGACCTGATTTCCAGGATTTGAAGGCAAATGGTCCGGTTCCGATCGGGTGTTTAGCAAGACTTTCAGGATTGTCTTTCACGGCTTTCGGGCTCATGATGCTTCCTTCGTTACTTGCAAGGATCGATAAGAGAGGTGCATAAGGAGCATCCAGCTTGAACTGCACTTTATATTCATCCAATACGTTGATTTCTTTGATCATCCCGAGTTTATCCTTTTGAGGAGACCCAGTGTTGGGATCCAGTAAGCGGTCGAACGTTACTTTGACTGCCTCTGCGTTAAATTCAGAACCGTCGTGGAACATGATTCCTTCATTTAATGTGAATTCCCACGTCGTATCGTCCGGCTGCTCCCAGCTTTTCGCCAGTGACGGAACAATGTTCATTTCTTTATCAAACGTCACAAGGCTCTCGTACACCTTTTGATAAAGTACATTGGCGGACGGAATATCTGTGATGAAGTGGGGGTCCAAATTGGTTGCATCGGATAATCGGACGACCTTCAGTATCCCGCCTTCTGATTCACCGCCTTGTTTGCTTGCGGTTTCACTTTCTACATTACTTGTTGAACACGCCTGGGTGATGAGCATGACCATCACGATCAATAATCCTGCGATCCCCCTGAAATACTTCTTCTTTTCTTTCAATTCCTCCACTCTCCCTTTTCCGTATTGATGGTGCCTATCTGCATTATAAAAAAGAAAACAGTGAATGATTTTCAATATCTTTACCAACTTTTTAATTATTTTGACAATTCAAACTTATCATCTTCCCTTTCCACCCCTCTTCCTCTATCTTTGAATTACACAAATCATTTCAATGAGGAGGAAAAGTCATGTCGACAGAACTTAAAGTTCAAGAAATTCAATCACCCATACTCGATTCAAAACCGAGCGTTTTTGAAAAAAGGATCAAACCCTTCTGGGACACCTTTTCGAAAAACAAGGCAGCAGTGGTTGGTGGAGGAATCATTCTCTTCTATATTCTCATTGCCACATTGGCTCCTTTACTTGCTATTTATGATCCTTATGACATTCAACTGGACAATAAACTCCAGCCCCCGAGCACAGAACATTGGATGGGAACAGATGATAAAGGACGGGATATCCTTGCAAGGATCCTTTATGGCTCCCGCCTTTCAATGGGGGTCGGTTTTGCCGCAGTCGGCTTCGGTGCTTTCTTTGGCATCATCATGGGGTTGATTTCAGGGTTTTACGGTGGATGGATCGATACCTTCATCAGCAGAATCCTGGATGTCATGCTTGCTTTCCCTGGGATCCTATTGGCTCTTGCGATCATCTCTGCCCTGGGACCAAGCCTTGTGAATGTCATGATTGCCGTCGGGGTGTTCTCCATCCCTTTATTTGCAAGGGTTGTTCGGGGATCGACGCTCGAAACGAAGAAGCTTGAATATATCGATGCCATCCGGTCACTTGGAGCCAATGATTTCATCATCATCTTCAGGCATATCCTGCCGAACATTTTATCTCCCATCATCATTCAAGGATCCTTGCGGCTTGCCACCGCCATCCTTTCAGCAGCGGGATTGTCTTTCCTTGGTTTGGGCGCACAGCCTCCTTCACCTGAATGGGGTACGATGTTGTCCAGTGGAAGGGACTTTTTATTCACGGCTCCCTATATCGCCCTCTTCCCGGGGTTGGCGATATCCATTCTCGTACTCGGCTTTAACCTGTTCGGGGACGGGCTTCGGGACGCGCTTGATCCGAGACTGAAATCATAATAAGGAGGAATATGAAATGATATTGTACATTTTCAGAAGATTAATAGAAATCATCCCCGTCATATTCGGTGTGACCCTGGTCGTCTTTCTCATCATGCAGATGGTTCCCGGAGACCCGGCTATCATACTTGCAGGGGAAGGGGCATCGAAAGAAGCGATCAACCAACTACGGACAGAGCTCGGCTTGAACCGGCCTTTGTATGTTCAATATGGAGAATACATCATGAATGTCTTCCAGGGTGACCTTGGACAATCTTTGAAGAGTCAACAGCCTGTCATCCAGGAAATCATGACCCGCTTACCGATCACGATTGAACTTGCCTTTTACAGTATTCTCATTACGATTGTCCTTGGAATGACCGCTGGGATCATATCGGCAGTCAGACCATACTCTGCTACGGACATTTCTGTGATGATCGTCGCTTTACTAGGGATTTCCCTACCAAGCTTCTTTCTTGGTCTTCTATCCATCTATTTATTCTCTGTAAAACTTCAGCTTTTACCTGTTGCAGGATGGGACAGCATGCTGCACATCATTTTACCGGCCTTTACGCTCGGGGTCGGAGGAGCTGCCATCGTAGCCAGAATGACCCGATCCAGCATGCTTGAAGTCGTGAGGCAGGACTATATCCGTACTGCTCAGGCAAAGGGTTTGAAAAGCTTTGCCATTATCTATAAGCATGCCCTGCGCAATGCATTGATTCCCGTCATCACCGTAGTCGGCCTTCAGTTTGGGGCACTGCTCGGAGGGACGGTATTAATTGAATCCGTCTTTGCCATCAATGGTCTCGGCCGGATGATCGTTGACTCGATCCGTACACGTGACCTACCGATGGTTCAAGGCGGAGTACTGGTTGCATCCCTGGTCTTTGTGATCGTCAATCTATTCGTAGACGTTTTATACCGATTCTTTAACAAACGAATTGAACTTAACTAGGAGTGGTTGTAATGAGTAAAAATGTGGTATTGGAAGTAAAAAACTTAAAAACCCATTTCACTTCGAAAAAAGGAGTGACGAAAGCCGTTGATGGAATCGATTTTGTCCTTCACGAAGGCGGGACGCTCGGAATCGTCGGAGAATCGGGCTGTGGAAAAAGCATGACCTCCCTTTCAATTCTTCGCCTTGTCCCCTCCCCTCCCGGAAAAATAGTGGACGGGACCATTGAATTGAAAGGAAAGGACATCCTTAAAATGTCCGAATCCGAGCTTAGAAAAGTGCGCGGGAACCAAATTTCTATGATCTTTCAAGAACCAATGACGTCGTTGAATCCCGTCATACCGGTAGGGGAGCAGATTGCAGAAGCTGTTCGCATCCACCAAAAGCTCGGGAAAAAGGAAGCATGGAAGAAAGCGGTGGAAATGCTCGAATTAGTAGGCATCCCTTCTCCTGAGCAAAGGGCGAAACAGGAGCCTTTCCAGCTGAGCGGCGGAATGAGGCAACGTGTCATGATTGCGATGGCCCTTGCCTGCAATCCAGAAGTCCTGATTGCGGATGAGCCGACTACGGCACTGGATGTGACGATCCAGGCACAAATCCTTGAGCTGATGAAGGACCTTCAGAAAAAGCTGAATATGGGAATCATCTTCATCACACACGATTTAGGAGTGGTAGCCGAGCTATGTGACAAAGTAGCGGTTATGTATGCCGGACAGGTGGTGGAATATAGTTCGACTGAACAATTATTCTCCAATCCGAAGCATCCATACACAAATGGTCTGCTGTCTTCATTACCGAAATTGCATGAAGACCAGGCAGAGCTGGAAACGATGCCGGGAAGCGTCCCTTCCCCTTATGACATGCCAAAAGGCTGCCGTTTTTCTCCCCGTTGCTCATTGGCGACCGCACGATGTCACAAGGAAGAGCCACAGCTCAATTCCTCGAAGGATGGCAGTCAAATTAGATGTTTTCTATATAATGCCGAGAAAGAGGTGCAGATGACATGACCGCTGGAATGACGGAGAAAAAACCTATCTTAGAAGTGAAGGGCCTGAAACAGTACTTCCCTATCAAAAGGGAGTCGTTGTTCCAGCCGAAACAAGTGGTGAAAGCCGTAGACGATATCACCTTCACGCTGTATGAAGGGGAAACCCTCAGTATCGTAGGTGAGTCCGGCTGCGGTAAATCGACAACCGGCCGTGCGATCTTACAGCTGGATAAGCCGACGGAAGGCAGCATCCAATACAAAGGAATCGAATTGAACAGTCTATCCAAAAAGGGATTAAGAAATATGAGGGGCGATATCCAGGTCATTTTCCAGGATCCGTTTGCCTCCTTGAATCCGAGACAAACCGTCAGAAAGATCCTGAAGGAAGCCATGACCATACAAAAAGTACTGCCCCCTTCCAAGCATGAAACTCGTATGAAGGAATTATTGGACTATGTGGGCCTTCCGATTACATCACTCGACCGTCTCCCCCACGAATTCAGCGGCGGTCAGCGACAAAGGATCGGAATCGCACGGGCATTGGCGGTCAATCCGAAAGTGATCATCTGTGATGAAGCATTATCGGCACTGGATGTATCCATTCAGGCACAAATCTTGAACCTGTTAAAGAAACTTCAGAAGGAATTGAAATTGACGTACCTCTTTATTTCCCATGATTTAAGTGTTGTACGTCATATATCAGATCGGGTGATTGTGATGTATCTGGGGAAGGTTGTCGAGATCGGGACAAAGCATGAGCTGTTTGACAACCCTACTCACCCTTATACCAAAGCATTGCTTTCAGCCATCCCCGTACCTGATTTTTCTAAGAAAAGAGAAAGAATCCTTTTAAAAGGGGATGTCCCTTCCCCATTGAATCCGCCGTCCGGATGTAAGTTTCACACCCGCTGCCCTCTGGCAACGGATTTGTGTAAAGCCGAACTGCCTCCTATGACCGGTCATGGGGAGCATTTCACAAGGTGCCATTATGTCTAAACATATTTTCAGAATCTTAGTTTTCTTATAAAATAGAAAGTATGACTCACTACTTTAGGAGTTCTTCACATGATTACACAAGAATCCTTTTCATTTTATATCATGCTGTCCGTATTAGCCCCAATCATTGGGGCTTTTAGCTTATTATTTCTCTTTCTGTTTGAAAAACGATTCGATCAACTGGAGAAAGAAAAGAACGAACTGCTTCTGAAACAGGAACTCCAGGAAGCTAAATACAACCAACTGAACCAACAGATCCAGCCCCACTTCTTTTTCAATACACTTAATGTCATCCTGAGCCTGGCACGTCTGAATCGCAAGGAAGAACTGATTTCTGCCATCGAGGTACTTTCCAAATACTTCAAGTTCAAATACAAACAGACTGACCCATTGATCACCTTGGAGGAGGAGATCCAATACACCCGATATTATCTCGACATTCAAAGGTTGAGGTTCAGAGATCGGCTCGATGTAGTGTGGAGCGTGGGAGAGAGCTGCAAATCTTCCCTAGTCCCGCCTTACCTCCTGCAGACCCTTGTTGAAAATGCCTTTAAGCACGGCCTTGAAAAGCATCCCGGGCAGGGCAAGCTGATAATCATCCTGAATGAGCAAAGAAACAAAGTTTACTTAGAAGTGTGGAACAGCTCGTCAACTGCTTTGGACGGCCATGACACTCAAAAGGAAGACCGTGGAATTGGATTACACAATATCCAGAAGCGATTGCAGATGCTCTTTCCGAAGGAAGAAATCCTCATTCAGCTGAATGAAGAAGCCAGAGGAACGAGTGTGCAGATCTTCTGGCCCCATATGACCAGAGAAGACACCATTACTTGATGAAGGAGGAATCGTCATGCATATTTTGCTCGTTGATGATGAGCCCCTGGAACTGGAGCAGCTCAACTACATGATTCACGAAAAATATCCTTACTGGACGATCCATACAGCCGCGGATGCGTCACAGGCGTTAAAGATCCTGACGGAACATCCGATTCGTCTTACGCTCCTAGACATTCAACTGCCTGGTAAATCAGGGATCGAACTCGGAATTGAAATGAAGAAATATGACCATATCGACATCATTATGGTCACGGCGTACCAATCATTCGATTATGCACAGGCCTCCCTGCGGCTCGGAGCGAAGGATTATCTGACAAAACCGATTATTGAAGAAGAATTATTCCAAGTTCTCGATCACTATAAATACGCATCCGTCCAATCCCATATCGTGCAGGAAGCGTTGACGATCATCCATGAACAATACAGCGAGAAGCTCTCCCTTTCTTCATTGGCGAGCCAGATCCATATCAACGGTACGTACCTGAGCAGAAAATTCCATGAAGAAATGGGGATCAGCTTCTCTGAATACTTGAATGATTTCAGAGTCCAGGCCGCACAGCGATTACTGCGGCAGGATACCGAAAAGTCCATCTCTTCTATTTCTGAAGCGTGCGGGTTCAGCAGCCAGCACTATTTCAGTTCATTATTCAAGAAGCAAACAGGATACACGCCAAGGGAATATCGGATAAGAGAGAAGGTATGAAGCAATGAAGGCACGAACGTATCGTGAGTATATACAAGGAACCATCACGTTTGGTGTGGCGTATGGAGTCGTTTCGCTCCTGGCGAGATGGGTGACCGGCAATACGATTTTGTCTTCTCCTGAAACACTAGTGAAATATGGACTGCTTGGTGGAATCGGCTACGCCGTGATGGGTGCCACCGCTCTCTTTCTATTCGGGTGGATCACCCCTTATATCAGGGAACGATTCCCACACTCCATGACTCTGGGTGATGTATTGAAAGAAAGGCTCCATGGCAGGTCATACTGGTTCGTCATGTGGGTATTGCTCCTGACAAGCCTGGACTCCCTGCTCATACAAGCACTGGGGGCAGGTGTGTTATTTCATTTTCTATTAAAAACACCGATCTATGTTGGGTTACTCGTATTCTTTTTGTACTGCTTTCTTTTGTCCATAGGAGGCATGAAGCAAATCCATCGCTTTGAAGGGATTCATATTTCGTTTATTTTCGCAGCCATCATCCTGATTCCCGTTTATTTTTTTATCCAAAAAGGTATTTTTCCCGTTTACGATGGATTGCTGCTATATCATCCCTACTTATTATTTCTGAAACATAATGAAATCACCTTGTTCATTCTTACCGCATTACTGATCGGATTCGGACAAGTATTGATCGACCGGTCGAGCTGGCAGCGGATCTATATCATTGAGAAATCCAAGGTCCGAACATCCTTTATGATGGCCGGGATCATATGGGCGACCATTCCCCTTGCCTTCACCGCGATTGTATTGATTGCGGTATATGGGCAGGGGTTTGAAAACATTTACTCCATATTGAGTCAGCTGGTGGAGAAAATCGACTCATTGTTCCTGCTTCTATTATTTATCGGCTGCTGCTTCAGTGCCATTGCGTCAACCGTGGGGGCCGAGCTCCACGCCACATCGATCATGGTCATCCGGAATATGTTGAATCACAAGTTCGATTGGAATGAAGACCAGCAATTGAAAAAGACCTATTTGGTCTCCGGTGTGCTTTCCCTTTCACTGTTTCTCATCAGCTCGATCCTTTCACCGAGCCTGATGGAGCTCATCTTCTTTTTTGCCCAGGTGTATGCATCCATCATCCCGACCATGCTGGTGGTCATCTTTTATAAAAGAATGATCCCGATGCTCCTTCCTTATTGCTCATTGCTAGGTTTAGGGACAGGGTTGCTGTCTCTACTAAGCTATAATTCAATTCAATCGACCTGGATCAGCTTTTTCGTGTCGAGTGGGTTAGTGGTGATATCGCTGGTAGTTAATGAGATTCGGATTCATAGAACATGAAATCAAACCAGTAATGATTTTAGTAAAGGAGTCGTCAAATAGGTGACTCTTTGTCTTTATGGACTAAGGCACCCACTTATCACCGGCTGGTATAATGTTATCTATAAGCCCCATCGTGATAGAATGAAACCAGTTAGAAAAATATAAAAACCATTAAGGAGGAAAGAAAAGAATGACAGAATTAAAGGATTGGAAACATGGTGCTCGCGGGCATTCATTCATCACTTCGTTTAGCGGAGGGAAAGATAGTGTCTTAGCTCTATACAAAGCATCGAAGGATGGAGATGCAATCGGCCTGATCGTGATGCTGGAGGAAGAAGGAAAACGTTCCAGATCTCACGGGATGCCTCCAGAGCTTATCCGTGCACAAGCAGAATCGATCGGCTTGCCCGTATTCACAGCAGCCGCCAGTTGGACAGATTATGAAGGTGCCTTCATGACCCTTTTAGAAAAAGCAAAGGAACAAGGGGCAGAAGTGTTAGTAACGGGAGACCTGGATATGCCTGAACACGGCTGCTGGCATGAAAAAGTGGCGAAGAACGCTGGCTTAAAGCTTGGGATGCCTTTATGGGAAATGAACCACCGTGAAGCTGTCGAAGAGTTCATCAATCTGGGATTTGTATCCATCGTTGTAACGGTTAATTTATCCCTGGGCATGCGCCCTGAAGATTTAGGACGAACGTTAACCCATGAATACATAAAGGAACTCGAAGCCCGAGGGATCGATCCATGCGGAGAAGGTGGAGAGTTCCATACCACAGTAGTGGATGGACCAATTTTCAAACAACCTGTTCCCGTATTAAGACGTGAGATTTTGAAAGACGGGGATTATGCTTTTTTGCCACTGGATCTGGATATAATGTCGGATAGTCGCGTTAGAAAGTAACCCTGCATGATGATTGAACAATGAAAAAGCTGGAGATCAGATGGTTGGTCTACAGCTTTTTCCCCTATAAATAAAATTATTAAATTAAAATTGCACTCCTGATTCCAACACCAGATGTTCTTTAAGTGTTTGCTGTAATGTACCTTTTGTCTCTACTTGACTGTCGAATGACACTCCTGTATCAACTATTTTTCTGACAAGCTCTACCCGCAGCCCTGTAAGGATTGCCTTGCATCCCATCATATTAATTCCATTTAAGATCTTCTCAAATTGAAAAATGACATCCAATTCCATTTCCGCTGCACCCGATAAATCTATAATCAGGGTTTGAATTTTCATAGAACTGATTCCCATCAACACTTTCTCTTCAAGTGTATGGATACGATAGGTATCTATCATTCCAATTAAAGGCAGTACCGCAATAGAGCTGTCTATCGGGATGATAGGTACCGATAGATTCTCCACCAGCTTTTTCTGTGACAACAGCTGTTCATCTTTGTAGTCAGAATAACTGATAAAGAAATTATTCAGGAACTGATCAACACTGTCATTGATTCTTTTTTCCAAATCAAAGAATTTCTTTCGCGGAGATTCATCACCCTCATTCTGATTATCATATTGATAAAGGAAATGCCATAGAGTTCTTCTAATGGCATGTACCCATTCCAGTTTGAATGCAAGCGTGAGAGAATGTTGCGCCCATGCAATACCCTCTACTTTTGCAAATTTAACCAGCTCTTCTTCTCTGTTTTCAACGATATAGTGAGCTAACATTTCTGCATTCTTTAATAGATCGATGTTTCCTTTTTCTAGAATATCATTGATTTTGCTCCCAACATTTACAGCTTCAGATAAGAGCATTTGCTGGAATTTCTCTCTGTTAGCCGTAAGAAAATCCGTTGCCTCTTCCTTATTATGGAATAATCCATTCATAATAACCCACTCCTATTTATCCTGATATATTCCCTATTCGTTGCTATGAATAAAAATCCTTTTAAAACAAGTATTTCAAATATTTATTTAATATTTCACACCTAATCGTCAAGTTTGTTCGGAAGAAAATTATTTAATCAATTTACCCATTCACTTTTAGTCACCTATCGACACCTGTAAGAAAAGTGGGCCGGATACTTGGGACTATATTTGATTTGCTATGAACCTTAGAAAAAACTCACCCTGTCTCATAAAAAGGTCAACAAAACAAAAAAAGCAGTAAAGATATCTTAATTTTATATGTCTGAAAATTCTTATAATTAAATAAATACGGAGGGGAGGATGAATAGATGAAGACGAAGGTAAATAGTTTCAGGAGCAGGGTTGTCATGATAGCAATAATGGTACTGATGGTAGTGATTAGTGGTTGCTCCACCAATATGGGGGCAAATTCGGGTGACCAGGCTGACGGACAGGCTTCCAAGAAAGAAGATAAGTTGGTCATTGCCCGTCTATCCGATGTGGAGAATCTTGATCATCATTTTATGTCCACCATCAATGCGGCAAGCGTCACACACGGTAAAATTTACGAGGGGCTTTTCGGCAGAGACAAAAATGCCAAAATCAAGCCATTACTTGCAAAGGAATGGGAGCAGTTGGATGAAACAACGTGGGAATTCAAGCTAAGAGATGATGTCTCGTTTCATGATGGGACACCATTTAATGCCGAGGCTGTGAAGAAAACATTCGATCGATTAACAGACCCAAAAGTGGCTTCGCCTCGTGCGGTTGTATTCAAAATGGTCAAGGAAGTAAAAGTAGTCGATGATCATACCGTTCAATTTCTATTATCAGAGCCTTTTTCACCCTTATTATCTATCCTGGCGAGTCATGAAGGCGGAATCATCAGTCCCAAGACCATTGAAAAATACGGGAAAGACATTATCCAAGAACCGGTCGGCACAGGTCCGTTTGTGTTCAAGTCCTGGGAAACAGGAAAAGAGATCGTGTTTCATAGAAACGACAAGCATTGGGGAGATCAACCAACTATAAGCGAAGTCGTATTCAAAGTCGTACCTGAAGAAACCACTAGAATTTCCATGCTTGAAACGGGTGAAGCCCATATTGCAGAACCTCTATCTGTCACGATGATGGATTCTGTTAAGGCATCGAATAACGTGGAAGTATACCGAAGTGAAGGCTTTGGTACTGAATATGTAGGGTTTAACGTACAGAAGGAGCCCTTCAATGATGTCCGTGTCCGCAAAGCCATTTCCCATGCGGTTGAAATGGATTCCATCATGAAAGGTGTATTTAACAATATAGGAAAGAAAGCAAACTCCTTATTAGGATCTAAAGTGTTTGGCTATCATCCGGATATGAAATCATATGAATATAATTTAAACGAAGCCAAGAGGTTACTGGCCGAGGCTGGGTACCCTGATGGATTCAAAACTACATTGCTTACAATGGACAGTAAAGAAAGAATCAGTTTGGCTGAAGTCATGCAATTCCAGCTCAAAGGAATTGGAATCGACTTAGAAATAAAGATTCAGGAGTATGGATCCTTTGTAGAGCAAGCCACAAGTGGAAATTCGGAAATGTTCATCATCAGTTGGAGAAATGCCACAGGCGATGCGGATTATAATCAATACAATCTCTTCCATAGTAATTCCCATGGACCTGCCGGAAATACATTTTTCTATAGTAACGATGAGGTAGATCAATTGATCGAACAGGCACGTTCTGAAATGGATCAAGAGAAACGATTGGAGATTTATGCGAAATCTCAGGAGCTTGAAATGGAAGACGCGGTCTACATCCCGGTTCGGGTGATTGAAAACATGGCCGCGATTCGAAACAATGTAAAAGATTTTTCGATCAGTCCTGCCGGTTATTTGGAAATCAATGATATTAGCATTCAATAATGTTTTTACCGAAATGATTCAGTAAGACCAAAAATGAGAAGTTGTGTAACTTCTCATTTTTTATTACTATTTACTTATTCTTTCTTTCCTGCGCCTTAATGGCCACCTTTTCAAGTCCATTTTGTGCAAATTCCACATCTGACTTCGGCATTGCTTTATTATTCTTAAGGTCATTATTCTTTTGTTTCGACATTCTTTCACCACCCTTTTTGTTGTATTTATATAGTGTACAAGGGTGGCAGCAAATATGAAGCCTCTCGAAGTTTTTCCTGGTCTACCATTAAAAAGACTCCTTAGGAATCGACTTAAAAAAATTAAAAAACCCCATTCTCATTAGGCGAATCCTCCGGGATGGCTTGCCCGACATCCCACAACTCAACGATCCACTCATCCTCGAAACGGAAGATATGAACGACAGCCCCTCCCAGGTCCTCTGGATTCTGTCTCACATATGAATGAACCGCAACCGTGTCACCCTCCTGGATAACACGCTTGACTTCGAGTATCTTGTCAGGGTTCCCGGCTGCATTCTCTTCCATGGCAGACATAAGCGAATCTGCATCCCCGGGAAAATACGGATTGTGGTGGCGAAAGTCAGCTCCAACGTGACGCTCGTATGCTTCCCGAATGTTTCCTGATGCCACAAGTTCCAGAAATGAGACTGCTCTTTCTTTAATCGTGAGTGAATCATTCATTTTCATCATCCTTTCATTTCAACCGTGATACTTTCATTTTATAGGAAAAGGAGCGAATGGGCGAATGAATATCGGTGATGTAAAAAAAAGCATTGGCCAATACAGGTCAATGCTTTCGTGTCTTATCGTGTATTAAAGGCATTCAACATCCAAATATGCTGTTCCAGGGATGTTTTAATCCCGATAAATAAATCAGCTGTAGGCTGATCTTGAGAATCCTCTGCGGCTTCAATGATTTTCTTGGAATCCTTTACGATTTGTTCAAAATCGTTCACTAAGGCGTCGACCATTTCAGTGGACGATTCTTTTCCATTGGATTCTTCAATGGTAGCCGTTTCAAGGTATTCTCTTAATGTAGCGATCGGCTTCCCTTTAATCGTCAGAATTCTTTCTGCCACTTCATCAATATAATTTCCTGCTTCATTGTAGTACTCTTCAAATTTCTCATGCAGTGTGAAGAATTCCGGACCCGTTACATACCAATGATAATTGTGCAGTTTTGTATAAAGGACGTTCCAGTTTGCAAGTTGTTTGTTGAGTGCCACGACTAATTGTTGATTCATGTATGTTCTCTCCTTTTGTCTTTGTTATAATTGTATTATATCCTTATTTATAATTATTATCAATTAATAAGAATTATTGTAAACAGATTACTTCATTATTTTTTCCACGGAATATGATAAAATACGTTTTACTCAAAAATAAAACCAACAGGAGCGTGACTCTTTCATGAATCCATCACTCCTGTTGGTTTTATAGATTTTTTTGTTCAACATTAAGTTCAATCAGATTACCATCTGGATCGGCGCAGAAAATTTGTGCGAATCCGCTTTTTGAGTTAGGTTTTTCAAGGATTTCAACCTCGTTCTTTTTTAACCATGTTAAAGTATCATGGTAGTTTTCCACTCTGAGGGCAAAATGACCTTCCCTGCTGGATAGGCGTTTATCCTGACGAATGGTCTGGGACGAAGGATCGACGATCAAGTGGAGCTGCTGGCCCTCAATTTCATACCAGGCACCTGGAAAACCAAAGTCAGGACGTGTGATTTCGTTTAAACATAATGTTTTCCCATAGAAATTTTTCGCTTTTTCCAGATCAGTCACCGTAAGACTTACGTGATGGAGACACGAATATTTAATCAAGATCCTCACTTCTTTCTTTTTTTGTATAGAACTGGCCCATTTACACCGTCATCTTCCAACTGGACAACGCCAGCCACCGCTCTTTCTCTTTATAATCCGGCACGATCTTCCCGACAAGCCGCCAGAAGGATCGGTCGTGATTGAGGTGGACCATGTGGCACATTTCATGGACGACTACGTAGTCGATGACATCCTGAGGGGCCATGGCAAGTTTCCAGTTGAACGTCAGCTGTCTTCTCCCATCACAGGTTCCCCAGGTCGTTTGACTGTCTGTGATGCGGATGGAACGGGGCTTGGTTTTAAAGTGACGTTGATGGACCGCAATGCTTTTCTCTACCATCGCTTTGCACTGCTTGTAGTAAAAACGTTTTAACGCCTGTTGGATCCGTTCATCTTCAAGCTCTTTTACTTGGATGTGAAGCGTCTTGCCGTCAAATGTGACATGATCCTGTGTAATCGATGAATCGTGATGAACCTGTATAGGAAATGAGTTCCCAAGAAACAAAAAGGGTTCCCCATGTTGATAGGTCTTCTCCTGTGGTCCATTCAGACGATCCTTCATCTCCTTCAATTTCTCCAGGATCACATCCCATTTATCCTCCAGCAGCCGGATCACCGATTCATCCATGGTCCCTTTAGGTGCATGCACTTCAATGTTTCCGAAGCTGTCCAAGTAGATGCCGATGGATGTCCGGTTCTTATATTTAATCTCAAACTGTATGGTCTCACCAGAATAAGTATGGATCATTTTTTATCCCCTGTATCGGATGGCCAGCCCTTTTAAGAAATTCCGTGCATACCGGTCACCGCACACTCTGTAATTGTTATTGCCTTCTCTTCGCATAATCGCTCCCAATTCGCCTTTTGTAATGGCCACTCCAGCCAGATCCAAGATTTCGATCATATCCTCACTTGTTAATGAGAGGGCGATCTTTACCTTTTTTAAGAGAAGATTATTCACATGTTCATACGTCAATTCCGGTCGTTCCGTCTGTCCCGGTTTGGGCCCTCTTTTAAACGTAATGAAGCCGTTCAAGAATGACTCGAACATTTCATCATCACATGGGATATGGTCTTCATCCTCAAGGATATCGTCCTCGAAATCATCACTGTACTGTGTTTTTGTTAGAACCTTCAGCACTTCTTCCTTTGAGAGCTCAATTCCTCCGAGCTCAAAGATCTCAACCATTTCTGTATTTTTAAGATCCAGTGCGTATCGTAATCGAATTAATAGATCGTTATTATTTAGGTTCATGTGTCGACCTCCTGAAATTTTTCCTATCACTAAAACCTTAGCTTACCACTATAAGGACATGTTTTATAGTATGACCTCAATGAAAAAGTAGCTTACCTGATGAACAGATATGCTTCTTCTATACTTGCGAGTCTTCACCGGATTAGTGAACCGATTCAGCCACCCTCTGGCCCTTAACAAATTCGGCAAATATAAGTTAAGCTTTGATGAGCGCGGTAGGGTATTATCTTTCATAATAAAGAAGAAATATATAATGGTAGTATGAGCGTTTTACATGTTTTATAATGGAACCAGGGAGGTGATATCAATGGAAAAGCAAATGGTAGAAATTTTATTAGATCTACAAAAAGATTTTAAAGAGTTTCGAGGTGAGCTGCAAGAGACTAAAGAGGATGTTAGAAACATCGGGAATGATTTAAGAGAGACTCAGTCTGATGTCAAAAATATCAGTAATGATTTAAAAGAGACTCAGTCCGACGTCAAAATTATCAGTAACGATTTAAAAGAGACTCAGTCCGACGTCAAAATTATCAGTAACGATTTAAAAGAGACTCAGTCCGACGTCAAAGACATCAAAGAAACGGTAAAAAGAATTGAGGCGTCACAAACAGATGATGTCGTTGCTTTATTAAACGTAACCAAACCGAATGCAGAATCTGAATTCCTTTATTTAAATAAAAGACTAACAGAAATCGATAAGCGGGTATTCAATCTTGAAAGTCGGGTTGAACGTTAATGGTCTTCGTAACGTAGCGGAAGCGATCAAGAACCCATCAATCTTCCATACCCCATCCATCTACCTATCAACATGACCCCGCCTGCTATTTCTACATTTTTTCTATTCATGCTTATTAAGTCAATTTCAACTTCAATTATTCCTTTACCATTACACCAGCATGCAATGCTTAGCCTTCACAGGTTAATCCTGTTATACTTACATTATCTACCTTAAACCTGAAATGAGTGATTTCATGTTAACCTCATATGAGAAAATAAATCTGTCAGGAAACAAACTTGCTGAAGTTTATCTCCATAAGACTCCTGATAATCGATTTATCGTATCGATACCAGCAATCCACTGGTCTGCAGAATTCAATCAGCAGGATGATATTAGTGTTCAAAGTACAAAACTTCAATCCTCGCTTAATTTTCATATGTTCCAAGGTGATACAGACGAATTAGTCACAGCTATCGAAAAGTTGGTTCAAAGTCATTCTTAAATACTAGGCACAAAACAGCAAATATGTTTATTTGCTGTTTCTTCATGCTTATCAAGAAAGGTCCGTCCCTCAATGCTTTAGTGCGTTGAGGGACGGACCTTCTTTTAATTCGGAACAAGGGGAAATTTCAGTGTGACTGTTGTGCCATCTCCCGGATTGCTTTTAAACTGTATGTTCCCGTTGTATTTCTCCACAATGTTGAAGCAAATCATGAGGCCCAGGCCGGTTCCTTTACTTTTTAAGGAGTAGAAAGGAGTGCCGAGGTTCTTCACTTCCTCCTGACTCATCCCACGTCCGTTGTCTATAATTTGAATGCAGACTTGGCCTTTTACTTTGACAGCCGTTACCTTGACAGAACCGCTATGCAGAGAGGCTTCGATGGCATTTTTAATGAGATTGATGAATAGTTGCTTTAATTCAATGGAATTGGCCGCCACATGACAATCCATTTCCACGTTGAGATCAATGCCGTTATCATTCAACAGACCGTACATGTTGAGGAGTTCCGTTACATCTTTGAGAACCATTTCAACATCGACGTTGTCTACCTTCTCCACATTGTCCGGCTTTGAAACAGACAGGAACTGGGAGATAACATGCTCCGCCGTATCGAGTTCATTTATCATCAAGGCAAAATTCTGCTTCTGGCTTTGGCTGAATGCAGGGTCCTCCACATAATATTGAAGAAATCCATTCACGACGGTCAGGGGATTCCTGATTTCATGGGCGACAGCCGCCGCCAGCTGACCCGTCGTCCTCATCCGCTCCGCCTGCTGCACCTGTTCATAGTAAACCCTCTGCTTCTGAATCCGCAGATTCGTTAAATGAAAGATAAAATACAGGAGGATCTGACTGGCCAAGAAGTTCACAACATTCCCTACTAAATCTCTGTAGATGAAAGGATAGTCCTGTCCCTTATCTACGAATCCGATATAACCGAATGTAAACGCAATGAACACAGAATTGATTACAAGCGAAAAATAAAAAAGCCTCTTGTCAAAAAAGAGAATCGAAAAAGCAGGAATAAAACAAAGTAAAACAAATCCCGACCAGGTTTCAGGATACAAGAAAAACAACGCGTAAAAATAACCGGTAGACGAAATGACCGTCATATACCTCATCCACGCATTCTCATACCACGGATAAACCAATAGACAGATGGAGATGATCACGATCATCACCCCATGCACCGCGAATCTTGAATTCACAGCATTATCCACCAGTAGACCTGCCATCATCAGGACGATGATGAATGAAACAATCATATAATAATATTTTTTATGTAATCGACCATGAAATTCCTTCATTGAAATGCTCCCACTAGAAAACTCTATTTCTGTCATTCTATGACAGGACATAGTAACTATCTTACAAAAATCGGGAATAGTCAATAATGAAAATAGTAGGGACGGACCTTCTCAAGGTCCGTCCCTACTCTATATGATTAGAATATATTCAACAGCTCATCAAAAGAATCAACGGCTTGTGTATATTCATCCGCTTCCCCAAACCCATAACGTGCATAGATAAATGGAATGCCCGCTTCCTTTGCCGCTTTTTGGTCCCCTTCTGTATCTCCAACGTATACCGGGGCATTTAAATGGTTGCGCTCGATGATGAGTTTTATATTTTCGCCTTTTGAAAGTCCTGTTCTGCCAGGGTTCTCATAATCGATGAAATGCTTATCCAGTCCATGATAATCATAAAACGCCTCGATATATCCGTCCTGACAATTGCTCACGATAAACAGCTTGTACTTCTTTGACAGCTCTACTATCACCTCTTCCACATGGTTATAGAGACTGCCTCCATGCTTACTTAAGTGCGGGATCTCGTGACGGGACAAATCCTTAAGAAGCTGCTCCCGCTCCTCTTCGTTCAATTCAGGGAACAATTTCTTACCGATTTCCTTCATTTGAAGTCCCATGGTTCCCTCAAGATGCTTCCTTGTTATGCCTTCTTTTAACTGGTTATGTTCGTTGATGACGCTATTCCATGCTTCCAGTACGGATTCTATTGGGTCCCAAAGTGTGCCGTCCAGGTCAAAGATGATGCTGTCCATGATTGATTCCTCCATTTAGTAGGTATTTTTCTTATAGGTAAAAAATGTAATTATATGTAGTATAACAGAAAATATCAGAGGGAAGGGGATTTCCTAAGTCATCTGTGATGGTCCCATAGATTACACACCAAACAGGAAATTTATGTTAAAATATTCAGTAGAGTCATAGACTATTGGAGGAAAATTCAATGAACAAACATACAGAGCTGAATACCCTAATACATGAAAGCTGCATAGAACTCGACTTCTCAGGTGTCTCCCTCGTCAAACAAGGGACAGAAGTTTTATCAGAAAGCGCATATGGCTTTGCGAATCGATCGGACCAAATTCCTAACACCCCGGGTACACATTTCGGGATTGCCTCTGGGAGTAAGTTATTTACGAGCATAGGGATAGGTCAATTGGTTGAAAAAGGGCTACTCTCTTTTGACACTCGTCTAAAGGATTGTTTGGATATTGACTTTCCTCATTATGATGAACGTGTGACCATCCATCATCTTTTGACACATACTTCTGGCATTCCGGATTATTTCGATGAGGAAGTGATGTCTGATTTTGAAGAGCTGTGGAAAGAAACACCGGTATATCATATGAGATCGCTACAGGACTTTCTACCATTCTTTCAATCCAATCAAATGAAATTCACTCCCGGCGATCGATTTCATTACAATAATGCAGGTTTCATCCTATTGGGATTGATCATTGAACAGCATACCGGGCAGTCTTTTACAGAATACATAGAATCTGAGATTTTCAATAAAGCAGGCATGGACGATTCAGGCTATTTTTCTTTGGACTGCCTTCCTCCCAATACGGCAGTGGGATATATAGAGAAAGAGAATACATGGAGAACCAACCTCTATTCAATTCCTGTAAAAGGCGGGGCTGACGGCGGGGCGTTTATTACAGCATCAGATATGATGGGCCTTTGGGAAGCATTATTTTCTTATAAACTACTAAATGAAGAAACGGTCGGAAAACTGCTGACCCCTCATGTCCATGTCAATGGAGAAGTGCACTACGGGTATGGAATTTGGATGAACCAAAGGAATGATGAAATTTACAAGTTTCATGTGATGGGGTATGATCCCGGAGTCAGTTTTCGTGCCTCTTATTATCCTAAACTTGACTTGAAACTGGCGATTCCGTCCAATAGAGAATCGGGACCGTTTGAAGTGACGAAAGAGATTGAGGGGTATTTTGGGATCTGAGCGCATTAAATAGGGTTCCATCGTCTGGACATTTAGTCATCGAAGGACGATGGAACTTCATTCTTTAATGAGGCTCATACTATTGTGAATCCCTTTTTTCCCACAGCTTCAATTGAAATATCTCATACCTCCCCATATTAAAACCCCCAGCGCAACAATGGCTAAAAGCAAGTCTAGTAAAGCCGACTTCTTCCTTCCATTCTTCAGATTCATCACTGCGTCATAAATGCTCTTAAATACCCAAAAAGACACTAGAGACATCCAGCCGATGGAGTCATTTTGAGGCTGGTCATCAAACATCATGATCCATGCCGCTATAATAAAGGAAAGCAGGAAGACATTGATGGCAATCTTTAGCGGTTTATTCAATTCATAAGGCTCCACTTTTCCACCCTCCTTATCACCGAACTACTCAAACCGGAGTCAAGAATTCATAATTTACACCTTCTACAATAGCATAAATTACCAAAATAATTCTTGATTTCTCTACAAATAGTCACCCCCCCTATATGTACATTCTTCAAGTTTACCGTACGATCGGGTGCACCGGTGTCTCAGGATGGCTCCCTTTTCATTTTTCATATATAAAAAGAGCCTATCCTTTATAGAATAAGCTCTTGCTCAATGGTTTCCTAACCTAGCCTTTATTCAGCCGGCGACAACTCGCTCTCTGTTACCCATTTATGATTCTTGACTTCTTCTCCACCTGTCACGGGTGTGAAATCCACCATATACACCGTAGTCTCTTCAGCAGATTCCACTGTGGCAGTCGCATCTTTCATCCCTTCCATATGGTCGGCGTCCAAGACGACCTCATCGCCGGATGCATAAGGTTCCTCCCCGTAATCGGCAACTTCTTCATGGATGACCCATTTATGGTCTTTCACTTTTTCTCCGCCAGTGGTCGGTGTATAGGTAACAGTGTAGACGACGGTCTCATAAGCACCTGAGATCAAAGCTTCTGCTCCCTTCATCCCTTTCATATGGTCATCTTGGATGATGGCTTTGCTTCCTACTGGATATGTCGGATTGGCAGCTTCCTTCAAGCCCTCCGGTACCTCTCCTGTACTGGTACTGGAGTGGTTCATGTCATCATGACCCATCCCGTCCATTTCTTCCTTCATCTCCTGGTCACTTCCGCCTTCATGTCCCGTATCCTCTTCATTGTTGGAGCAGGCTCCCAATAGGAGAAACAGTGCTATAACGAGTAACAGGATCGTTTTTTTACTATTTGTAGTCATGGTCATCCTCCTTTTTATCTTCTCAACCAAGTTTACCCCGCAAAATTGCAATTTATATGGAGAACGGAAGTAGAATCATGAAGAATTTATGACAAGTGCTATCCGGCTTTCAGACATTGTGCATAGTTTTTTCATATTTTTTCGGTAGAATAAAGGAAATGACAAAATGAGGTTATACCATGAATAAAATTTCAACCAAGTTAGCCCTCTGCTTTACAATCGCGGTTCTCGTGATGGAAGGATTGTTGATGCTCTATCTACATGACAATATCATCGATACACGGGTCGGTGAGGAGTTTGAATCGATTCTATCCCGGGGAAACAGTCATCGTGATGTGCTAGAAGATCGTTACTCAGAAACGACACTCCATCACATCGCCCTCATGGAATCGAAAACGGAAACGGAAGTCGTGATCACTGATCAAAATCATAACGTCATCATTGGCTCAAGGGAATTAACAGATGGAATGCGTGAACTGATCCAGGTCACCCCTGAGACGTTGACCCGTGAAGGAAGGGTCATCGAATCAAATTGGAAGGATATGAATTATTTAGCTACCGTCACATCCTTCGAAAGTGAACGGAACGAAGGATATGTCTATATGTTCAAGAGCGCCGCACCGTTACGGAATCTGATCAGCCAATTGAACAGTCATTTCCTTCTCGCAGGAATACTGAGTCTCATCATCTTAACCGGGATCCATTATCTCCTTTCGAAACTCCTGACGCGTCCCCTGTTAAAGATGAAGCAGGCGACAGAAAAATTGAGCAAAGGGAATTTCGAGGTGAAACTTCCGGAACTCGGTCAGGATGAACTTGGGGATCTCTCGGATTCCATTCAGAGGCTGGCGACAGATTTAGAAACCATTCAACAGGAGCGCACTGAATTCTTAGCTAATATTTCCCACGAACTCAGGACCCCGCTGACCTATGTACAAGGGTATGCCAATGTGGCTCTTCGAGAGGACATCCTGGAATCTGAACGGAAAGAATATCTGAACATTATCCAGGAAGAATCAAAAACCATCCTGTCGTTGATCGAAAATTTATTTGAGCTGGCAAAAATTGATGAAAACAATTTCTCCATTCAAACTGAAGCCATCGATTCGGGGGCTTTTTTTCACAAAGTCATCAACAAGGTTGCTCCTGTTTTTAAGAGAAAGGGAATCGATCTCATTTTGACTGTGAAGGAGGATTTCACGTTCCATGCCGACCCCATACGTCTCGAGCAAATCGTTATGAACCTGTTGGATAACGCACTCAAACATTCGCCTCCTCATTCAACAACCGAGGTGACGGTTGAGGGAACCGAATCAGGAGATATGCGCCTCGTGATTAATGATCAGGGAATGGGCATCCCACTGGAGGAACTTCCACAAGTATTCAACAGGATGTATCGGGTGGAGAAATCACGTTCAAGGGAATTTGGTGGATCCGGTCTCGGGCTATCCATTGTGAAAGAACTGGTGGAAGCACATGGCGGTCAAATTTCGATCCAAAGTGAACGCAATAAAGGAACATCGATCAATATTATTCTGTGAAGCTTGGAGGTCAGTCTGGTGAATACCATTTTATTAATCGATGATGAAAGAAGGATGCTGAACCTGCTGGAGCTTTATCTGAAGCCTCACGGGTATGTATGCAAAAAGAAAAATAACGGCTATGACGCAATTCAGGCGGTTAAGAAACATGCCGTAGACCTGGTCATATTAGATATCATGATGCCTGAGCTTAGTGGCTTTAAGACTTGTGAAAAAATCAGGGAGTTTTCAAATATCCCCATCATCATGTTAACGGCCAGGGGTGATAAGGATGACGTCATTAAAGGCTTAAACGCCGGAGCTGATGACTATATCACGAAGCCCTTTGACGAAGGGGAACTGGTCGCTCGTGTGAATGCTCAATTCAGAAGGATCAAACAGTATGACCAAGTAGATGATCATCACTTGATCAGAGGGGCTTTTACGTTGGATGGAGACTCCTACTCGTTAAAATACGAGAATGAAATCAGTTCTTTGACGTTAAAAGAATATAAAATCCTGCACTCTCTGATGAAGAACACAGAACGGGTTTACACCCGTGAACAGCTCCTTCTCATGGTATGGGATATTCATTCCACGACAGATATCCGAACCGTGGATTCCCATATCAGGAATTTAAGGGAAAAGCTGAAGAAAACAGGTTTCCCCATTGAACAGCATTTAAAGACAATATGGGGCATCGGCTACCAGTGGAAAATATAAGAAAAGATCAAAGGTACCCTGTCCTTTGATCTTTTCTTATGTTCACCCCATTAGGCGATTTTCTTACATTCTTCTGCACATTTGAAGCAAGCATCGGCACATGCCTGACAATGATCATGATCATGCTTCTTGCACTCTTCCCCACAAGCTTCACAAATCGCAGCACATACTCCAGCGAGTTCAGATGCAAATGGTGTCCCTCTTACTAAGGATTGTTCTAAGTATGCACACATATCAGCACATTCCCGATCGTACCGGATACATTCTTTCATCATATTGAGATCTTCTTCCTTTAAACAAGAATCGTAACAATGGTTACAAGCTACCATACATTCATGCAATGCGTTGATGACCGATTGATATTTTTCGTGTGACAATGTGAACTTCCTCCTTTAAGATAGTGTATTTCCTACACGTTTACTATAACCTGTTCATTTTGTAATAAACGGATAAGTTGAATATATTTCATAAGGAAGAAATTTCGTTTCATTTGCATATTTTTTGCACAAATAGAGGGTAAGCAAGGGCATCTTTGAGTCGTGCTCATTACATAAGGCTGGCAGGGAACACCTCCCTTTATCCGGGACGGACCTCAGGCTTTCTTATGGATGCACAAGGTCCGTCCCTTCTTTTGATTAACCGCACCTTTTATGGAATAATGAATAAATGCTCGTTCCATCAATGCACGTATCCAATGGAAGACCGGATGGTTGAACTTTTTTAGTTCATCTCATACATATACTAGTTTTGAAATAGATCATGGAGGTATGAATGGTTGTTTGCACAAATCACTGAACGCAAGAATAGCAGTTCAAAGCATCTTTTTATCTACATCATCCTCGCACTATGTGTCACCGCTTCCCTCTATTTCGTCTACCACAATCATGAATGGTATGATCGACCGATTGCCGAAGTGATCAGTACGAAGGTTGTGGAAACGACGGAGATGGAGGATATGAACGGGAATAAGGATCGGCTGTACTCCCAGCAGATCACAGCTGAGCTGAAGAACGGGAATCAAAGGGGTGAGACGATCACTTTAACGAATGAATATTCTTCCTCCGGCGCAACTGATCAAGAATATCGCCCCGGGAATGAATTATTCGTCAGTATCGATTCATCTTCTTCAGGAAAAACAGAGCTGACCGGAAACATAGAAGACGTCAAACGGGATACATACATGATGATCATCGGATGGGTTTTTATCCTTCTCTTATTGGTAGTCGGGAAGAAGCAGGGGCTGTTCTCCCTGATCACCCTCGGAGTCAATGCCGTCATCCTGTCCTACGCCCTGGACATTCACCTGAATTCAGAGGATATTAGCCTGTTGGTGGTATGCAGCATCGGAGTGATATTGTTTACCGGCATATCCCTTTTATTTGTCAATGGCTTTAATGAAAAAACGTACGCAGCGGTTGTCGCGACCTTGCTCGGAACGTTCATGACACTATTGATTGCTTATGTTGTGGTGGGATTCACTGCCGGAAACGGTCTCCGATACGAGGAGATGCAATTCCTGACCCGTCCGTATGAAATGGTGTTCATGGCAGGAATACTCGTGGGGTGCTTAGGAGCGGTGATGGATGTCGCCATCACCCTCTCGTCGTCCATCTTCGGACTATATGAGAAGAATCCGGACATCTCCATCAAAGCGTTGAGGAAGTCGGGATTCGATATCGGTCAGGACATCATGGGAACGATGACGAATATTTTGTTCTTCGTCTATATCAGCGGGGCGATTCCCATGCTCATTCTTTTTTTCAAAAATGCTTCCCCACTGGGATTCACCCTTTCCATGAATCTTTCACTGGAAATGGCGAGGGCACTGACCGGGGGAATCGGCATTGTCCTCTCGATCCCGATCGCTATCTTTACATCCATCTTTTTTGTCAACAGAAAGAAGGCTAGAGCATGACTGTACAATTGTATCTCGCAGCTATTCTTTTCATTTTAATGATCACGATTGGTGGAAAAAAAGGGGCCCGGTCCTTTGTAGCCTTATTTCTTAACTTCGGCGTGCTCCTTTTCACCATTATCTTGATGAATGATCCGAATCTGAATCCGATCATCCTGACGCTGATCGCCTGCACCCTGATAAGCTGCATATCCCTATTTTTCATAAGTGAGATCAACATCAAGACGGTGACAGCCTTTCTTTCGACGATCATCACCACCGGCTTCCTGCTCTTCTTCATCCTGATGTTGACCGATCAGGCTATGATCCAGGGATTCAGTGAAGAGGAAACCGAGGAAATCGGGGCGTTTTCCTTATTTGTCGGAGTGGACTTTGTGAAAATCGGGGCTTCCATGATCATCATGAGTACGATCGGAGCCATCATTGATCTATCCATCTCGATTTCCTCGCCCATGCGTGAAATCGCCTATCACAATCCTGCTATCAGCAGAAAAGATCTATTCTCCTCGGGGCTGAGCATTGGAAGGGATATCCTTGGAACCAGCACGAATACGCTGTTCTTTGCTTTCTTCGGAGGCTATATGGGACTGCTGATCTGGTTCAAGGACCTATCCTATTCGATCGGGGAAATCGTGAATTCCAAAGTATTCAGTTCCGAAATGATCTTCATCGGTTCAGCGGGGATCGGTGTCGCCCTGGCGATTCCGGTCACTTCCTGGATCACGGCTTACTATTTGGTGAACCGGGGCAGCGGGTCGAGGGACAGGATTGAACGATGAAAAATCAATTTTATTAAAAGAAGCTAATGGCCTGTAGTATAGGTTGTTAGCTTCTTTGATCCTTTTGTCCAAAAATCAAAGATGACTACTAATCGAAACTTCGAATAATAAAAAAAGGGACAATCCGATTCTTTCACGTCATGAAAAGAATATGGTAAGATAGCACATAAACTGATGAGACTTTAGGAGAATGATCATGAAAAAAACAATCGACCATATCGGAGTGGCTGTCAGAAACATTGAAGATACCATCCGCTTCTACGAGAATGTCCTTGGGGCAAAGCTGATCGACCGCTACAGAAGTGATGCCAAGGGTGTCGAAAGTGAGATTGCCATCATGGAGGTGGACGGTGCCAGAACGGAATTACTTGCGCCGACGAATAATGATACATCACCGATCGCCAGGTTCATCAGGCAAAAAGGTAAAGGGGTCCATCATATCGCGTATCGCGTGGATGACCTCGATGCCGCTCTCGAGGAACTGAAGCAAAAGGGGATCCGCATATTGGAGGACAGCCTTCGCATTAACAAGCATGGCAGAAGATTGATCTATTTGAACCCTGCTGATACAGAAGGCACGATCATTGAGTATTGTGATTATCCGGATGGGGAAAAAATCTAGCCAATCAAAAAAAGCATTGAACTCAACTTGAGTTCAATGCTTTTTTTGTGCCCTTAACGACCACTCTTCCGTAAAATTCCCCGTCTTCGAGCTTTTGATTGGCAATTAATACACGGCCATTTTGGCTAAACATGAATCCCTATTACCTAAAATAATACCCACGACCTGCTTCTGCAGCTTCTGCATCCGCCTTCGTCACATGAACCGTCCCCCGGGGATGCTGAGGTGGAGCATAAATGGAATAGAGCTTAATCGGCGTATTACCCGTATTAATCAAATTATGCCACGTACCGGCCGGGATCACGATTGCAAAGTCTTCCTTCACTTCCCTCTCAAAGGTTAAATTATCCTGCCGGTCTCCCATCCGGACGATTCCCTGCCCTTGCTCCAGGCGCAGGAATTGATCCAGATTCGGATGGATTTCCAACCCGATATCTTCTCCCGGATTAATCCTCATTAAGGTCACCTGCAAATGCTCTCCCGTCCAAATGGCGGTGCGGAATGTGTCATTTTGAACCGTTGCGTCGTCGATATTCACGACAAACGGTGCCGGCCCATAATCCATGGATTGCATCCGACTGTCCTCATCCGCTCCGAGCGCACTCAAACGTCTCGCATGCTCCCATTCATCCTTACACGCATTCGCCAACACCTCATACACAGGTTGATGCTGGGCGTGCAGGCATCCAATTCGGAATTGTTCGTAATCTGCCAATTCCGCTTCATATCCCCTCTGCAGTCCTTCCAGGTAAGAATGGAATGGAACGCTCTCCACCTGATAAACCGGCTGACTTCCCGTAAGCGAAGTATATAGATTTGTCAATTGCCACCAGTGACGATGTTCATCTTCCATCAGTTGAAGAAGTTCATGCTGGTGGTATTGATTCGGGGCTGCATGGGCTAATCGGCTGTACAAATCGGTTGTTGCCGCTTTTCCCCTGATCCCGTCGAAAAGGATTTCAGCAATCGGCTGATTCGTTTCCTCCCCGGTTCTTGCTATGGGGTTTGTATTCGCATAAGACTGATATGGATATGTCATCGGAACATTGTACATGCTTCTCATTCCTTTCAGATTTTTACCAAGATATCTTATGTTAGTTCCAGGGAAGTGTGCTCATACCTATTTGAACGAATCGAGGTTCAAGAGATTAACATTCCATCATCGGGGTATAGTCAATAAATGGATGCATTTGGAAGAAATCTCAGTGAGTGAGGTGATCACAATGAAACACTGGTATTTTCCGTTCCTGGTCGGGATCATCGTTTTTTTCGGACTGATCCTGGTCGGAAAGCAGGATTTTTCGTTTATCCTTACCTATAGTGTGGGGATATTACTGGGCTTTTTGATGATCTATTTGATTAAGAGAAAGCGGGAGAACTAGCCCTTTCAGGATTCGGCTTCAGTATGGATGGACGTCCTGTGTTAAAATAGAAAAAATTCGATCAATAAAGAAAGGAAGCTGAAAACCATGCTACCGTCAGAACTAAGAAACCGCATCCGAACCGGGGAGCACCGATCCCATACGTCCGGTGTGTGCCAGGATTATGTACAGACCAATCTAGTCGTCCTCCCTAAGGAATACGCCTTTGACTTTTTACTATTTACCACCCGGAATCCCAAATCCTGTCCGATTGTCGAAGTGCTGGAAGCGGGTGAATTCGAATCAGAGTATGGGAAGGACTCCGATATCAGAACGGATATCCCCCTCTATCACGTCTATGAACATGGACAATTGGTGGAAAAGAAAACGCGGATCGACGATGTCTGGAGAAATGATTTCGTCACCTTTCTCATCGGGTGCAGCTTCACATTTGAAAGTCAGCTGATCAAGGGAGAGATCCCTTTGCGCCATATTGAGGAGAATAAGAATGTTGCCATGTATAAGACGAATATCCAGACGGAAAAAGCCGGAGTTTTCCAAGGGCCAATGGTCGTTTCCATGAGACCTGTCCCAGATCACCTGGTACAAAAAGCAGCCGACATCACCTCATTATTCCCTAAAATGCACGGGGCTCCTGTCCATATCGGTGACCCGACTGAAATCGGCATCGGGGACATCACCCGGCCCGACTATGGTGATTTTGTCGGTATCAAGGAGGGAGAAACACCGATGTTCTGGGCTTGCGGTGTGACGCCTCAAGCCGTCGCCCTCCATGCAAATATCCCCTTCATGATCACCCATGCCCCTGGTCATATGTTCGTCACGGACTGGAGCAATGAGGAATATTTGAATGAAGGAAAATGAGGGACGGACCTCTAAGAGGTCCGTCCCTCATCCCGTTACAACGGGGAATGTTAGAGTGATCGTCGTGCCTTGATATATCTTACTTTGAACATTTACCTTACCACCCATCGCATCAACCAATTGAAAGACCGTCATCATGCCAAGACCTGTGCCTTTGGTTCCTTTCAGGGAAAAGTACGGTTCGCCAAGGCGAGTGACTTGTTCCCGGGTCATCCCGATCCCCGTGTCGTTGATTGCAATCAACAACCGATTTTTTTCTTCATAGCTGATGACATTCAGCGCTCCTCCTGATTCCATGGCTTCGATGCCATTTTTCAGAACATTGATGAGGACTTGCTGAAGCTTGTTGGAGTCCCCCATTATGGAATGGGTATGGGATAACTCAACATCCATCGTCACTCCTTTTTTGAGGGCAAGGGGCATGATGATATCTTTTGATCGCATGATTTCCCTGGTCACATCCAGCTCCGCTTCTTCTTCAGGATGGGGCTTGGCAAAGGATAAATAATGATTGATCACTTCCGTCGCCCGGTCGATTTCACTGACAGCCACTTTCGATAATTCGGTATTGCTCGATGGATTTGCCGGATCTTCATTGATTAATTGCAGAAAGCCTTTGACCGTCGTCAACGGGTTTCGTATCTCATGACTGATGCTCGCTGCCAGATGGCTGACGACCTGCATCTTTTCATATTTAATGGATTCCAGTTGAAGAATCACGGTGAGCCGGATCATCTCACAAAGGTACAAAACAAGGAAAGTGGATACGGTCAGGACACCAGAATAAATCACGAACGCCAAGTAATCCTTAAAATCAAAGAACAACGATGGAATCAGAAGGCCAAGAATCGAGTAACAGAACGAAATCAGGGTAAACCAGTATACTCTGATCCTCCAAGGCTTATCCGATAGTTTCGGAGATAGATAGTAGATTGCTACACTTGATAGGATCGTGAGGATAATTGTGACAATCAATCCATGCCCCATAAACGGGACCCGGACGGCGATCATCGTGACGGCCAATCCTATCAGCACCTTTCTTCCCCCGTATATCCCGCCAATTAAAAAAGGAATGAAACGCAAATCATAAAGGAAACCGCTATGTAATTGATGCGACAGCAAGACACTCAGGATGATCAGGACCATATTGGTGAGAAAAACTTGAAAGGGTCCCATATGAGCTTTCATGACGCTTTGCTTCGATAAATGATAGAAGTTTACTAATAAGACAATGATCAGAATGACAAGGAGGTTGATCAGTAATCCGTTAAATAACGCTGAATGGTTCATCATGTATGCCTCCATAATTTCAGGTCTTTGGTCGAATGATGCTGAGGTCCGTCCCTCTTTATGGATTCACCTTAAACATCCCTGTCATGTTCGGTGAGTAATCCTTGAAATCGTATTTTTCATAGAAAGAGTCCTTTCCTTCTGAAGCGAACAGCCCCACGAAGGCCTTACTTGGCGCATGTTCTTTGATGTAGCGCATCAGGTCATCCATGATTTCCTTTCCGATTCCCTTACATTGATAGTCGGGGCGGACCACTACGTCCTGAATGTAGAAATAAATCGAACCATCACCTACGATCCTTCCCATCCCGACCACTTCCTTCCGATCCTTCACCAGGACACAGTAAACAGAATGGGCAAGCGAGGTCTCGGCAAAGTCGAAATTCATATATTCTTTCCATCCGACACTTGAACATAAAGTTACGTATTCACTAAGGGTCGGGGTTGTATTCGGCAGCAGTTCATACTGTTTCATGAGGATCCTCCAACAAATAGATATTTCTTACTATGCGATGTTTAATAATTCGACAAACATCTTAAAAATCCTCCTATTGTAGACTAAGGTGTGATGAAGTTCAGGCGTTCCTTTCGTGTATTTAATGCAAAAACCCGACTTCTGCTTTAACCAGAAGTCGGGTTTTCATCTACTAGATTTCACTTTCATACTTTTTCAGGTCAATGGTATTTTTTTATAATGAAAAAAGACAGTTCCAAAGAACCGCCCTTTCACTCCCTTTCGACACATAATTAAACATCTTCCCGTCCATTTCAGCTCTAAAGTATTCACGCACCTTTGATTATTTCCTTGAGACTGCTCCTTTTGCAGATACGGCAGCAAAGGTAATCGTGATGGCACTGACAATGATGATGGCAAACACACCCTGCATCAAATCCCAGAAGACCCATCCGTCAATCAGGACGGTACGCATACTCTCAAAGATGTAGGTAGTCGGATTAATTGTTGCTGCGACCTTCATCCACTGTGCCTCGATCAGTTCATAAGGTACGAACGTCGTGCTTAAGAAAATTAGCGGGAAAAAGATAAACGTACCAGCCTGGGCCGCTTGTGCGTTCCGTGTTCTAAGTGCAAGCCCTACGGAATATCCGGCAAAAGCAAGTCCCCAGCCAATGGCAATCAGAAGCACAAATAAAACACCACCAAACCCTGTCTTCACCTCAAGTCCAAGTAAAAACGCCATACCGATGATGAGAAGGGTCTGGACAAGTAATTGCAGCATCCCGGCAATGATCGGTCCAAGGACAATGGCAAGTCTTGAGGCGGGTGTCAGTAAAAGTCTAGAGAAAAAACCATTTTCTATATCTTTCACAATGCTTTGTCCCGCTCCCCCAGCTCCTCCGATGGCAGCGGAAACAATGGAAACTGGCAGGATGAAGGCCAGGTAATCAGCTCCTTCAAAGGTTGGCAGCTGAGAAATCCCGCTCAAACCACCTTCATACACAAGAAGGAAGAAAGCTGAAATGATTAAGTTGGGGATGAATGAAAACGGGTTCCTCAATGTCGTTTTAATGTTCCTGACGGTCATCAGCCATGTATCTTTGAACACATTATTCCCCATGTGCTTTCACCCCTTCCATCGGCTCACTCGTCAGTTTCAGGAAGATATCATCAAGGGTTGGTGAAGACAGTTGGATATCTGTGATTCCTATGTCTTCATTGTCAAAAATGCGGATGACCTCGAGCAATTGTTTCGTTCCCTCCTCAACATAAACGAGGATTTGATCATTTCGACTGATTACATCGATATCGGCCACTTGTTTTCGCAGTACACCGGCCGCTTCTTCTACTCGGCACATTTCCTTTAATGTAATGGTGATCAAGTCGTGTCCGATTTGCGCCTTCAGCTCTTTTGGCGAACCCATGGCCACCATTTCCCCTTTATTGATGATGCCGATTCGATCAGCTAGTGAATCCGCTTCTTCTAAATACTGTGTGGTCAGAAATATCGTCGTCCCGTTCTCTTTATTCAGCCTGCGTAGCTCCTCCCATATGGCCATCCGGCTCGACGGATCAAGACCTGTAGTCGGTTCATCAAGAAAGAGGATCTTCGGTTCGTTGACAAGGGTGAGGGCAAGATCCAACCTTCTCCTCATCCCGCCTGAATAACTGCCGATCCTTCGTTCAGCGGCTTCTGTCAGCTTGACGATTTCCAGCAGGGTTTGTGCGCGTTTTTTGCCTTCTTCTTTATTGAAACCGAATATGTACGCTTGCAGTTCAACCATCTCACGACCGGTCAAGTCCGGATCGACCCCCGTTTCCTGCAAAGCGACCCCGATATACTGACGGACTTGCTCAGGTTGACGGATCACATCATGCCCTGCCACTTCCACCTTTCCTGAAGTAGCATTGATCAACGTCGTCAAGATTTGAACCGTAGTGGATTTCCCTGCACCATTAGGTCCTAAAAAAGCGAAGAACTCACCCTCTTCTACCTGAAAAGAGACATTTTTCACAGCACGTACGTTTCCTTTTTTAAAAGTCTTGGTCAATTCTTCAACTACGATCCTTCCGTTCACAAGCAAGCCCCCCGATTTTATGTTTCTCTTTATCCTATTCGTCGGTTTCTTTCTATTTTCCTCCTATTAGTGGGTTGTGAAAGAATGATCTTTAAATGAAAAAGTACGGTTCTTTCACCATTGATTACAGTAAAAGATCCGCACTAATAAAACTACTCACTCACGTCGAAAATAACTCTCCTTCCAAAGCCATGATATATCGTTCTGAAGATCGTTCGACCGCTTGACCGGCATCTTTTTCTACCACCCGGTGAAAGGCATTATACAGCTTATGGAAAGATAAGGGCTTTACCTTTTCGGCCATTTCCTTCACCTTTTCAGCCGGCAGAGGAATGAGATTCGGATAACTGTACATGAAGCTGACCCAGTTCGTGTCTGCCACCACCTGTATGATATCTCCTGTCAGGAGAATCCCGCTCTGACTCCAGTGAAGGACCGCTCCCCCTTTGAAATGTCCACCAAGGCGATGCAGTGAAATTCCTTTATTCAAGTTCAACTCTTCCCCGTCCCAGAAGCGAATTCGCTCCCCAGGTTCCATGACCCAGCACTGATCATCACGATGGAGATAAACGTCCGCATCAAACCGTTCCGCCCACTCCAGCTGGGCAGAGTAATAATGCGGATGGGAAATCGCGATCGCATCGATGCCGCCCAACTCCTGAATAGCCAGGATTGTCGCTTCATCCAGATACGTGACACAGTCCCATAACACATTGTATCCGCCATTTGTTATCAGATAGGCTGTCTGTCCGATGCCGAACTTCGGCGTGGTGGTAATACTGTACAGTCCAGGCTCTTCTTGTAGAATGGTATTCTGATAGACTCCGCTCCTAATCATTTCATCCAATGTCGTAAAGCTTTGACCATCCGGATTGACATACTGACGTTCCTCCTCACAAATGGGACATCTTTCAGGTTCTTCCCGACTCTTAGGGTATTGGGTTCCACACGTTGTACACACATATTTGTTCATCGTAAATTCTCCTCCTCTTAACGTCTCTCTTTATCTCATTTCATTTTATTCCATTTTCTAGTAATCCTCTTCCACCAAATGGTCAAATGTATTCTACGACTTTAGGAGGAGAGTCTTAATCCCCTGAATGGTAAATCAACAATAAAAAAAAGCTGAAGATTCATTCTCTTCAGCTCCTTTCATGATGTTCACTTTATCCCCTCTGCAAGCTCCCGCATGGAATTCAACTTCGCAGTCAGTTCCAAGAACCAATCTTCATCACCCGTTGCAAGAGCAAGGTCAATCAGGAACTGGATTTGTTCCTTGTTTTTCACAGGAGTGGACGGTATTTTTGTCACCTGTCTGTTTAACAAGGGTAGGCTTTTGCCTTCAATGGTTTTATTATCACTTGTCACGACTTTTGCTTTTAGTGTTTGACTTTGGATATCAAGGTTTTCAATATAACCGATGACCAATTCACCTGAAAGTAATTTCCCTTTGATCCAATCCCCGGTTTTTAATATGGAATGCTGATTAGACATACCTTTTCACCTTCCTAACTGTAATATTATTTGTTACATTTATAGAAAAAGAAAGCTTCTATGCTTCCTCTTTATTGATTAAGTCGACGATATCTCTAATGGTGTAGTCTTTTAAGTAATCCCCCAGCTGTTCTTCTGCTCCCAGAAAAATGTGAAAGAGAACCTTTTTCATATTCGCCCCTACGACACACTGTTCGTTAGAGGCCGTGCATTTGGGCTGCAGTGCGCCTTCTGACGTGATTTTATAGATGTCCCACAGATTGATCTCGCTCAAGTCCCTTGCAAAAATGAATCCGCCGCCCGTGCCTTCTTTTGAAGCGATGAATCCCTGCTTTTTCAACAAACTCAGGACTTTTCGGATGCGGACGGGATGAACGCCGGCACTTTCTGAGATCGCATCGCTTGTGGACATGCGATCGGTCTTCAGGGCAAGATACGTTAAACTGTGAATGGCTAATGTAAAGTCGCTATTCATGGCCTGCCTCCTTTACGGATGTTACTGTAATGGTATCTTTTACAGTTTATACTGTCAACCATCCCGATCCCTCTGTTAATTGGCCAATTTTTGCAGCTCTTTGTATGAGAAGGTACGAACTTTTCTCGGCAGGAAGCTGCGGATTTCTTCATCGTTATAGCCGACCTGCAATCTCTTTTCATCCAGGATGATCGGTCTTTTCAGCATTTGCGGATTCTCCCTGATTAATGTATATAAATCCTGGAGCGGCAAAGAATCAATGTCTACGTCCAATTCCTGATATGCTTTTGACTGAGTGGAAATAATGTCTTCTGTCCCGTTTTCTGTCAGGCGCAGGATCGATTTGATCTCGTCAGGTGTCAACGGTTCAAGCAGCATATTACGTTCCACATACTCAATTGAATGTTCATCCAGCCATGCTCTTGCTTTACGGCAGGATGTGCAGCTTGATGTCAGATATAGATTGACCATTTGTTTATACACTCCTTTTTAAATGTAATAAAAAAAGTAACAGTTTATATAAAAAAGATTACCTGTTGTTTCAAGGTACACTGTAATATTAATATTTACAGTTAGGTATGTCAACCCTTTTTTATAAGAAAAAGAACCCCTCGCAGTTAGAAAGGACAGGGCCCTAATCTCTTTTCCCTACTTATAAATCCGAGCCAAGGCACCTGCCCCATGGAGTTCAAGGCATGGAGGTCACAGTAAAATGGATCCCCACGGTCATAATGATCAAAAATACCATCCAGCCATTCGATATGGCCATTATCTTTCTGATCATCAAGACTTCATCCAACTTGATCTGAACGATAAATCCCGAGACAATGGACAACATCCAACAGGTGATGCCCAGGGGGGAAAATAAATACCCCGAGTTCATGATCCACAAAAGAAAGATAATTACATGTAACAAAATGAAACCGATAGCCAGTCTTTTCAAATCGATCCCTCCTGACCTCCTTTAATGTCCGGTTGGAAGTTGACCCGTCTCAATCTGAACCGAACCCTTTCCCTTCACCCGCTTCAACATCGCCACGATCAGAAAGCTGACAATCACCAATAAGAGCCATGAACTCACCTTCCCCAGATGAACGAGACTCCAGGCATCGGTTTGGTTTGGATATTCCCAGGCACCAAAGAACGTAGCGATATTTTCAGCTATCCATATGAAAAATCCGATGAGTACAAATGAAAGGGCTAATGGCATGCGGTAACGGGTCCCCCCCACTTCGTACAGGACCCATGTCCGCCAAAAGACGATCAGAACGAGTCCCGATAACCACCAACGAATGTCGATCCAGTAATGGTGGGTAAAAAAATTTAAATAAATGGCAGCAGCCAGTGGAAAAACGACCATGAGCGGTGGCCACTTCACCAGTTCCACCTTAAGCCTCCTCCACGCCTGACAAAGATAACTCGCCACACTTGCGTACATGAACCCGCTGTACAAAGGCACCCCGAACACCTTGGAATATCCCTCTTCTGGATAAGACCATGAGCCCATATAGACTTTGAAAAGTTCAAGGGCAAGCCCAATCAGGTGAAACAAAGTGATCACCTTGAGTTCATCCCGTGTTTCAAGCCCGGAACGCAGCATGCCCCACTGCATCAGGAGGCAGATGATGAGCAGCCAGTCATACCGCGGTAGTAATGGGAGCGGGATGATTTGTGTCAAAGCCAAAGAGGCAAAGATGACGACAGGGAACAGACAGGACAGTGCCTGCTCCCAGCCAAAACGAACGAGTTGATTCAATGCTCTCATGATTTCGCCTCCAAACCGTGATTATTGAATGTCTTCTTCACTTTTGTATTCCAGAAGATCTCCGGGCTGACAATCCAATGCCTTACAAATCGCCTCTAAAGTGGATAATCGAACCGCCTTTGCCTTTCCATTTTTCAATATAGAAAGGTTTGCCATCGTGATTCCAACCCTCTCCGACAGCTCTGTCACACTCATTTTCCTTTTTGCCAGCATCACATCAATATTGATTATAATCGCCATATTTTCACCTCAGACCGTTAAGTCATTTTCAGATTTTATATCGATGGCATTTTTTAATAGCTTTTGGAGTACAGCCGCAAAGACCGCAATTACAAGCGGAGCGAAAACAAACATCATGCCGATCACGATGACCCCCGGGGCGTCGTCGATCTCTCCCATGAGATAGAAGAGCGGCATCCCGGCCACATACAAAATTGTGATGGTGGTTGCACAATATTTAATATTCTTTAAAGCCTTGACCGATAATTCCGAAAATGCGTTATTCTTGTCAATATAACTCAATAGACAGATCGCTTGATACAAGGCAACGAAAAACGGGATCGCCGAAATATACATCACGATCAAAATACCATATACTAAATATTCTAGCCCAGAACCTGCTACATCCTTCGCTAACCAGGGCAACCCGAATACGCAAAGGGCAAAAACCGGGGTTCCTATAAGAAAAACAGCTATTTTCAAAAAGAGTGTTTCTCGTTTCATCAAAAGCACCTCGCTTATTTAAATTCCATTTCATTTTAATCTATAATTTATTGTTTTACAATAAAAAAATATTCATTTACATTATCTTATTATTGTATTGGATCAATATAAAAAGCATTCCTTATGATGAAGGAATGCTTTCATACAGCTACTTGATACGGTTAGATAAGATTGCCTTATGGCTGTGTGACCATTTTATCAAGTCAAAACTGCCCTTCCTTATGAAATCTTTAAGGGTATTCGCTTCATTCCACGCCAAATCGTAAAGGGGCTTCTCAATGATTCCTTCCAATAATGCATCTTCAAGCTCTTTCGCATCCTTTTCAATGACCTCCCCCGTTGGTAATAGGACAATATCCAAGATTAGATCATCCATCCATGGAATATCATTTTCTATTCCATTGCAAAGGCAAATATCGATATACCATTGAACGATCTCACCATCTGCATCAAACATCGTCGTGACTGAATGATTCTTACCGATAGGAAATTGCTGCAGCCACATATAACCATCATCCACTATACATACACTTTTTTCCCCATAACGAACGAATAATGGTTCCGTTACTTTTATCACATTCAATAAAGTGATATAGCCCTTATATTTCCCGTTATCCAGATACGTCTGTGAATATTTCCGCTTGATCACTCGTTCCCAATCAGGGCGGTCTCCATATTTTCTTTTTAGCATCTTTATACCCCTCTGTTTACGTCTTCACGGAATCATTCCCCATATCATGCTTGATTCGTTCGAAAAAATTATTTCTGTCACTTTATAAAATGGTATATCCAGCAAACTTCTTTGTTTATGCTTCTACATTTATATAAATCTTCCTACTATTATTATCTCTATTAACTGAATAAAAGGCAGACGGGGAGTTTCACGCCCCGTCATCCCCACCATCTCCATCCCCATCGCTATCTCCATCATCAAAATAATCATTCACCTTTTCTATTAAGCTATTATCCTTCCCCTCGTCTTCACCCGGTTTAGACGAATGAAAGAAACTCTCTAATGTAAAGACTTGAACAGCCTGTTTCTTGTACCTGGTCATAAAGTAGAAACAGATAATAAAAATAAGGATAATTAGCACGATGAAAGCAGGTATCATTGCATTATTCAAAATGGTCCCCCCCCCCCCCTTAAGCTGCCTATATTATGAATATGAGAGGATTGGGGTTTACATGACAGGCCCAACTATTGACTCATTATATTATTTTCCCCTTGCTATGAAACGCGTTTCATACATTAGGCTATAAAGAAGAATCTGGATTGGCGTAACGCGATTAAGGCGGCGTGACAATCATAGATTCTATTCCGAAGTGTTCATACATATTGAACACTTCCCTTCCTCTCAAACTGACAATCTATGCTACGATAGGGATATCAAGAAGGGGGTTGAATGCACATGTCCATGTTCAATAAAGTGATTGCAAGTATCGGGATCGGTTCCGCAACGGTTGATACAAAGGTAAAGAGGGCTTATATCCAGCAGGGTGAGATGCTCGAGGGAGTCGTGGAGGTGAAAGGTGGAAATACGGATCAAAGAATCGAATCCATCGCTCTGAAGCTGATGACGATGTACGGTCATGAAGGCGGAGATCGACTGTCACCTGTCGTTGTGGAAGTCCACCAGCTCAATGAGCCCTTCACTATTTCTAAGGGAGAGAAGAAGCACATTCCATTCTCATTCAAGGTCCCTCTGGATACGCCAATCACAATGGTACACCCTGAAACGCAGAAGAATGTTCCACCGGTCTGGATTGATACGGGCATCGATATCAAGAATGCCGTTGACCCTAAGGACAGGGATTATGTATCCGTTGACCCGACAACCGTCCATGAAAATATTATTGATGCCATCAAGGTCATCGGGTTTAAATTCAAGCAGATGGAGAGTCAGAACACCCCTGCATGGGTGAAAACAAATCGTCCTTTCGTGCAGCAATATGAATTCACTCCATCCTTCGGCAAATACAGCCGGAAGCTGGACGAACTCGAAGTCTATATCCTTCAAGGCGACCATGAAACCACCATCTATTTCGAAATCGACAAACGCAGCAAAGGATCGATGGCTGTGTTGAAAGAAAGGTTCAACCTGGATGAACACAGAGGAAGCGTAACCCTCGATAACCAGGAGATCCTGCTTAAGAGAAGCCGTGTGAGTGATGTGTTTGAAGGGATTATTGATGAGGTACTTTGACCAAGACATATGACATTAATATAATCACTAAAAAACGATCAGGGGCTATAAATCCCTGATCGTTTCTTTTCTATTGACTTAAACTTTCATCTCTTGAACATATTAAAATGTTTCCTGCCTTACCGGTACTCTTTTGCCTCTATTGAATGAAAAGAAAATCATCAGTACTCCCAAAATGGCACACATCCCATACATGAACGAATAAGATGAGAGGTCGGCGAGTGGTCCCATCAGCACTCCACCAAGGGAGACTCCTAAATCGGCCGTAGCAATGAAGAGCCCCAGGAGGACATTCCGTTCCACTTTCGGAAGAACAAAAGATAAATACGTGGTGAGCGTTGGATAAATCAACGCCTGTGCCATTCCAATCCCGACAGCTCCTACATAAAATGGGATTCTGCCGAACGATTGGGAGAGGCTGATACAAAGGGTGGCCAGTGCGAGAAGAAGCATGGTCCCCATCACAAAGGGGGCATGCCATTTGCCGTCAGATGGAATATGTTTTCTCAATGTGAAACGTGCGAACACAACGGTTGCTGCCTGCAGCATGAGGTATACTCCGGCACTGCCACTCTCCATCTGTAATGCATATAGAGGGATGAAGGTGGTGATGGCCCCGAATATGATGGAAGAACCAAGCATCAGCACGCTGCACTGGAACAGGAAAGGATTTTTTACCAGTTGAGTGAAGGAAGCAAGCATCTTTCCCCCTTTCCCTTCTATTCCCGGTACCGGTTCATCTTCTTTCGTTTCCAACTTGGCGCTGTACCCAAATAAGCCCGTCACAACGGCAAGCCCAATCATGACGTAACCGAATGAATCCATTCCTTCCTGCCAGATTCCGATGGCCAGTAGCGGACCAAGGATTCCTGGAATGTAAGAAAATAAAGAATAAAGCGAAATCCCTTGCGATCGGTCTTTCTCAGGCAGTGCATCAATGATGCCGATCTGCATGGCCATGGAAAAGAAGGCAGTCGCCACCCCCTGCAGCATCCGGGCCACGAGATAACCTCCTAGTCCTGAAATGGCATACAGGGCGAGGGCAAGCCCGTTCAGGATCAGGATGATGCGCAGGATCCGGGTCGGTCCATGTTTTTGAATGATCTGACCAGCCCACGGCCGGAAGAACATCGTTGTAAATAGATACGCCCCCATCACCAGGCCGATCGTCGTGTTGCTTGCTCCCCACTCTTTTCCTTGAAGGGGGATGAGCACATTCAGGATGGCATTGGAACTGAAATAACAAAGGACTACCAGATAAAGTCGTAAGAATGGCCAAGATAATGCTCCATTCACTGTATATCGCCTCCTGACATCTTGGTGATTTCCGGGACTAAAACGTGATTAGTGCCCTCAACAGCTGTTTCGCATAATCGGATTGAACATCCTTTAAGCTTTCCGTTTCCACCATTTCTTCCACCTGTCCGTTGCGAAAGATGAGGATTCGGTCGCAGATATAGGCGGCAGCCTGAATATCATGGGTGATGAACACATAGGTCATACTGTGTGTTTCTTTCAGTTTCCTTAAGAGATTCAATACCTGTAGTTGAACCGACACATCAAGGGAACTGATGGCCTCATCAAAGAGGATGCAGTCGGGCTCTGTGGAGATCGCTCTTGCGATGCACACCCTTTGAATCTCTCCACCGGACAATTCATGGGGATATTTATGCTTGTATGTATGTGGCAATCCTACTTCACTCAGCAGTCCGTCGACCTTTATGGCCTTCTGATCCACTGATATCTTCTGCAGCTCGAGTGGCTCAAGAATGGCCTGCTCTACCGTGAAAAATGGATTGATGGAGGATTTGTAATCCTGGAACACCGCACTGATCTTTCCGATTCGGCGGTGCCTCTCCGAAACATCGACCTCATTAAGGGTAACGGTTCCCCTGTCCGGCTTTTCAATCCCGATCAGGAGCCGGCCCAGTGTCGATTTACCGCTTCCGCTTTCCCCGATGATGCCCAGACACTCTCCTCCCTTCACTTCAAAGCTGACATCGGTCAGCACTTGCTTCCTCTCTTTTGAAAAGAGGCCTCCACGTTGATATGATTTGTATATTTGATCAGCATTCAGCATATTAAGGACTCCCCATCTGACTGTTAAAATGGTGACTCAACGATTTCCGGGTAGATACCAGGTATTTCGTATACTCTTTTTCTGGCTCTGTGAAAACCGTTTGAGCCTTTCCCCGTTCAATGATCCTGCCGTCCTTCATCACCAATAGATCATCGGCTATGTAACGGACCACTCCCAAATCATGGGAGACGAAGATCATGGAGCATCCCATCCTTTCCCGTAACCCGATCAGCTGATTCACCACTTCATACTGGGTGATGGTATCAAGTGCTGTCGTCGGCTCATCGGCTATGATGAGATCAGGTTCGAGGATAAGGGCAAGGGCAATCATGATCCTCTGGAGCATACCTCCCGATAATTGATGAGGATATTTATTGAGCACTTCGGCAGGATTTTTGATCATGACGCTTTCAATGGCGAGTTTCAGCTTTCGTTCCGTTTCCCTTTTAGACCAGTTGAAATGTTCCGCTGCAGCCTGACGTAGATGAACGCCTATGACACGTGATGGATCAAATGCGGTCATCCCATTCTGCATGACCATATACATCTGCTTTCCCCGTTTCTTTCTCATCCCTTTTTTCGAAAGGGTAAGGAGATCTTCCCCTTTAAAAAGGACGGTACCGGTTTCTTTCAGCCATGGTTGGTTCAACCTCATCAGCGACCGGCATGTCAGGGATTTACCACTTCCGCTTTCCCCGACTATGGCGAGTGTCCTCCCCTTCTTCACGTGGAAGGAGCTATCCTTCACAAGCCATTCGTCCGTCTTTTCATCGACGATGGACAGGCCGTTAACCTCGAGAATATTCATTTTGTTTCAGCCACCTCTTTTCTTGATCCGGGGTTGATAAGTGACAGGCTTTTCCTCCTGGGATCCCTTGTACCCCGGCTCCTTGGATCCAAAGCAACCTGCAGGGAATCCGAGAGAAAATTGAAGGCCATCACAATGAAGATGATGGCGAAACCGGGTGCCAATAATAGCTCCGGCCTTGTAAACATCACCGAGCGGGCTTCGCTCAGCATCATCCCCCACTCCGCAGTAGGGGCCTGGACCCCCAATCCGAGAAAGGAAAAGCCTGAAATCTGCAGAATCATCGAGGAAATCGAACTGCTGGAAATGACCGCGATATCGGCAAACGTCACGGGCAGGATATGCTTGAGCATGATTCTGCCGTGACCCACCCCGATGGCCTTTGAATACCTCACATAGTCAGATTCGGCAAATTGTCTGACCGAAGTCCGGATAACACGGGCAAACCACGCCCACTTAGTGACAATAAAGGCAATCAGTATATTTTCAAGCCCGACCCCAAGTACACCGATAATGGCAAGGGCCATGACATATCCCGGAAATGACAGCATGATATCACAGACTCTCATCAAAAACGCATCCACTCTTCCCCGGAAATAGCCCGACAAGAAACCGACGATCGCCCCGATCATCACGGAAATGACCAGTGCGAGCAAGACCCACAAGACACTTGGCCGGATACCGAAAAGGATCCTCGACAATATGCAGCGTCCCAAATGATCATTCCCTAACAGATAATCCCATGATGGGGGTGCATAACGTAAGCCCATATCGACTTCCGCAGGATCATGTGGAGCAATGAATGGCGCAAACAGACCACACAGTAGGGTAAAGAAAATGACGATCAACGATACCATCGCCAGCTTATCATGACGTAAATTCGTTAATTGTCTCATTTAATGATCATTCCTTACTTTAGGATTCACAGCGGCATTCAAGATGTCAGAAATGGCATTGAACATCACGAATGCCACCGCCACGATCAGTACATACGCCTGAACGACTGGAAAGTCCCTGCTGACAATGGATCTGATACTCAAACTTCCTACTCCCGGCCAGGCAAACACACTTTCCACGACAACCGTACTCCCTAATATGATCGGTACCGCCATACAGAAGACCGAAATGGCGACCTGCAGGGAGTTGCGTATGATACGGACGGTGACGCGCCATTCCTTCAAGCCGCACGCCCTGGCATAAAGGACATAATCCTCACTTAATTGACTGAGCATCGAGCTTCGAACGACCCGGAAGTATATCCCCGCATAGCTGATGGTAATGACCAGGACGGGGAGGATGTAACTTGTATAGGAATCCATACCATTCGTCGGAAATAGATCGAGCTTCACGGAAAAATACCAGATCAATAAAGATGCCAGTAAGTAGGAAGGCATGGCCGTCAAGAAGAACGAGATACCCCTGACAAACTGATCCACCGCTTTGTCCTGATGCAATGCACAAATCACTCCAAGAAGAACCGACAGAATCATGACCGCAACGGAGGAAATGAGCGTCAACTTCACTGTATTGATCAAAGCGGGTCCAAGGAGCGACCATACCGGCTGGCCCGTGACAAAAGATGTTCCAAAGTCCAACCGGAGACTGTCCATCAGCCAATCCCCGTACTGAAGAAGGAAGGGCCGGTCAAATCCGAACTCCTTCCTCGTCTCTTCCATCAGTTCATCCGTAATGACCGGTACCCCCTGGGACTTGAGGACGACCTCAGCCGGATCCATGGGGGATAAACTCATCAATACGAACGTTATAAATGAAATAATCAATAGGACCGGAATCGATACCAATAGTCTTTTAATGATGTATCGTATCAAGACAAACCTCCTCTCTGAAATCCAAGGTACCCACTTCCCTTTTCATTATTGGAATCTCATCTGTTCGAATGGTAGCTCAAATTGTGTTTGTTTGAATGTCAGCCCCTTTAAATCTTTAGGAGCCACGACCGTCATCCGCCCATTCGATATCGGAATAAATACAGCTTCATCATGAACGATCGTCAAAATATCCTTATAGAGGGATTTCCTCTTACCTTCGTCCGTCGTCACCATCACTTCTTCTATTTTTCTATAAAGTTCATCCGCCTGCCTGATGCCTTTGGTTGTATGAAGGTAAGAAGCATCGGAAGTGAAAGCCGCGATCGTACTGACCGGATCATACGCGAGCCCCCATGTTTGATTAAATAACAATTCATATTCACCTGTTGCTCGTCTATTTGCGATGGATGTGGATTCCTCACCGACGATTTCAAGACTTGCGCCAATTTTTTTCAATGAGCTTTGGATGAATTCAGCCTCTGTTTTTTGAGAAGGTGAATTGACGTCATAATAGAGCTTCATGGCCAAAGGACGTCCATCCTTTTCACGAACCCCATCATCACCGGACATCCAGCCATTTTCGTCTAACAACTTTTTAGCTTTATTGACATCGAAGTCTCTCTTCTCAAGGTCAATATCTGCATAAAGGACATTGGATGAAAATAAGGTATGGGCTTCTGTTTCCGTCCCGTCCAAAATATCTTCTGAGATCGTCTTCCGATCAATGGCGTACCAAATCGCTTCACGAACCGCCGTCTCCGTAACAGGACTATCCGTTTTGCTGCTATTGGCGACGATCATCTTCGTATTCATAGCCTCACTTCTTTCGACCTGGTGATCTCCTGTTTCGACCAACTGGTTCATCGCTTCCACATTCAGGCTGTCTGCACCGCGATCATCTGTGAAGGCAAAGTTGACCTCCCCTTTTTGTAAAGCCAGGAATGTCGTCTCTCCTGCAGGGAGCACCTTTGCCGTAATCTCTTTGATGGCAGGCTCCCCTCCCCAATAGTCTTCGTTTGATTCGAACCGGGCGAACTCGTCTACCTTATGTTCCCCGAGGATATAGGGACCGGTGCCGTGATAACCATTCACTCCATCCTTCGTTTCCCCATCCTTGAAGTCATTGGGTGATAGGAACACATAAGGCCTTGTCATCGAAAGTTCTGTCAAGGCAGGATAATAGGGTTCAGACAGGACAAGGTCCACAGTATGCTCATCAATGACACGAACCTCATCGATTTTAGCGGAAAGCTTGATCCACGCATGCTTCTCCGCATTCCGCTGTACCGCTTCAATGTTCTTCTTCACTGCTTCGGCATTGAACGGCTCCCCATCATGGAAGGTGACATCTTGCCTGAGGTGAAATGTATACACCTTGCCGTCATCTGAAATCTCCCAGGATTCAGCAAGCAGCGGCTTGATGCCATCCTCTGTATTTTCAACCAATGATTCATACACTTTCCCCTGGGCAGCCATAGACCCTGTGTATAAATGTGGGTTCATATCATTGATATCCTTGGCCGTCGCATAAACCAGTTCATTCTTATCTGCGTCCTGTTCACCTTCTGTTTTCGCTCCGCAGGCAGTGAGGATCATCATCAAAAGAATCATTACGCTTAATGTCCATCTCTTCTTCATCCTATTTTTCTCTCCTTTTGTACTCTCTCTGTAAAACAAAATCATTACGATTTATTTTTTGTAACCAATTCTTTTCCCATCTCACTAGTAATCCTCGTTAGATCTTCTTCGAAGCTTCGAATGGAAAAGGCTTCGGAAAGCTTTTGATCATGATGGACTTTTGCGACTTCTGTCAGCTTGTCCTCATAGATCCCGATCATCTTGTCAATGGAAGGGCTCGGTACATCCAGGAATCGTGCAATCCCCTGAATGATCTTCATCCGGTAATAATCTTCCTTAGGCATTCTCGGAATATCCAGCTCTCCCTCTACGTTCCTGTACATCTTCCTGATCGGAACGGCCGAGAAATCGAAATACCTTCCTGCCTCGTCAGGAGTCGAAAATGGATCGATCAACAGTGAGGTATAGCGTATGTAAAGTAAATACTCCTGGTGGATTCTATCCAGCTGTTCAAACCCTTCGATGTCACTCCTTGATAAGCTTTCCAATCTTACTGGATAGTTATCGTCCGTCATGAATCGAAGTAGGTTGAGTGGCTTGATATTCACTCTTTTCAGTATTTCCATCATTTCCTGCCATTGGGCGATCATATCCCGGATCAGATGCTGGGTGATCGGTCCTTCGGGATACAACTTATACACATATTTCATCGAAGGTCCCTCGTTGAATATCTCCTGCAGTGTCACATCATTCATAAAGAGCGGAGGATGGACATAGAGGGAAATATTGCGTGTTTCTGCTTCTAATGGGGATTCAGTCTGCACTAACTCTACCCCGAGCTCCTGCCCTAACGAAATCAGGTTTTGAACCGTCTTCGATTGACGACGGGTCGATCCGATATAGAGCTTCTTCTTCACCGCAGTCGTAATGATATGGTGAGAAGGATCCCTCTCCATCCACCTCGTATCTCCTAAATAAGTAGAGAAGCTGATGATTTCCGCCTCGGGTTGAACGTCAGCCAGATCATGCTTCACAAGACTATTGGATCCGAAAGTCGGTGAAACCAATACGATCGACCGGACGCCTTTGAATACTTCCCTCGGGATATTGTGGAGCACGTCCAGATACGCGTCTGTAGTGACGGCTAATACGACGACATCCCACTCTCCCCTTATCGTGTCGAGACCGTGATACACATGATCAATCCGGCATTCACCTTGTAATCTCTCATTCTTCTGATTTTGAACAGACACCCGAATGTGATTTCCATTTTTCTCTAACGATTGGAAAAATGATTCCGACCGGACGGAATTCCTCCCTGCGAGCCCCACCTCGCATCCCAGGTGGTTCTTTACAATCATACAAAGTTGCAGCGAAGCGGGTCCCGTGCCATTGACCAACACCCGTTTACCCTTTTTCATCGATTACCCTCCTGACTTTTAGCGGGACGAATTTTTTCATAGAGTAAGATATCAAATATTTGCTGGGGACGCAGACTGTTTTCTGCTATTCTCCACTTCTTCTTATCTACTTCACGGGAAGGGAAATTGAAGAGGGATTTCAGACCATCCCCGTACCTCATCGACACAACGACCTCTTCATTGGTCAACTCATATAACTGATCCATGATGTCATATTTCACTTCAACCGTCGAACTGAAGATGATATGGGTCACTTCCTTGAGATCTCTGAGCTGTTCCACAAACGAAAGTTCCAGTGCAATATTTAAATCCCTGCCTAACCGGTTCACAACTTCCCTTCCCAGGGTGACCGCCTCTTCGTCAATGTCGATCCCGATCACCTTTGCGCCAGTGCGCCCCGCAATAAGGAGCGGTGTCATCGGAAAAGAACCAGAGCCGACAAGGAGTACAGTCGATTCCCCTGTCACCTGAAACTGCCCGAACTCCTCTTCAATGCTGGACTCAATGTTTTGAAAGTAGTCTGCTATCTCTTCTTCACCCCTCAGTAGCTTCCTCGCACGGTGCTTCTCCATCTTGGCCACGGATAGGGCGGATAGAATTCTTAACTGATCTACCAGGTGTGTATCCGCTACCTGATCCCACCTCTTTATGTACTCTTCTTTAAGAATGAAGCGTGAATACTCGTTGATTAATTCCTCTAACGCCGCAGCCTCCTCTTCCATAAGGCTACTCTCTTGAATGGCTCTATCAAATCGTTCCACATAGATCTTCAGATCCTCTTCAATGGTCTTACTCGCCTTCATCATATAACCTCCTCTATCCTGTGTATAAATGCTTTACCTTCGGCCACAATCCCGACAGTGCCTTCAATCCTGACCGAGTTAATGGACCCTGCATCCCAATCTGCGGTTACATGCATTTCCCCTCCAGGCTGTTTAACCTGCAGCGAGATGCAGCGCTTTTGCTTCCATGCGAGATAAGCCCCCAATGATCCGGTCCCCGATCCGCATCCCCGTTCCCACATCATGCTGTTCACATCCGGTACATGGATGAGGGGAGCAAGTTCGTGGGTTTCAGGATCATAGAGCAAAACACCAACCAGATTGGCCTCATAGGAGGAGTTGATCAATCGTGCCAGAGTTTCTGCCGATCGGCGTAATGATGAGTCCAACTGTCCCGCCTCCAATACAGCGTGAACCGCCTCCTGATAATAGATCATCGTAACGGGAAGTTCTTTTCCATCCACCACCCACATTTGCTTCTTGATCCTTGCGGGAATAGGCATTTTCATGCTGCAACGGTACAAGCCCATCTCACTCTTCACATCACACCGGACCAACTCGTCCGTGCCTGAGGCTTCCATCAGTATGGTTGTCGAATAACCGGGGGGCAGCGCCTTTCCCGAAGTAATGAGGGCAGCCAATGACATGCAGGCATTCCCACAGAATTCTCCCCCGGCCATCTGCAGGCTGGAATCCGCACCCGCACTCTTTGACTCTTCAATAAACCCCACCTGCTCAGCATATAAACTGTCATATGCCATAAGCTTTGACGCAATCTGATGATATTCTTCCTTGAGGTGTTTGGTCTTTACAAGTACCGTCATATTCTCCGTCGGGTTGAATTTAATAAACTCGATCTCCTGCATCATTTCGATCCCTCTGCTTCTTTTGGTAATGAGATACTGAAAGGACAAATCATTAATTCGTAACCATTACGATTTATTATGTAAAAAAATATATGAAGTTATAATTAAAACGTAACAATTACGATTTACCTTTATTATGCTATGACTTTTTTTTACTTCTGTCAATCGGATTTTTTTCAATAAGCAGAATTAGGAAAAAGGGGCTACCCTCATATCTTGTTTTCTATCAGAGGGGCTTCTAGCCAGCATCAAAAAAGAAACCTTCCCCTCTACACTATGAGGGGAAGGCAGATTCCATCTACTTTTTCACTTTATAATGCAACCACACTGAACCCTCACCGACAGGCTTCATCGTTATCAATTCCAACTGGGTTGCGCCTCCCAAGTCTGTTAACTCCGGTGAGTCGAAAAGGGATGGTGTAGCCGTTCCACCTATAGCTAACGGGGCAATGACGAGGCTCACTTCATCAATCAGTCCCTGTCTTAAAAACGCCCCATTGATCCCCCCGCCTCCACTAAGCCCCAATCGCCTGAAGCCAGATTCATAGAGTCTATGTAATGCGAGGGGTAGATCGATATAATCACCTTTGCCCGCTTGCAGGTAGGTAATTCCCTTACGCTCTAATTGTTCAATATAGTCACCCGAAACATCCTCCCTGGTGACGACCAATAGTCCTTCTGTCTGGAACCAGTCAATACGTCCCTTCCCGTCAAACACAATATACGCCTTTGATTTCCGGGGCTCATAAATCGGTTTCTCCAGCTCCACCCAATCGTTCCCCCACACGATCAGGCTTTCACTTCCTGATACCAACCCATCGCAATCCAATTCATCATACAGCTGATGCGTGACGTCATTCGCCTCCCCGTCCACTCCTGCCGCTGTCCATTCCATTACATTACGGTTCGGAGCCGTTGTGATTTTCCCATCAATCGATGAAAAGATATTCAATATGATCTCTGGCTTCTTCAATTGAAAATCCCCCTTCCACGTTCTATCTATTATGTTAAAAGAAATGGAAAAAGAATGTCAGTGTTTTTTCATTTCTTAAACAAATTTAACTTTTTTGTTTAAAATGTTTGAATATTGAGATAATGGTTAGTATAATAGAAAAAAGGTCAAGGAGTTGATTTTTCATGAAGAAGTATTTGCTAAATTCACCACAGTCCGAGGTACCCGGCATAGACTCTCTTTTTGCAGAAATGATTTTGGACAAGGCCCTGCTAACATTCCGGAAAGAGCAACTCGAACAGAAAATCGACCAATCATTACGTGATCGTAACAAAGAAGAATTCCTGCGGTTGACTGAGGAATTGATTCAGATCCGTAAAGATCACGAGGAAAAGGATGTAACAGTATAAACGATTGATAGGATATAAATAAGCAGATTGGTTTCAATGGATAAGAAAACAATGCTCTTGCCGGTGACGGCAGGGGCATTGTTTTTTTCCTGATTAATCCTGCAGATAATTTGCCATAGCCACTTTGCTGAAAGGCTAACCTTCTTGAATAAAACCACTTAAACTCCCCTCACAAATGTCTTCTCCATTTACCCATTCCCGGAAATTTATGTCCAGGACTTGTTCGCTTCGGGCAATGGTTGTGAGGATCCTTGAATGTTGATAGGAATATGAAAAGGTGTGAAGGGTCCCGAATAAATTCTCGTAATCTGTGAAAAAGATGGGTGATTCTACGCTTTTAAAATGATGAAACATGCCATGATGGGAAAGTCTCTTATCCATTAACCCCAGCAGATGCTTATTACGTTGAATTGATCCTTCGATGGAGTCCCGATTTTTACTAGTAAGCTGTTCATCCTGAAAATGATTCACGCATGCTAAAGTGGATTCTCCGTACCTGACAATCACTTTCTCTGAGCTTGCTTCGACTTCTGCCATATTTCCTTTTCGATCCCCTAGCGAAAAATTATAAGAGGCGGAGTGAGGGATTTCCTTCAGCATGGCAACGGCCTCATCAACACAAGAGCAGCCATCGAGAACCATCCTTATGGAAGCCCAGGGAGATACCCCTTTTACATAGCCGTCATGACTGACGAAGTGCAATCCTGCCACCAGCCCTTTCTCGTTCACACCATCGTGCCTTCCCAGAATTTGAAGATTGTACCCCGCTGTAGCAAAAGCTTGATCCGCTTGAACCAAACTGAATATCCCATCATATAGAGCAGGGGAAAAATCGTAATTCCTCACGTAGTATTCGTTTGTCAGAAGGGCCGAGCAGCCCATCGCCTCTGTCTTCGGAACATCATACCCACTAAATAAAGTAGCTGCCCTGTTCGGCGGAATTTCCAATCCCTGCGCGAGACCCTCTAACTCTTCCAGCAAATGTGGAGCATACGCAGAATAGATCGACTTCATATTGTGAAGATCAATCTCCTGCTTGGTGATGGATTCAAAGATTTTTAGAATGGAAGTATTGCGGAGCTTTTCACCTGTCTTCAAGCCAATTTGAAAAGAGCTGCCTCTGATTTGAAAGATACGTACATCGAAGTTAGACATATTCATTCCCCCTTGATGACATCATACTCTTTCTGACAACATTGCTCCTGTCATTCTGTGCTTGGTTTGGACTGTGGATGTACCTTATCGATTCTTCCCATCACTAATAAACTTTCGGGCTAATTTCAAAATCTGTCCAGGTTGTTCCAAGATGGTCCAATGCCCGCATTCTTTTACTTCCACGAGTTCTGCTCTTCTTAAGTGTTGGATTACATTTTCCTTAATATAGGCGGGGGCAAGAATATCATGCGATCCCTGAGCGATTAAAATAGGTAAAGAGTCTATTTGGGACAGAAACGGGAATAGGTTGTAGTTCTGTTCAATATCTCTGCCTATGCTCTTAAGGGCCTCATTGTTGTAGCATATCTCTTTTTTCTTTTTCAATGTATCGACTGAAAATACATAATAAGGGTCGAGCAGCTTATTAAGTTTGTAGGATGCATCCACTCTAAAAACGGAAAATAGCGAGTAGTAAACGAGCAGCACCTTTTTATAGGGACCCAACTTTTGAAGGAAAAGTTTTTTGAAAGTGACATAGTCTTTGGAGGATAAACCGATGGCGGCTGTTAGAATGATTTTGTGGATATGGGATGGATACCTTGTTGCATAAGACAAAGCCAGGATACTCCCCCACGATTCTCCGAACAGGCTCACTTTCTCCAGGTTTAGCTCCTTTCTTATTCCTTCAAGAGTGTGGATTTCCTCTTCCATAGAATAGGAATCGCCTCCTGACTTTCCGCACCCTGTTTGATCATAGAGGATGATCTGATAGTCTTCAGCAAGAGGCTCCATATGGGGCAGAAAATACTCATGACTCCCGCCTGGTCCGCCGTGGAGAAAGATGATCGGCTCCCCTTCCCCTTTTACACACACATAGATCGTTTTCCCATTGATCGTGATATGCTTTCCTTTCATCAATACACACCCTTCATTTCAGGAGCTTTCTATTAATAAATAAATTCACAACCGTAAGTAAAACCAACATGACTACTACAAAAATGGGACCTTCATAGGCATAATCGAACAGACTGTTAACGACCCCAAGCAACCCTAACGGAAGAAAAAATAGAAGGCCTGTTATTGTACCTAACATCGACTTATCTTTAATCATTTTTTCATTGAAGCCGGCCAGCAGCCACGTTTGTTTCTTCACACCGACGAGAAACGAAATCAGTATTAGAGCGACCCCAATAATGAGTAATCCGTAATCCATCATGACTCCTCCTTTATGCGAATAAAATGACCTCACTACATGTACTGATTCATTTGAAAAACTTCTAAAGTATTCCTTTCATATTATTGGGAAGCTGTTCTTCAATAAGAGGGATGCCACGCATGCTACTTATTGATGCATGACTAGTTTCCGAAGTATCACATGGACAGGTTATTTCTCTTTGACCGGCAATACAACTGATGAATAGACAGAACCATTTATTTCAATTTCCATTCTCCATTTCCCACTGTCAGGAAACCATAGTGTCACTGGTTGTTCCTTCTCCCGGGAATGGGGTAACGCTATCGGTGCTTTTTTTCCGTGTCCATCGTGAGTAAATAGGAGGCGCACTTTCTCTGCACCTACTGCTTTTTCAGGAAGTATCAGATTCGTTTCAAAGTTTTCTTCCTCCACCACAAATGAATTGTATTCGATGCTCACCTTCTCATCACCCAAATACAAATTACCTCCTGAAACAAAATCAGGGCTAGTATGCCATTTTGCCCTCTCTTCCCCTGAAAAATGAAGAAATACGAAGAGCAAGACAAAAGTCAAACAAGCCACTTGAGCTTTCCAAAATCCATTCACAGTTTTAAATGAGTTCATCATTTCCGAGTAAGGAGCCACTAGTTTTAATATTAGAAACGCCACATTAAGAAAGAGCAGCGCCAATGCGATAAATAAAAACACGAACTTCCCCCTTTCTAATCACATGATAAGATAGGTCATTTAATATTTAAGTTATTCTATAGAAAGACCACAGATGCAATCTTGTTGGTTTCCACGCTTGCTTATTGATAGACGTCCAGTTTTCTGGCGATATAAAACCGATTCCCAATATGATAAGCCAGCATGTCTGCAGGACTTTCTTTTTGATCGTCAATCCTATAAAGTTCCGTGTCTTCCGGAAGACCCATGGATTCCCCATTCTCATCAATTGGGCCTTCCACCTCAGTCTTTATCACACCAACCCGTTCTGCTAATCGCTCTTCCTCAACTGGTTCATAGGTAGTGATATACTTGTTACCGCTCCACATAAAGTGAGGGTCGGTTATTTCTTCTTGGTTGCTGCAAGCTGCAAGGAGGAACATTAAAATCCCCATAATGAAAAGATTTTGTTTCACTATTTCCCACTCCACTATTATGTTCTGCCAATTAATTTCGTTTGAACAGGGTCGACGTTACTGAAAACATGATCAGCAAGGAACATTACGGAATACAGACTCGCTTCCTTTTCCTCACTGTTGCAAAAAATCAGGGTGCAGTCATCGTTCTCTATTGTCACTTTTCCACTAGTTTGTTCGGTCAGTTCAAAGTCTAATAGGCTGCATACTAAGGCAGGATTTTCTCGAAAGGGCATGTGAATCTCCATCGCTTGGATAGATGGTTGTTTTTCTTCAGTAACGACTTCCCGCCTCCTTTGAAGTTCAATCCGAAACTTCCAGGGAGTGGAGATGAACGTTCTTCTCTCGCCTTCATTCACCTTCCACTGAAGCTCTTCAGCCCTCTCTAGCACCTCTGAATACTCAGTATCCGTGACCAGGAAGCCAATATGGTCGAACATATCCTTTTTTCCGTGTCCAAATGTAATATTGGTTTGACCTTTGACCATCTCTATGATTCTAAATTGAATATCTTTATCTCTAAATTCCTCCCAATTCAAAGGAGGGTTGAATGTATGCATTTCCCCATTGTGGCGACCGACTCTTAACGTGGTTTCGAATCCTGACTGCTGATAAAACGTTTCCATTTCTTCCGGTTTGTCCGTCCACCAGTGATAATGAAATAATTGCATCTCAAGTCTCCTCCCTGTTTTCATTCATCCACCCGACAGCATACTCAACCATCTCTCTCATGGGGATTAAATAACTTCTTGCTTCACCGACCATGCCTTCTTTTACATAGTCTGTTTCTTTATGAAAATCATTAAAAATCTTATCAAAATCATCCGAGTCATTATTAATATCTTGATACGTTGTCCATACTTCTTCATGAGTCTCTTCCACTTTCACGTCCCAGATTTTCTCTTTTACAAAAGTGTTTTTTTGTCTGTATTCAGCCAGATGCAAAGAGGTATTCGAATCTGTCGGTGCTCCAAGTAATAAAATATAGCCATTTAATTCATAGATTTTTCCTAATGGTGAGTTTTCATTTAAAGAAAAATGATGGCCATGATCTTTTGTAATGTAATTAGCATGTTTACCCCAGGCTGCAAAGGATGTGTGGGGATGTGAGCTTCGAACCACTCCCTTTTGCTTCCTGAACGTCTCAGGAATAAAACCCATATAGCATGTAGGGGTTAAATCAGGGTGATAAGTCGGCATGTTCTCTCTGATGATCTTCATCTCTTCTTCTGTATAGCCGCTTCCATATTCCGCCGGGTCACAAAGCTGCTCGGTCTGTGTAGGCATCACAATGTTTCCGTCTCTTCCGACGGTTTCCTCCAGTGCCAGGATAACGGAAACCGGGCCACCGATGACTCTTCCAAGAGATTTTAAGGAAGAATGGACGATGATGGTCATGCCTTGGCGTACACCTAATTCACCTAAGTCATGGATCATCTGATTTTTAGTTACGAACTTTCCTTCTCCCATGAATATTCGCCTCCCTATACAAATTTGCATTGTGGAAAATACCTTATCCTGCATTCAAATAGTAAATCATATTATCCGTCCATTCACCGAACTCATGGATAAATCCTTTCCTGATGCATTCAAATTCCATACCGACACTTTCAGCAAGCTTTATGGAAGGAGTATTATCGAGGTTGATATGAGCTTCGATCCGGTGGAATTTCAAGTCATGAAAAGCCATGTTCAATGCCGCTTTCACTGCCTCTTTTCCGTACCCGTTCTTCCAATGCTGGTTATGTATGGTGTAACCGATCCTTCCCCATTGAAAATCATTCCTTGATAACGTAGAGAAATCCACCATTCCCACGTGCTTATGATCCGCTTTTCTAAACACACCAAATACGTGGGCTACATCATTACCAGCCAGTTCCTGATGCTTCGTCACCAACTGCTCGAACCATTCTTCCGTGCATTCACTCATATCCATCTTCCCCAAATCGTGCCTGCTGGAGGAATCATATCTGCTTTCGAATTCCTCAAGCCAGTTAGGATAATCAGCAACCTTCAATGGTCGTATGATCAATCTTTCAGTCTCTGAACTAATCGTAAAATCTTTCAACTTAACACCTCTTCATATTTTTCTACTAACCTTCCATTTCATGTAGGGATTTCCTTATACCAACCAGCCTCAATGTAATAGGAAGAATCCTATATAAGTATAGGTAAGTAAATCGCTACTTCTTCCTCACCAGTTTCCAATGGATGATAGGTCTCCACAATATAGGAATCCGGTTTTCTTTTATAACCCTGGTCATCCGTCCACTTTAAAAGGGCGTTATGAAGATCGCCAATCTGTTGTACGTTTCCTTTCGCGGTAACATACTCTTCGTCCAGTTCGATATACTCCATCCCGACCGGAACTTCTGTGGGGAATTCGTCCACCACGATCCCGACATAATAGATCCCTTCTAAATGGTCCCTATCCCTCTTCGGTTCATAAAGGGCGATTTCAGGACCAGGCTTGGCTTCGATTTCATGTAACCTCTCTAGAAATTGTAGGGCAAGCTTCGGTACCTCCGTGCTAAAATCAGTGAAAGATCCTTCCCCTTTTATCCCTATTACTCGCAACGTTTTTTTCATTTTTTCAGCATTCACATTAATCTCTCCTTTACATTAAGATAGTTTCCATGCAGGAATTAACGAATGGAAATCAAAGAAATAACTCATCGGTATATGGATGACGGTGTATATGGCAAGAGTGAGCAAATACGTCAAAAACCATTGAGGAACCGATACTTGAAGGAATGAGTAAAGCAAGAACATCCCAACTGGGAATGGAACCAATACGATCAACCACATCGGGCTTCCAAGAGCTTCAGTCAATGCCCCAAGTGATACAACAGAAAAACCGATGATCAATGCCTGCCAAAAAGGCAATCCATTTTTAAGAACAAAGCTTGCGATGTAATAAGAAAGACCATTCAAAGATACTGCCAGAAAAAAATCAAAAAGATATTTCATGTTTACCCCCTGGTATAGTTATTCCTCTCAATATTTTAACATAATTTTCCTGGTGCGATCATAAAAAAAAGCTCCTCACCTAAAAGTGAGAAGCTCCTTCTTTACCTGAACCGTTGAATAAATCTCTGACCAATTAAATATCCGCCTGCAAGCACGAAGAAAATCAGAAGCAGGCCCGCGAACCCGTCGGTAAACCCAGTTCGTTCAATGGCAAATCCGAATAACGGAAAGCTGATCATGATGACGAAGCTTTCCATTAATCCGATCAGCGAAAGGAAAGTTGACCTGATATTGCTCTGCAGAAAGTTTTGCACGAATGAGCTGAAGATCGGTTCGAACAGACTCAAGAGCTGTGCAAGGATCAGAAACGATATCAGGATCGCCCAGTCCGTAGCGAAGATGAACAGGATGAAAAAGAAGAGGAATAGACCTAAGCCATAATATAAAATATTGAAGAACTTAAATCGCGCCTCCACCCTGTAAGCAATCTTCGCCATCACGACGCCAAGGAGCCCTTCAATCGTAAAGACCGCTCCCACGACGACAGGAGAGTAGCCTAATTGAATGAAGTATTCCTGTCCGTAGAACACCATGATCACCATGACTGCACTCGCTAAGATGAATAGCACAACAGGCTGATGAATGACCGTGTTATTTCTCCAAACGGCAACCCCTAATTTAAACTGATGAACCCACTGGTTATACCACCGTCCGCCGATGTCCTCCGTCTTTTCACGTTCCGGTTCCTTCATGAAAAACAGTGGAATCAGTGCAAGGATATGGGTCAGTATAGTTGCACCATATACCCATTCCCAGCTGATCTCTGCCATGAATCCCCCGAGGAATTTGGCAAGGCTCAAGGATAGGAGGGAAATGGCCGTCATGCTTCCGATTACCCTCGTATAATCCTTCTCACGCTTTTCATTCTTCAACGTGTCATAAGCAAACGCCTGCTCGGCACCGGAATGAAAGGTCACCATGAGACCCATAGATAGAAAGGCCAGGGTAAACATCGAAAACGTCCCGCTCATCAGCATGAACAAGGCATAAAGGAGACTGAACACATTCCCGATCACCAGGCTGACCTTCCTCCCATACAAATCTGCGATCATCCCTGTCGGAACCTCAAACAGGACGATGGCCAAATGGAGAAACGCCTCCAATATGCCGATTTCACCGAAGGTCATCCCCTTATCGCCAAGGTAGATGACCCACAAAGCCCGGTCAAAGAACAACTGGGCAAAAAAGAGATAAAAATAAAGCAGATATATATTGTTTCTTGTCTTAATCATTAATTTTCGTCCTCTCATAAACATAAGGTTAATAGAAAAGCGGAGGCGGCTCGTTCAGAGGCGACAAGCATAAGATGAACATACCGGAAAGGCGCTTTTTGCCTTTTTGGCATGTTTAACTTATGACCTCGAGCCTCTAGCCGCCGCAGCTAGATCAAGAAAAGCGGAGGCGGCTCGTTCAGAGGCGACAAGCATAAGATGAACATGCCGGAAAGGCGCTTTTTGCCTTTTTGGCATGTTTAACTTATGACCTCGAGCCTCTAGCCGCCGCAGCTAGATCAAAAAAGCCACAGGGAATCATTCCCCGTGGCTTTCGCTATTTTCAGGAAATCATACATACGTTCACATTATTGAAATTCAGCTAAAAAAGGACAGACTTGTCCCGAGGACAGCTGAAATTCCAAAAATAGACATCATGAAGACAAGATATTTTTTCTCAGCTTTGATGTCTACAGTGAACGAATGCATGAATTTTCCCTCCTTATTGTTTAAGATTCTTCTTTATTATATAGTTCTTTCCGGTTCTGGACAAGCAATCCTTATACTGAGGTTGACCCTGGGTTCATTACTTTATAAAATATGTACATACTAATCTGGAGGTTTTTGTTTGCTAAACAATTGTTTATTACTGGGGTGAAAACTTTCTTAATGACTCTTTTCATTAAGAAAGTACCATTTATATTTGAACCCAACAACTTTTATTAAAGAATAGGAGTCTATAAATGGATATCTTTATTAGACAAGAACGCCCTGAAGAATATAACTCGACGGAAGAAATGATTAAAGAAGCATTTTCACATGAAGAGTACAGCGATAAGAAAGAGCATCTGCTAGTTCATAACATCAGAAAATCAAATGCATTTATTCCTGAGCTTTCGTTGGTTGCCATTAATCAAAACCATGATGTGGCCGGTCACATCCTACTATCTAAAATCACCATTGTCGAACATGATAAAGTGGCAGATTCTCTGGCACTCGCTCCCGTGTCTGTAGCACCCCCCTTTCAACATAAGGGAATTGGAAGCCAATTGATCCGTGCAGCCCTGCAGAAGGCTGAAGAGCTCGGTTATCATTCCGTGATTGTGTTAGGTCATAAAGATTATTATCCAAAGTTTGGTTTTAAGAAAGCTGCTTTATGGAATATCAAGCCTCCGTTTGAAGTGCCTGATGAAGTATTTATGGCTTTGGAATTGACGGAGCATTCTCTTAGGAATGTACAGGGTGTCGTGCGATATTCGAAAGCTTTTTCAGAATAAGGTAGAAACAGGTTGTCCCGGGGGAATGCTGGGACGACCCTTTTTTAGCTCTTCTCGTTTGAATATAGGGCTTTCCCCGATAACCTAGCCAAGTACGATAAAAACCAACATATCATCGCCAGTACGAGGAAAATCCTCATTTATTATCCCTTGACTTCTTGTGACTGAATCAGGAAACTTCAGTAATTAGTCCTCTTACAACCACTTTCAATCCGAAGTTGGAATAATTAATCCTGTTTCCGACTTATTAATCCTTATTATAATTAATCAATCCTGATTTAAAATAATTAATACTTCATGTCGAATTTTCTTTTTCTGTAACCGAAATTTCCAGAGTAAAGTTTCGATAAAAATACCCGGATTACTTAATCCGGTATCAGACATTCGCTTTATAGCTTTACAGCATCAATAATCAAAGAAGGAAAAGCCAGCCTCTCCCCCTGGTTTCTAGGATCAAATTTCTTAGAACGAAAAATCACTCCGTCAGATCCGTCCCAATGATTTTGATGAAACGTTCCTTCTTCATCAAAATACTCATATAATGTCACTTCAAATCCCACCGTTTCAAACATTCTCGTCAACGTATGGTAATTGTGAACGATCTTATGACTGGCTGCCGGATGATCTTTTGGACCCGGTCCTCCAACCTGCACAATCCGTTGATAAGATTCATCGGGGAAGTAACCATCAGGCACGGCGCACCGAATATATCCGGAAGGCTTCAAGTATTTCATACATAATTTTGAAGCCTCTAGCCCTTCTTCGTATGTAAGGTGTTCCCAGACGTGTTCAGCCAAAAGAGCATCTACAGAACTTTCATGGAACTTGTTTTCCCATGTACTTTCGTCTAATAAATTTAAATCCTCTTCCTGTGTATGGATCCAGCCAGGATTATTCACATACTCTCCTGCTCCGATTACGATTTTTATTTCATTAGAAGTCATTTATTAGTACCTCACTTATTTTTATAGATAATGATGTCCTGTTAGATTAACTTACTGACATCAAAATCCATTTGGATAATTATACCACAAAAAAAAGAGGACCTGATCCCCAACACGTTGATACTTGAACGTGTGAAAATCAGATCCCATTACTATACAATCAATTACTTTAACCAAGAGATGCACCGGGAAGGTCCTCTTTCGTCGGAATTAACAGGACTTCCTTTGATCAATCTCTCTTCCCTTCAGCTCGAAAGAAAGACCCCGACATCCGCTTTTCCCTTGACTGATTTCACTTTGATCGTCTGGCGCGTCTCCTCCTGAATCTTTCGCAAAATATCGGAGAAGCCGCCGGTAAGGGAGGATAAATAGTCTTCCATATTTTCTACTCTTTGTTGAATTTCCTTGTGATCATAAAGAATTTCCTTCAAAGAAGAGAAATCCTCTGTGTCTCTAATGTAGAAGACGAGATCATGTTCTACAAGATAATGTAAATTAAACTCTTCCTGCCCGGGAAGATAATCAAGGATGAACACAGGGATTTTTTTATGAAGGACCTCACTGATCGTGACCCCACCCGGTTTGGTAATGATACCATCCACTGAGTCATATAGAGCATTCAGTTCTTCCTGATCCTGAATGTACATGTAGGGCGTGATATTCGGTTGATTGAGAAGCGAACGATACAGCCTGTGATTATGACCGCATAACACGGAGAAATGGACATCCGGGTATCGGGAAAAGCCCTTAATGCCATTTTTCCATACGCATAACCCGCTATTTCCTCCCGCAACAAGGATATGTTTTCCCTTCTTGGAGAGGGGACTCCGGGATGAACCCTTACTCTTAAACACATCCGCAACGGGGATTCCGGTTTGATGGACACGATCCGAAGAAACGTTGTGATGCATGATCAATGTCTCCTTCACCTCTGCAGTCGGGACAAGGTGATAATCGATCTTGCCGGTTTCCCAAACACCGTTCACAAAAAAATCGGTATAGGCATTCATCGTTTTACAGGGAATGGCCCCCTCCCTTGACTTCAGCCTTCCGATCATTCTCGATGGAAAGGAATGGGTGCAAATCACCAGTGAAGGTTTTTCCTCCTCCACTACCTTCAACACCTTCTTTTCAAAGTAGGTGGCAAATCGGGAAATGCTTCTTAAAAAAAAGCTCTGTTCTTTATCTTTCATCATCACCTTTTGATAGAAGTCTTTATAGCTTTCCGGTGACGTTCTGATCCATTTAAAATAAATACCTGATATCATTTTTTCCAGAAGAGGATTTGAATAAGACAAGAAATCAATGATCTTGATTTCAGCGTCCGGATAGTCATGTCTTATACTGTCTTGTAGAACCTCGGCTACTTTCGTATGTCCGGTTGGAACACTGAACATCGATAGAATCACAATCTTCATTCCAAATACCTCTCTTTTTTCTTTTTAACGGACCCCCACACAGTTGTCAGGATAAAAATCAGTAGTAATCCGATCCCTGCATATGGAACATAGGCTGGATTAATGGGTAGAGTGTTGCCAAGCCAGTATCCAAGGAAAATATACGAAACCGTCCAAATCGCCGATCCCGCCATGGTTAGGAAGAAAAAGGGCATGTACCGTGTACCGAATATACCCGCGAGATAAGGGCTCAATTGCCTCAGCCCCGGCATAAACAGACCAAACAGTAAAGTCTTGGTTGAGTGCATGGTAAAGAGCTTTTCATACTTCCGGACCTTTTCCCTGGATAACCCGATCCACTTTCCGTATCGGTCGATCAGCGGCTGGCCAATGAATCTTCCCCCATAGAACCCCGTAATCATTCCTGAATAGACACCCAGGAATGAACAGACCAATGCCAAAGAAAGCATTAACTGACCTTTCGCTGCCAAGAGCCCCACTAAGAACAAAAGGGACTCTTCAGGAGCCGGTATGCCGACGATCCCGAAGAATAGAAACAGGAAAATGATGAAATAACCGTAGCTTTGAATGTACTGGATAATCTCTTCACTGCCCATATACTGCCTGCTCCTTCGATCCTTTGTTTGTTAGAAGAGTGAAACGGATTTGTTGCTTTATCGCGTCCTCAAGGAATGCATCCAACGCCTCTATCATATAATGGGGAGCTTTCTCATCGGCCCCGAACGTCGTCCCACTGTCATGAAGAACGAATATGGAACCGTCATGATCCGCCTCTTTCATCCGTTCAAGTAAGTCCCCGCCGTTCTTCACCTTCCAATCCTGGAAGATGTGGGACCACATTACAACCTCATAGTCCCTAGATAAAAACAGGGTGGATAGATTAAAATGACCCCACGGTGGACGATAATAGATCGGTTTCTCATGGGTGACCTTCTCGATCACCTCACGTGATTGCTCCAGCTGCTTTTTCAAATGAAAAGGAGTTAAAAACCAGCTGGACACATGGGTATAATGATGAATCCCGATCGTATGCCCCTCCCTTTTCATCCGTTTCAAAAGCTCTGGATACTTCTCCACCTTGCTTCCGACCACGAAAAAAGCAGCCTTGACCCCGTGCTTACTGAGGACATCGAGTAGTTGACCGGTATACATGGGATCCGGTCCATCGTCAAACGTCAATGCAATCGCACCCGGAACATTCACCCTTCTCGTAATGCGGTCATTCCTTTTCCGTATATAAACCGTGCTGATGACGGAATAGACCGAATATATCAGCACGACCATTAATGTGATATAGATCCACTTCATGTTGTACAACCCCACCATAAATTTCATTCACAGCTTTTTATTAAAAGTGCATGCTTGTGATCGCGACTCTATTTCTAAAGTCTCCATTCATCATAAAGTGAACCGGTTTTTATATCAAGGTTTTCCGCGGGCAAAAGGAATTAGATGACTTGATGAGGCGTTATGGGACTAAATACTTTGGAAAGTAATAATTGTTCAGGTGAAAAAGGGCTGTCCCAAAAGTAGTAACTGCTTACCTTTTGGGACAGCCCTTTCACCGTGAAAAAAAAGAGCAGCAAAAGCCACTCCTTTTTCAAAAGATTATTAGTTTCTAGGATCTACATAATCCGGATAATCCGTTATGATCGCGTCAACGTTCATTTCGAAAAGGAAGTCTGCCGCTTCCTGGCTGCGTACCGTCCACGATCCGATCTGCATCCCTTGGGCATGAACTTGATCCACTACCTCTTCTGTCACGATTCCATAGCTTGGGTTGAACCATTCTGCATAGGTTGAGATTTCTTTTAAAGCTGCCTCTGTTGTAAGGGCACGGTTAGAAGTTAATACTCCGACCGGAACGTGAGGAAGCAGCCTGTCCATTTCTTTCATAGAGTCAAAGTTAAACGATTGAAGAATGATCTTTTCATTTTGAGGTTTGTCAAGATTCCGTTCACTTAATGCTTCTGCCACTTGTTCCTCAATACCAGGGTAAAGCTCTGGAGCCTTTAACTCGATTAAGATTCCCACTTTCCCATGATAACGATCCAGAATCTCTTCAAAGGTCGGAATCGGTTCCCCTGCAAATTCTTCTCCCTTCCAACTTCCTGCGTCAAAGCTTTGAAGCTGTTCAAGGGTTAAGTCCCCCACTTTTCCCGTTCCATCTGTTGTACGATCCACCGTTGTATCATGGATGACGACCAATTCACCATCTTTACTTCGTTGAACATCGATTTCAATATAATCCGCCTTCATATCTACTGCCAGATCAAAACCTGCTAAGGAGGCAGATCCTCTACAAAATCATTTAATATGCGCAGGATCATCCCCATTTAACCAATAACCTAGCCGAAGTCAGATGATTTTCTGAATCGCCAACCATTCTTCAAATCTCTTCACACCAGTTTCATAGGTTAGATCGTTTCCGCTGATAGAAAAAATCCTAGTTCCAAATCCCTCTAGTGATAACTCATTTTCTTCGATTGTATTTTTAAGTCCATATTGTTCAAAGTCAAAGAAGATATCCCACACATCCTCCGATAACCTTTTATAAGCAATAGACTCATAATCACAGTTATTTTCGTAATAACCTAAATGCAGATGATATTTATCGTCATATTTCATGTTCATCAACTCTTCCCTCCAATCAATTTCTTCTGTGAAATACAAGATGATAGAACTTCATAAATCTGGAACGAAACCATTGAATTAATTCCATTTATTTGAAATAATTGGAATTAATTGATTACTATAATAGCACTTGAGGTAAATGACCTTTAGCAGGAAAGAGGATAACGTATGCTGAAAAAGATACCCTTTAGGCGGATACGCTGGCCGGGATGGGTTGTGTTGTTTGTAATAGGATTTTCTTTGGTTTATGGGATGGCTCAGCTGGTAGCAGGAATCGGATTCGACCAGGATTCCGGGCAGGCATCCCTATCGAGTATAGACTTTGAGACGGTGACTGAGAAGACGGATACATATACCATGTCCATTAAGACTCCGGTTATCGGGGACTCAAGTATTCATAAGCCCATAAAAGGATGGATCAAACAAGAGAAAGAAGCCTTTTTAGCAGCAGTAAAGGAAAACAAGGAAGAGCTTGGAGAAGGTTACCGCGCTCACTTAATCATCCAGGCCGATGTAAAGAAAGCGACAGATGATACATATAGTATAATCTTTAACTCGTATCAGTTGGTGAATGATATACGTGGTCAACAACAGGTGAAAATCTATACTATTGATGCTTCTGAAAAGAGAATTTTACACCTATCTGATATCATGCAAACCAGTGGCAAGGCTATCCATGTAATCCGAAACCAACTCCTAAAAAATGAATCTATCAATCTGGTGGATGACAAGATAGATAAGGTATTAAGTGACCCTGCATCGTGGAATTGGTCCTTTTCCCCCACAGCACTCACGTTGTACTTTGAGGAGTCGGAAATCGCTGCTAAAGGGGCTGGCCCAATCCAAGTAGAGGTTCCCATTAAACTTATCCGCCCTTATCTAAATAAAAAAACGGCTGATGCACTAGGTACATCAGAAGGAACACCAGTAAATGTATCCATCGAACCTGAAGGGAAATATGTGGCTCTTACGTTTGATGATGGCCCCAACGTTGAGGTAACTCCACGAATTCTCAAGATACTCAAAGCCCATGACGTACAGGCCACTTTTTTCATGCTGGGAAGTCAGGCTGAAAAATACCCTTCCCTTGCGAAACAAGTTGCAGAAGCCGGCCATGAAATTGGCAATCATACAGACCACCATCAAGACTTGACGAAAATCGGAAGGAATCAAGTGGCACAAGAGATCCAAATTTCCAGCCGAAAAATCGAGGAAGCGACTGGTCAAATCCCCTCTAGTTTACGACCGCCTTATGGAGCGATCAATCATGAGGTGGTGGAGGTGGCTGGTGATTATGGCTCCCCCATCGTCCTATGGTCCGTCGATTCACTCGATTGGAAAAACAAGAATGCCGATAGCATCAACCGGGTTGTTCAGAAGGAAATCACCCCGGGGTCGATCATCCTGTTACATGATGTTCATCCCACAACAGCTGACGCTTTGCCGACATTACTAACAACACTTGAAAAGGAAGGTTATCAATTTGTAACCGTTTCTCAGTTACAATCAATGAAAATGGACGAGAGTGCCGGCCCTTACTACGGTAACATTTGAATAATATAGCGGTTTGCTTTGAAGCAGCAGACCGCTACCTCATTCATCGAACCGTCGACTCGAGCTCCTCGTTTCTCATTTCGATAATATACTCCTTAGCCACATGTTCCCTCCCACCATGCTCTTCGTACCAATCCCTGATCCTTTTCAGATGCGCTTCATCATTCCTGATGCTTGTTTCAATCTTCACATAATCGTCCTGACTGTCGTATTCCCAAATCGCAAAGATCTCAACGGTCTCTTCATCACGAACCTTCATCCAGCGGCCAACCAATCGCGATCCGTGTTTAAGCTGGTTCGGCAGATTGGTGTGATTAAAATGATCATTGAACGTTTCGACGAACTCTTTCTTAACTAGATAGAACTTTCTTCTATAGAACATGATGGTTCTCCTTTCCTTGCCTTGATGATCATCGTAGTAGGAAATTTCCTCGCCTTATATAATGAATAATAGCGATCAGACACTTCCTCTTCCACTGAGTCAAGAGCTGCTGATACGTCGCTTTCAATAACCGATTCAATCGTAAAACCTGCTTTAATGACTTCGTTTAAATAGGTACTCAGTTTTCGTTTCGGGATGACGACAGGAGCGTCTTCGCCTTTGAAGTTCGCGTACGTGGTGATTCCCTCTTCCTGGTAAGACCCATCAAGATAGATTTGGCCATCTTCACTTTTCATATGTGGATATATGGGATGATCCCAACTAAAGATCATTGAACCGCCTGTTTTCAAATACGAGTGAATCAACCTTAAAGTAGATGGCAGGTCTGTTGTCCAGCCAATGGCATAGATAGAGTATACGATGTCAAAATAATCCTTCGGTAGTCCGATGTCTTCTTCCATAGGAGAACACGATAGGTTGGCATTCAAGCCCTTTAACGTTTCTTTGGCCGTCTCGATTTGACTCCCTGACAGGTCAACGCCCCATAATTCATCGGCACCCATTTCCTTCATATAAAGCAAGGAGTGGCCACTGCCACATCCGATATCAAGCACCCTTTTGCTGGTAATGTCATCAAACAACCTCAATTCTTCTTCCGTCTGTGTAAACGGCCCGTAACTCGGCAATGCATCCTTTCCGTTAAAGTGACGGGCGACTTTATCCCAGCTTTTTTTATTTTGTTTCAGAATATCCAGCATCATAGCATCCCCATTTCATTTAATTACCTCTGTATATATAATCCGCACTCCCTAACGGATCCACCTCGTCGACGTAATAATCTTCAGCCAACCAGTATCTTCTTTCGTACTTATCAAGCCTTGCTTGATGGTCACCGAGATAGGAGTCACGGTCCAATACTCTTTCAGCTCTTAATTCTTGTGAACAATCAACATAGATCATAAAATCAATATAGCGTTTCCATTCTTTCCTTTGTAGGAAGACACCCTCAATCAGGATGATGGCAGACGATGCAAGTTGGATGGGTTTCGTTTTGACCGTATCCGTTGAAGAATGATAGAACGGGAGGGTGATAGAGCCTTGGTTAATTTGAAGCTTTTTGAACAGCTCTGTTTCGAGCAACCCAATATCCCACTGAAGAAAATAATATTCGAACCATTCATCATTCCCGGTCCCATATCGCTTATGTGTTTCAACAATGTGATCATCAAGATGAACGATGAAAGCATCGTGATTTGAAAGCTCCAATGCATGTCGAAGCTCTTTTGCAACGGTGGTCTTACCTGCTCCTCCTAATCCATCGATACCCACAATGAAGCGACGATTTTCTGAGAACTCTTTTTGATATCGGGACAGCAACGTTTCTGTTATTTGAACAATTGACATCTTAATTCCCTCGCCATTTCTCCCCATTTTCTTAAACAACATATTTATCCCCATTCCTAAAAATATAAGCAGGAGAAGAACCTATTACTTTAAGTGTACCCCCATTAATAACAATGCCCGCTTCCTCTGGTAACGCAAGAACAGAAACTCCATATTTGTTTACGTATTCTTTGATTAAGCTATCATTACTAGTTTCATAGTGACACCAAACTGAATAGTTATCTATGTAGTTAAAACCTTTAAAGGTCTTCAAATTTGTATGGTTTGGGTCCATATGTGAGGAGGTTAAAATATCTCTGCCAAAAATAATAGCCCCGGCACTCCCTCCATATACAATCCCCTTATTGTCTACAAACTCTTTTAAAATCTTATCAAACCCTGTCTCACGTAAGGTGTTCAACAAATTGAAAGTATTCCCGCCGCCGATATAAATGGATGAGAACTTTTTTAGATCCTCTAGTGACTTAGCCTCTAAATCAGTCCACATTTCTATTACATTAATGCCTAAAGGGTTAAACACACTATGTATCCATTTGTAACAGACTTCATAAGGAATTTCGCCTTGCATCGCGATTGGAATATATAGCAATGGCTTATCAAGATCTAATGCCTTAACAAATTCCTTATCGATTATATCTGTCTGTTCCTTATCTCCACCACCAGACAGGAATAGGTTAATCATGAGTCCCTGCCCCCTAATCGCCATTTTTTAACTACTCCACACTACCAATTATTTCAAATTAACCCTTTTAACTCAATGATTATTTTTGCAAAAAAGAAGCTTACCCCATTCACGATAAGCCACCGTTCGTATTGAAAGGTAAGCCGGATATTTCTTACTTGCTACTAAATTAGCATATATTGCTATTACTTTTCGACTACCTTTTAGTTTAATCTTACTCCCTTCTGGATAATGAATAATAAGACAATAAATCATAGAAATGAGGTAATGTAAATGCGAGTAAATGATGATCAAATAGAAGGAAAGCGAAAGCAGACAAAGGGAGATTTAAAGAAAGGAATAGGCAAGCTTACAAACAACGATTCTAAAATTGCGGAAGGCGAACGCGATAAGGATAAAGGAAAGATGCAAGAGAAAGTCGGCGATATGAAGGAATCGTTTAAAAAGAATTGGTAATTGCAATCAGTCGGCTGTCCCTTCTACAATTTTAAGTCATACTGCACATAAATCACGAGAGGACGACCCTCCTGCTTTAGGAAAAGCAGGAGGGTCGTCCTTTTTTCATCACTATCATCAGTCAGTATCATCTACAAATATCCATCTCAGCTTTTTCAAACCAGCCGAACGCCACTTCCGCCTGAATGATCACATGGTCTGGTGCTACTAAGAAAAGGACAAATGACCCGCCCGGAGGAAAAATGAACTTCCCATCTTCATCACTGGCTAACGTACTTTGCGGGGGGACGATCCGCCTGAAGGCCATAACCCCTTTTCTCGGAAGCCCTTCTACATCATCAGCATAGGCGATTTTCACTTCGGGTTTTGGAAGTGGCGAAAGAGCTGTATTTGCTGGCGTCACATTTCTTGATATCATCGGCTTACCGGGAGGAATGGGATTAAACCAAATTTCAGCTTCAAACGGTTGGTCGGAATGATTCGTGATGGTAAAGGCATTGACAAATAAATTGACATCGGATTTCCCCGGATTCATCAAGCCTCCCCACGCATTTTTTCCTTTCCCGAAACAAACGTGCTCCGTCTGCCCAACAAAATATCTTCCCTCTAAGGATTGATACAAAGGGTTAGGGATATTGACGGTTTTACTAAATCGCTCATTATTTAACCATTGCATGAGAAAAATCACTCCTTTCTAAAGTTTATGAAAGAAGAAAGAAAGTGTTTTATAAAAAGAAAGAAAAACAAAAAGTATTGTGTGTGAGACGGCGCTTCAACAACCACAGTTCGCGGTGCATTGATAGGAAAGGCTCTTGTCGTCTACTTATTTATTTCAGTCTTTTTCTTTTATTCTCAGGTTGCTTCAACCAATAACGGACTCCTTTTCCAGCCAGCGGTTCGTCATTATATCTCGGTATGACGTGTAAATGACAATGAAAGATGAACTGATTAGACACCTCTCCGACATTCCACCCAAGTGTATAGCCATCCGGGGAAAACTCTTCATTTAAGTACTTCTTCGCTTTTTGTAATAGTTCGTATGTATCGTTCCACTCTTTTTTCGTTAATTCAAATGCGTCCGCATGATGGTTTTTCGGAACAATGACGCCGGACCCTTCTAATACATCCTGGTGCTTGTTATGCTGCAGGAAATAGCAGGATTCATTTTCAAATACGATATTTTGGTCTTTGTCCTCATCAACATTGCAGAAAGGACAATTATTTTCATAGCTCATAAAACTTTCCCCTTTCTAATTTCTCTTCTAATTTGGCATTCTCTCAATTCCAATTATTTCAAACCCCCACCCGTTTGACAATCCCAGCTTCCCACTCTGATGCCCGTTTCACCCATCTGTTCATTTTTGCAAAATTAACCGGTACAAACTCTGCACACTGAAACCCCTTTCAAAACCTCTAAATAGCCCCTATACTAGATTCATAAGATGATCATCTAATTAACTAACAATATAAATATGCAAAAACAGAGGGGGATCCTCATGGTATTGGATAAAAGGCGTGCACACTTATTATCCATCATTCAACATTCGACTGAACCGATTCCGACGAAAGATCTGGTGGCCAGGACGAATTTGTCTCAACGGACCATCTATTACGACCTCGATCAGATTAATAGTTGGCTAAAGACTCAAGGGTTAGATCCCATTGAAAGCCAGCATGGCAGGGGATTGTTTTTGCCTCCTGCATCGAAATCGAAGTTGATGGTTTCAAAGGACCAAAGTTTCGAAGATTGGCAGTATCAATTGTCGAAAGAGGAACGCGAAGTCCTCATTAAAGCCAAAATATTATTAGAAGAACAAGATGCATCGATGCAGCGGTTTATGGACCTGACAAGCATGAGCCGGGGGACGATCGCCAAGGAAATTAAAGAGATCAAGCAAGAGTTCAGCGAAGCCGGTTTGCGGTTGTTTTATAAGAAAGGTTCAGGATACCGGTTAAGTGGTCCTGAGGATGCGAAAAGAACGATGCTTTCGAATATACTGGCAACCATCTTCTCACACCCGGATTGGCAGAATGTCCGGAATGAAGTCCATAAGATGATCCAGCCGGAAGCTGCCACGTGGTCCCATGAAACGGATCAAAGGCGCCTGGTGAGAGAGATTCTTTATGAAGCTGAGAAAGAATTGGGATTGACGCTGACAGATGAGATGGTGGAGATCCTTTCCCTGCAAATCTTGATGATTATGAAGCGTATAGAACTGCAAGAATATATTCTTGTTCCAGAAGCAGAAAAGCAGGTCCTGCAGCAAACAGAAGCTTACAAGGCAGCTCTCCATATTACGAATAAACTTGGAAACGCAAAGGAAGTCTCTTTTCCGGATGATGAGGTTTGCTTCATCACGATGAATCTGTTGGGATCCAAAGTCCAGCAGGATAACTTCAACCGTTATACGGAACGGGAATTATCTGGCCTGAAGGAAGTCGTGCAACAGATGATTGATGATTTTCAGCTTTACTCCTGTGTGGTGTTCGATGATAAAAATGGACTGGAAGAGAATCTGATCTCCCATATTAAGCCTACGTATTACCGGCTCAAGTACGGGCTCTCGATTGCAAATGATCTGGCTGACAGCATTCAAAAGACCTACCCGGACATCTTCCATCTGACCAAGCGCGTAATGAGGCACTTGGAGCTCTATGTAGGAAAGACCGTTCCAAATGAGGAAGCTGCCTACATTACCCTGCACTTCGGAGGCTGGTTGACGAAAGAGAAAAAGAAGGTCGAGACGAAATTTAAAGCACTCATCGTTTGTGAAAATGGGATTGGGACTTCGAATATGCTCCGCACCCAATTAGAGAACTTGATTGCCGGCCTGAATGTCATCACCACGATTTCGATGAGGGAATATCGAACGAACGAGTACGCGGCGGACGTCATCTTTTCCACCAACTATATCAAGGAGAAGGACATTCCCGTCATCCATCTTCCGGCCATCTTGACGAATCTCGAAAAAGAACGGGTCATACAACGGATGAATGAGCTTTTCGATTCGAAGCCACCGGAAAAGAATGTGACCGATCACCTGATGGATGTCATCAAACGTCATGCGACGATCCATCAGGAAGACGACCTGAAAAAGGAATTGGTCCACCTTTTAGAACAAAACACTCCCAGAATAAAGGAGATCAGAAAGCCTATGCTCAATGAATTATTGACAGAACAAACGATACAACTCAAAGACCGGGTAAGCAGTTGGGAGGAAGCCATCAAGGTGGCCAGTCAACCGCTCGTCGACCTGCAATCGATTCGCCCGGATTATGTAGAGGCCATGATAACGAACGTAAAGGAGTTGGGTCCTTATATTGTGATCGCACCCAACATCGCCATCCCCCATGCACGTCCTGAGACGGGTGTCGAACAGCTCGGGATGAGTTTCCTGCGACTCAAGGAACCCGTTCATTTTTCCGAAAAAGAAAAACATCGCGCTCAGCTGGTCATCGTGCTGGCAGCAATCGATAACCAAACTCATTTGAAGGCACTCGCACAGCTCACGGAATTGCTATCCAATGAAGACAACGTGAAACAATTAATCTCAGCAAGTAATTGTCAAACCGTAATTGAATTAATCAACCAAACAATTGAAGTATAAATCAGAGGAGGAAATTAAAATGAAAAAAGTATTAGTCGTATGTGGAAATGGATTAGGAAGCAGCATGATCGTAGAAATGAATGTGAAAGCAGCACTTAAGGAAATGGGGAAAGAAGCGGAAGTGTCCCACACGGATCTGACAACGGCCAAGACGGAACAAGCGGATCTTTTCCTAGGTTCTGAAGATATCGTCGAGAGCCTTGAAGATGGCCGCAAGAATGTCGTGAAGTTAAAGAATTTGATGGATAAAAACGAACTCCGCGAAGCATTAGAAGCAAATATCTAGTCCACTTTTAAAAGGAAGGAGCGATACAAATGGTTGATATCATAATGAAGGATATACTGGGTACACCTGCGATCCTTGTCGGTCTATTTGCCTTAATCGGGCTCCTGATCCAGCGCAAGAATTCAGGGGATGTCGTGTCCGGAACCCTTAAAACGGTCATGGGCTTCGTCATCCTTGGGGCGGGTGCGAATGTACTCGTCCAGTCCCTGGGGCAATTCAGCAGCATGTTCAATCATGCCTTTGAAGTAGACGGGGTGATCCCGAACAATGAAGCCGTCGTGGCCCTTGCACAGGAAAGCTTCGGTACGGAGACAGCGATGATCATGCTGTTCGGTATGGTTGTCAATATTCTGATTGCACGATTCAGTCCTTTTAAATACATCTTCTTAACCGGACATCATACCATGTTCATGGCCTGCTTGATCGCTGTCATCTTGACCACAGGAGGATTCACCGGAGTACCGTTGATCATTCTCGGTTCGATCATCCTTGGTGCATTGATGGTCCTGTCACCTGCGATGCTTCAGCCATTCACCCGCAAAGTCACCGGGTCTGACGACTTTGCCGTCGGCCACTTCGGATCGATCGGGTATTTGGTTTCGGCTACGGTCGGTAAAGCAGTCGGTAAAGGTTCTAAATCGACAGAAGAAATCAAAGTTCCAAAGTCACTCGGTTTTCTTCGGGACACATCCGTCTCCGTATCACTGACGATGGTCATCCTGTTCTTTATCGTCGCAGGTGCAGCAGGTCCTGCATTCGTTGAAGGAGAATTAAGCGGCGGACAGAACTTCCTGGTCTTTGCCTTTATGCAGGGGATCACATTTGCCGTTGGTGTGTACATCATTTTAGCCGGGGTACGCATGCTCCTTGGGGAAATCGTTCCGGCCTTCAAAGGGATCGCGGACAAAATCGTCCCGAATGCGAAACCCGCTCTTGATTGCCCGGCCATCTTCCCTTTCGCAGGAAATGCCGTCATCATCGGTTTCTTATTCAGCTTCATTGCCGGTCTCGTCAGCATGCTTTTCTTGCCACTACTGGGATTGAAAGTCATCGTTCCGGGACTCGTCCCTCACTTCTTCACAGGAGCAGCTGCCGGAGTTTTCGGCAACGCAACCGGCGGACGCAGGGGTGCTGTCATCGGCTCCATGGCGAACGGTGTGATGATCAGCTTCCTGCCGGCCCTCTTGTTGCCGGTACTAGGAAACTTAGGATTCCAGGGAACAACGTTTGGAGATGCAGACTTTGGATTGGTCGGCATCGTGCTCGGAAACCTTGTCACCTTGATTGAATCGAATATGATTGTATTCGTCTCAATCATCGTCCTTCTTTCCGTCCTGTTCTTTATCAGCTTTAAGTCAAAGGGGACTGGGGAGAAGGAAGAAACAGAAGTTGCATAGGACGAATTTAGCCACCCTCTATGTTTATTGAGGGTGGCTACTTATTTTGATGCGGATAGGAATCAGGATTATCATGAATAGGATCCTTACTAAATGATGCACTTAATACATATCCTTCTGAGTAAAATTCCAAAACGCAATGGCAAGGCAAGCGACAGTCCATACTCCAAGTACTGTTAATGAAAATGGCAGTGACATCCCTTCGATTGGAGGAGCTTGACCTTCTAAGTAATTGATCAGATCAAAATTCAAGTTCACCAAATACTTTGAGCTCGTCCAGCTTGAACCGATAGAAGATAAGAGGGTACCTGCAATCAACACAGCCATCATGGCCCCGATACCAGTTGCCGTATTTTTCACAAGCACTGAAATCATCAGGCTGATGGTTCCAACAGTCGCTGTAACGACCCATGAAAGGCCCGCTGACATCAGCAAGTATTCCCACATCGGAAGGGTATGGATATATGTCGTCGAAAACTCACCTGATGGAGAAGCTTGAAAGCCCGTCAGAATGGGTGCCGTCCAGCCATCATATCCGAGGACAATCCCTGAAATCCCATAGCAGACAACTACCGTAGCTGCTATCAGCATCGATGTATACAGCAAGACCGTCAGCCATTTGGCCATCAGGATCTTCCATCGTTTTACCGGTCGGGATAATAATGTCTTGATGGTCCCATCATTGTATTCCCCACTCACAACATCAGCCATGATAATAATGATGAGTAAAGGCAGGACAAGTGTGAGTCCCTGTGAGAAAAAGATGCGAATGAATGTAGGAGCTCCAGGATAGTTCGGGTTGATGTCGTTGTCCAAGTAATATTGCTTTTGCTTTAAATCAAATTCAAGAAATTGTCTGACCTCATCCTGGATTCCACTGGATGCCAGCCGGTTTTGCCGATCGACGATCTCCTGCTGCAGCTCCACTCGCCAGTCCAAAGTACCCTGCTTTTCAATCTTCTCTTGTATCTCCCTGTATTGTGCATATGTAAACATGGAGACTAGAATGATTAATATGGCGATGACAACCGCAAAGCGTTTTTTTGAAACGATCTTCATTACTTCATTGTGAATCAGACCAATCATATTTGGGTTAGACAATATGATCGCCCCCTGTCAAACTAATAAATAAGTCCTCCAATGTCTGGACCTTCCTTTCGATTGTCCATACCTCGATTCCCTCCTGTAGTAAAGATTCATTCAGGATCGAAGTTTTGCTTTCATCCATAAGAGTATGGACAGTATGATCATCGTACAGTTCTGCAGCTTGGACAAAGGGAGATGCTTTAAAGATATCAAGCGCACGAAAAGCATCATTGACTCTCCAGTCCACACCTGATGACAATGCATCCACTAATTCACTTACCGTGCCTACCTTCACGATTCTCCCATGACTCATAATTGCCACTCGATTGGCAAGCAACTCGATTTCACTTAATATATGACTGGATACAAGAACTGAAAGACCCGTTTCGTCGACCAGTTTCCTGATAAATGTACGAAGGTCCTTTATGCCCATTGGATCCAATCCATTCGTAGGTTCATCCAATATAAGCACATCCGGCCGGCCTAACAATGCTTGTGCAATCCCGAGCCTCTGACGCATCCCCAGTGAATAGGTCTGTACTTGGTCATCGATTCGTGCAGTCAGATCAACGAGATCAATTACCTCTTGTATTCGTTCACTATCCACCTCAGGCAGCATCCGTGCAAACATTTGCAGATTTTCCCGACCGCTCAGATACTTATATAGTTCTGGATTTTCAACGATAGAACCAAGGCGCTGCATCGCCTGTACAAATTGCTTTCTCACATCAAAATCACAGATTTTAATGACCCCTGATGTCGGCTTGATCAGACCGACGAGCATCCGGATAGTAGTCGTTTTTCCAGCACCATTGGGACCAAGGAATCCAAATACTTCTCCTGGATATATGTCAAATGATATATTATCTATAATCGTCTTTTTCCCTATTACTTTCGTTACGTTTTTCAATTGAACTGTTGGCTTTATGCTCATATCATCACCCTACATCTATTCTAACGAACTTTTTTCTCAATTGCTCTTTTAAATACTCAGCTTGGGTAAAAGTTGGTACAATCATAATAGAAGGAGAGATTAAGAGATGAAAAAATGGATGTGGCAACTATTTATCACCCTTTCACTTGCACTGACCGTCCTATTTGGATATGGATTTGCAAGAGCCTATTCGGATATCGCCAATCCTCCCCAAGAGAAGATCGTAGCAGAATCAGAAGAAGCTCCTGTCACTCCTGGAGAAACGTATATTGCACTTGGCGATTCATTGACAAGGGGGGTAGGGTCATCAAAGGGAGAAGGTTTTGTCCCGCTGGTCGGAAATCCGCTTAAAGAGACCAATACTGTGGAACGGTACCAAAACTTAGGCATACGGGGTGCAAGGATTGAGGATTTACTGGCACAGTTAGAACAAAAGGATGTCAAGAGATCTCTTAAGGACGCTAAAATCATTACCATCACCATCGGGGGAAACAATCTCTTTAATTCTGGTGAGATTTTAAACAACTATTCAGAAGCTACCGCCCTTGGCATTCTGGAAACCGAAATTCCTAACTTGGAAAAAACGTTTGAAACCATTCGTGACATAAATAAGGATGCCGTCATCCTCTATATGGGACTATATAATCCCTTTAAGGAATTGCCGGACGGGGATTCATTTGATTCTGTCATCCAAAAATGGAATGAAGCTGCCCGCACATTAGGCTTAAAATACGAAGTTCAAGTTGTGGATACCTTTAACTTGGTAACGGATGCCAAACGCGATCTTTCAAGTGACAACTTCCATCCAAATGATGCTACTTATCAGCAAATAGCTGAAAGCCTATCACTTGTCATTGAAAAAAACATTATACAATGATCCAAGAAGCCATGGGGACAGGTACCGTGGCTTTTTCTAAATCATGCCATGAAACCTGTTCTTATGCCCTTGGCTTGACTCTCTTCATTCCCCCATAACCATATTCAAAAGGAATGAAGTCATCAAACCAGATATGGATATATACAACGCAGCCAGTCCCATTTTGCTAAGGCTCATACCCCTGTTATTTTGGTACACCATTTTCTATTGTAATTGGAAAGTCAATCAGTTTTCATCAGACTTTTAATTTCTTTGTATCAATCCCGGCTTCCTTTAACTTCAAATCCGCCTCGTCCTCAATTATGTTCTTAAATACCTGAAGCGTCGGGTCAAACTCAACATGCTTATCCATCATGAAACTCATCCCGTGTTCAATCTCTATCCAGGTGGAGATGTCAGCTTCATTATGTTGAATCTGGGCTTCCAGTTTATCCAATGCATTAGCTACTTTAGCTTCATAGGTCTCCTTTTCTTCAAACTCGAACCAAAGATTATATAGCTCTTCTCCTAAAGCATTCCCAAGCATATCTCTCATTCTTTCAATGGATTTTCTCTCATTGATTGCTTTTTGTTCCTTAGCTAATCGATTGTTCATCGTATCGAAAGCCGGGACATCCCCTGCTTCAGCCTCAACCAGATCGTGTATGATGATCATTTTTAATAATTTGGCCGAATCCACCTTCTGCGTTAAGTAAGGTTCGATCAACATCGCCATCAGGGAAACTCTCCACGTATGCTCCGCGACGCTTTCTTGTCTTCCATTTGACAGCCAGCTGTGCCTCATCTCAGATTTTAACTTTTCTCCAAGTTTGATGAGTTCTAGTATATTTAATAGATTTTTCTTCATTTAAGCTCACCTCTTCAATGGATTTCAACAACCTACCCCTTGATAATCCCTTCTTCAACCCCAAACCGAATCAGACCTTCATAAGGATCTCCCGTAATATCAAAAAACTCACAAAATGCCGGTTCTGTCTTATAACCTTGGTTTTTGAGATGTATCACTCTCTGTTTAAGAGCAGGATATTTTTGCAACAGTTCATGTTCAACCATCATATGGAGATAGGCACGTTGCATATGTACCGGTTGGTCTTGGCCAAACAGCTCAAACTCAAAATCTCTAAAGGTAAAATTCGCCTTCACGACTTCTTTTCCATTAATCGTTTTCCTTTTGATTGTAAAGTCATCTTGTTTGTTGTATAACGTTTGGATCAATTCTTCAAATGGCTCTAATTCCTGTACTTCCATAATAATGTCCAGGTCTGAACCCGATATGTTTATGCCAATGGGAAACGTTCCGCATAGAACAGGAGTGTAGGTACTCAATTCGTTCATAATATCCAGTTCCATGAATACCGTATAAGCGTCTTGTTGTTTTTTTGTTCCCATTTGCATTCTTTCAAATAAATCTACCATCGGTACACCACCCTTGCCTGACATTCTTAAAATAGCAAGATATAAAATTTAAATGCTGGGTATAAAAGATTGATCCCTCACAACAACTGTTTCAGGTACAAACTTTATTAAAATATTGCTATCTCCTAACCCCTGAAATCTTGGATCCCACTTCTCTTCTTCTGGTCCAAGATAACGCTGGAGTAACCGTGTGGCGATCGTCTTATCAAAAGGCTCCACCGTAGCTTTCCCTCTGAACCCTGCATGTAATACTTTTCCTGTTGTATGATCCAGATCTACGATACCAATGGCGCACTCCGGGTGTTCTTTGATTCTCCCGGGGAAACTGTCTGAAGATGGTGTGCCGATGATATAGATATGTTCATTTTCCCAGTAAAACCAAACAGGTGACTCTCTCGGACCTTCCTTGGATAATGTAGAAAGGTGCGCAAATAGAGGGTTTGTAAGAAATTCATCCAGATCAAAGCTTTTATTACCATTTATAATTTCCATGTCTATTTCATCCTCTCATTATATAAAACTTACAATGTTTTATAACTTCCTCCCATTGTAGAAGGAGAAAATGTAATTCCGTATTTTCCACCAAGCTCCTGCTCGGCACTTTCCGTTAAAATTTCCCCTTGCCTATTATGTTCCTCTTCCATTTGGATTCCATTTGGAATGATTTTATCTGAATCCCAATCTATCCATTTCCCGTACTTACTCGCCCAATCTATCAATTCTTTCTTTAAATCGTTTGATAACGGGATGTCCTCTAAATCCAAATTACAGCCGCACTCCATACACCAGATAGGATCTGCTCCAACATCCGCTTCCATTTTTAAGTCAAAGGTTTCTTTTTGCTCACAAAAACAACGCATATAATTGAGACACCCCTAGTCATTTAGTGACACTACGCCAGTATTTCAACTTGAACCCAAGTTGTTTATTTTTTTTGTTGTCCATTCATACTGAATTTCCGGTAAATTTTCTTCATTATCATTTCCCCTGCCAATGATAATAAATCCATGCTTTTCATAAAATTGCTGCGCCTTTTGATTTATATCGAATGTATAGAGGGTCAGTCTTCCACTTGAATGTTCTTTTGCTATATTAAGCAATGCTTCACCGATTCCGATTCCCTGATATCCAACATGAATATACAGTTGGCTGATTTCTGTTTTATTATAGGCAATCATGCCGACTACTTTCTCATCGAGTATCGCTATATCGATTCCGAACTGCCCGGGTGATCTATGATTGATGAAATCAACATGATCTTCAAAGCTGTGGATTTCTTTTTGTCCGATAGCCTGCTCCTTGCTTTCTCTCCACATTTTCACGGTCTCTGATGCATACTTGGGATGATACGGGATGATCATATATGGGTGTTGGTTCACATTCAATACCTCCCATTGGGTTTCGTCAAGTCCCTTATTTACTCAACCTTGGTTTACTAAAGTAAGCCCCAATAAACATTAATAACATCGCCGAGAGTATTCCAATTGCTTCCTGGTCAAATAAGATAGAAACAGGGATGGATATCGCTGCAAGCATAAAAAAGATCTTCATTAACATTTTAACTCCTCCTAAAAAAACGTCACGATTGTCATTTCAGTTCCATGTGATACGATCAATGCACACATTCCAATTATTTCAAACCACTTATGTTTTAACAATCCCTATTCCTTTATTAAGAAATTCTCCTCACTTTACTATTATCCTTTGTATTAAAGGAATGACTGTGATACTATATTAACCATCTTGAAATTGACCTCAAGTTTCAATAAGAAAACCCATCCCTAAAACAGGGATGGGTTTTCTTTGTATGTGATGGGACGGTTTCAATGCTTCTAATGTAATGCAAAAAGAAGCACGAGATCGGACGCCATTTAATAATAAGCAGTTTACTTTTTCCTGCCAATGTAAAGCAAGTGAGATGAAATACCAAGAATATAAGGATCTGTTGCACTTTCTATAATTAAATCGATTATTTTCCTTACTTCTTCGTCACCTTTTTCTCTCCAGTAATCCCAGTTGCCATTATTCAAAATCGTTCCTGCATTGGATCCTATCAGCTTGATCGTTTCAAATCCATTTGCTTCCATAAAAGGATTGATGTCTTCTATATTAAAATAATACGCTCCTGTAAAACGTCCTTCATCAGCGTGATTAAAGCAGCCTGATTGGGAAAATTGTAAAATGGTATCCATATCATTGTTTGGCTTCCAATTATCAGGAGATAAGAGCGATGTAAGGATATGTCGAATTCTAGGCATAAAGGCAACAAAGACCAGCCCATCCTTTTTTGTCACTCTATTTAATTCTTGCACTGCCATTACACGGTCATTTTCTTCCTGCAAATGATACATGGGTCCGAGCATTAATGAAGAGTCGAACTGTTCATCTTCAAATAGATTTAGGTCTCTGGCATCTGCTCCATAAAAACCTTCAAATTGGTCGTCTAAGTCAAGTTCTTTCGCTTTATCTTTTGCGATTTCAACTAATCTTGGGGTCAAATCGGTCAGCGTTACCCTATAACCAGCTTTGGCAAGTTCCATTGAATATTTTCCCGGTCCGGCACCATTATCAAGGACATAGCCAGTTTGAGGCATATATTTTCTTATATAATGCCAATTCACCTGGAATTCAACTGGTTCACGTTCAAGTCTTCCCCACTCATCGAACTGATTGTAATACTGAATGATCTTACTCATGTTTTCACCTATATTCCACTTTTTACCTATATATTCTGTGCAACTTCGGTCGAATCCTGCTTAAACTACATACCAAGATATCAAATGATCGTGCCCAATTCTCACCTGACTCTTAAATCCACTCTTCCCCATGTTCACGAATAAACTTTATATCTTTTTGATAATGCTCATGGTGCCCTTCATCGATCATCTTTTGAAAAGCAAGGTCACCCTCACCGGCTTTTCTTTTCATGTATTTACACAATCCTTCCAAGCGCAGCAATACCATCTCCACATAATCTTCTTCCATTCCCTCCATACCGTAGGATTCAAAGAACAATCTGACTCTTTGTTTTATACGGCCCGCATCCTGAGTTGGGTCGTAGTGAACAGCTTCACCCGCTTCGGTATGATAATGCCTGCTTAAAGGAACGCAGGTGTACAGAGTATAAGCGATGTCCCAAAGTCTCGGACCCGGACCGGCAACATCAAAATCAATGATACCTACTGGTTTCTCCTGGTTAAAAATAATATTGTAAATGGCAAAATCATTGTGACATACAACCTCCATGGTAGCTGGGGTATTGTCCATTGGCTGCCATTCATCCGTTAATGGGAAGTCACTCACTGCATCATGGTAATGCCGGAGCATCTTCGCTATTCCTTTTAAAGCAACATCAGACCACATGTATTGTTTTAAAGGATAATTACCGGCTTCACCTGCTATAAATGATAATATCTCTCTATCTTTTTCATCAATTCCTAAAAACTTCGGTGCATAATCGAAACCTTTACGTTCCAAATGCTGCAATAACGTATGGATTTTCACACTATCAGGCTTCAATTCCCGCCTGACCGTATCTCCCGAACGATATACGTATGAGACATTCCCCCCTGATAGCATTTCTTCGTTTTCATTCTGACTTTTCATTTAAATTCCCCCAATTTAGGGACGCTGTGATTGTGTCAATCGAGATGTATTTTTGCCCATAAATAAAAGCAGATATACAAAGGTATCTGCTTGGCAATGGGAATGTAATTGTCCACACCATGTATCCCTTGAATGATTTCAGATAGACAAATAAACGCATCCTTAAGAACCTAGGACCGCCGCTGTCTCTATCCAATTAACTAATCATTTCGAGGTATTCCACATGTGTACTATAGATTCCCCTTTCTTTACATCTCTACATCATAATAACAAATATTGCTAATTATGCACAGAAAATGTTGAAGTTTTCCGATAATTTCTCCGGTAAGCGTAGGGATTTTTCTGTAATTTCTAAACTAACATCAGCAATATCGAGCTAAGAGAAACCAGGGAACAAAAATGGATTGTCTACACTTTCACGATATCATATAATGGAAAATATTACATTCGTTGGAGGTAATCATGACGTCAAATACTATAAGCCCTGCAGTTAAACTAATTGAGTATAATGAACAATACACGGATCAACTATCCAACTTTCACTTACCTGAGGATCAACTAGAATTTACTAGTCTTCCTTTAGAAAAAATCAATCATCCGAAAGTCTCCAAAACTTCTATTCATGTATTAATCATGAGTAATAATGAACCAGTGGGATATTTCGCATTGGAAGATGGGGAAAAGGTTCATAAGTATAGTGATAATCCAAAGGCAAGAATCTTAACATCATTCTCAATTGATTTAAAGTTTCAAGGAAAAGGACTGGCAAAACAAGGACTGAAACTACTTCCTTCGTTTGTGAAAAACGTTCTGCCTGATATCAATGAAGTGGTTCTTGGGGTGAACAAAAGGAACACGGCAGCCATCAACCTCTACATGAAATGTGGTTTCGTAGATGAAAACCAAATATACGAGGGACCTAAAGGACCTCAGCATATTTTACGCTTGGTTATTTAGTTGGGGTTACATTAGCCCCTTTTTGCGTTTTAATAATTATTCGCATCGTGTTTTTCCATTATTACTGCGAAATAAAATACTTCTCCCGGAAAACCGGACTAAGCTCACTCCACACATCAAACTTATTTCCATCCAAATCATAAAAAACAAAATTCCTTCCAGAGTGTCCTCTGTTTTCAATCGTGCCAACCCGTATCCCATTAGTTATAAAATCCCTATGCAGTGTTTCCAACACTTCTAAACCGTTCACTTCAAATGTTAAAGAAAAGCGTTCTTCACCATAAACATCTATGAAATTAGCACTTTGATTTTCTTTTGATTTAACAAGAAAAATGCTTTGGTTTGCAAGATTCAGGATAGCTTTATCTTCATCTTTATAACTTAATGCTGCATCCAATTTATTTATGTACCATTCTGATGAAAGATCCACATTCGTTACTGGAATATAGGTTGTGCCAACCCTTAATAATTTTTCGCTCATTTAAATTCCCTCCTGCAATTAGATATAGTAAACATTCTCTTTCCATATGTGTTTCCCCTGCAGAAATTCCCATATTTTTCATAACCCTTTTCTCCCGATCTTCACTGATAACGTTGATTCCTCTTTATATTCTGCGGATTCACACATATCAAGCCTGGCCTCTCTCACATCACGTTCAAATAATAAGACGTCACTTCCAAGAAAACGTCTAGATCCATAGGATGTGGAGTAAAGGTTTCCTAATAATGACTCAATCGTCCAAGTGATTTCGTATGTCGGTAATGTATGAACTTCAAGGTCAAATTGAGAATGGGAGATGACCTCTTCATGACTGGTAACGGGATGAGCATAGGTTGAATTTCCAGCCTTTCGATCTTTGCCATACCATTTTTCGATCACTTCATTAAACCTTACTTGCCAAGGCTTCAACGATTGATTGGGATCATAATTATCAATGATCGCTACCCCTCCACCAGGAGAAATCATATCAAATAATTCCTCTAATACGTTTGGTCTGTCCATCCAGTGGAAAGCCTTGGCGATCGTCACGAGGTGAAATGGCTCATGATTCTCAAGTCTGTACTGCTCCAAAGCTCCATTGAACCATTGAATCTGACCCATCCTTACTTCCCGGTGGATACGCTTAGCTTCTTCAATCATTTCCGGTTCAACGTCTATACCTACTATTCTATGACACCAATCTGAAAACCTTATGGTAAGCTGCCCTGTGCCGCAGCCTAAATCAAGGAGGTTCTGCTCCCCATTTAAAGAGAACGCTTCAACCAGGAATCGTATCAAAGAAGAAGGATACATCGGTCTGTATTTCGAGTAATATCCTGCAGTGCCTTTAAATAGGTCTTGCCCGTAATTGTTCACTTTTGTGATCCTCCCATCAACTTCAATAGGTATTTAGTGAATCTCTTTTAGCAATCACGCTATAATCTATTCCATGTAAAACAAACCAGCTTAGGCAAACAATATTACAGAGCCAATAACGCAAATGACAAGAATGATACTAAAATATATGTAGTTTTTGTTTACAAAGAGGTAGATTGTTAAGGTTAACGCCAATAATATCCAAATTACATTTTCTACTGTTTCTGATATGACATTGGCAAAAAACATTTCGATTGTTGATATAAATAATGATATTATGAGCATTGTCTTTAAAAATGTGTCCCCTATTTCAACTCCCTTTTGTGTATCTTTCAACTAATCCACCTCCCATTAATCATATACACTCTCTTTATAAGGATCTTTCAAAAATTCAAACAGCATGTGAATCTGAGTCTCTGTATTTCTCCCGATTGACAGCTCCGGTAAATTCTCTTCTTCAAAAAAATGGACTCCTTTTGTTTCGATCCCTCTTCTTGCTTCTCCACCAGTCACCTCACATTGAATAAATATTTTATAGTAATGGTACGGTTGCGAGGGATGGGGATGCTTGTTCATATCGAGCAGTGCGAGTAATTTTACAGGGGTTACATCATATCCAGATTCTTCTCTAATTTCTTTGACGATGTTTTCACTTGGAGACAGACCCACATCACAAAATCCACCTGGCAGAGACCACTTATCATCAACTTTCTCTCTTACCATCAGGATTTTGTCATCCTTGAATACGACACCGCGCACATCTACTTTCGGTGTCTGATAACCTGTTTCGTTCGTAAATAACTCCCTTATTTTCATCATCTCTAAATCCGTGTATTGCTGCATGATTTCGGCACTGATCGTTCGTAATTCTTCATATCTCTCAATATCGTAAACATCCTTTGAGAATGACAGTCCTGATTGAGATAATGCTTGGATCCTTTTTGCCCATTCTAACCATTGATCACTCATCGTTCTTGCACCTCCTTAAACTTTCATACACATAAGTAAGATAACAGACAATCATGACCCCTTACTTCACTCTTCCACTTCCAGAGCCATCTTGTATCTTCTCCTCTGCGCATTTTATGTTTCTCTTTAAATAATCAGGAAGTTCCGGATGGGAAAGAATCTCTGAAGTAGTCATCCAAAATACACCGTCAACTTCTTCAGTGCTTTTTGCGAAAGGTTCACCAGATTTATGATGACACAGAAAAACGATATCAACTACATTGATGCCAGAGTCAGTAATAAAGGAAGAGCTGTTCACATATTCAATACCTGTAACCTCGCTTCCCACTTCTTCGAATATTTCTCTTTGTAAAGTCCTTTCTAATATATCGGATGAGACTCCTTCAAATTCACACTTGCCGCCGACGAGTGAAAGAGAGCCTCCTGCATGTTCCTCCTTCTCGCTTCTCAGGATTAGAAGCCACTTACCATCCCGGTGAATAGCACCTTCTACATTTACAACAAACATATAACAATCCCCCTAATAAGAATGATCCTAATACCCATTATTTCAAAATGCAGCGATCTCCTTGCACAGGAATATATATTTTGATTGATTCCCTTGGGAGTCTAAATTTGCTCTCAAAGATAATACAAAGTTTGTCAAACAGGACAATACCGATTAACAATCTCCAAAAGACGCCCTGGCATTTCTGATGAAACACACTCAGACAATCTTGCCGCAGCTATAATCGACGCCCATTGAAAAATTTCATCTTTAGACAAACCACTTTTCTCACAATATAGACGCATATACATTTCAGCCAATTCCACTGAAAACTGAGAATACAAAAGATACGTTCGATATATGTCAGCACGTATATCCCCTGCACTAGAATCAACCCAGTCGATAATGGTGACGTTATGATCTGACAGTATTAAGTTAAAAAAATGAAAATCCCCATGACAGAGTTTTTCTTCGAAGGTCATTGAATCTAGTTTTTTAGTTAAGGTAGATTTAAGTTTAATATCCAACCCTGGAGCATTTTCTATTTGTCTCCTTAATTTTCCAGACATCGGTTCAATAGAATCCGCTTTGATTTTATGAATTTCCATTTGTATATCAACAGAAATGTTCATATAATATTCCGCTTTTTCCATATTGTCAGTTAAAAGATCCCCTATAGTTCTCCCTTTTATGTGCTCCATGACGATTACCTGTTTACCATCTATTTTGGTTACATCAATTATTTCCGGCACAGAAAGTCCACATGAATAAGCAAACTTTTGCTTATAAGCTTCATTAGTCGATTCTTGATCTGGTAATGAGTCATTAAAAACTTTGAAAATCTTGTTTTCATAAAGATAGACTTTTGCTGTATTTCCGATAGCAAGAGGAGTTCCTAAATTCACTGGTTCTCACTCCTTTCACTTATTTTTTTAGTAAATGGATGCAAAAGAAGCACGGGATGCGTCCAAGCGCTATGTAATTCCCTCTATACCAAGTAACTCTCCAACTCACCTTTTTGACGTACATGATGACGAAAATGCATTCCGACCAAATCATACCATTCCTTTGCATTCAGCCAGCCGAATCCTCCATGTTCACTCTTTTTAGTTGGGTTAATATCATCCACTTTCGTTTCCCAATGCGTCATTCGTTGAATTAATTGTTCCATCCTGCTAATGAGCTCTTCCTTACTGTCTGAATTATTTGGTGGAGAATTAAGATCATCTGGTAACCTTATTTTAATAGGTGGAAACCCTCGGTTATCAAATAATTGCTCACCAAATTTTGTTTTCCCAAGGGGTTGTTCTCATTCAATGCAGCACATTCTTCCATACTATCAAGATACTCATGGGCAACTACAATTAAATGGTCATACATCTGTCCAATTGACCACACCCCTTCTTCCGAAATATATCTTAGCTGTTCTATAGAATAATTGTTAAGGTCACTTTTGAAAGAAATAAGCAGTTTCAAGTCACTCATTTAAATAATTCCTTTCATTTTAGGATTTCTTTCATCACTCTTTAACACTCATAAAATGCATACACTTTAGATAAGTTACCTTTAATCCCATTAACCCCTTTCCATTCAGCATATTCATTAGGTATTTCTAAGTTAGAAACAAACACTTCGAATGGCACGCCATTTCTCACTGCTACTTTCGTATTTTCGATCAAAAAGCATAGATACTTCTCCAGGGTACAAACCAATTCACTTCCCCCTGGATATCCATGGCCAGGCACGACAGTCTCAATATCCAGTAGCTTCACCTTTTTTAGAATGGCATAAAATTCTTCCGGATCATCAATCGGTAAATGCAAATCTACGGTTACCAGATCACCCATGAACCCAACCTTTTCTTGCGGTAAGTACAGAAATGTGTCACTGGGGGTGTGGCCACCTCCAAAACAATGCAGTTCAACCTTTCTTTTTGAGCCTTCAATCACCATCTTTTCTTCAAAAAGAAAGGTTGGGAGCACGAGCTTCATAGTAGGTAAGTCTTTTAGAATGGCTGTCATCTCCTTATATTGATTGGTGAGACTTGAATTCAAGACACCATCTGTAGTTAAAACAATTTGCTTTCCCAGTTTATTCAAATAGTCTTCCGTTTCTTCTATTTCTTTCTTCAAATCTACTATCATATTTTTCTCTTCAAACCATTTCCTTGTTAAAGAAGTGGAAATAATCGCTGTATCAGAAAACGCTTGATTTCCAAATACATGATCTCCGTGATAATGACTGTTGATCAGGTACTTCACTTTTTTCCCAGTCAGCTCTTCGGCCTGCTGCCTCAACTCATACCCAGCGGAAGGAGTGGCAAGTGAATCGAACACCAGCAAATTCTCCCCCAAGTCAACGATACCGGCATTACTCCATGCGCCTTTGCCCGGCTTAGCGATAGCTGCATAGACTCCGTCACATAAGGCGTACAAACTAAAATAGTCAGTGTCTTTTATATTCTTTTTCACTGTTCTCACCCTCAGGAACTATAGTGGTTGCGACGTTATTACTTAATTCCAATTATTTCAAATCAAAGATAGAAACTCAATAACTAATTCCCATAAAAAAGAAGCTTACCCTATTGCGGATAAGCCCCCTATTCTGCAATATTAGCTTTTCGTAAGTTAGTAACATGATTAGGATTGGTTAACCATTTACTCATTAGTTCCATTTGCTTCTGTTTCAAGTCACCATAAGGTTCTTCAATAGCTTCAATTTCATGAAATTTCTTTTCAAATATATTAGTATCGTTGATTTTTTTATAACCGCCAAAGCCTAAATCATCGTTTAGTAACCAAACTACTTTTTTTATATTGGCAAAAAGTATTCCACCCGTGCACATTGGACAAGGTTCCAATGAAGTGTATATTGTAAACTTCTCACGGTTGACTTTCGCTTTAAATATTGATTTGCCGGCATTACGAATAGCGTCAATTTCAGCGTGGGCAGTCGTATCTTGTTGCGAATGAACCCTATTACGCCCTTTTGCAATGATGTTCTGATTTTCATCCACGATGACAGCCCCAACAGGATATGTATTCTCACTCAATGCTTTTTCTGCTTCTTCAAGAGCCAACTCTAAAAAATATCTATCTTTTTTCATGGTCATATTTCTCTCCCTATATTCGGTTCTTGCCGCTTATTATTGATTATGTAATCTTAATTCTTTCCCTTTTTGATGAACAAAGTTGCTGCCGTATTCTCAACTGGATTTTGTAACAGGCTTCATTAGACAAGACATGAGAGAAACCAATAAACCGACAAATGAAACAACAAGTCCAAATGTCGTTGCTCCTCCACTCGAAGTTAGAATAAGTGCGATTCCAAATAGGGATATAGAGATGCCTAAAAGTGATAATCTCAAATTGGAAAACCTCCAAATAATTTAGTAGTGCAGCATATGTAATTCCATTCAATTAACCTGTCTTTTAACTGAACAGTTAATATCACCGGGGATTAACTTCCCGGTCTTCCGTTCATCCCCCACTTCAATAACAAGATTATCACCTTAATCTAAACACCATAACCTTTGAACATTCACTAACTCTTTCTCTTTAAATTCCATCCTATAAATATCAGGCTTGGATGTGCTATATAAAAAATCCAAGTCATACTTACTATTGAAATATCCCATCATCAAGGTCATAACAGCCCCGTGAGATCCTATTACAATACGTTTATCTTTATATGTTTCCAATAGTTCTTTTAAAACGTTAATTGCCCTTATTAGACAATCAGCATTTGATTCTGCTCCTTCTAAAGCGTAACTTGATTCCCCAAACGACTTCTCCAACAGCGGAACCAATTCCTTATCAGAAATTCGATTATCTTCAGAAGAAAAGATCCTCTCTTTTAAATCTTCATATACGATAACTTCCTGTCCTATTTGTTCAGCTGCCTTTTCGACAGTTAAGATGGAACGTAGATAGGGGCTTGAAACAACTGCGTCAATCTTCTCATCTTTCAATAGTTCAGTTACCCGCTTAGCATCCAATTGACCTTTTGGAGTCAACCCTCTTGTTCGTTCATTTCCTTCCTTTGGTGACTCACCGTGTCTCACCATATAAACAAACGTACTCATCATGTATTTACCTCCACTAAAGTTCGATTACGATGCACTAGCAGAATGTGGATCAACTTTCCAGCAACAGTCCTCTTTGTTGATATGATTCACTGATTTCTTTTATTTTGAAAGGAACATCCTCAATCCCAATGAAAGTGGATGCAAATTCTTTTATTGGATGTTGCCCTACACAAACACTGTACTTTGCGTTTTGAAAGAGTTCTAAATCATTTTGGTCATTTCCGAATGCAATAAACTCTCCTGGAAGTATGCCTAATTTTCTCAGCCCCTCTACTTTATGTATTCCTGACGGGCTTATATCCATTAACTCTTCATTCCCGTGTTCGTATACTTGTACAGATAGCTTCTCCAGTTGTTGTTTGACGGCTTGATCTCTTGTAAATAATACGATTTTCGTGATCTTTGATAATTGAGCCAATGGCTGATTGACAGCACGCTTTTCAGGATCAAGATTACGGAATATAGGATGATGACGATCGCCTGTGTAGCTGTAATCCCAATCACCGTCTATCAAATAGGTTAGACGGTTTGTTTCTATAATTTGTTTAATTTCATCTACTGTTTCTGCAGCGAAAGCCCGGGTCTTAATCTCCCCATCTGCATACGTAAAGGCACCATTCCCACCAACCATCCGAAAATGCCGGAATTCTTGAGGGATAACGGGTAATAAATCACGAATCGGCCTGGCTGAAGCAAAAATGACTTCGTGTCCCTGTTGCTTACAAACGTTTAATGCATCACATATCTCCTGGCTCAACGGTTTTCCTTTAAAACAAATCGTTCCATCTAAATCGAATACAAAAATCATCGTTTATCACCTCAGGCGTGTTGGCATTATGTAATGTAGCTTATTAAGCTCTCAAAAGAATCGATCTCGGCATATGGTTGGATATCGGTATCATTCTTGATCCTGTTTGGGTTGAACCATATGCCCTTAATATTTGAATGTTGACAGCCTGCAATATCCTTTTCTAAGTCATCACCTACTAATAAGGCATCTTCCGGTTGCACATTCAGCTTACTTAATGCTAATTCAAATATACGTTTGTCTGGTTTACTCATTCCCGCTTCTTCAGAAATAATGATTGTGTCAAAATAATGATTCAACCCGGTGTTCATTATTTTCGCTTTTTGTCTCTGAGTGGATCCGTTTGTTATAATGCCTACTCTAACGTGCTGTGTTAGAGTATTTACGATAGTAATAGTATGTTCGCTGATAGAAAAACAACGAGGAAAATGATGATTCCAAAAATCTTGAATGTCATGGCGAGGCAATCTATAATGCGGTGGGAACTCATCAAATAATGATTCCAAAACGTTTATTTTATTGTTATCGCCATAGCTTCCTTTATCATATTCTTTGAACCTATGCAACATTTCATTTTTTGATGGATGTTGAACATCCTCATAACACTTTTCTAAAACAACCGAAAACATTTGATCTACTGCCTGATCCCTGTTAAGCAAGGTATCATCCAGATCGAATAGGATTGCTTTATATTTACTCAAATAAATTCACCGCCTTTTAGAATGTCTTTTATCAGCCGCACTTAGTATCAATAAAATAGCAAAAAAATAAACTACGCTTCCTATAATCATCTTTGTACTATTACCTAATGGGATTAAAAATGACATGAAAAATATAAATAAGGGACTAAATAATATTAAAGCTAGGCCTATTGTAAAGGCCACTTTCTCAGGTATTGCTTGAATTTTATTTAACAGTATTTTCACCTTCTCAAATAATATCTGTCTACTTATTAATCTAGATCAAAATTAAGAGTTTTCGAAGAACCATAGTACAATGACGGTGATTAATAGACCACTCTTTTAGTCAAAAAACTTCATATGTGACTTCTCTTCTCTATAATAATCCAATCTGTCTTGCAATGTACCTGTATGAAATTCAAGTTTATGCCCATCCGGGTCCGTGAAATAGATGGACTTTTTATCTCTTTCATCTCTCGGACGACCTGATAAGACATTTACATGTAATCTCTTTAGCTTGTCATACATACTGTCAAAATCCTTTTCTTCGATGGAAAAGGCAATATGGGTGTAAGATTGGTGTATTTCATTGCGGGGGATGTCTTTCTCTACATTAAGGGCGAACCACATTCCCTGTACATCCAAGTAAGCCGTATTTCTACCTTTTACGAATATTTTCGCATCAAAAACTTTTTGATAAAACTCAATGGACGTTTCTAAATCAGAAACTGAAAATAGTAAATGATTGAGCCCTTTGATTGGCATTCTTTCACCTCAAGAAAGCGTCGGGACGTTTTCAAAGCTTCCTAAGACGTCCCTGCGCGCCAGTATTATTTCTCTCATTTTTACTGTTCCATTTTCTCTAATAAACCATCATCATTCATATTTCGAATGGTAACAATCTTGCCATCGTCATTGAGGTTCATTCTTGCTGTGATCGTAGCAGTGTTAGTTTGACCATCTTTCATGTAATCCACTTCAACTTCATAATCGTATGCATGGTCTTGATCCTTTTGTATATCAATATTTGTTGGTTTCAATTGATACCCATTTTCATATGCAACTCTTTGAAATAACAAAATGTGATTAGTATTGATCATATCTTCCCAATTCATCACCAGCGGACTATAGTTTTCTTTTACATACTCTTCTAATTTAGGCGGAAATGCACCCTCTTGTTCGAGAGCATGTGTTAGTTCATCAGTAGGTCCGGTGAATTCTTTCTCCAAAAAAGTTTGGATGGTTTTCACATTCTCATCATTGTCCTTTGGAGAGCTACATCCTGCGGCCAAAATAATGACAGACGCTATGACGAATAAGTTCATGGTTATGCCCATTATTTTTTTCATAGTCCCAACCTCCTCCGTAATCAACTTTACGTACAAAGTTGGTAAAAGTTTCAATTTTTTTCGGAATTCATGGTGTTAATATCTTTGAAAAAGTATTCCTCCATTAACTTTCCCAAATGTTGGTCACTGACCCTGGGTGCAACCTTGAATATTTCTTCAAATTATATATAGAACAATAAAACTACTAATCTACTATTATCCTGTAAAAAATATAGGTCCATAAGAAAACCTCTCTCAAAAATGAGAGAGGTTCTATATTGTTTACTGACCATACCAAACCTTATTATTCTGAATCTGTGTATTATGTGCTGGGTGCCAGTAATCTACTGAATAAGAGTAATCGTAATTCATAACGCATCGAATCCCGCTACCTTGTGCATCATGTCCAAGCCCGTAGTTATGTGAGAATTCATGCTGAGCTGCTTTAGAGGTGTTTGTTACACCTTGATCTAAGTTAACGCTAAATGCTGTTCCAGGATCTGAAGAATAAACGTAAGCTATTCCTCCAGCATCAAAGTTAGCATCCTTTGAGAAACCTACTACAAAGTCGTAACTGTAACCCGACCAATCCCGACTTAAATCGGATAAGATTTGTGAGCTGTTTCCACCTTGTGATGTCCAATTTCCTACTGCCTGTACTTGGAAGTCTATTCCGTGGTCTCTGATAAATGCATCATCTGCATTTTCGACGATTTGTTGTACTCTGCTTTGCCAGTCACTATATGTACCTCGATATTCTTCATCCGCTACCGCTAATACAGTTACTGTTTTGGTTGCTTGAGCTTTGAACTCTTTATTTTGTTGTGCATTCTTTGAAGAGAATGTACTTTTAGTCGTTTTTACATCTTTCACATTACCCTTTTGATCTAACTCTACTACTTTAGTAGACTTCTCGATTTTAGCAGGACCTTTATCAGGTGCAAATTCCTTGGCTTTTGGTAATGAATCGATGTAAGTAGTGGCTGGTGCTGCGTGGTCATGATCGTGATGTTCCAGTCCTGTTGGCTGTACCTTTGCAAGTCCAATGGCAGGTGCGATACAAATGGATAAAGCTAAAGTAGTTGAAGCAATTTTTTTCAAGTTCATAAAGAACCCTCCTTTTTTGGTATACGTAACAAATTCGGGGGATTCTTCCTAATACCTTTTAATCAGAGGTTGAGAAAGTTCAGGTTAAAAGTCCTGTGCACATTCGAGGTAATTCTACTAAATTGGTGAAAATTTTCATGATTTCTCTACTATTTTTAGATTTGAGTTTAGTAGATATTAATCAGTTGGAAATTTCCATAATAATTTCACCAGTGCACTTGGAGTTTATTACCATTTGGATCATAAAAGTGAAAAAAGGCATGGCCATTATCTTCTTTTATTTCCTCGACCTTAACTTGATTATCCATTAAGTGTTGATGAAATTCAGTTAATTCCGGACTTGTAAAGCCAATGCTAAATTCTTGTTCATTATCAATTGTAAAATGGGCAAATGTTTCATCTTTGGTAGGAACTAAGATAAGTAAGAAAGGTCCTTCATTTACTTTTATTATCGCAAGTTCCTCCGTAATGTTTACTAACTGGAGCCCTAATACATCTCTATACCATTGTGCAGACAGCTCTAAATCTTTTACAGGAATTCGAATATAATGTACTTGGTCAATAAATGATTTACTCATATGCTTCTCTCCTTTGTTTTATTTGGTATATCAAATAGTTCCCTTTCTGTATACCTTTTTCCTTCCAATCCCATTACCTTCCCACCTCATTCTGAATATCCAACACAGCTTCTACAATAACTTTCGGTTGGTCATACATGACTGCATGGCTCGTGTTGGGCACAGAAATGTAGTCACTGTTCGTTGAAAGTCCTGCTAGTTGCTCCTGAGCATTTATCCATTTCTCATTGATTTCATTCTCTTGTTGTTCTGAAAATCCTAATGCTGCCGCTTGACTCTCAACTTCTTCGGGGGTGATGATTGTTAAAGGTTTATCGTTTAGTGATTGTATCTTATTAAGTAATTCGACATTCTCAGGGATTTGTTGAATTTCTTCATCCAATGCCTTGAAAAATGGTCCATCATATTGAACATGGGCATACTTTTCTTTAGATATAAAATCAGGCATTCCCGCCAACGTGTTTTCCCCGAATAATCGAGTAACTCCAAGTCTTGAAAGGATTCTATTATACATTTGGTCTTGTGAACTAAAGAACTTTTCATTGTATGCCGGGGCAGCCTCTTTAAAAAATTCGTTCCGTGAGTCTATGAGAATCAAACCCGCCACCTTTTCCGGGTATCGGTCAGTGAAATGACGCGCATAAACACCACCGACTGAGTGACCTATTAATATGAAAGGTGTATCAATTTTGGTTTCTTTTAATATAGTGTTTAGATCTGTGATCGTTGTATCAAGTGCAAAACCATTACTTGGCGGATCACTCCACCCGTACCCTGCACGATCATAAGTAAGAACCTGGGTATACTGGGATAGTTCTTCTTGAACATGAGACCAATCATAAGACCAGTTACCCGTTCCCGTTTCAATTACAACAGGTGGAAGATCGGTTTTATCTCCTTTTACATTTACATGAATCTCTCTATCTCCAATATCAATCATTACTCCATCTGGGGGAAAATTGGCTTCTGCATTTCGATAACTGACCAATTCGTAAATCCATCCAGATAAGGGTATGATAATAAGCACACACAACAAGACTAACCCTATCGTTTTTAACTTTCTTTTCATCAAATAATTCCTCTCTATTAACTCATTAAAGGTTTCCACACGTATACTATTTGCTTATCAAGAAAATCATGTGAAACGTTTACCCCTATACAAAGCGTATCCTGTAATGAACGTAACTAGTATTAATACAAATGCACTTACCAGTTTGTTTAGTCCGTAATGACTCTCAACACCATCCAAGATACCAGAATAGATCCCTGCCATGATCGCAGTTAGCATTAACTTGCCTGATCCCATATCCTTCCTCCTTATCAAAATCACTAAATGTTAAACACCATACATATATTAAAATAAACACCTATTCCAGAGACTTGGATTTCATAATCCGGTCACCAACAATCGCCACTATCACTCCAACAACGATTGGCAGCAGGGCAATTTCAGTGTTTGAGAGTGAAATGCGAAATATAAGGAAATCGATATTTCCTACAAAGCCAATTACATATAGCAATACCATCGTTCCAATTGCAGCAATGAGCGTCAGACATAAGGATCTAGACACAACTCCACCTCGATTCTCTCTATTCGTAAGAGGGGCATTATTTTCACACCTCTATCTTTCAACCTAATACCAATTATTCCAAATTTTCCAACATTAAACAATATTATATTTTCACTTTAACGGATGTAATAAATATAAAAATATTAATACGCCAATAAGAATCATAGAGATATCTTCCTATTCAGTGGTCATTACTCCCGATCAATAGAGAATTAGACCTAATCCTAATATTGATATTTGTAGTATGATCGACTATACAATTACATTTATTAACAAAAGGGGGTGGCAATAGTGATAGGTTTCCTTCAATGTTCAGTAAAGTATGTGGTTGCATTTTCACTGGTTCTATCTGCTGGTGCTGCCGTAGGGGAGACACAGACATTCGCAGCGGAGAATGATGGTACAAAGGTTGTAGAAGATGGTGGCGGTCAAGGGGGAGTCACCTGGATGGAGAGTTACAGGAGAGTTTCAGGCAGTTATTTCATCATCATGTATCGAAGTGCAAACGGCGGAAATCAGTGGAAAGAAGTGACCTATAACAAGTACGGAAACATCGTTAAGGTTTTGTATGGAACATATTAAGGGGAAAGGATGATGGATCTGTATCCATCATCCTTTTCTTTGATTAACGAAACGACTCCGCCATCTTGATCATGTCTTTTTTGGACAAGGTGACTTCAGATCCCCCTGGAAAGTATTCCATTTCGTATTTAATGGTACCCCCTTCAATCCATGTCAGGTGACTGACCTTTGCCGGACCTTCAGACTCGAAATAGCTACCTTTGGATTGTCCGACTTTCACTTCGTCCTGGGACAATGTAAGATTGGAATCAGCTTCAATGGATTGAAACGTCAGTTTGATCGTTTGCTTTTCCTTTCCCAACAAGGTGACTACCTCTTTCTTTCCTAATGGATCCTCACCTGTTTCCGTCGTGACCTTCTCTACTTCAAATGGAGCCTTCGTGAGGAACTTGAATTCTGCGCCAAGGGATTCAGGACGATCTTCAGCCTCGTATTGATAAAAAGGTGCACTGGCGTTATTTCCGTCAAACAGTCCCAATTGGGTTCCACCGAAATAAACGAATAAAGAAAGGCATGCGGCAACGAATATAAAGGACATCAACGGAGCGAATACCGGTTTTTTATTGAATAAAAAGGATTTGGATGAAGGTTTCGAATGAATCTCATTCAGAATGTTCTCCCTCATTTTATTGGTAAAACCATGCCCTTTGAAGGTTTCTTCTTTCATCAGACCACGCAAACGTTTAAGCTCATCCATTTTTATACACCTCGTTCCGTTTAATCGTTGAACCGAGCAGCGCTTTTCCTCTTGTTAGTCTGGTCTTCACGGTATTGGTGTTCAAATCCATACATGCCCCGATTTCAGATAGCTTCATTTCTTCAAAATAATAGAGAAAGATGACCTCCCGATACTTGATGGGAAGGGACAATACGCTCTGGATGAGCTCAGAATTCTTTTCCTTCTCGATCACGGTTTGTTCCGGTGCACCCATCTTTCCTTTGACCATGTCATTGATTTTATTCGATATACTGACCATACGCGTATCCCACCGTCTTAAATAATCCTTGCAGTGATTGACGGCCACGCTGATGATCCATGTTTTAAGGGTGGAATCCTCGCGAAAGGTATCCATCTTTTGATAAAACTTAATGAAGATCTCTTGGGTCAGATCTTCCGCCAGGCTATGTTCCTTCACATAGGAATAGACGATGTAATACACATCATTTCCGTATTCCGTCATGGCTTTCTCTAGTAGTCGATCTTTCTCGGATTTAGAAATAGTTCCGGATTTCAAACACTCACCTGCTTTGTATGTATCTTCACTAAATAAGACGTTATTACTATAGAAAAAGTTTGGATTTTTTTATCATTTGTCAAAAAAACACGCCTGGCGAGGTTTATCGCCAGGCGAAAACGCTGATTACATGTTCAACCTTTTTCCCTCTTCATGCCTGACAGAATTCCCTAAGCTTGCAAGGCTATTGGCAATCAGGAACTGCGCCGAGTAGTAGGATGTCATGATCAAAACATCCGAATAAGGGATGGCTGACACGAACATATTCCATGACAGGATGGAGTCCGAGATGACAAACAGGATACTGCCGGCAGTGGCCCATAGGTTGCCGGTCAGGATGGCGGTCAGGGCCATCAGGGAAATGATCACCATGTAGGCAACGACGGGGATCACGAGTCCATCATTTCCTTCGGTTTGGAGCGCGGCAATCAGTTGTCGGCCGATGAAGAAGGAATACAATCCAATCGGCAGTAGAGCTGCGAGGCGTGTCATGTTCATACGGGACATTTTGATAAAGCCTATCAAATAGAAGACGTGTCCGATGAGGAAAGATCCAAGACCCGCTACAAATGACATCGCGATAAACCCGTCGCCCAACATGCAGAAAAACAGGCCGATGACGATGAGGTGCATGGCCGGAGATGGTCTTTTAGGCAGCTGACGGAATGCGTAGAGAATGATGAGTAGCATCGGGATCAGTTTAAAAATGATTTTCAACACGAATGGTTCTGGCGGAATGATGAATATGTAGAGGAGGGCCATGATTCCGATCAGGGTGGGGAGGATCCATTTATTCAACATCGTTCACATCCTGTTTATGCGATTTTTTAGTTCTTTGACATATATATACTTGTTTTGGGGATGGGATTCCTTCTTTGGGCAGGATAAATAGCTCCGCCTGCTTCATAAAAAATGAAAAGCGCAAGAACCACGCAAAAGATGCGTGGACATTGCGTCTTTCATTTGAATGAAGTTGACTTTTTAATGATTTCTCCCCCAGGATCTACACTATAATGAGCAATTGAAGAGGATACTATGCCTTCTCTGTTGTGTCCGTCCTTATAATTATACGTAATTTCCCAAGCCTTGGAATCACTGCTGAAATAGGTTTCTTTTGAAAGGAGTTCCACGTCATCCATACTGATTTTTTTAAAGCTTGATTCATTATGCTCCTCTACATCTTTTTCAAATTGTTCCATGGCTATGGCTTCAGCTTTCTCACTTTCAATGACTCCCGTTCCATCATCCGCACACCCTAACAAGGAAAAGATTGTGATCAAGCTTACAATAAGAATCATGATTCTTTTTAAATGAAGCTTCCCATTCCCCTCAACCATTGGGACCGCCACCTGAATGGTGATTCGAATTCATGGCTTGTTGGGAATGTCGGGCGGACTTTTCATAGGCTTCATCCTTTGGACTTCGGGACGTATTCTTGATGCTGTCTCCATAAAACTCCATCTTCCGGGAACCAATCCAAATCCTAATAGCAAAGTAAAGGACCAGAATTCCGACGAAAATAAAAAAATACATCATTTGGTTTCCCCCTCCTTACTCTTTATGTTCCTTTAATGTCAATTATTTCAAATATTGTGATGTTGGGCAATACCCATTAATGATTGAATCCCCCGCAAATAAATGGAATAATATACCTATACCTTATCCATCTGGAGGAATGTCCTATCCGTATGCCATCGCCTGAAGTTGAACAATACTTTCAAACCACTGAAATCAACACATTTAGTGTAAATGAAAACGGGGAGAAGCTGGTCTTCAGTACCAATCTGAACGGGGAATATAACCTCTGGGCCATGGATTTGCCCCAAACATTTCCCTATCCGCTGACGACCATAAACCAGAAAAGCAGCCTCCTTCATATCGGTCCAGATTACATCGTCGCTACCTTTGAGAAAGAAGGTGATGAAAACTATCAGCTGCATTATTTACCCTTGTCAGGAGGAACTCCCCTTCCTTTCAATGAAAGGGAATCAAGTTCGACCTGTTTTCATGCCTGCTTTACTTCGAATAATGAAATGGTCTACTCTACCAATCATGAAAACCCGTTATTGAATATCTACAAAACGGATTTACAAACCAATCAAACCACCCTCGTCCAAAAAGGGGAAAAAGCTCCGGTCGTGGTTGCAGCCGTTTCTTCCAATGGGACCTATGTATTTACGGAGACCTACTCCAACACCCATGTAGCAGGGTTCTATGAGTCTACTGACGGGAGAATTCCACTTGTCCCGGATCCAAGTATCCCCCATATGATCCGTGATGTTCTGTTCGCTGACGGTATCGTGTATTTTACGACCAACTATGAAAAAGAATTTTGTTATCTCGCTTCTTTTAATCTTTCTACCTATGAATTTCAGCCCGTCTTCACCTTGGAACAGGAAGAAGTCACCTCCATCCAGCTCAGTACCGACCGCTTAGTGGTTTCCACGGAAGAGGGTGTGAAAGATCGATTATACGAATATGACGTTTCGGAAGGTAAGCTTGTATCCATCGACACACCCTGTGATGTCATCAATAAAATGATCATCACGGGACAAGGATCGCTTTTTGTTTTAGGCCAGTCAGCTGACAGGACTGACACGATTTTCAAGAGGGACACAGACGGTGAATGGACCCAGGTGACCAATACCAAAGTGCTTGGCGTACAGGAAGGAAGTTTGATCAAGCCGGACATCGTCCACTATGAAAGCTATGACGGACTCAGTATCGAAGCATTGCTCTTTAGACCCCGATATCCGAACGGCTATACGATCTTATGCCCACACGGAGGTCCCCAGAAGGTAGAGCAAATGAAGTACCGACCATTATTTCAGTACCTTGTCCAAAGCGGATACACCCTCTTCGCACCGAACTTCAGGGGCAGCAAGGGATACGGGGCCTCCTTCGAAAAGATGGTGGAGCAGAATTGGGGAGACGGCCCGAGGCTCGATTGTGTAGCAGGAATGGATTGGCTGCTGCAGGAAGGAATCGCGGAAAAGGGCAGGATCTTTGCCATGGGTGGGAGCTACGGCGGATACATGAGCCTCCTCCTTGCAGGAAGACACCCGGAGTATTTCTGTGGTATCGTCGACATCTTTGGCATATCCAATCTACTCACCTTTTTACAGAACGTTCCGGATAGCTGGAAGCCACTCATGAATCAGTTGGTGGGAAACCCTGATAAAGATTACGACAAACTTGTAAGAGACTCTCCTATTACTTATGTAGATCATATGAATAGCCCTATGTTCATCATACATGGCCAGAACGATCCACGAGTGAAAATCGAGGAATCCGAGCGTATCATGAGCCAATTGAAGGAAAAGGGGCTCGATGTGAAGTATCTTCTTTTTGAGGATGAGGGCCATGGGTTTTCGAAGAAGCGGAATGAGATAATCGCTTATAAGGAAATTAGAGCATTTTTGGATAGGCAGGTGAATGAATAGGTACCAAAGGGTCAGGTTCCTTGGCTCCTTTTCACCATCGTTCTGTTCTTTATCTTGTATCTAATAAAGACCCGTCTCCTCGACAGGTCTTAAGGCTATATCATTTCAAAGGAATAAAATATTTCTCCATTTCCCTTTCAGAAATAATCATTCTCGTGGATAAGTCTCTCGTTCGTAAAACATATTCTTTGATGCCAATATACTCAGATTCAGCAATCAAATAGAAGTTGGCCCCCTTTTTGAACCCTTTGAAATCACTCTTTAATTGATATCTTTTTAGCATTGTCTCCAGTAACTCCTTGGTTCATTACCAGCCCGTAATCCCCATAGATTACTGACTCTTCTCCACCTGATACGACTCCGGATATATCGTTTCGATTTTTTTAATAAAATAATAATGCTTATATAAAGCGAGCCCGATTAAGATGATGCGGACGAACAGGATATCCACGAACACGACTGAAAGAAGGATAAAGAAATCAGCCGTCACGTTAATCCTGATTTTCTCTTTCCGGGTCATCCCCTTCTTTTGAAGGAGGGCGAGAACGTATTTATCATATATGACTGTGCTCTTAAACCAACGATCGATCCGCTTGGAGCTTTTGGCAAAGCAAAACGCGGCAAATAAGTAAAATGGACCTCCCGGCAGAACCGGAAGCACAGTGCCGGCAATCCCGAACACCAGGGATATCGAGCCAAGCAGCATAAACAGGATGCTCTTTATCTTTTTCAGTGTCATGATTGATTTCCCCTACCATCGTTAGATTAATAGACATGTTTCTACTTCCATCCATTGTACTATAACTATAACAGGAAGGTCCGGGTAGTGGATTAGGTGATTTATGTTAATTGTGTGGCGATTGGCGGGTGGATGAGGAAAAGGGTCTGACACCCAACTTAAAAAATCAAAAAGTGATCACTCACTTTTTATTGACTTTAGGAAAAAAGGGAGTAATATTATTTGTGAGTGATTACTCACTTCTTTTTCATTTTTCCTAAACGGAGGTTCAAACATATGAATATCTTCAAAAACAAACTGGTGCTGGCCTCACCCATCATTGCATTGGCCATTATCTTTATTTTCTCCCTGACCCTGTTCCCATCAGTTCAACCGCAACCTAAGAATTTGCCGATTGCGATTGTGAATGAAGATCAGGGTGTACAGATTCCGGATCAACCAAAGATGAATATGGGCGAAACACTGGTTGAAAAGATCCAAACGATGTCAAAGTCAAATACCGATGAAGACCCTGCCGTCAAATGGATTGAAGTAAAAAGCACAGAAGCTGTACAAAAAGGATTAGATAGCCAAGAGTATTACGCAGCACTCGTCATTCCGGAAGATTTCAGTGCGAAACAGGCTTCCCTGCAAACGCCGGAACCCTCTTCCCCTGAAGTCGAAATCTTCATTAATCAAGGGATGAATACGATGGCTTCAACGGCTGCCGGGCAGATCTTGAATGGCGTCGTGGATAATATGAACAACACGGTCCGAGGACAACTAATTGATGGATTCGAGAAACAAGGGCTCACTCTGACGCCAAAACAAGTCTCAAGCCTGGTAACCCCGATTACGAAAAACGTGACCAACGTCAATGAAATCGGGACGAATACCGCAAACGGGAACGCTCCGGTATCACTATTCCAGCCACTTTGGATGGCAAGCATGGCAAGTGCGGCGATCATCTATCTCGCTGTCAGCAAATTATCCTTAGCAAACCGGAAGGAAAAGCTTGCAGCGAAGTTCATCCAGATCCTGATCGGGGCGTTGGTTTCCCTTGTCGTCGGATTTGGCTTAACCTGGATGGCTGAGGGGCTGATTGGATTCACTATCCCGGATATGACCGATACCGCCTTGTTCCTGAGTCTGAAGTCATTCAGCTTTTATCTCATGATCTCAAGCATTCTTTCACTGATCGGTCTTAAGGGCATGCCGCTCTTTGTCTTGATGCTATTCTTCGGGGCACCACTGCTTGCCATGGCTCCTGAAATGATGTCTTCGTTTTATCGCGATTGGTTTTATTCATGGCTGCCAATGCGATTTATGGTAGAAGGTTTACGTGAATTGTTCTTCTTCGGAAAAGGGTTGACGTGGAGTTCTTCTGTGTCAACGCTTGTATGGATTGGGTTGGGGAGCATGTTGGTGATAACGGCCACTGCCTTAAAACCTGGTGCTGGTGGAGAAGCGAAACCTCAATCAAGTATAGAAGGTTAGTTGGAAAATGGTCAGGGCTTTTAGGTGCTGACCATTTTTCATTTGTATATTCAACTTGAAGAACCGCTGTAGTGATTGTTCATTTTGGAGATTTTATTTACTTCATCTATTTTCATAGCCTGTTCAGATAAATCCGGAGGCGTCCTTGAATCAATCTTTCTCCTCCTTGTTTAAATTAAAGAATCATCCACCCGTACATATGTTATAATTATCCAACAATCGAGAGGAGACTCTTCCATGTCCAATGATGTCCTGTTTAGCATTTTCCCACTATTGACCCTTTTGTTTTACCTTGCTCCCATTGTATTCATCATCTGGTTCTTGATGAAATTCCTAAAGATCCAGCAAGAGAAGAACCGGATTCTGCAAAGCATTTCTGACAAGCTGGATAAGAAGCAGCAGGATTAGTAATGGGCGTGAAAAACCGCCCATTTCATTTACGTTTCACACTATAAAACCTCATCGCTTTCGGGACCCCTTTGATCTCAAATACTCCATTCATGATTAAATGCCTTACTCGATACTCAAAATATCCGTCACCGATATATTGTTCAACATGTCCAAGCACTTCACCTATCAGTCGAGCTGATTTCATGAACCCCTGATTCTCCAACTCTTTATGCAGTTTTTCCGCTGTATGGATGATGTACTCATCATAATAATCTTCCCGGACCCTTTTTATTTCACCATTCTCCCAGATTCTCAAGACTTCCTGTGTGGCAGACAGCTCTTGCCACTCCTCTTCGTATGCTATTCTTTGATCATTATTCAATGGAGCAGACTCTTTTTTATACATCAGCCCTACTTTTTCTGGGGAAAGTTCTCCAGTGTGCAAGGTATGAGAATGGTTTGTATCCATGATATACAGATCGTTTGGCTTTCCTTTTAATAGATACAGAACATATCGCATGGCCGTTTGTTCGTGAGCATTTCCCCCGATCCAAATTGTAATGGGGATATGGTCAGGAATCGCCTCAATCTCTGAAATCGTTTCATTGAAACTTTCATGGAATTCCGTTAGTTCATCACCTTCAAAAAGAATATGATTTTCGAGCCATTCATACCGGTGATGAAGCCCCCGTTCTTCATGCAGCTTCCATACGGGACCGATGGAGAACACATCCGAAAAAGCGAGCACCTTAACGTCTCCCACATCCCTTTCTTCTAACGCGATTTTCAAACTGCCGGATGCAGAATCTCCAAACAAGATATGGATGGATTCATAGGTCTCTTCTGTCACAGCCTGACTTCTTTTATACTCCACAAAATTCTGATAGGTGTTCTTCAAATCTCTTAACAGCTGGGCTTGCTCTGTTTCTTCCGCCATATAGATTCGTAGCAGCATGTGGAATAGAAGGGATCTCACTTCGTCATCTGTTGAATGCTCTACGAGTTTTTTTAATTGATCAATCAATTTATTTCACCGCCTTAACATAGAGGTATTACCCATATTTTGTAATGATATCATAAAGATTCCAAAGGAACGTCACGTTAAACTAAACCGTTTATGATCCTTTTAAAAAAGCCCCCTCCCATTAAAAGTATCTTCCCAATCCAAGCTTTTGAATCACTGCAGAATTTTATTGACAATGATAATCATTCTCTGTATATTTAGAACTATATTGAGAATGATTATCACTATTAATTAGAAAGAAGGAAAGCAAATTGAAAAAAATACTCATCCCCTTCCTGCTCTTGGCCATCTTCATTCTTCATGCTTGTGGCAGCACCGAGACGTCAAAGACTGAACAAAAGGAAGCAAAGACTAATCAGAAAGCAGAATCCGAAACCATTACATATCAATCTGAAACCGGCCCTGTTGAGGTTCCGGCAAACCCTACCCGCATTGTGGCGCTTTCGAACGCACCAAATGTGCTTGCCTTGGAAGGTGAAATTGTCGGAGTCGATGAATGGACGAATATGAATCCCCTGTTTCAAGAGAAGCTGGAGGGTATTGAAGTAGTATCAGAGGAAAACATCGAGAAAATCGTTGAGCTTGAGCCAGACCTGATCATCGTGGGCTCCCATTCGAAAAATATTGATAAGATGAGTGAAATCGCTCCTACGGTTGCCTATACGTGGGGGAAATTGGATTACTTGGAACAGCAAATCGAAATTGGTAAGCTTCTTAATAAAGAAAAGGAAGCGAAAGATTGGGTGGAAGATTTCACTACCCGTGCAGAAGAAGCCGGGAAAGAGATCAAAGAAAAAATCGGTGAGGATGCCACGGTATCGGTCTTTGAATACGATACGAAGTCGGCTTATGTATTTGGGAACAACTGGGCCCGTGGCACCGAATTATTATATCAAACAATGAAACTCGAAATGCCTGAAAAAGTGAAAGAAAATGCATTAGAACCGGGCTACTTTGCACTAAGCACAGAAGTACTTCCAGAGTTTGCGGGAGATTATATCGTCCTTAGTAAAAACCAGGACGGTGACGGTTCATTCCTGGAAACACAGACATGGAAGAACATCCCTGCCGTTCAAAACAATAGAGTTATAGAATTAGATACGAAAGCGATCACGTATAGTGATCCCATCACACTGGAATATCTATTGGATGTGTTTAAAAAAGCATTTCTTGAAGAGTTGAACTGATCAATAGGAAAACCGCATGGATTCAACCATCCATGCGGTTTTTTTCTTTAAGGTCAAGGGGAGAGGTATCACGTCTCCAATCCAAGTCCGGGACAAGGTACCTGTCCCCTTGGACCCCCTTTCACAGAGGCAGCCGAATCACAAATTTCGTCCCCTCGCCTTTCTCACTGAACACCTCGATCGTCCCTTCATGCATGAGCACCAATTGCTTCACAATCGATAGTCCAATGCCGAATTCACCGTATGGATTATTCGTCCGGGACAGATCAGCTTTATAAAACCTGCGCCAAATCGAGCTGATTTCTTCGGGGTCCATGCCGATTCCGGTGTCTTCGATTTCGATGACGGTTTCTGTAATTGAAGACGAGCCGCTTAACGTGATCGTTCCTCCAGAAGTGAATTGAATGCTGTTTTTCGTGATGTTGATCAATATTTGAATGAGCCGGTCGTAGTCGGCATGTACCTTGGCATCAGTATCTGCATGGATCCTGATGGTGTTCCCCTGTTCTTCAGCCTGCAAGTCGAGCTGTTCCTTGATGACTTCGAAGATATCCAGTAACGGTAAGGTGACTTTCGTGATCGCTACCTGGTTGGCACGGATTTTTTCGTAGTCCAGGTTTTCGTTCACCAGTCTGATCAGGCGCCTCGTTTCCTCGCTGACGAGACCGAAGCTCTTCTCTTTCTGTTCTTCGGGGATCATGTCGTTCCGGATTCCTTCGATGACACCGCGAATTGTGGTCAACGGTGTTCTCAGTTCGTGTGACACATCCGCCATGAACTGTCTTCTCCGGTTCTCCAGGCTGTCGATTTCCTCTTTGGATGCCTGGAGTTTCGTGACCATTTCATTAAAGTCTTCGGCAAGATCACCGATTTCATCGAAGTTGGAGCTTGGGACGCGAACATCGTAATGACCGGATGACACACGGGAAGTGGCATCCCTGATCCGCTGAATCCGTTTCACATGAAGCTTTGATAAGAACAAGCTGATCAAAAGTGAAATCGCCAGTGAAAGGAGCACGATATATAGAAGATATTTATTGATCTCACTCAGCATTTCCCTCGAGCCGCTGATCGGGGAAATCAAGATCAGTCCGCCAGCCAGTTGATCATTGATGATCCTTGGCATGATGACGAGGGATACAGCCTGGTCAAAACGGCCGAAATCTTTTTTCAGTGGTACGGTTTCACCTCGTTCGATTTTTTGCCACTCTTCTTTCGAAAGCTCAATCCGCGGGTACACCCCTCCTCTGGAGAAAGATACCTCACCTTGACGATTGAACGTGATCACATCGATGTTCCGGGCATGAAGCAAGTTGCTGTATTCTTCAAGATACAGAGGTCTTCTCGGACTTGGCCTTTCAAGGTCAGATAAAATTTTATCCCCATACGACCTGAGTTCCGTGACTTTATTTTCGTAGACAAGATTTTCGACATACTGGGAAAACAGGAGGCCGAGGATCATGAAGGCGATGATGAGTACGGTTGTATGGCTGAGAAGCAGCTGATAAAGATATCTAACTTTCATCCCCGGCCGCCGTCTCATCGAATTTATACCCTACTCCCCAGACCGTATGCAGGTACGGCTTTTCCTTGCTGCCGATTTTGTTGCGAAGCCTCTTGATATGCACATCGACTGTCCGCTCATCCCCGTAGAAATCATATCCCCATACCCGTTCGAGAAGCTGCTCCCTCGAGAACACTTGACGCGGATGCCGGGATAAGTAATAGAGCAATTCAAATTCTTTCGGTGTCAGATTCGTAAGGGGAACGCCTTTCAGAAGGACTTCACGGGTTTCCTTACTGATTTGAAAGTCTGTCGTAGAGACATCCTGGGTTCCTGCCCCACTGTTTTTCTCTCCTTGATACCGGCGTGTGACAGCCCGTATCCTTGCCATCAAAGCAAGGGGTGAAAAGGGCTTAGTCACATAATCATCGGCACCGAGTTCGAGGCCGAGCACCTGATCCGATTCACTGTCTTTCGCCGTCAGCATGATGACCGGCACCTGGGACCCTTCCTCCCTGATCTTCCTGCAAATGGTGACGCCGTCCATCCCCGGCAGCATCCAGTCCAGGATGACAAGATCCCAATTCCCTTCCTTATAACGCCGGTATCCATCAGCCCCGTCGTGGACAAACTCTCCTTGAATTCCTTCTTTTATAAAAAACATCTCAAGCATCGACGTGACACTCTTATTGTCTTCTACTACCAGCACGTTCATCAACATCGCTCCTTTCCCGACTTCTTTCTATCTAAATTATAGTCGTTTTTACTACTCAGTTCTAATTTTTTCCTCACAACGAAAATCCCCGCTCACTTGGCGGGGATTCCCTGGCAGGGTCGTCCTATAATGTATCACTTGGAGATTCGGCTGCCGGTTCTTCACTCGGTTCGGCCTCAGGCTCACCTTTTCCATGACCCGGACCGCCATGATGGCCCTTACCGCCCTTGTGGAAAAAGAAGCCCTCTTCCTTATTGAATGGGAAGAAATCCAGTTTCTTCGCTTCGTCGGCATGATCGGTCATGATTTCTTCCATCAGTTCCTTCGACGTTTTTCCTTCTGTTTCAACGCCAAGTTCGTTGGCAGCTTTTAAAATAGAAGCTTCGAATATTTCTTGTTTCAATTCATGATGACCTTTTCCTTCTGTCTCAATTCCAAGGTCTTTTGCCTGCTTCAGAAGTGCTGCTTCCCTTACTTCATCTGCAAGCTCGTCCAGTTGCTTGCCCTCGGTTTCCACTCCAAGTTCTTTTGCTTTTTGTTTCACTAGCGCTTCCCTTACCTCTTGAGCGAGATCCTCCTGGTCTTTTCCTTCAGTTGCGATCCCCAGTTCTTTCGCTTTTTTGTTCAGTTCCGCCTGACGGATTTCATCCATGACGGCACGGTGATCTTTTCCTTCTGTTTCAATGCCCAATTCTTTCGCTCTTTTTTCGAGTTCAGCATCCATGATCTCTTTTGCCAGTTCCCGTGAATCCTTATCGGTGGTGTCGATCCCAAGTTCTTCTGCTTTTTCCTTCAACTGTTCCTCATTCAGATGGAACTTCCCGTGGCCACCACCGCGATGCCCGCCAAATGCCGGCTCCGACTTTCCGCTTACTACCGCCGAATCGTTATTCTTTGCCGTGTCCTCCTCGGCAGCAAAGGCTGGAAGAGCTCCCAGGATCCCGACAGATAAGACACCTGTCAGTACATACGTCAGTGTTTTCTTATTCATTTTCATTTCCTCCTTTTTTGTGTTGCAGGTATCGGACCCATCTATATAGCTGACGATGAAGTCGGGATTCGATCCCCTGCCCTGTCATTTTCTCCACAAGTTATGACCAAATCATGAACAAACAATTGCCGGATCATGAACTTTATAATAAATTTTCTATTTGGTACTCCTCTTTCTGTTCCTCAAGCCACGTCCCATACTCCGTTTGCAGTGCCTGATCAAACAGGATATCCTTTATTTCCTCTTTATGATCGTCAAGGACCGCTTCTTTCGCTTCTTTTTTGTCCGTCACCTTGATGATATGATAGCCAAATTCCGTCTTCACAGGCTCACTGATTTCACCTTTCTTCATGGCAAACGCCTTATCATCAAATTCCGTCACCATCTCTCCTTTTGCAAAAAACCCTAGCTCTCCACCTGACTCGGCATTGGACGTATCAGTGGAGTATTCTTTCGCAAGCTCCGCAAAATCCCCTCCGTCATCTAGCTTGCTCTTCACTTCCTTTGCCGTCTCCTCATCTTCTACAAGAATATGGCTTGCCTGTACCTGTTCTTCTTGAGCAAAAGAATCTTTATTTGCTTCAAAATATTCTTTTATCTGATCATCCGAAATCGATACTCTGTCCTTCAGTAGCTTTTCCGTTAACAAAAACGATTCGACATTCTTTTTGACACTCTCAAGGCTCGCTCCGCTTGAAGTCAATGCCTCATTGAAAGCCTCTTCGCCCCCATAGGACTCTTTGATTGACTCCAGCTCCTCTTCGATCTCACTGTCCTTAACTGTAAGATCCTTCTTGTCACTCTCAAGCTCCACTATCTTCTCGGCAATCAGTGTATCCAGGGCCGCATCCCCATACTGATCCACAAGTGTCGTGTACAAGTCCTCTTTACTGATCGACTTGTCCCCCACCTTCGCCACCACTTCATCCTTTGAAAAGCCGAACATAACAAGCATCGTGCCGACGACGATAATGCCCCCTACGACACTCCATAATGTGATCGAACGTTTCTTTTTATCCACTCACCCGTACTCCTTTATCTTCAATTATTTGTATTTATCCGGTTGTTTTTGTGGTGCCAGATACAATTTGGATGGTTTGTTCCTGGTACAGTTTGGTCGGTTTGTACCTGGTACACTCCAATCTGATTGTGCCTGGTACATTCTACTCGGTTTGTACCTGGTACATTCCACTAACCATGCACCAGACACCATCCAGACCCCCACTTTATCCATTCATCATTGCATTACTTGTAAGAGTCAGACTGACTGTCATCTCTTTACCATCGCGGAAGATGGTCAGGTCGATCTTATCCCCGACTTTCAGGTCACCGTACAACTGCCTTCTCAAGTCGGCCACATCCACTACTTCTTTTCCATTCAGCTCCGTAATGACATCGCCCTCTTTGACACCGGCTTTTGATGCCGCTGATGTTTCATCAACACTCCCGACAACCACACCCGCCTCCACTTCATTAGGCAGCTCCGGCAGGTAATGGCGCGGAACATCGGAAAGATTCGTCATGCCGATCCCGATGTACGGCCGCTCCACTTTCCCCGTTTCGATGATTTCACTGACGACCGGCAGGAAATCCTTACTTGGAATAGCAAATCCAAGGCCTTCAACACCGGAGTTCGAGATCTTCGCACTGTTGATCCCGATCAATTCACCTTTTGAATTCAGCAGCGCACCACCGCTGTTTCCAGGATTGATGGCCGCGTCGGTTTGGATGACATTCAATTCAGATTCACCTGCAGAAGTCTGCACTGGAATCGTTCGATCGACGGCACTGACAATTCCTTGTGTAACCGTCCTTGATAAATCGAGTCCGAGTGGGTTCCCGATCGCGATCACCTGTTCACCGGCGCGCAATGCACTGGAATCCCCCACCTCCAACAGGTTGTCTGCATACTTACCATCGATCTTCAATACGGCAAGATCCGTCAGTGGATCGGCTCCGATCAGTTTCGCATCGGTCTTTTCACCATCATAGAGAGACACCTCAATCTTTGAAGCCCCTTCAATGACATGATTGTTGGTGATGATATAAGCACTGTCCCCCTCTTTCTTGAAGAGAACTCCTGAACCTGTCCCTGCCTGAGCAACTTGAGATGCACCCATGCCATTCTGCTGCTGATAATTGACGATTCCGACAATCGATTCAGAGGCATCTTCCACAATGTTCGCCACATCGCCGTTACCCGTTGATACCGTTGTAGGATTGATCCCCGAATCACCCGAAGACTCCACCTGCCCGTTGTCACCTGCCGACTGTTCGATGCCCGGCTGAGCCAGGTTCTGATAATAATCCGTTTGAGGCAAAACTGTCAGCGTCAGGACCGAACCGATGATCCCGGCACCTACAGTGTTCAGGAATCCCCGTCCTTTAAAAGGCTTCTTCGGCTTCGGGCTTCGTTGCATTTCTTCTTTCTTCACGCCTTCCAAATTTTCCGATTCTATATGCTTCATTTCTTCATTTTGATTGTTATGTTCTAGCATGTTATTTCCTCCTCTATTGATTTTGCTCGGTTGAACTTTGCTGATGATTTCATCTTAGAGGGAAAATATTACGAAACTATTAACAATGTGTGTACAGGATAGGAAGTTTTTTTAAAAATAGGCTATGTTAATCTTTAATGTTGATTTTAAGCACAAAAAAACCGCCTTTGTTGAAAGGCGGTTTATTGCGCTATCGTTCCCAGTTAGCTCCATTTCAAACAGTCATGGAAGCCTTTTTCAATTTCACCTACTCATTTTGTTCGCTCTACACAATACAGAAAAAATTCCATATCTATATTCCTAAACTTCTTAGTATCTCTATCAATAATATTCATACCGTTTCGAACAGCAACTTTTTGAGCGGCTACATTTGTGTCCCTAATAATAGAATAAACCTTATTTGCATTAAGAACTGAGAAAGCGTATTCCTTGCAAGCAATTGCCGCTTCTGTTGCGTAACCTTTGTGCCAATACGCTTTTTGAAACAAAAATCCTATTTCCAAAATTTCATTTTCTCTCCAGCCTTGCATTGTCAATCCACATTGACCAATCATTTCGTTTGTTTCTTTTAATACAACAGCCCAAAGTCCAAAACCATACTCTTCATATCTTTTAAGATGTCTGTTAAGCCAATTTTGTGCTTCTTCTATGTTGAATGCACTTTCATAAGCAGCACGCATTACTTCCTCATCACACAATATTCCGCACAATGCTTCATAATCGGACTGCACCATTTCTCTGATTATAAGACGTTTGGTTTCTAACAAAAATCTACCACCTTTCTATTATATTGATAATCTTTTAAGCCATGGGTAAGCCATGGCTTACCCATGGGGACAGGTACCTTGGCTCCCTTTTATGTTCAGATGATTGTGTTCCATATTCTAGATCATTCCGAAGTCCGGGACAACGTACCTGTCCCCCAGCCCCACTCACTCTTAAACTCCTCAAGCGACTGCTGACGCTTCTCTCGATCCTCGCTCACGGCTTTCAAGGCCACTTTATATAACTTCTCACTTAGTCGCCATTTGTCGATGGACCGGTCTTTTTCCCCGCCAAACAACGCAAAGGCGGTGGCACCCATCAGATACACATTCGTGATTTCATCGATCACAGCGCCTTGTTCGAATTCCTCCGGCGACATGAATCGGGAGGATCCCCACATTCTTCCCATTGAATTGATATAGGGGCGTTTGGAATAGAGGTCGATATCGCAGATCAGGGTCTTTTCTTTTGAAAAATCATACAGGATACTGCCGTCATAAAAATCGATGGCCACATACCCCTCTTCCATCACATGAATGTGAAAACCGAGGATGTCATGGAATACATTCATCTTTGTGCTGTCCGGCATCTCCATGAATGTCTCCCTGGATAGGGGATACATCTTCCCCATGCACTCCCCGTCTGTCCATTCAAATATGGCGGCAAAACCACCGCCGACTTCTTCCGCACGAAGCAACTTGACCAAATGGGGATGTGCCAAATCTTCATAAACCTTTACGCTTGCCTTCAATTCTTCGACCGCATCTTCCGGTTTGCCCTCATATCGCACTGTAGGAGCCCCGGCGAATTTAATAAACATTTTCTGGTCACCATTATCAACCCCGAAACAGATATTGCCGGAGTCCTGATCGTCATACACCTTGAAGACCTCCCCATATCCCTCGATGAAAGAGAAGTCGAAAGGAGCCTTTAATTTGTAAGGGATTTGATCCATGTACTGAATATAAAAGTCTTCCACGTACCACGTCGGCACTGGATTGTTCATGCCGTCAAACCAGCCCAGTACTTCCTTCGCCTGCTTCTTCATGACGGCCACTTCCTCTTCCCCGAACGCCATGGCCCATGGAACGGACGACAGCATATTGCTGCTGATGTAAAAGAGCATGAGCTTGAAGAACTCCTCCGGCGGCCTCCTGTTGAAATAGCCGTTGAGCTGTCCTGTGGCAAAATGAGGACTCGCAGAAGCACTCCACACGATGCGGTTGAACTCCTCCCACGGATCACCAAAATCATGCCGGTTGAAATCGATGATGGAAAGTTCGGCTTCTCGGGATATAACCATATTCCCCACGTGATAATCACCGTGATGAAACGATTGTGGACGTCCTAGCAGGAGATGTCTGTTTGACTCTATGTACGCAATAATTCGATCGCCGTCTTCGATTTTCACCGGACAGTCATGGTACTGCTTGATTTTGCTGTCCACTTTGCGATTAAATTTCATTCCCCATTTCTCTAGATCAGCAGGCGCAGGAATACTGTGGATTTCCCGGAGATAACGGCCCGACTTCAAGCCCAAATCGTATTGCTCCGTATCGGTCAACTTAGGCAGCATCACTGCTGCATCTTCTCCTTCACACCAAGTAAAAAGCGTATAAACACTTTTATCATTCTCACACATCCCGAACTCCAACGGCTTCGACATGGGAATTCCCGTTTCAGCCAAACGATTCATCGCTTCAAACTCACTCTTCTTCATCTCATATTCGGAACGGTCAGCCGTCCGAAGCAGCAGTCTTTCACCCGTCTCCGTTTCGATATAATACTTCTTATCACTCGACCATCCCTTATTGATCGGTTCTATTGTTTTAAATCTGTAATTTGTTTTTATATCAAGCATTCGGCACCCCCAGTAAGCCGTGAATCCCTTGGCTCAGTTATAAACAGGCTAAAGCGTTTTTTCCTTTTAATCATCTGAGTCGTTCACTTAATTGAATACACCTAATTTTACCAGTATAAGATTCGTAAGGATATAGAAAATCCACAGAGAAATGTCACTTGCTCACCGTCAAAAGTGAGAGTTAAACAGGTTAGAATGAAATTCCCTTATATGTTAAAATAAACCAATAAACACATTTTCATCAAGGAATTGGAGCTGTAAATATGAAGAAATCGAAAAAGTTTATCGTGGCAGTTTTAGTAACTATGTTATTCGTCTTCCTATCTGCATGTAGCGATTCATCTGAAGAGGAGGCTTCTAATCAGTCTGAATCAGATGCTATTCCAGCAAGTACAGATGATTCATCTACAGAAAGCACGGTAGAATCCGATAACAACGAGGAGAAACAATCGGAACAATCATCAATGGAAGATCGCGACTCTCAGGTAGACAGTAGTCAGGAGGCAGAACGTTCTCCCGAAACTAAAGTAGCCGGAAAAACAGAATATCTGAACAAACTGGACAACATCCAAAAAGAACTTGATGCCATGCCGGATAAGAAGGATTCAGATAAAGGCGTCACAAACGCCATGAAAAACTATTATGGAGTGTCTTACGAAAAGTATGACGATGCATTAAATGAGATTTATTCCCTTTTGAAAAAAGAGCTATCTCCAGAGGTCATGAAGGAGTTAAAAGCGGAACAATTAAAATGGATCGAACAGAAAGAAGCGAAAGCCGAGAAAGAAAGACTGAAGTATGAAGGTGGAACGTTTGAAAATGTGGCGTGGTACATCTCTTTATATGAGTCGACGAAGGAAAGATGTTATGAGTTGGTGAATGAGTATATGAGGGATTAGATGATGAGGCGAAAGGAGAGGAAGTGATCAGCACTTCCTCTCCTTTCGCCTTTGAACGATGAACCACAGAACCACAGGGACAGGTACCTTTGTCCCTCTCCAGTACCCATTTCAAGTTTAGATGCAGAACGGAACTCTAATTCTCAACAACCATTTCCCCCTCACCATTAGGAATTTCAAAACCCTTCAGGTAGGAAGTTAACAATTCTTCCGTAATCGGGAACGCATTGGCATCAAAGCGCTTATTCCTTATTTTAAGGCGTTCACGCAAGTCATCAGGAGAAACCTTTATATAAATCAGTTTCCATTTGCCACCGGACTTTTCGATGAGTCGTTTATATTGCTCCCTCCTTGCACGGTCCCAAAAACTGAAGTCGATGACCACCTGTTGTTTATCGTGAATGAGCTTCAATAAGTCATTGCGTAATTTACTTTCTGCCTCTTTCTTGTATTCCTCCATCTTTTCCATAGGGAAATCAATCCCGTAACGACCATGAGTTGCCCATATTTCTTCATCAATCGAAAGACGCACAAACCCATTCTTCTCAAGTTCCTGAGAGAATGTCGTTTTCCCGGAACCGGCCACACCACACATCATGACGACAAGTGGTGTAGAAACACTCCGTTCACGATAAATCGTTTCGAAATTAAAATCGTTGAACATGTGGACACTCTCCCCATTTATAAAAGTTGGCATTTCTTTATAGTTACCCCAAACTTGCCAGCAAAACCATTATCCCATTCGTCAACCCGTGGATCAAAACCGATGGCCAGATCGAATGGGTACGTTCATACGCTAGAGCAAAAAGGATCCCGCTAAAGAAATTTACCGGCATGACGTTGTATGTCGGGATATGAATAATGGTAAAGATGAGCGAGCTTAGTAAGAGAGCTCCGGTAATTCCTATACGTGTACGCAACCAGCGATATAAGAAACCCCGATAAAAAATCTCTTCGTATACCGGTGAGATGATCGCCGCTGAGATAAAGGCGATCGATATCGTAAAGAACGTTGCATTCTGCTGCATGGCCTCTGTTTTGCTGTTCTCCCATGAATTTCCTATGAAACTGGTCAATACTACAATGATCACGGCACCAACCAGTAAGATGACAGAATAGAAGATAATGATTTTCCAATCTTTCACTTCGAATGGCTTGACCCCTACTTCGCTCCAGGAAAGCTTATTTGAACGGAGTGCAATCAGATAGACACCTGCAAGGAGAATAATGGCTATGGTGAACCCCATCAACGTTCCGGCATACAGTTCATTGTCAAGCCAGTGAGAATATAGGGGCTTAACCACGAATTTAATGCATCCGATCACCAAACCAAATTCAAGTAACATCAATAATATGAATTCTTTCCAACCCCACGGGTCCTGTGCTTTCCAGTTCATTTGACTCTTTTCCATTCCTCTTCCCTCTTCCTATATATGGTATAATCCAACTATAGGAGATGACGTTACGTCACCTGCAAGCATTTTTTTCAGGAGGAATGAAAATGAAAAGATGGACCACCGGGGAGGTAGCCAGAGAGCGAAATATATCGATTCGCACACTTCGCTATTACGATCAAATTGATCTCCTTACACCAAGCTTCAAAGATGCAAGTGGAAAACGTTATTATTCAGAAGAGGACTTATTTACATTAGAGAAAATCATCATCCTAAAATCCCTTTCACTCCCCTTGGAGGATATTCGCCAAATAATAGATAAACTATCTTTCAAACAAGTTCTAGTCTCACACTACAATTACCTGCAAGAACAACTCTCGGCACTTCAAACAAGCATCTCTCATACGACTTCATTAATTCATATGATGGATCTGGAAGAATCTTTACCCTGGGAACGAGTCTCCGAACTGGTCCGCCGTTCACCACACAGCTCAAAGAAGTGGATGGACTATTTTTCAGAAGAGGAACAGGTCCTCTTACAAAAGTCTGTTCCAAACCTTAGTAACAACGACGAAACAACCCAGCAATACATTTCATTAATCCGTCGAATGGAATGGTGTATTAAACATAATGTCCTGGCGGAGTCAGAAGAAGGCTTTCAAATTGGTACCAGGTTACTGGAACTATCAAATGACATGTTCCAAGGAGATAAAGAGTTGATGGATAAATTCTGGGAAGTACGAAAACAGCCTGTCGAGGAGACTGGCCTATATCCGATTTCGGATGAGGTATTGGAGTTTGCGGAACGTTGTATGGGGTATGTATTGAGTTAATTTAAGGGAGTGTGCCTCGAACACGGCCACCCCCTTCCTTATATCCTGTTCTTTAAGTTTGTATAAATGATATAGGCTAAAAAACTAACGATATAAACCCCTGATAACAGACATATATATGAGATCGGGTTTGTCTGTAAGGCTATTAAAAAGACATCAATTGGATAAATATCACTGCAGTATTGAACATCTTGTGGTTTGAAAATGAATTCAGGCTTACATTCTGATTGTGGTAGGTATGCGATTTTACTTGAGATAAAAAAAGAGTAGACATATGAGACAAAAAATATCGGTAAACTAATGATGAATATAATCCAACATTTTTTCATTTAAATCCCCCTTTGTTGAAAACACAAAATCAGCAACCCTTCCCATTAATGGATGGAATAAAAAACAATAAATAGATTTCCAGATTTAATCTGGTTTATTCCCCTGTAGATAAGCTTCGTTACAAAAGCGAGCCATAGGACCTATCCCCAAACCTCTTTATGGATGACGATAATCATACTTCCCATCAGGAACGTTAATTTTTTGATCATTTATTTTAACGGTGTCTTCATCTATCCAGTTGATCATTCCGGTGGTCTCTTCATATTGCCAATAGATATTTTTAGATTTTTTATTTTTTTTATTGGAATATAGAACACCAAGAACAGCATAATCCACAGTAGCTCCACCGTTATTCAAGTACGTTTTTACTGTGTAAGCCCCGTTTGGTGAAGTCTTTTCAGAGATTAGCTCCCCTGGTTCAATTCTTTCTATGTTGTAAAATGCCCAATGAAATATGTAACCAAAAACACAAAAAACAATAATGAATACAAAAGATAAAGATATTATTACAGGGTGTCTCATAAACAATGATGAAAAACGCCTAAACAAAAAGAACCCTCCTTAAATAGCAATCTTACAGAAATTGTAACACAAATGTATGGGATTCATGGGTACAGGTCCTTTGGTCAATATAAAATCTATCCCCTTGGCGTACTCCGTAAATCAACATCCCGTTTCCTCCCCTTTTAAACATAATCGCTGGGACAAGCAACCTGTCCCCTCTGTCCCATTAACATTTGGATTAAAAATTCCTATCAATTTCTTAACAAAGGTTTCATCTACAGGAAAATGTGTTAAAGTCCTCCATATTCTTCTATATAAAAAGGATGTGTGAGGCAATGAAAAAGTTATCGCTGCTACTTGCAGCTGGGATTCTAATTCTGGGAGCGTGCTCTGATCCTTCGAGCACAGAGGAGAGTAAGGAGAAAGCACCGTCTTCCGATCAAAACGAACCCAAAAAGGAAAAAAAGGAAAACGAAGAACCTAAGAAAGACGAACAGCCCTTCAAGCCTTTGGAACCGTCTGAAGATGCTGTTTCCTTGGATAAAAGCCTATCAGAAAAGGAACAGCAGAACATCCCTGAATTGCAGGCCGCGCTGAGCGATAACCCCCAGCGTACGGTACCTGTCGGTGAAACGCTTGCCGAAGGAGTGAAAGACCCATCCGACGGACCATTGAAGGATCATCGGTTAGTTGCCTATTACGGAACACCTGATTCTGAAAATATGGGGATTCTAGGCGAATTGGAGCCTGAGGAGTACATGAAGAAGCTGAAGGAACAGACGCAAGCCTATTCCGACGCTGACCCCGACCGTCCGGCAGTCCCGACGATCGAGTTGATTACGACAATGGCCCAAAGTGAGCCAGGTCCTGATGGAGATTATGTGCGTATGACATCAGAGGAGAATATTGAAAGGTATGTGGAGCTTGCGGAGAAGCATGACGCACTGGTACTTCTCGATATTCAGCTCGGGACGGACACGGTCATGGAGCAGGTGAAAATGGTCGAGAAGTGGTTGAAGCACCCGCATGTTCACCTGGCGATCGATACGGAATTCCACGTAGCCGAAGGGGAGAAACCCGGAGAGGATCTCGGACAAGTGGATGGAAAGGAAATTCAGAAGGCTGTCGAGTATGTCTCAAAGCTCACAGAAAAGAATGACCTTCCGGATAAATTCGTCCTCGTACACCAGTTCACCGGTGCCGTACTGACGAACAAAGAGGCGATCCAACCGACAGACAACGTCGAAGTCGCCATAAACTTTGACGGCTGGGGAGCATCCGCGGACAAGCAGGCTTTGTACGGGAAATACATACGGAATGAACCGAATCAGTATGGGGCATTCAAGATCTTTTATGATAAGGATGTGCCGGTCTTGGAGCCGGAAGATGTGTTGAAGATGGAGCCTAGTCCTGCGATTATTAATTATCAATGATGCGAAAACAAAGCCGGTAATCGATGTGATTACCGGCTTTCTATTGAAAGATCATTACATCCAAATATGCTTAAATTGAAGACCAACCCCCGATGGTTTAAAGAGCAAACGTACACCGGATCATTCACAAACCTTTATTGAACTCAATCCACCATAAAGCCATGCTTAAACGGATCATTAGAATCAATTAAGATATTATTAAACCCTGTTATGAAGGCTGATCCCTTCACTTCCGTTAAATAAGCTTCTTTTTCTCCAAGAGCTACTTTTTCAATCGCTTTTCCGTAAAATTTTCCGCCAACAAACCCTTCACAGACGATTTCCTGCCCCACTTCCAGTTCTCCTCTTCCAATCATTCTTGAAACCATTGCTGTTGTCCCAGTTCCACCTGGTGAACGATCAGCTTGATTTTCACTAAAGACGTGAACATTTTTATAGGTTGCTTCTGGAATGGTAGGTTTTCCAAAGAACGTTACGATATCGATATGGTTGATATATGGTTTCGTTGGATGTTGGACCTTTACTACTTTATTTACTTCTTCCTTAATGATTTTTGCCATTGCTTTTAATTTCGATCCATTGGACACATGAATTGTCTCACCTAATTGGTCAATATCTACCCAGGCAAAATAGTTGCCACCGAAACTGATATCTACTTTGATCTCACCAAGTTCTCCTGCGTTAATGACAACATCCTGCTTTTCAAGGAAGCCTGGAACATTTTTAAATGTTACGGAAGTGACTCGACTGTTCTCGACCTTCACACGCGGATAAACCAGACCGGCAGGGGTTTCAAGGACAAGCTCTGTCTCATCACCTTTCACTTCCACTAGTCCTGTTTCCACAATCGCCGTTGCCACTCCGATTGTTGCATGACCACACATATTCAAGAAGTTCGCGTTATCCATGTAAATAACGCCAAAGTCCACTCCTTCTTGTAATGGAGGCAGTAATACTGCCCCGAACATATCACGGTGACCCCTTGGCTCTTGAATCAGTGAGTTTCTGAACCATTGGTAGTGCTCAACCATATAATCCCTTTGCTCTGCCACTGTATTCCCTTTTAGCTTTAATAATCCCCCATTAATGACCCTTGTAGGTTCTCCGTATGTGTGGGTATCAATCACTTGAACGACATTTGTAAAATTCATTTAGCATTCTCCTTTTTATTAGAAATGATTAAATCATTAATCTTGGAATATATAACATTACATCGGGGAAGAAAATCATTCCGATTAAAGCGATAAATAGAACGAGTATAAACCAGACATTGTACCTACTTACCTGAAGCATACTGACCTTTGCAATGGCGGTTGTTATATAAAGACCGCTGGCAACGGGCGGTGTTTGCTGTCCGATTGCCCAAACGATGATGACCACCATAGCAAATTGCATAGGATCAATGGATGTTGCTTGAACCAAAGGTAAGAACAGGGGCACAATGACAAGGACCATGACAGTTCCATCAAATATGAATCCACCAATGAATAAAATGAGACTGGCAATTAGCATCAACATGATTGTGTTATCTGTGAAGCCCATAATCGGTTCGAGCATCATTCTCCCGATTCCAAGAGATGAAAACGAATATCCGAGTATCTTGGCTGTCGCTACAATCAGCATCACCAGTGCGGTATTGACGACACTTTCATTTAAAGCTTTAATAAAGCTTGACCATGTTAATTGTTTATAAATTAATCCTGCAATGATTCCACATAGTACAGCGATAGCAGCCGACTCAGTGGGGGTTGCGAATCCCGTTAAGATACCACCCATTATGGCCACTGGGACGAGTAATGCAGGTAGGGCACTGATAAAGGTTTTAAACACCAGGCTCCAGGAAAAAGGATTTTCTTTAAAATCATACTTCTTCTTGGTTGAAATAATATAGACGACAATCATGTAACCTATTGCAATCGCAATGCCAATAGGTACGCCTGTTAAAAACAAGCTAGCAACGGATAATCCAGAGATAGAGCCGTACAGAATCATTGGTACACTAGGAGGAATAATAATGCCAAGTGATGATCCTGCAGAGGTTACCGCTGCGGCGAAACTTGGTGAATATCCCTTTTCTTTCATTGCAGGGATCATGATTTGTCCTACTGCGGCACTCGCTCCAGCTGCAGTTCCCGTTATTGCACCGAAGAAGACCGACGCCACAACATTGACCATTCCTAAACCGCCTCTTACCATTCCAATAATGGCGAGAGCAAAATTAATTAACCTCACCGATATTCCACCGTGATTCATTAAGGCTCCAGCCAACATAAATAAGGGAATGGCCAAAAGTGGGAAGCTATTTGTACCTAAATAAAGTTGTTGAATAATCAGTTCTAACGTGATGTCCGAGTAATACATAATGAAGATTACAGCAGTTAATCCAAGAGTGAATGCAATAGGAACCCCTATAGCAAGAAAAAGGAGAATTAACAGTAACATTAAGAGTGGGAGCATTCTTCACCCTCCTCTTTACCGCTTGATGGGTTTGAAATTTCTTTAATATGGAAGAGTATTTGAATCACAAACTCACATAACATGAGAAGAAAACTTATCCAAATAATACTATAAGGTAGCCCCATAGGAAGACCGGATACCGGCATTTTTATATTTCCAGCCTTTTGAATAAAGGTCCATCCCCAGTAACAAGTAATGAATAGAAACCAGATGACGAATCCTTTAGAAATGATCAAAAGATAAGGCTTGATTTTTTCAGGGATTTTACTTTCCAGGAAATCCATTTTCAAGTGATTTCCCTCAATTGTACATTGATACGCTCCAAAAAAAGTAATCCAAATCATTGTGATCAATGATAATTCTTCCGGCCAGGATAAAGGATAATTAAAAAACTTTCTCGTTAAGACCTGTATTAGCAAGATTAAAAACATAAATAACATGACCAGAATGTTTATGCTTTTAACAGAAAGATGTATATAGTGGCGTACTTTCTTCATGTAACACCAACCCTTTACTGTGTCTTAGTAATATCATCTATTAGTTCTTGTGAATTTCCACCAATCTCTTTTGATACTTTGTCCCATACTGGTTTGGTAGCTTTCTGGAATGGTTTGACGTCTTCAATCACTGTTACTTCCATCCCTTTCTCTTCTAACCCTTTTACCATTTCCTCGTCTTGTTCTTGGTTCATTTTACGATTCAAATCTCTACCTTCACCAGCAGCTTCAAGTATGATGTCCTGTTGATCTTTTGTTAGTGAATCCCATTTAGAAGAATTGATAAATAGTGTCGCCGGAGAATAAACATGATTAGAAATCGTTAAATATTTCTGAACGTCATAGAAAGAGGAGCTGTTCACAACGGATAAAGGATTTTCTTGACCATCGATGGATCCTTGTTGTAAAGCTGTAAATACTTCAGACCAAGCCATCGGTAAAGGACTCGACCCCAACGCTTTAAATGTTTCAAGTCTGACATCACTTTCAGGTACCCTAATCTTCAATCCTTTGAAATCGTCAATTTCTGATATTGGTCGGACATTATTGGTTATCTGCCTAAACCCATCTTCCCAATAAGCTAAGAAGGTTAAATTGTGTTTGCTTAACTTTTTCCCTACCTCATCTCCAACAGGTCCATCTAATACTTCCCATGCTTGTTCTCGACTACTGAAAATGTATGGCAATGAGAACAGATCCAGATATGGATTCATTTGAGATAGTGGTGTAGATGAAATACCTATATCGATTGTTCCTATTTTCACACCTTCTTGTATCTCTCTACCGGATGCTGCAAGAGACCCATTTCCATGAACCTCTACTTTCACTTCCCCATTCGTTTTTTCCTCTACAATCTCTTTGAATTTCGTAGCACCATGTCCCCAAGGGTGGTCCTCTGGTAATTCATAAGCAAAGCTTAAAGTGATTGGTTTATCTTCTCCCGCCTTTCCAGCTTCATTGCTACATGCCGACAACAAAATAGCCATTGTGAACAGAATTGAAACCATCCATCTTAACTTCAATTTTTTTCTTATCATAGAAACACACTCCTTTTTCGTGGATTACACTTGATTAATTAGGGACTGGCTTTAGATCTTCCAGGATCACATCTTCGTATTCCGAGATGCCCTCTAAATGTTGCGTTACTAACTTTTTCACCATTTCCTTATCTCTCTTTCTCAATGCAAACAGTATTTCTTCGTGTTCATCTATTGACCTTTGTGCCAGTTCCGGTCTTGAAATGAAAGAATATCTGAAAGATACAATGTAATCTTGCATGTTATTCAAAATTGATACGATTCTAGAAAGGTTCGATGCTTCATTTATGGTCCGGTGAAATTGATCATTCAGTTCCATGATTTTTTGAGCATTGCCTTCAACCATTAGTTTTTTTGTTTGTTCTATTAAACTACTTAACTGATCAATATCCTCATCCGACAAATGGTCAACAGCGTGGTAAGCAGCAATAGGCTCTAACTGGGACCTAATAAGGTGAATTTCACGAATACAACCGTGAGTCACACCCTTAACCAAGCAATAACGTCGTGGGAAGATTTCCACTAAACCTTCCAATTCTAATTTATGAAATGCTTCTCTGACAGGGGTTCTACTAACACCTAATTGTTCTGCTACCTCCTTTTCATTCAGCTTTTCACCCGGCTTAATTTCTTGAGAGAGAATCATTCTTCTTAATTCAGCGAAAGCGTTTTCTCTTATAAGAGTATTTGATATTTTTTTCATGTTATCTCTCCTTTGCATTTCCATTATATGACATACTGTATCCCAGTTCAATATTATTTTTAGATAACTTTTAATATTCAGATAAAATATGACCCTTACCAAAATCCCTCTATTAAACCAAAAACAAGAGTGAACGGAATTGAATTAAACTCCGGTTCACTCTTGCTTTTTATGTTCATAAACATTTTTATAACGAATGGATTTCTACACCACTAAACCCCCGAATAAGACATAAATCCACCATCAACGGGAACCGTAATACCTGTTACAAACCCAGCCGTATCCTCGTCTACAAGCCATAATAACGTACCCAGTAAGTCCTCGGGTTTACCGAATCTGCGCATCGGGGTTTGAGAGATGATCTTAGTTGATCTCTCTGTTAAACTGCCGTCTTCATGGGTTAATAATGCCTTGTTTTGCTCAGTCAAAAAGAAGCCGGGAGCGATGGCGTTGATGCGAATGCCAGAGTCCGCCATGTGAACCGCGAGCCATTTGGTAAAGTTATCGATCGCTGCTTTCGCTGCGCTATAGGCGGGTACTTTCGTCATGGGAGACGGTGAGCTCATGGAGGACATGTTAATAATGACCGCACCTTTCCGATTCACCATATGTTTCGCGAATACCTGGGTCGGAATCAGTGTACCGAGGATATTAAGGTCAAATACAAATCCAAATCCTTCTGGAGAAAGGTCAAAGAACGTTTTGATCCCTTCTGTGTCCAAGTCTTCCACCTTTAATGTTTCGTTAGAAGTGGTACCACGAGGGTCATTGCCGCCTGCTCCATTGATTAAGATATCACAAATGCCTAATTTTTCGATGATAACCTTTTCCGCTTTCTTCACACTTTCAGCATCAAGTACATTACAAGAGATGGCAATGGCTTCACCGCCTGACTCTCTGATTTCCTTTGCCACTGCTTCTCCTTTCTCTGCTGTCCGATTAAGGATCGCGACCTTCACTCCCTGCCTGGCGAGTTCTAGAGCCATCGAACGGCAGAGTACCCCGCTGCCTCCCGTAACTACAGCCACTTTTCCTTTCAAGCTTTCATGTTGAGGCAGCATTATGCATTCCTCCCAGCACGCTCTAGGGAATCCCATATTCCCCATAGGTACATGATGCCAAGCCCTCGATCATAAAGGCCATATCCAGGTCTGCACTCTTCTCCCCAAATATGTCTGCCATGGTCGGGTCTTGCATATCCTGTAAAGCCTTTTTCATGGTAGGCTGTCATGATTTCAAGGATATCGACAGACCCATCCTTCGATCTGTGGGAAGTCTCTATGAAATCTCCATTTTCATATACCTTTACATTACGGATATGAGCAAATGGAATTCGATCGGAGAATTCTCTGACCATTTCCGCTACATTATTATCAGGGTTCGCACCGAGGGATCCACTGCATAGAGTCACTCCATTGGAAGGACTGTCCACAAGGGAAAGAACTCTCTTGATATTCTGCTTATTTGTTATAATCCTCGGCAATCCAAAGATGGAGAAAGGCGGATCATCTGGGTGGATTCCCATTTTGATATTGTTTTTCTCGGCAACCGGTATGATTTCTTTTAGAAAATATTCGAGATGATGAAATAAGTCTTCTTCTGTGACCTGTTTATAGGCTTCGAATAATTCCTTCAGTTTCGACAATCTTTCCGGCTCCCATCCAGGCATGGTGAAAGCGGAGTTGCTGGAGATCTTATCGACCAATTCGAATGGATCCATATCTTCCACTTTTGCTTTTTCGAAGAATAGGGCCGTTGAACCATCTTCCATTTCCTTAAATAACTCGGTTCTTGTCCAGTCAAATACCGGCATGAAATTATAGCAAATCACTTTTACACCGGCAGTGGCCAATTTCTCGATTGTTCGTTTATAGTTTTCAATGTATTTGTCGCGGGAAGGCAAACCAAGCTTTATATCTTCATGAACATTTACACTTTCCACGACATCAATGTTCAATCCGAATTGTTCAGCCTGGTTCTTGACTTCCTCTATTTTGTCCAATGGCCACTCTTCCCCGGCAGGGACATCATGGAGAGCCCAGACGAACCCTTCCACACCAGGAATCTGTTTGATTTGCTGGAGGGAGATACTATCATTTCCTTCTCCATACCATCTGAATGTCATCTTCATCGATTGAACCTCCTCTTCTTATGTATACATTTTTGCAGCTCTTGCTTCTCTCACTATCTCGCAATATTGTGTTGCCAGTTTTGTCACTTCATCATAGTTTCCAAGGGACGCAGGCTTGGTCAGGTCACTTCCGATTCCTATGGCAACCGCCCCACTTTTGATCCACTCTGCCGCATTTTGGAGGTTGACCCCTCCTGTAGGCATCACAGAGATTTGAGGAATCGGCCCTCTTATGGATGAAATGATGGAAGGTGCGAACGTATTCCCCGGGAACAACTTCACGACATCGGCACCATACTCCATAGCGGTCTTCATTTCTGTAATCGTCATGCAGCCCGGCATGTATGGAATCCCGTATCGATTGCATAGCTTAGCCGTATCTCTATCAAAGCAGGGACTGACAATATACTCTGCACCCGCCAATAGGGCGATTCTCGCTGTCTCGCTATCCAGGACACTTCCAGCCCCCAGGATGAGTTCTTCTGTTCCGAATGTGCTTTTCAAGGAGCGGATCACCTCTTCAGCCCCCGGGACGGTGAAGGTGACTTCGATGGCTTTGATCCCGCCCTGGATGCAGGCATCCGATATCCGTTCAGCGTCTCTCTTATTTTCTGCACGCACCACAGCCACTACTCCGGATTCCATCATTCGATTCAGTATGTCGATTTTTTTGATCATAGCGCATCTTTCCTTCCTACTTTAGAGTCTTTTCGCATCACCCGAATGAAATGACCACCTTCCGTACGTCTTCTGGTGATGTCTCGATTAAGCGGATCGCTTCTTCGATTCGTTCCAGCGGGAATTCCTGCGTCACCATTCCCCTCGTATCGATTGTCCGGTCATTGAACATCTCGATGACTACAGGGAATTGATTCGTCTGCAGTCTGGACCCTGTGATCGTCACTTCCTTTTTCGTGATCGGCAGCTGCGTGATGTGGGATGGCCTTTCATCGAACCCGAGGACCACCACCCGTCCTGCTGCAGATGCTACTTCGATGGATTGTTCAAAGGTTTGCGGGATACAGACGGCATCAATGACTACGTTTGCTCCCTCCTGTTTTGTCAGCTCCATGACTTCTTCTATGACATGTACTCGGGAGGCATCGATCGTATGATCCGCCCCCCACTCTTTGGCAAAAGCGAGGCGGCTTTCATTTAAATCACTGATGATCACTGTGGCGCCTTTTGCTTTCGCGACTTTAAGACAGCATAGCCCGATCGGTCCGGCACCCATGATGAAGACTGTGTCCCCATCCCTGACATCACCTCGCCAATTCGCCTGTGCCCCGATCGTAAACGGTTCGACCAGGACCGATTCTTTATAATCCAGTTCTTCTTTCACTTTATGAACCAGCTTTTGCGGAATGACCATGTATTCCTGCATGCCTCCGTCACGGTGGACCCCGTAAACTTCGAGGTTACTGCACACATTTCCCCGGCCTGAGCGGCACGCATAACATTGACCGCAGGACTCAATCGGTTCAATGACTATCTTATCCCCTACAGAAAGCGTGTCTACATCATCCCCGACAGCCTCCACGACCCCTGTGACTTCATGTCCGATGACTCTCGGTAAGGTGGCAAGGGGATTGGTCCCGTGATAAATATGAATGTCCGATCCGCAGATGCCTACCATTTTCACTTTGATCAAAACGTCCTGTTCATGGGTGATGACAGGCTTCTCTCTTTCCACAATGCTCAACTGATGTGGTCCGGTGACTTGAACGGCTTTCATGGATAAGCAACCCCTTTTCTTTCTAGTAATCTATTTGAATAAACCAGGCAGGAATAGAGTGATTTCAGGAATAAAGGCTACCAGTAAGAGCACGACTAGACTCGCTCCCAAGAAGGGCAGCAATGCCTTTGACGTTTTCCCTATGGATACCTTCCCGATACTCGAGGCAACGAATAAGCACACGCCGACTGGCGGGGTGGATAATCCGATGACCAGGTTCAGCACCATCATTACGCCGAAATGAACCGGATCCATTCCTACACTCGATGCCACCGGTAACAAGACCGGAAATAATATGACCAGTGCTGCAATGGTTTCCATGAATGTTCCTACAAACAACAGCAACAAGTTGATTAAGAGAATGACCACAATTGGGTTGTCCGATATACCGAGGATTCCATCTGCTACGAGAATCGGAATCTGCTCACTCACCAAAATCCATCCGAACAAATTGGCAAAGCCGACCAGGAACATGATGGAGGCTGTGCTGACCATGGAATCCAGTAGGATCTTAGGAAGATCTTTCAATTTCAGTTCCTTATAGACGAACATCCCGACCACTAACGCATACACGACGGCTACGATGGAAGCTTCTGTTGGCGTAAAGTAGCCTCCCAGAATCCCAAATAAAATAACAAAGGTCATTAATAATGCCCAGAACGCACCTGTAAAAGATTTAGCGATCACGCCGATCGGCTGTCGTTCACCCTTCGGATATTTGCGTTTCACTGAAATGATATACGTGACGAGCATCAAACTTAATCCCAGCAGGACACCAGGAACGGCACCAGCCAAGAACAGATCCCCGATCGATACGCTCGCGAGAGTTCCAACAATGATCATCGGCAATGACGGCGGAATGATAGGACCAACAGTCGATGATGAAGAGGTGACGGCTGCCGAGAAGTCCGCATCGTACCCCTCTTTTTTCATCGCTGGGATCATCACGGCCCCTATACTCGCTGTATCTGCTAGGGCGGTACCCGAAATACCGGCAAACCCCATGGAAGAACCTACATTCGCAAGGCCAAGTCCCCCTCTGATATGACCGACGAAATTATTTGTAAAGCCGATGATGCGCTCTGTGATCCCGCCTGCATTCATCAAGTTTCCTGCCAAAATGAATCCAGGTATGCACAATAGTACGAAGGAATTCAGCCCTGCAAACATTTTTTGAGGGACGATGGAAAGAGGGATATCGGCGATAAGTAGATAAATAATGGAAGAGATTCCTAAGCTGAATGCAATGGGCACACTGATAAAGATAAGAATTAAAAATGAAATAAATAAAATGGCTGCTAACATCAGCTTTCACTCCTTTCTTTCGGACTTATGAATGCGTTCATGACATGCATGATCGCATAGATGGCGATGAACACAAAGGATATCGTAATACTCGCATGGATAACGGACATATCCACGGCCATTGTCGCTGATGTCTGCCCTTTTCCGACAGAAATGAACGTATATCCATGATAGGCTATGACAAAGGAAAGAACGACAACGACTAAATAAATGAACGCTTCGTATATCTCTTGAATTTTTTTAGGCAATAACCCCGTTAAGATATCCACACTGATGAATTCTTTATTCTTCAGTGCAAGCGGTGCTCCGAAGGAAATTGCATAGATAAACAGAAATCTCGTGAGTTCTTCTGTCCAGACGGCTGTGTATGGCAAATACCGGGAAAGGATTTGTATCAGCACCACTACGATGACACCGAGAAACGATAAGATCGTCGCCGCTTCCAGTGTCCGTGTAAGGATGTTTGTCCCCTTCATTCTCCCCCACTCCTTTCTATAAAGAAGGCATATGCTTCACATATGCCTTACATGGTTTATTTCTCTGCCAGGATGTCTTCATATAATTTATACTGCTCGTCAGTCAAACTCTCTTTGATCGCCGGCTTCATCGCCTCCCGGAAAGCATCCTGATCGACTTCATTGAATTTCATGCCTTCATCTTTCAACTTCTTCTCATATTCTGTGATTTCTTTATCAAAAAGGTCTTTTCCGAATGCTTGAGCTTCCTTGGCCGCTTCTTGAACCGCTTTCTTGTTTTCATCGCTCAACTTTTCAAATTGCTTGTTTCCTACAAGGATATAAATCCATGAATACACATGCTCTGTTTCATTCACATAGTCTTGCACTTCATATAATCCGCCGCTGTGGATAAGGTCAACAGGATTTTCCTGACCATCGATCACATTTTGCTGTAAGCCGGTGAATACTTCATTGAAGTCCATGACCTGAGGTTTCGCTCCTGCCGCTTTCCATGCATCAAGGAATAAAGGGACGTTCGGAACGCGCATGCTGAATCCTTTCAAATCGTCAGGTGAACTGATCGGTTCTTTTGACGTTAAATTACGCGGTGCACGTGTATGATAATAAAGAGGCGTCAGACCGACTTTATCTTTAATCTCTTCTTCAATCTCCTTACCGATGTCTCCCTCTACTACTTTTTGAAGGTGGTCTGCATCCCTGAATGCGTATGGCACAGCCATCAATGCAGCTTTCGGAGACCAGTTTGCCATCGTTTCACCAGAAATGACCAGGTCGGCCGTTCCCGCTTTGATACTGTTGATCGTATCGGTTTCCCCACCCAACTGATTACTTGGATAGATCGTGATTTCAATTTGACCATCCGTCTTTTCTTTGACTAAATCAGCGAACTCCAAAGCTGTTTTATGCCAAATATGATTCTCATCCGCCAGATGTCCGAATTTCCATTTTATTTTTTCTCCTCCGCTGCCTGAAGATGATTCCGATCCACAAGCTGACAGAAGAAGCATGATGGCTGTGATCATTGCAACCCATTTGAATTTTTTCATTTTCATTTCCCCCTTGTTTTTTCATTTCCGCCTTGAACATGCGTTAAAGAGTTTGATCTTCTTGAAGAAAATACCCCTCTCCTCATCACCCCTTTCAAGGTAAATCGTCACCTTCCCGATCGCAGATACAGATAAACTGTTTCGGTAATTGGGACCCCTTCTCTCAGATGATTCTCTTCCTTTATCTGTTCCGGCTCCCCTGGTACGAATACCTGATCGAAACCTTCAGCGGGCTTCACTGCATGAAGTTCATCGATCATCCTGTCCATCGAGCCGAGGAATTCCTCTTTATTGGTAAAAAAGGTAGGATTGATCGCGCAGACATAGTGCCCCAGTTTCCGATTCTGGTTGTAGTCGCCATACATTTTCGAAATATGGGGACCAAAGGTTGCACCGGCTAATAATCCTGAAAAGATATCCACCACCATGCCGAGTCCATATCCTTTTGGACCTGCAAATGGAGTTAATGCGCTTACTTTATTGGGGTCCGTCGTGACACCCCCTTGTTCATCCACTCCCCATCCTTCAGGGATGTCCTTCCCTGCTTCCTTGGCGTAAAGGATTTTCCCAAGGGCGACATTGCTCGTCGCCATATCCAAAATGATGGGCTTGTGTTTCTTTGCAGGAAATCCATACGCGATCGGATTCGTCCCCAGGAAGGGCTCTGCTCCTCCAAACGGGACGACGATCTTATCGGTATGTGTCATCGCGACACCGATCAGTCCTTCTTCAGCTGCCTGTTGGACAAAATAGGATAATGCTCCGCAATGGCTGCTGTTTGTGACGGTGATCATTCCAATCCCATTGTTCTTCGCAAGTTTGATCGCTTCTTCCATCGCGTTCTTTGCCACTACATGACCCAGGCCGTCATCCCCATTGAAAATTCCTGAGCAAGGTCCGGTCTGTTCAAACGAGAATGATGGGTTCTTATTCAGTCCCCCTTCATGCAGCCTTCTGACGTAGTGTTCGGTTCTCAGTACTCCGTGGGAACTGACTCCCCGTAGGTCGGCATGAACCAAGACATCTGCCACAACCCCCGCATGGTGTGAATCCAGTCCTGCTCCGACAAGTTTAGCGGCAGCCAATTTCCGTAACTCCTTATGTGATACGTTCACTTCCAATGTTCTCACCACCATACTGAATTTGGATTGCTACTCTATATTCGCATGTCTTTTAAACAGTTCGTCGTTTTCGGTTCTTCCTTCGAGAAGGGCAAGAATGATGGCATCTAGCAGAAGGTGTGCGCTTTGGTCGAATTGGCTTCCAAGCGGCTGAACCGTTTCAGGTTCGTCCTTGCGCCGGCGTTTCGTCGCTGCCGGAATCACAAGTGTTCCACCCACAAGCAGTCCATGTTCATTAGAAGCGGTTACTACAAAGGTAGCCGCACCCACTTCTTCCGCTTTCGAGAAATGATGTAAAAGCGAAGGCGAAGTGCCCGATGCACTGATTCCCATCAAGAGATCACCTTTGCCGATGCTCGGCGTGATCGTCTCGCCAATGACATATACGTTGTATCCACAGTGCATCAGCCTCATCGCAAATGCCTTACCGATCAACCCGGAACGTCCTTCACCATATAGAAAGATGCGCGTTGCTTCCTTGATCTTATTGAGCAGCTCATCGGTTTCTTTCTTGTCGATCCCCGCCAGCACAAGTGCATTCTCGTGCAGAATCGTTTCAATCATCCTCTTCATCATCAAGTGAGCTCCCCTTTCTTCTCTCCGCTTTAGGAAACAAGTTAATCAACGTTCGATAAATTCTTTTTCCCCCAGCTGTACCAGTACATCTTCAAGATAAGGAAGCCCCTCATTATCCCCGGATACACTGACCACCATGGAACCGATTGTGTTTGCAAACATCAATATCTTCTTTAATGGCCATTGCTGCAGGACTCCATATAAAAAGCCAGCATCGAAGCCGTCTCCCGCACCCACTGTGTCGACCACTTTCCTGGCTGTGACAGGAGCTGATTGAATGATTTCATCATTGTGGCAGCCCACCGAACCTTCCTCACCTTTTTTCAACGCGATATAGGAGATCCCGAGCAGTTTCGACTTTTCGATGATTTCCTTTTCATCCTTTGTATCAAAGAGGAGCTCGGCCTCATCCATTCCCGTCAGCAGGATATCCACGAATGGAAGGATGTCTGATAGCACTTCCTTCGCTCTCTCTCTACTCCACAATTTCAATCGGATATTTGGATCGAAGGAAACGAGTACGTCATTCCGTTTCGCGATTGTGACTGCATGCTTGATGATCGCAACATTTTTTTCATCTATCGCTGGAAATACTCCTGTAATATGTAAGATTCTCGCATTGGCAATATAGGATTCTTCCAAACTATCAGGCGTAAGGGTCAGTGTAGGAGAATTCAACCGGTAATAAAACGTCCGGCCCGCCCCATCCTCCAGCACCTCTTTGAAATTGACGGAAGTCGGATACCCGTCTACCAGCTTCACCTGGGAAGTATCGATTCCTTCTCCCCTCACAAAATGCTGGATATAACGGCCGAATTCATCATTCCCCAATCGGCTGATCCAGCCGGTATCCAACCCCAGCCGCGCACATCCGATGGCGACATTCAATTCCGCTCCCCCTACATTCCGTTCAAATGAATGAACGAATCTCATGGGTCCTTTTGATGTCGGATTCATCGTAATCATGGCATCTCCAATGGTGATTACATCTTTCATGGTGCCATCCCCCTCTTTCTTTCACATTTTCAGCAAGATTGCCGAATCATCATCTCCGGTCGGAATCGATAAATATGCTTTTCTTCGATAAAGTCCGGATCTTTTATTTTGTTCAATAATAATTCAGCAGCCTGTTTTCCCATTTCGAACGTCGGTTGAGCAATCGTTGTCAGTTCCGGCGTAAACAAACTTGCAAATGATACATCGTCTATCCCGATCAGTGCCAACTCCTCCGGCACCCGGATATGATTTGTCTTGATATACCTTAAGATCTCAATCAACGTCAGGTCGTTCCCGGCAATCAATGCCCTAGGCGGTTCATCGGCTGAAAGCATGTCATGGAGACCATCCTGTATGAATTCAATTTCCATTGACTTGATATATTCTTCGCGAACAGGAATTCCCTTCTCTCGTAGCGCTTTTCTGAATCCATTGATCCGTTCCACACGGGGAGTCACATGTCGATGCAAGGAAGTGGTCATAATGCCGATCCGATCGTATCCCTTCTCAGCAAAATGATCGACGGCCATTTTAATAGCGCTTTCATTATCAAGCATGATCGATGACGTTTCGAGACCCTCAACGATTCGGTCGACAAATACGAGAGGATACTTTTCCTTGACCATCCTTTGATACAACTCAATGTTCCCGCCTGTCGGAAAGATGATGAGTCCGTCTACTTGCTTCGCTCTCAGCATCTCGATGTATTCACGTTCCTTTTCAGGATTGTCATCTGCATTACAAACAATGATATGGAACCCCTGCTCATTGCAAATGTCCTCCACTGCCCTGATCGTCTGTGTTGAAAAGGTGTGTAAAATATTCGCCACGATCACACCAATGGTGGACGTCGACTTCTGCTTCAAACTTCTGGCCACGATATTCGGCTGATAGCCCAATTCCTCGATCGCCATCCGGATGCGCTCCTTCGTTTTCGGCGCCATGTAGTCGAATCGTTTATTCATATATTGAGAGACAGTGCTTTTTGATACTTCGGCATGCTGTGCCACATCTGAAATCGTTATTCTTTTCATAAATCCTTCTCCATACCATTTATTACTAAATCGGTTTAGTAACAAAGGAAAAAATTTTGGTTGTACTCTTTTTTTTTGTATTTGTATTATCCAAATGAGTAAATCGATTTACTAAATCGGTTTAGTTGTTGATTGTTTTCAATTATAAGAAAATTGAAAGCGTTTTACAATGGTTTTTAGAAAGTTTTTTAAATTATTTTATAATTAGGTTTTACAAAGATAAAGAACACTGTAATAGTTGGACTTTTAATTAAGAGCCAATCCTTCGTTTACATCTAGGACAAGGGACCTGTCCCTTTTGGAAGCAGAAAATCCACTCTATATTTTTCCTTTTTTTGTATATCTAATCATTCTTTCTCTTCTCATTATGGTAAAATAAAGAAAATTCCAAATAAAGGGTGAAGTGATTGAAAAAATTTTGGTTGTTGGCATTTGCCATTCTTTTCGTTGGTGCTTTAACGGCTTGTTCAGAGGATATTCCGGAAGCAAAAGAATTTCAGGTGAAGCATAACGGGCAGACCTTAACGGTTATTCTGCTTTATGACAAAATACTAGATTACGCATCAGAAGCGAAGGGTAAGAAGAAATACGAAAAAGAAGATTTGTACCGTGAAAAAGTCGTTCAGCCTTTCCAGGCGATGGCCGAGGAAAAAGGGATCGACATCGGAAGCGATTATTTCGCCTATTTTACTGGAGATACGGATATCGAGCAATTGGAGAAAAACACTGTAGAATTGTTACAGAAGCAGGAAGAAGTTCAAACCTTGGTAGAAGAGGCATTTATGAAATCTGCTGAGCTATTGCCTGGTAAGGATAAAGCGGTGTTCCTGATGCCGATCAATCCTGACTTCACTTTTCCGATAGAGAAGATGGAAGGATCATCAGGTGTCACGTTTACAGATGAGTTTATGATACTACTAACCGACCCATCCTATGCAAAGAGCGCGGTTAAAAATACGGTTGCCCATGAATATTTTCACTCTGTGGATATGGAACACCAAAATGGAAGGCCCACTTTACTCGACTCCATCATCATGGAAGGTAAGGCAGATTCCTTTGCCAGGATTGTTTATCCTGATAAAGTATCGCCTTGGACCGAACCCCTGACGGCCGCACAGAAGGAGAAGGTCTTCACTGAGTTGAGTGGTAAGCTGGATTCGTACGATTATCAGGAGTACCAAAATCTTTTTGCCGGAAACCCGTCGAAAGGCATTCCCCTCTGGTCGAATTATAAAATCGGATTTGAAATCATGCAGGGGTATTTAACTTCTCATCCTGAGTTGACTCCAAAAGAATGGGTACTAACGGAAAGCAAAGATACATTGGAGGATTCTTCTTACAATGAATTGTTGGCACCGAGCGAATAGAAAAACGGTGTCTGACCCCCGGTACGTTAAACCTTTACCGTGTTGGGGTCAGGCATCACTACCCTAAACAAAAATAACCCCTACATCATAAAACCGTAGATTAATTTGAAAACAAATCAGAGCTACATTATGGTTGGGGTCATCACTAGCTAGGATTACCAAAAGGAAAAAGACTTAGACATATCTTTCGTAAAAATCCATTCGATACACCTCCCCAATCCACCACCCTTACACTTGCAAACTCTCAATCTGACATTCCAACTCATCCCCTTCACACATTCCATAATCAACATCCTATTTTCTACTCTTTCATTAGTTCACTGCGCAGCCAAGGTACCTGTCCCTTTGGCACCATCTACTGCCATCTATAAATCGTAATAATTACTATTTACAAATCGTAATAATTACGATATATTATTTCAAGAAATCATAAGGAGGATATATATGAGAAAAAAATGGATGGCTTTATTTTGTTTATTAATGGTCCTCTCCCTTGCTGCATGTGGAGAAGAAAAGGAGAAAAGTAGTAAGGAACAGGCAGCGTCTTCAACTGATCCGGTGAAAATTTTCACTACTGTATATCCCCTGCAGTTTTTTGCAGAACGGATTGCTGGCGAGGAAGCTGAGATTGAATCACTTTTACCACCGGGATCGGACTCACATACATACGAGCCCACTTCTAAAGATGTCATGGCCATTGCTGAAGCAGATGCATTTATTATGAATGGCGCAGGGCTTGAGGCGTATGCTGAAAAAATCGCTAAGGCTGTAGAGGCTGAAGATGTGACAGTTGTTGAAGCAGCTGAAGGGATTGAGCTTAATGAAGGATCTCATGACCACGATCATGAAGAGGATCATGACCACGGTGATCACGATCCTCACGTTTGGCTGGATCCAATCCGCTCCATTGAATTAGCAGAGAACATCAAGAATGTATTAGTAGAATTGAAGCCTGAAGAAGAGGCACTGTTTAATGAAAACTATGAAACTCTCAAGGCTGACCTTGAAGCTCTTGATCAGGAGTTTGAGACAGAACTGGAAGCAACATCAGGCAATCACTTTATCGTCTCTCATGCCGCCTATGGCTATTGGGAAGAAGCGTATGGTGTACATCAGATTGCTGTTTCCGGATTGAGCCCGACACAGGAACCGTCTCAGAAGGAACTACAGACCATTGTAGAGACAGCTAAAGAATATGGATTAAAGCATGTCTTTTTTGAACAGAACATTACGACGAAAATAGCTGGAGTCGTAAGGGATGAAATAGGTGCAGAAACACTCAGACTTCATAACCTGTCTGTACTGACAGATGAAGATATTGAAAATGATGAAGACTATTTTTCACTGATGAGAAATAACCTGACACAGTTGCATACAGCATTGGAAGGAGCACCTGATATAGAACCGGAAGAGCACGACCATGAACATAGCCATGAATTAGATGAAGAAGCGCAGAAGATTTATGATGGGTACTTTGAAGATGATCAAGTGAAAGATCGTAAGCTTTCTGACTGGGAAGGTGACTGGCAGTCCGTTTACCCTTATTTACTGGATGGTACCCTCGATGAAGTATTTGCTCACAAAGCAGAAGACGGAGATAAGACGGCCGAAGAGTATAAACAGTACTATACAATCGGATACAAAACAGGCGTCGAGCGTATCAAGATTGATGGGGATACGTTCACCTTCTATGAAGATGGAAAAAAATCGTCTGGAAGCTATACGTATGACAGGTATGAAATTCTAACCTATGAGAAGGGAAACCGTGGAGTGCGTTATATCTTCAAGCTTGCTGACGAGGCGGAAGGAAAGATGCCAAACTATATCCAGTTTAGTGATCACAGCATTGCCCCAACCGATTCACATCACTATCACTTGTATTGGGGAGATGACCGGGAAGCGTTGCTGGAGGAAGTCATTAACTGGCCAACCTACTACCCTTCTGACTTAAGTGGCGAGGAAATCGCTGATGAAATGATGATGCATTGATTCTCCCTCCCTGAGACAAGCACCATTCAATAATATCCGGTCCCCATCTTTGGGAGACCGGATATTTATATATAATCCAAAACGTTGCCTGCCCCCGGTACGTTAAACTTTTACCGTGTTTGGGGTCAGGCGCCACTATTAAGGACAGGGACGGTCTTGCTTTGGAAGCATAAGAACCGTCCCCGTGCTTCCCCCCGTGCTTCCCTTCCATAACCCGTCATTATAAGTTTGTCTAACCATCAACAATGGAAAAAACAACATATCAAAAACAATATTGGTCTTAAACACTCCTGGAAAAGGGCGAATTGGATAGGCAACACGTTTCTCCGACACAACATATGTATCAACTAGAGTGGACACAACGCCCTTTGAAAAGAAAACGATTAAGTTCTGCTTCATCCTAGAACTCCTGAATAAGAATGGGAAGCAAATCAGGCATAAGGAAATGAGTACGCTTAACATTTTTTTCTCCACGACATGATCCTCCGTTTAAAGGTTTTGCTACTAGTATGATGTTAAGCAGAACCTGTTATGCCATCTCTTTTCTTCTAGAGTATTGGAGCTAAATGTACTAACCTGTTTTTCCAAAAATCAGTCATTCCATAGGCTCTTTAGTCCCCCACATCTTTCACCTTCACATGCTTCATATAGACAAGATCATTGACACCACTTTTTTCACTGTGCTTTTGAGGAATACGCATGAACTCTGCAAAACCCAGTTTTTCATAAAGCTTGATAGCACTTATGTTGGTATCTGCTACTTCTAAGACATATTCGTCGTATGAAGTTGAATGTATGATCGATTTTAGCAGTTCAGTTGCCACACCTTGTCCTCTATACTTTACCGACGTTGCCACAAACTCGATTGCACCCATCTTTTCAGAAAGTTGAAAAGGATATTGCTTTTTCTCAAATTCTTTTTTGAGAATGACATAAGCAATACTCCCCATGAATAAGCCGAGGTGCTTTCTAAATTCACTATATTTCAGTCTTACAGAAGGTATATTGTTTGTAGTGCAAGCGGCTATAGCCGCAATACGATCGTCAACTACTGCCGTATAAAAGACCTCTTCATTAAACATATGGGCAAATGTCTTGTAAAGTTTAGCCTTATCTTTTGAAAAATAATTCAGCCATTGATAGAATCCGTCTACAAAGATTGTACTCATCTCATTTCTTCTATTACTTTCTGATTCACTCGCACGAATAATATTCATAGGTTATCCCTCTATTCTTTGTGAATGTATCCTGCATATTCATTAAGTTACTACTAATTCAATTTTTTTAGAACATATGCTTCATGTACCTAGGCAAACTGTTCCCAAAGCACGCATTAACCCAAAGATTGGCACCATGAAAATGAAAGGAAAAGAAGAATCGTCAAAACGAGTGCTATTTTTTTAGCCATGTACCATCATGCCTTTCATTCATTTCGTTCGTCTCATTCCGCATCAGGAAACACTGTCACAATCACACCATCGATGTTATTACCTGAAATCTCATAACGAAGATCAGCAGGCACATGAATGGTCGTACGTTTTGTAACAGGATAATAAGAAATCTCAAATTTTTCCCCATTTACACTGGCAGAAATCGTTTTTTCTTCTTTCAGGTATTCTAGATATTCTTCTAATACGAAATTCTTTGATTTCATAATGGCACTATGAGGGAAACCAACATAGCGGATGTGCCACGGTTCATATTCAATTCCTGTTATGTCCTTTTTATTCTCTGGATAACGTAAGATGAATCCGTATTTCCAAGCGTTTTTTTCTATCCACTTTCCTTCTGGTGCATTCGCCATCTTCATTTGAGTAGATCCTACATCAAGGGATAAACCCAGATTATGTTCACTATATCCTGCTGGCAAGGCATAGTCAGAACCCATATCTTGATAAAGCACACTTTGCTCATCAAAGTCCCGAAAGCCGCTTGTAATGGCGAAATGATTAAGACCATCTTTTTTAGCAGCAGTAACCATCTCTGAGAATGTATGGGCAATATCCTCTGATAATGAAATGTCACCGCCTAACAATACGTACCCTTGTGCCAGCTCATTGTTTGCCGATAAATTGACGATATCCGATCGAATGCTTTCCTGGTGAACAGGATATTCACTGTTGACCAAAAGCAGGTCACCTTTATAGATTTGATCCTCTGTCATTTCGATTTCTTGGATATCTGCACCCTCTGCGATACCATTTTCAGATTGAACATGGCTTTGAATATTCACTTCCGGTTCAGACAAAGGTCCCATATAGACGGAAGTTAACCCCAGGCAGGATAATAATAAAAATCCCCACTTCTTCATTTATGCGTTTCCTCCTTACTTCTAGTTGCTTATAAGTGTAGGGAAAACTTTTTAAATAAAGAGTGGGGTAAATTTTAAATTTTTCTTAAATCATTCATTCGGTTTTTCACCATCCTGCGGCAAGCGCACTTCAAAAATGGTGCGTATGATACTACTTTCGGCCGTAATGGTACCATCATGCTGCTCCACGATATTCTTGGCAATGAAGAGGCCAATCCCGGTGCCGCCTCCATGATGAGTACGTGCTTTGTCACCGGTATAAAACATATCAAAGAGATGGGGCAGCTCATTCTGGGGAATGGGATCTCCATAATTCACAATCTGAATCACCACTTTCCCGGAATCAATAAAGCCATTAATATCCACAAACTGGCCATCGTTCCCATAGCGATTCGAATTGGTAAGAAGATTTTCAAACACGCGTGCCAAGAGCTCTCCATCACCCAATACAGGTAATTGCGGAGTCACATTCACTCTAGCGATCAAATCATTCTTCTCGAAGACAGGGTACAATTCCTCCTTTAATTGATTAAGGAGATCACTTACATTTATATGATTTTTTTTAATGGGCATTATGCCATAGTTCATTCTCGTGATTTCGAATAATTCATCAATCAGTCTTTCTAAACGCTGAGATTTCGTAAAGGCAATCGTTAAAAAGTGTCTGACTTGTTCTTTCGTCAAATTCTCATCCTTAAGAATCAAATCTAAATATCCTAAAACCGAGGTGAGGGGTGTACGAAGATCATGAGCTAAATTGACGACTAACTGCTCTTTACTGCTTTCCGAGAAGTCTCCCCTTTCAATGGCTTGTTCCAATTTTTCACTGGCGAGATTGATGCTTTCGGCAAGATCACTGAACTCATCATTCGACTCGATTTGAACCCGATGCTTGAAGTCACCCTGGGCGAGAGAATGAATTCCTTTTGAAATCTCATTAAAATAGGCAGAATAGGGTTTTGTAAGTAAAAAGAAGAAGAAGATCGAAAGCAGGATGAATACTAGTAAAAAGACGTTGAAGTCTCCAATATTACGAATGATAATCCGAAAATAACCTAATGAATCTCCATAATTCACATTTGAATAATAATACAATTGGAGTCCTTTAAAGAATAGGTATGTAATTGCAGCAGACAACAACATGCTTAGTCCGAGCAGTAAGATCATTTTTGAGCGGAAGCCTCGCAGTATGTTACCCATTGAATGTATACCCCACTCCCCAAACGGTTTTGATAAATTTATTCTTCCGTTTATCCTCTTCAAGCTTTTTTCGTAATGTACGAATATGGACCATTACGGTATTTCCACCTTCAAAGTAGGCATCCCCCCACACCTGCTGAAAAATATTTTCCACACCAAATACTTTTCCCGGGTGACTGGCCAGTAAGTACAAAATATCAAACTCTTTAGGCGTTAGTTCGATGTTCTCTCCATAGAGAGTCACTTTACGTTGATCAGGGGAAATAACCAATCCACCACTTTCCACGGAATCTTTCCTTTCCGTAGCCGCCTTAGGTTGATTTAGCTTCAAGAAACGTCTCAGCTGAGCATTTACGCGAGCAACCAATTCGATCGGTGTGAATGGTTTCGTCATATAATCATCTGCCCCAATGACCAGGCCCTGAACTTTATCGAAATCGGATGTCTTGGCACTCAAAAAGATGATGGGCATATTATGCTGATCCCGAATGCGGCGGGTGACTTCATATCCATCCAGCTTCGGCATCATGATATCCAAAATCAGAAGATCAATGGCCTGACTCTCGACCACACGAACAGCCTCTTCTCCATCTGATACTTTCGTCACGTGGTACCCTTCTTTTTCTAAATGGATAGCAATCAGATCAGCAATTTCCTCCTCATCATCCGCTACTAATATTGATAAAGGTTTCATTATTTCACTCCTACTAAAGTGATAGTCGCTAAATCTCCATCGTTTTCTTACTAGCTGCCCCTAAAATTGCTTGTTGTTTTTGGTAATCTACGTGGCAGCTAATGGAATCATTTAGGGCTTTCATTTATTTTCTATTATTTTTTCATAAGCATACCCTTTGGAGAGAAGATATCCAAAGGGATTTCATCATCGATTTTAAGTATTGTTTAATTACACATAAAAAAACCTTCAAGTGTGATAGTGTAAATGAAATTTCTTAAAAGAAGTATGGGAGAATTCTTAAATTTTTCTTAAGATCCTATTAAACGCGTAAAAAAAAAAACGGTGCCTGCCCCCGGCGTTAAAGCTTTACCGTGCTGGGGGCAGACACCCATATTTGATTATGTAGTGCCATGGGACCTGTCCCCATAGCTCACCCTATCCATTCCCAGGCAAGAATATCCGAAACGTCGTCCCCACTCCCCGCTCGCTTTCCACCTGTACTTCCCCCTTCATCTGTTTGACAAGTTGATAGCAAACCGTCAAACCAAGTCCCGTCCCTTTTTCCTTGGTCGAGTAATAAGGTCTGCCCAATACTTTGAGTTGGTCAGGTGGCATGCCGACTCCATTATCTTGGATGACGATCATAATCCGGCCGTCGTTTTGTAAAGTGGCTTTCGCCGTGATTTCTCCATCTTCTTTTACCGCCTCGATGGCATTTTTCAGTAGGTTGAGCAGCACTTGCTTCACTTCGATCTTTATTCCTTTGATCATCAGTCCGGCTTCAATGTTTTTCTTTATTTCTATGCTGCTCATCACAGCATACGTCGACATCACGTCAACGGATTCATTCATGGTGTCAGTCAGACTGAACACCTCGTATTCCTCCGTCTGCGGCTTGGCAAGGGAGAGGTATTGATTAATGACGTCTTGGGCGTGATCTAATTCTTGTATGGATATGTCGATGAAACTTTTCTGTTCAGTCGTTAACGTTTCTCTCTGCAGAAGCTGCATGAATCCTCTTACGGTCGTCATGGGGTTTCGGATTTCATGGGCAACGGAGGCAGCCAATTGGCTGACGATAGTAAACTTTTCAGCCTTCATAAGCTCTTTTTTAATCCTGTTTTGTTCGAGTCGGTTTTCAATCAGATACAAGGTCAGGATGAGCGTAATCCATATGATCAAGGTAGAGCTTGCCACAAGCGTGAGCTGCTCTACTTCATTGTTCTGAAGTAAATAAAGGGACCTGGTAACCGGGATGAAGAAATAAAAGACGGAAATGAGGAGCATCTTGTTCTTCCAAGTCAACCTTTTATACCATTTCGATAAAGGGATCAGCAACACACCATAGATCGCATAATTCACGAGCAAAAAAGTCATTACATGGTTGGTAAATAAACCAATCAACAGCATGGCGGTGAACGTGCTGAACCCCATTCTCTTACCACCATAGAGAAAGGCAAGGATGAATGGAATCACTTTGAAATCGTACACATAACCGCTGGAGTATACAACGGGGAAGATCATTGTAAACAGTAACATTGCAAAATTCATGAGAAAGAACTTAAAGGGAAACCCTTCTGTATTGCTGTCCGATCCATTCGTAACCATTTGAAAAGCAAGAACCGTAAATAGGATGAATACCACATGCAAAATTAAATGATGGACAGTCTCTACCATATCAGGTCTCCTTTAAGAAAAAGAATCTTCTTTAATTCTTCGACATCTTAACCGGAAATCCTTTCCATTGACCACGAACATTCGACAAAAATCAAGGGGTTGGGGTGATAGGTTCTTGGATACAAAAAGACCTAGATGGACATTTCCTCTAAGCCTGTTCAATCAGGTGAAAAAATTTATCATTCATAACAACATCCATTGTGTAGATAAGTAGCAAAGAACCTCCTCCCATTTCTTAGGCGGAGGTTCTTCGCATCCTTCAACTTATTTAACTGTCTATATTTATGGTTTGTTTAATGGCTGATTTTTTCCTTAAAAAAGTCTCAAAAGGTCCTCTTATTGACCTTTGATCCATATAATGAGCAATCATTACGGTAAAAATCCAAACCAATACGGCAACCACATCACTCCATAATTGATTGATGTGTCCACCGAGACCTCCAGCATAAGGGGCCAAGATCAAAACAAACATAACGGACTGAAATAGATAAAAACTCAGTGAACGTTGTCCAAGTGCCGCAATAGCCTTTGTAAAGCGCCCGCTTTTCCCTTCGACCTTAATGACTAAGAGTCCAATCAGTGCGGTCCATCCCACTCCCCCCGCATAACCAGTGATAGTATGAAGTGACTTTGCCATTACTTCCAATCCATCACTGTAACTCGTCCAAAACAATGACGACATCATCGCCATGGGGATACCGCCGGCCGTCGATAGGAAAAGTCCCGATATGGCAACCGTGAGTAGTGCCTTTTTATGTCTTTTAGGTTGATCGATTACCTGAAAACGAGCAACTAAAATACCCATCAGCACCCCTGGGATCACTTGATAACTCAGAACAGGCGTGTAGAACATCCATTCAAACATTCGGGTAATCAATGCCTCAAAGGGATCTTCAATCGTGGCTGAATTCGTGACTTCCATATTTAATGCATCGAAGCCCCTTGGCATGGACGGAGCAAATAGACCCACTAATACAAGAAAAAAGATCGTTAATATGATACTTTTTCTATTGGATAATCGAAGGAAAAAACTCGCAAAAAGGAGAGCGATAAATCCATACACCCCAATAATATCTGCAAAGAATAGAGTGGCGTGGAAAAAGCCTATCACTAACATCCAAAATCCTCTACGCCTGAAAATTTTTTTCGTATCTTTCCAATTGGTCCCTTTTCTCTCTTGCCCTTTATACACTTGATTGAGCCCATATCCAAAAAGGATGGCAAACAAAGGGAAGGCACGTCCATCAATGAAAACCTGCCTGAAAAATACAGTGAACTGATCGATTAACGTAACTCCCAGGTCACTTAAAAAGATAAATTGATTCGCATGAGCCAATGCAATAAACAACAACATAAAACCTCGTGCTAAGTCTGGTGTTAATTTTCTCTTTTTAACATGTGAGATTGGATTCATAATATTCCCTTATCATTAATTATTTTGGAAGCACGGGAAGCACGGGGACGGTTCTTATGCTTCTATGCCTTTGAAAGCAACAGATTCAGTCAGGCACTATTGGTGCCGGGCTTTCATATAAGCCCTTTTACGCCATGTGAAAATAATATATGAAGTCAAAAACAAGATTACTCCAACCTTATTAAAAAGGAAAAATACGTTCACTGCATCTCTGAAAGAATCAAGCGGATAAAAACCGCTCAGAAGTAAAGTTGGAAAAACAGTCATCAGCATGGCCAAGTAATGAACCATAATTTGTTTTAAGAAACGCCATTTTTCAATTTCATATATGACGCTTGCCAATCCCAAGAAAAAAGCAATCAGACCATAAAAGAAGAATGTGTTTGAAATAGCTGATGACCCTTGAAATTGATTCCACAGCAGTGAAATGATGATAAAGAAACTAAATGGGGTGACTCCTCTAATCAATCCTTTTTTCAAATGCATTTTATGTTCCTTTCTTTTCATTCTCATTTTTCAACGTTGCCGCCCAGAATAAATGATAAATAGGGGCGATAAAACAAATACACAATAGAGTGAGTGCAATTGAAAAAGGCAAACGTGACTCCATTCCAACTGCGTTTCTCAAAAATGCTTCATTAGCAAATAGGAAAGTTACAGCACCCATGTATTGTATGAGTACCATGACTTTTTCAGCCTTTACATATTGTATTTTCTTTTTCCCCTCTGTTAAATTCACATAGTTCAACTTCTCCGGTTTTTTGACTAATAATCCAATAAGGAACCAGGTTAAAATACTTACAATCGGCATGATGAACAGGAAGTATTTTGAACCCCAATGATCGGGTTCTCCTTTACTAAAATGGATAGCGATTGTATTCGGAATCTCTGACCAAAGATAAAACAAATGAAAAGTATGATATAAAAGAATGGTAGTGGAGATGATTATTAGAGTTAATTTAAGAGGATCTTTTCTCATTAAACCGTCCCCCAATGTATTGGATTAAAACTATTTTTGCCAATACAAATTATACGATTGACTCCTTGGTTCGTTTCATTTTTTTCAACCTGACAATCGTAATAGTGTTAAAACTGACGCTATTATGGTGTTAATTTGAAGGCTAAAGACAATAAAAAAAGAACCGTTATATTCTCGGTTCAAAAAAAGGAATGTTTCTCATAAGGTCGTATTAGGAAACAACCTCGAATTTCAAAGTGTTTCGATTAACTATTATATATTCACCTGTTGATTTATTCATAACATGAGACACTTCTTTGGTATGTGTGATCTCTATCCAATCATTTTGTACATCCACCAATAAAGCTATTTCCACATCATTTTCTCCATATTTTAGCCCACTATAAGATAATTTCGTCATCGTCATCATTCCTTCCGTAATAATTAATATATGTCTTTTCTTCACTAATGATATTTTAGCACGAAATAAATAATATTGGTCAAAAGGGATCCCTTATGGCAGCAGGCCCATTTTGAAAAACCGTGAGCAAGAATCAGTACGACTCCCGATTTTTCGTACTGAGGGTCAGGCACCGATATTCATCTATGTATTGAGAACTCTAATTGTACTTTGTAGGCCCTTATTACGGCAGAAGCCACTCAAAGGTTGCCCGACCGCCAATAAAAAAAAACAGGCTCTCTTCTATAAGAAAGCCCATTTTTAACTCAATTTAACGGGTGAATCTATATCATCAGAATCCCGATAGGATCGATAAGTTACCAATTCATTTCCATTTAAAGAACCATCCAGTTGTAAAATGCGGCCATTGGTGGTCTCTAAGTAGAACCTGTAGTTGTTCACGTTTAATCTAAAAAAGGTATAGGTATTGCCGAGAAGATGCTTCTTGATTTCATGTGTGTCGGGGTGTATCTGAATGAAGTCCCCCAGCTCCTGAACGGAAGCTGTGGGAATATCAGCGATAGAATAGTACTTCCCCTTCATATTGTGTTTGAACTTACTCATTGCGGCCATAGCCCTGTCTTTTAACTTTCTGCCATCTAACTCCATAGGTCCACTCCTTTTTCGTTACTATTAAGAAGAATCCCCAATATTTCATAGAATAAACAGATATAAGAAAAAGGGTCTTCCCCCTGCATGCTGAATACAGCACATAGAGGAAGGGCCATGATTTTAAGACTTTATGTATCGTGATGTTTTCATCTTTTTAACGTCTTGTTTGTTTAAAGCACCCGATAGTTTAAGAAAAAATCTTTCAAGATGGAGAACTAAATCATTGATAGTCCCATTCAATATTTAACTGATTTTCTCCGCCAACTCTAAAATAATCCCCTCCGGACCACGAACGTAGCATAACTTATAACTTTCTTCGTACTGCTGTATCTCACTAAAGATTTCCGTGCCCTTCTTTTTCAAATTGGCCACAATCGTTTCAATATCTTCAACAGCAAAGCAAATATGTCGGATACCCAGCGTATTGGCAAAAGGTTGCTGAATTCCATTTTCATCAGACGGTGTATGAAATTTGACCAGCTCTATCCATGCCTGACCATCTGGCATCCCCAATCCTACACATGACGTTTTCACACCTTTAAGCCCCACTATTCTGTCCAACTGCTCTCCATCCAATTCCCATTCCGCTTGCACTTCAAGTCCTAGATCAAGAAAAAACGCCTTAGCCTCTGAAAGATCATTTACGTTTATACTCACATGATCTATTCTATTGATCTTCATATCCCATGCCTCCTATGTTCCTTTTATTTTCAATACCTGTATTGAATAGAGAAAAAAAGAGACATTACCCGTTAGTAGGATTAGTCCCTTTGAAACCTAACGCTAATAAATTTAACAAAAGTATACTTAATCATCTGCTCTACCATAAGAATTTATATGTGTTTGCTTATTAGCTTCTTCTATTTTCATATCCTGCTGAGTCTTTTCCGGTGGAGCCATTCCTGACTTTTTCTCCAAATAAACTGCTACACAACTAATAATAGCAATTGGAATTAAAATATATAACCAGATAATAATTAATCACACTCCCTTTATTTTTTCATTTGAATTATCAATTAAATTCTTTTCTTAAATGGTAATATAACTAATCTTAATTTTATGGAATGATATTCAACTAACCTGCCCGTTCGTATTATAAGGTCAACCAGATTTATTATTTTTCTGGTTGACCTATTTTTTATAGGTTATTCTTTAGGTAGTCGGGGTAGGACGTACCTGCCCGTGGGACTTGATCCCGGCCGTTATACTGTCCACCCCCTACTTGTAGAAACATGTTTGAGGCTGGTTGGGGCATAGACCCCGCATAACAAGCGAAGCTATGACACTACAAGATAGACAGGGGCTACCGACAAATCTACAAAAAGGAGATGTGATAACGTATGGATCCAGTGATTGGCCTGGATGTCGCAAAAGGAGAAAGCCAAGTTCAAGCTTTCCTGGCAAGAAAACACCCCTTCGGGAAGACCTTTAAATTCAAGCATGATACCAGAGGATTACGTGATTTTTTTATGTTTTATAAAGAGCTGGAACTACACGCTGACTCAAATCCTGTCATTGTATTTGAGTCCACTGGGCACTATCATGAACCCATTTTACAGTATCTTGAGGAAAGAAGGATTGTGTACTACTTAGTGAATCCCGTTGTTTCTTACGAAACGAAAAAAAGTAGTCTTCGAAAAGTGAAGTCCGATCCAGCCGATGCGAAACATTTGTGCGAGATGTACTACAAAGAGGACTTAGTTGCCTATCAAAGGAAAAGTGTTCAAACAATGAATTTGAGGAATCTATGTAGGCAACACGATTCTTTAACACGTAACTATGTACAGCTGAAACTACAGTTCCAAACAATATTGGATCAGATATTCCCTGAATATAAAGGGGTTTATAGCAATTTATACGCACCTCTTTCCTTAAAAACTTTACTCCTCTATCCTACTTCTCATGAGGTATTAAAGGTTCCATCGGATGAATTAGCTAAGGAGATGTGTGGTCTAGGAGGAAAAAGATCGTATGGTTGGTTTTATGAAAAAGCTTTGAAGTTAAAACTAGCAGCAGAACGAAATCCATTTAAGAAAACGTTGTATGACAGCCACTTGATTACATTAAAGATGTATATTCAAATGCTTCTTCAACAACGTGACTTTCTAAACGCACTAGAACAAGAGATTGATAAGTTAGCGACGGAGTTTGAGGAATATGAAATTCTAACATCAATCCCAGGAATAGGTACTAAAATAGCAGCGAATCTCATTTCAGAAATAGGCGATGTCACGCAGTTTAGTCATCCCAAGAAACTAGTTGCCTATGCAGGACTTGATCCAAGGGTATATCAATCTGGTAAGTTTACGGCTTCGATTAACCGGATTACTAAAAGAGGTTCTACGAAACTCCGTCAGACCCTCTATACGGCTGTACAGTGCGGACTAACCAATAATCGCAACATGAAAATCCGAGAGTATTATGATAAAAAAAGAAGTGAGGGCAAGCCTCACAAAGTAGCCATCATAGCTTGCGCCAACAAGCTATTGCATTGGATTTATGCCATATTAAAACATAAGCAAATGTATAATCCATAAACCAATACAAATAATTACACAACTTACAAAAACTTCAATTTTAGATCTTGAAGTTTCTTTGTCATGCACAATTTTATTATACCATCTTTGATTTAGTATGATTACTTAAAAAATATTGACTTATATTAGCTGGTATACTTGAATATAGGACGGCTGCTTGTTCACTGTTAATGGAATATAACTTGCTGTACTGTTGTTGACCCACACTAAAATTTACACAGCTATTCGTTGAGCAATAATAGCTGCAACCTCGGATATAGAAAGTGTACCATCTACAACTAAATCAGAATTAGGTTTTGTGGTATCTAACATAGCAAGATACCCCTGCCTTCCTCTAGTAATGTAGTTATCTAACTCCTGTAATATATCCTTTGCAGAACCCTCTTTAAAATCTCTTGTTATTCTACGAGCCAATGCAATATCTAATGGCGTTTCAATAAACACTGCAAAATCAATGAGTTTGCTTGTTTTACTATGTAGATATGCAAATGGAAAATCTAGTATAATGTAATCCAGATGTTCGGTATGTAACTTTTTAATATCTCTAATAAGTGGTGATAAATCCCAATCATTCGGATTACAACCATTCTCAATCCACTCAATAATGTCGTCGGGACCATCAAAATCATAGTTATCAAAATATAATGTTTTACTATTTGGTAGCTTCTCTTTTAAGCAAGAAGCTATTGTTGTTTTCCCACCGCCTGAAACCCCAGCAATTGCAATCACCATTGGAAGCTTTCTTATCATTACACTCCTCCATCTTTTAAAATGTCGACTTCAATTAAACTGCCCTTTACTTGAACAAAGAACGTCTCCTTTTTCAGCAAAAGTCCCTTAATATTCAAAAGAGCAGGAGTTATTGAGACTAACTAAAATGTTTTTTAAAATACTTTGCAGATTCATCATATCCAATAGATTCATAAAACCTATCTGCCCTTCTAGTAGCAAGAGCTACTAACTTGGAACCCCGTTCTTTTGATAGATTCTCTGCCTCCGCCATTAAATGCTTCCCGATTTTCTTACCTCTATATTCTTCTAACACAAAAAGTTCCTCAACCCAGGGAGATTATTCCATTCGCATAGAAAGCAGGATGGTGAAAAATAAATACATATCCAATTAGCTTATTTCCTTTATCAGCTACAATCAAATCAACATTTTCATCACCTAGGAGTAATTTAAAGACATTTAAAAAGTCAGGTTTATTAACATCAAAGCTCGTTGCTAATTCTTTAGCCATCACATATAAATCTTCTCTATCGCTTTGTTTTGCCTTTCTGTAAATAATACCTAAGCCCATACTAACCCTCCGTTATCAAGATTTCTTAAGGAAACACACCTCTTGTTCCATTAACCAGCCTCTATACTTGAACAAGGGTGGCTGCTATTTCAGCATATGCCCCCTTTTTTGAATAAAATTATTAAAATGGAACATAAAAGGGCTGTTCTTCTTCATTTAGTATCTTAACAATTCTTTCTCTGAAATTTGACCAAGTAACCATATTTAATACTTCTTCCAAAGTAAAAAATCCAACATCTAAATTTTCACTACTTGTCTGCGGTTTACCACCTGTCGCTTTTGCAAGCCAACAAGTAGCACAAACATTGGCCTGTATATTTTGATAAATACCACAAAATCTAATGATTTCAATGTCAATTCCTGATTCTTCTTTCACTTCTCTTATGATCCCATCCTCAATGGTTTAACCTAATTCTATTACACCGCCAGGAAACTCCCAGCCTCTTCGTGGACCTTTAATAAGCAAGATTTTCCCTTCATCATTAAGAACCACCGCCCCCGCCGACAGTGAGTGTCTTGGCATAGTCATATTACAACCACCTTTATTTGAAATGTAATGCTTGCTATTTACCGCCATTTTTCAGTAAAGCTGCACTTTAATATCTTTTTCTATTTTATTTTGGAAGTTCATTTAATGAATTTATCTGGGTTACTGGGATACTTCTAAATTCCTTATCTTTCACTTCTCTCATAAGATCAATCGTGTGAGGAGTATTAAAATCACTTTTAACTGTGAAGATAAGTTGAAGAGGGAATCCGGGCGTTATTCCACTATCTCTGCCAAGGTAAAATCCATTTAAGGAGTTGCCACTAGGATGGCTAGGAATTGCATTAGGGTAATAATTTGTAGCAACCATTCCACCACCCGTTATGTTTAGCGTGCCATCTTCCTGACTAATATCTGCGCAAACTAAAAATCGACTAATTGGCTCGTAAAATGTCTGGGCAAAGATATAAAAGTTAATTTTTCGTCTTTTTTGCTCATAATCGGACTCTACATATGAATATGCAACAATATTCTCGTAAGGTTTATATTCATCAGGTGTTAACTTACCGTTTCTGACCAAATCAACCATTTGCTTCAAAGTAATATCAATCCCGTTATGATACATATCTAGATATAATTTTTGAGTTAATAAAGCTGGGACCTCTATGTTGGTCATTCGTATAGGGACAAATAATACATTGTGTTTACTCTCTCTCATAATTGCATTTTGCCATTCCATCTTTACCATGTCACTATCCAAACTGTTTGATGAAATAAAAAAGAAAAAAACTTTACATCTTTCTAATCCTTTATTCATTTCGTCAATGATGCCTTGACCCGGTTGTATTGACCAGTCATCAAAGAATATATTTTCTTCACCAAAAACTTCTTTTAATCCATGTGCAATTGGCCCAACAATAGCTTTATCTTTATGTTGATGGCTTAAAAAAATCACTTCCATTCACCTTCCTATTATTGGTATATAACAAATCATATCACTGATTGGTGTGAATTATTTCAAATACTTTTTTTATACAATTCCTTATTAAATAGAACTGCCCAATAGTTGAAGAAGGACACTAGCCTGATCAAGTAGCTGATCATTAGTTAATGCCCATCATACCAATTATTTCAAAATCGAAAAACTTACACAAGAACTATTTCCAAATTTTGATAAGGTGATGTTAATAAACTTTTTAACAAAGGTGATTCAATTGCTTTACTAATGATATTTGAGAACTAACTTATAAGAATGGTAACGTCGAAAACAAATTACTCTTTGATATAATTTTATTTACTTTTTAAAGTAATATATATAAAATGAAAAGTAATCACAAGATAGGGGGTTGGATATATGAAAAGAATACATGAAAAAGATGTATCCATTAATATGGGCAAATATGAAAGCACATTTAATGCCTTGTTACAGCAGTTTGAGCATTCAAAATCCCCTGCACAACAGGGTGAATTGTTTCAAAAACTTAATGACCATCGTTTTATCTTTGAAACTGCATTTAATGATGCAAGACTTCAACATTTTCGTGCTATGGATAATGAGTGCCTTATGAAAGAATATCATGGTTTTACAGTTATGGAATCTCGATATCTTAAACTAGTTGGAGATTACTACAAATCCATTCTCGGAGCCACATTTAGAGATTATCTTGAAGATAGGTGGGGTAAACAGGTATTTCGTCTCGCCGAATTAAAACAAGGGTCATTCTCCCCAAAGATAGAATTAGAATTGGAGAAAGAAAACCAACTCATAATGGAATACCAAACTCTCATTGGAAAAGCAGAAACAAATTTCTTAGGACAGAAAATTAACCTCTTAGAACTTACTCCATACCTTAACTCCTCAGATCGAAAAACGCGAAAGAATGCTCATGAGGCTAAATTTCAGTTTTACCAGAAAAATGAAAGACGATTTGATGAAATTTTTGACGAACTTGTTCGTGTACGAAATACAATAGCAAATAAGTTAGGATACCCGTCCTTTGTTGAACTAGGTTATCAAAGAATGAACCGAACCTGCCATACGCCTAACGACTTAAAGAAATATAGGTCTCAAGTAGAAAAATTCGGAGTTCCCTTCGTATCTAGACTACGAAATTCTCAGACCTGTAGGATTAGTGTGCAGAAACTTAAATACTACGATGAAGGATACCTTTTTCCGGATAATTCTCCGTCTCCAATAGGTACACATCAAAATAGATTAGACATTTTCAAAACGTTATTCACAGAACTGTCACCAGAGACAAAAGCTTTTTTTGAAGAAATTTTGCGTAACGATTTGTTTGATATCAACCAACGCCCTGATAAGATTGGCGGAAACTTTGCTACATACATTGGTTCAAGTAAGCTGCCTTTCATGTTCATCAACTTTCACGATATAGCCGATGATATTCGTGTATTCACTCATGAAGCTGGTCATGCCTTTCAATTTTATATGTCCAGGCATTGGAATATTCCAGAATATATTATTCCCTATGACTCAGCTGAAATATTTTCTTTTGGAATGGAACGGCTTGCATGGCCATGGATGGAACTTTTCTTTGGCGAGAATACAAAACAGTATCAGTATTCTCATTTAATAACGGCTTTTATGTATATGCCTTTAGCAAGTGCTGTAGATGAGTTTGAGCATTGTATATATGAAGAACCATCACTTTCTATTAAAGAACGAAAATCTAAATGGAGAGATTTGGAACATAAATACCTTCCAGAACGTGATTACGATGGCAATGAATTTCTAGAAAGCGGAACGAGTTTTTATCAAATCAGTCATTTGTTTACCACACCATTCTATTTTATGGACTATGATCTGGCACACCTTTGTTCTGTACAACTTTGGAAAATGCATAAAGAAAACCCAAAGGAAGCATGGAAGGGTTATCTGGAAATGTGTCGTAATGGAGGCAAGCTACCATTCAAAGAATTAATTGATCAAGCTAACATTAATTCGCCTTTTGAAGAAAATAGCATACACCCAATTTTAAAGTTTGTTGAAGAATGGATAGAGCAAGTAGTATAGTTCCTGTTATCGAATTATTAAAAATGGCCCTTTAACTAAACACCTCCAACTTCTACCAAATTCACCCCTATGCCACCACCGGTAAACCGGGGACATTTCTAAACCTACAACTTTAGGATCATTGCTGTAGAAAATTGAAAAGGGTAGACTGGGAACCGTCCCCACTCTACCCTTATTTTTTAATCTTCGGCAAGAAGTATGAGCTGCCACCCATCATGAAACCTCCAATGATTGCAAGTGACGTGCCAACTACAACCCAATGAGTGGTTAATAAAGTGGATAAATATACTCCTAACATAAATATGAATAAGCCTGCCAACAAAAAGATTGTCACTTTTCTCATTTAACTCACTCCCCAATCCCTCACAATCACATGAGTGAATTTAACTCTCTATATTCACTTTACCAATCAGCCCTATAACCTCATCATCCTCACCCGCACCAATTGAGACCTGCTCTGTATTCTCCACGATCCCCTTCGTATACTCTTCCATAGTTTCCTCTATCTGCTCACTACTCGGCCAATGGGAAGGTACCTCATACACATTGATCGTGCCGTCCCCATTGCCGCTATAGGTGACGATTCCATCTGCCATGATTTTCCCGCTTAACACAATGACGTCTTCTGGATAATCCACGCTGTTATCATCATAAGGATTCAGCTGCTCACCGGCTGGAATATGTCGGACGTTCAGTTCCCCTACGCCGTTATTCCCGATCACTTGTAACCAGACACGGGCGTATTCGATTTTCTCTGAAGGGTATGCAGACAGGGGATCTTCTGTGCTGCTCGATTGATCGTGGGACGTTGCGTCTTCCAAATCCACCGAATCAACCGGTTCATCCGTATCAGCTTCTTCTGATGCGTCTTCCCCGCTATCTTCCTTATTGGTTTCCTGTCCAGTCTCCTCCTGTTTCGTACTTTCCGTTTGCTTCGCTTCACCACTGCAGGCCATTAATAGGAATGCAGTGACTACGATCATCATGAGTAGCAGTCGCTTCTTCATTTTCTCTCCCCCATTTTCAATACTCTTTGAATAAATGCTGCTTTCCCTTCCGAATAAGCTTCCCGGTCGTCGGTGAATTGATTGGCCAGATGCTTTTTCAGCTCTGCATATTCTTCTCTTAATGAAGGATTTACGTTTAAACGATCACGGAATGACCGCTGCTGTTCCCACCTTGGTTCACCTGTCAGCATGAGGTGTAGATGTGCGACACGTTTTTCGTTTTCCTCTTTTATAAAGAACCTTCTCCACGGCCGGTTGTCCAGCTCTGCCGGTACATAATGCCATTGATCCTCCGCAAGCTTATCGGCAATCTCGTCTAAATCGTCAAAGGATGGGATCAAAGCCATCACGTCAATGATTGGTTTGGCAGGAAGGTCGCGGATCGAGGTACTTCCAACATGCTCTACTTCCTTTACACCGAAGGGACTTAAAGAGTGTAAGAGCTCCTTCACTTCAGCTTTTCCCGCCTCGGTCCAGTCCGGGTTTGGAGGTTCAATCTCGACTAGTTCCACAGCCCATTTTGGCCAATTACGATTTTCCATCCGTCAAAGTCACATCCTTCTCCAGTTCAATTTCATCCCTTATGGGAATCCCGTCATTCCCGATCAAGGGGATTTCAGGCTTTACCTTCCTCGCCTTCTCCACAGCGAACCGGTGAATAGTTGAAATCATGAAACCCCTCTTTTGATAAAATTTCAGTGCCGGCAGATTGTCATTGGTCGTAATCAGTGTGATGCGCTTCCACCGGTTTTCGGCGGACACCTTTTCTACTTCTTTCATCAGGGCGGTGCCGATTCCCTTCTTTTCTTCCAAACTATCAAGCGAAATAATCTCGCATTCTCCCTCTTTGACCACATAGGTAATCAAGCCTGTGATGACAGTTTCTTCATTCAGGTAGGCAAAGCCGTCTAAAGCAGCACAGTCATAGATCCCACTGGAAATGACCATCTTTGGACTCCCCCAATGCCGATTGAAGAATTCAACCAGGTTCTCTTTCGGCATCTCTTTAAGTGATACGATGCTCATTCGCCCTCTCCCCCTTATCCAGGTACTCTACTGGAAGATACCATAGATTTAATTGTAAAAAAAGGAAAATAAAAGGAACCATATGGTAAAATGGAATAAAATTCTCCATTTCTTAGAAACTTCAAAAATACATGTATACAAGGAGTAATGGACATTTTGAAAAAGGTACGAGTATTCCTTTTACTAATGGCAGCTGTCATATTTACCGGGTGTAACGGGAAAGAACTGAATCTGATCGATGGGGATAAACAGGTAACCCAACAAATCGATGACACGATTTCTCAATATATTATCCAGAACTACGCTACCTCCTACTACGGTACAGAAAAGCAGTTCGAAGTCCATAAAGTCTATGGAACGAGCGAAACGGATGGGGTCCTGAGTGTTTATATGTGGTCGTATTATGGGGGATTTAATAAAGCGTCCGGGATAGAACCCCAGTCCGGGCATTCATTACCTGCCGTGATCCGGTTAAGCCAAAGGGATGAGTCCTATTCTGTGATCGAATACATAGAACCTAAAGACGGCAGCATGTATCAGTCCTCCTTAGAAAAAATGTTCCCGGAGAAATACGTTAAATCCGCTCTGCGAGATAGCGGAAACATAGGGGGTTTGCAAAAAGAGATGGAGAAAAAAGTGAAGAAATGGATCGAGAAACAGGACAAAGAATCCTAAGGGAGATGACAATCGTGGAACTGACCATTAGAAGAAGGACCCAGGAAGATATCAATGAATTCATTACGTGGACGTATGAGGGAATCTATTCATTTTACGATAATCATAGTCAAAAAGAAAAAATCGAGGGATTGAAAGAGAGTGTTCATCTGGAAAGAACCTTTTCAGTCGTTGACGAGAACGAGAATCTGATCGGAAATTGTGAGTTTTATGATGTAGAAGAAGACGGGAAAAACATCCTGGTACTCGGGGTGCAAATGAAGCCTTCCATGACAGGAAAGGGATACGGTTCAACCTTTGTGAAAGCCATCATCGATCAAGGACGGGAACGGCTGAAGTTCTCTCACTTGGAATTAGCAGTCGCGGATTTTAATGAACGGGCCATCCGAACGTATGAGAAAGAAGGATTCAGGAAAAGAGGAGAATTTCAAAATGAAATAAGGGGCCATATGTACCAATTTATTATTATGGCTAAGGATTGGGAGTAGGACTCGCTTTCCTTTGGTGCACAGTGGTGCACAGGGACGGTTCTCTTGCTCCTTTTCATTTAAGAAGAAGCATCAGAACTGTTCCCATGTTTCCTTATGGGACAAGGGACCTGTCCCCACTGTCCCTCACGAATCAATAAATACATCCATAACCCTATCACAAATATCATGATGAATGGTTCCGTCAAAATTCAATAACACAACCACTCCCAGATTAAGCTCAGGTGCTATGGTCATCAGGGATCTTACCCCCATCTGACCTCCCCCGTGTTCGACGATTTTGTACCCCCGATAAGTGTCCGTAAACCAGGCAAGTCCATAGCTTCTGACATCACATCCAGGCGCCCGCCATTCTTCGCTTACAAGATGGAGGGGCTTTTGCATTTCTTCTATTAAGTCTGAACGTAAGACATCCGAGTCTTTGTTCAAATGGATTGTTAAATAGTTGGCTAAATCATTGGCGGTTGAATACAGATATCCGATTGGCGCCGAGATTGGGTTGATGGGAAAAGGCGTTTCCATTTTATCCTCGCCTACATAATACCTCGCACTGTTCTGATTCTTTTCCACCACGTGTGAGTCACTCGTTGTCCGTTCCATACCAAGGGGTGTGAGGATGTCACCGGTAAGGGATGCTTCCCATTTGCTGCCTGTCACTTTTTCAAACAGATCGGCAAGGATCACATACGCATCTGTGCAATAGTTCCACCCCTCTCCTGGTGGGTATTCCAATTCTACTTTTTTGAACCATTTCGTGATATCTTCGCGAGTGTTTATACTAGTAATCTCTTCTTCTGTCAGCTGATAATGATCCAATGCTTCCTGGAATTCTGTCGGTGTATCGGAGAATATTTCCTTTACATTCGGAGCGATCATGTTGGCGATCCCCACTTCGGAAGGAAAACCTGCCGTATGGGACATCACATGCCGGATCGTGATCGCGTCACTCTGTTCCTTATTCTTCGTTCTGAAGTACGGCAAATAGGTAACAACCGCATCGTCCAGTGCAATCACATTCTTCTCCACAAGCTGCATAATGGAAAGCGCCATAAAGTTCTTGGATACACTTTGAATGCTCATCCATGTATCGCCATCAATCGGTCTTTCTGCTGATCCGATCCGCGCGTTTCCAAAACCTTTAGAATAGACCGTCTCTGCGTCTTTCACTATGGCAACGCTTACTCCGACTCCCTGTTGATCATGAAGCAATTCATTTATGTATTGTGTTATTTGGTTACATTTTTCATTAAGTGACTTCATAAGAACCTCCAATATATGCATTTCTAAGTTCTAAACTATTCTTCTATAATAATTTCGGTACTCTTCTGCAAGTATCCTATTCTACTCAATACCAATTATTTCAAACCAACTCCAATAATTCCACCCTTTTTATCTCCTGCTTTTCAAGTACATAAAGAAAGGATGATCGCCCTCCTTATAGGTGTAACGACTCACTCTTATCAGAACCGCAATGATCACATGCTCCAGAAGGAATAGGAAGAAGGATTCAACCTTTGTAAAGTGCCATGATTTACAAAATTTTAACTTGTTAGAAGGTTATTCCATCCACTATCATTTCAGGTAGAGGCGAACCCAGCGCCAATCTTCTATGAAAATCACATCAACATGAAATCGATCTTTTCTCTATGTACTACGTCGTTTAGGTTGCGGGCTTACTATTAATATCCCATTCTCTCAGAATGAGATGTTGATATAAAAAAATACATACAGGAGGCATTCCCATGCTAAAGAAATCGCTGTTGTTTGTTGTTGCACTACTTCTCTCGTTCGCTTTATTCCTGCCGTCAGCCTTTGCATTCCCACCCGGAACACCGTCCAAGTCCACGGCCCAATCACAACTGAACTCACTGACTGTGAAATCCGAAGGCTCCATGACCGGCTACTCCCGGGACAAATTTCCGCACTGGATCGGTCAAGGCAGTGGCTGTGACACCCGCCAGCTTGTGCTCCAGCGTGATGCCGACTATTACAGCGGCAGCTGTCCTGTGACGTCAGGTAAATGGTACAGCTACTACGACGGCGTCACGTTCTACGATCCGTCCGACCTTGACATCGATCACGTTGTCCCCCTTGCTGAAGCGTGGCGTTCCGGTGCCAGCAGTTGGTCGACACAAAAGCGCGAAGACTTCGCCAACGACCTTAGCGGCCCGCAACTGATCGCTGTAAGCGCAAGCTCCAACCGCTCCAAAGGTGACCAAGATCCATCTACATGGCAGCCGCCGCGTTCCGGTGCAGACTGTGGGTACTCGAAGTGGTGGATCAGCACGAAGTACAAATGGGGTTTAAGCCTGCAATCTTCAGAGAAGACCGCGCTTCAAGGCATGCTGAACAGCTGCGTTTACTAATTCAGATAGGATGACTGCCCGTATGATCAACTTCATACGGGCAGCTCTATCATTCCACCAGAAAAAGGAGGCATTTACATGGAAAAGAAATCGACTATTTTTACCGCTACCCACGGTGTCATGACCTCTGAAGTCGGTGTGATCAGTGGGGAGCTTGAACTTATCACCACCTGCGATGATGACGGTGTGCTGACACTTAAAATCACGTATGTCGGCGCCGAAGAGTGGTATTCACTGCCGGGTGAGGAATATCGTTTACATGATGTGCGTGATCATGAGGTTGTGCATGGGATGCTCGCCGCTGTGCTGGAACGACCTTAAGACATAATGACTAATATAAAATCACGTGCCCGGTTCAGAATCAGGCACGTTGAGAAAAAAATGCCCGACAAACGGATCTGTTTGTCGGGCAACTTCATTGTTATAAACCTGAAGGATCCTGCAAAATCATATCGATATGAGGGATCCCATCATCCAGATAGGTTTCCGTTACCGCCCTGAATCCAAATGACCCGTAGAACCCCCTCAAATATTCCTGAGCCTGAATCTTCACCGTTCTTTCCCCCCACTCATCATGAATGAGAGACAATCCTCTTTTCACTAATTCGCTTGCGAACCCTTTGCCACGATATTCTTCCTTCACGAGGACCCTCCCGATGGACGGTTGTTTGTATGAAACACCTGCAGGTAAGAGCCGGGCATAGGCAACCACCTCTCCGTTTTCTTCTTTATAAAGATGGTAGGCACGCAGATCTTTCCCATCGACTTCCATGTAGGGACATTCCTGTTCCACAACAAAGACCTGGGTCCTTGCTTGTAATATCCCGTATAGTTCAGGGGTTGACAGTTCATTAAAGCTCTTCAATTTCCAGCTCATGACATTGGACACCTCTTATTTTAATCATGAGGATGGGTTATTTCAGTCCACGACCTTATTTACAGACCCATTCTTAAATAAACCATACCATTCTCTTAATTGTTCCTCTTCTAATATCCCCAGTTTCCGTAAGATATCTCTGGTGAATTCCAGTGCTCCTGTTCCATTCGCTGTGATCAGACAGCCATCACTAAAGGACTGTTCTTCGATATAGTGTTCATCGCCTCGATAATGAGGTGCCCCCTCTTTTAAATAAGGCAGTGAATTCCCTGTATGTTTCAGGTGATCAAGATACCCGTGCATTCCTAGAAAAGTCGTCGCATCACAAATCGCCGCTACCGGAATGTCCTTTTCAAAACAAACATCCACAAGCTTCTTAGCCTGATGATTTTTTTCCTTTCTCCACCCTGTGCCTCCAGGGATAATGAGCATCTCGAATTCCAAAGGAGCGTCTTGTAAACTATAATCCGGAAGAACGGTTAATCCCCCCATTGAAATCTTAGGATCCTTGTCAATCGCAATGGTCTGAACGGTGTACCCCGTATCTGGTTTATTGATCTGTGGCGTCACGAAACTTGCTTCCCAATCGGCAAAACCATCCGTCACAAATACCAACACTTTTTTCATGTGTGTGTCCTCCTTATTGTTTGATGAAATATGTACCAAGAAAAGGTACCGACCCTCGTTGAGAATGTACAACAGACTGTATAACCTCCTATATTTTAACACGCAGATTCCATTTTCCCCTTAAATATTTTCAACAATCTGAAAAAATCTGACCCCCCGTACGATAAAGCTTTACCGGCCTGGTGGTTCAGGCAACACTATTATTTGAGGGATGCTTTATTGAAAAAATTTATGGTATGATGATTAAATTGTTCGCCCAAACAAATACTTATGTATATTCATCATAGAAAAGAGGTACTTATGCAAGAGACTGTATTATCCAAACAACATTGGTTTCTTATCTTCACACTTAGTTTACTAACTTTTGTTCTCGGGACAAGCGAATTTGTCATTGTCGGGATCTTAACGGAGATTTCCTCGAGCCTTCATATAACGAACGCAAAGGCAGGTACGCTTGTGTCAGCGTTTGCGATTACCTTTGCCATCGCCACCCCGATCGTCATGTCTGCAACAAGCCATTTTCCAAAGCGCAAATGGCTGTTGTGTTTAATAGGGGCATTCATCATTCTGAATGCGTTGTGCGTGATCTCGACAAGTTACATCATGCTCCTTATACTCCGAATGCTGACGGCCATCGTCACAGGTGTTTCGATTTCCCTCGCCATGACCATCGCGAGCGAAGCGATTCCAGTAACAAAACGCGGAGTGGCCATTTCATTCGTTTTCGGCGGGTTCACTCTGGCAAACGTGATCGGAGTTCCCATCGGTACCGTCATCGCGGAGTGGTACAACTGGCATGCCACGTTCATGTTGACGACGATTCTTGGCGGGGTTGCCTTTTTGGCATCATTCATGAACTTGCCGAGTAAGCTCAGTCAATACCGCAGTTCCATGCGTGATCAGTTCTCTTTATTGACCCACCCGCGGATCTTGATGGCTTTCTTCATCCCGGCTCTCGGATTCGGCGCAACCTATGCGGTCTTCACGTATCTTGTCCCGATTCTCGACATGATGGGTGCACCAGGCAGCTCCATCAGCCTGATCCTGTTCGCCTACGGTTTCATCTCGATCTTCAGCAACATACTGGCCGGAAAGATTGCCAGTCATAATGCGATCGGACGCCTCCGATTCGTTTTCCTTATCCAGGCATTTGTCCTGATCGGATTGTACTTTACGACCGGCCATTTTATCATCGGACTAATCAACATTGGCCTGATGTCCTTGATGGCGATCCTGCTCACCACCTCAACCCAGCTTTACTTGATCGACCTTGCCGGCGTGTATCAGCCTAAAGCAACCGGACTCGCCGCTTCCTTGATGCCCGTTGCAAGCAATGTCGGTATCGCCATGGGATCGGCACTCGGTGGCCTTGTCTACCATCAAGGACCATTGATGAATGTCTCACTTGTCGGTGGAGTGGTTGCGATTTGTGCGAGTCTGTTGACTTACTTGAGTCATCGATTGGACCGGAAGCATGAGGGGTTAGCGTGATTGACGTTATAGAAGAGGGTTAAGTGGTTCAGTAAGTGGTTCAGTTATTGTGGGGAAATCTTATAGTAACAAGTTAGATAACAGTTGAATTCTCATAGTAAATAGTACGGAAAAAGCTCAGAGTTTATGAAATGCTCCTAAGATAAACAGGTTTTATTACCTGTCTACCTTAAGTGGGGCAATTCATAACTGCTCTGAGCTTTTCTATTTTTTGGGGAACTTATTCCATTAAAGCCCCCTATAGTTGAATAACAATTATTACTCTTCGACTTTTTTAGGTTTTACTAAAACAAGTAGCAAAAAGCTCAACCACGAAATACTTAGCATAATTACATATACAATATTCCAAATAGATTGTTCCTTTACTACAGCTATAACCTCACCAATTAGCAAAATAGAAATAATTATGAATGGTAACCTATTTGCATTCAAAAATATAAAGTTCCTCATTTTCTTTCCCCCTTAACATTTACTTCTTTGTTCCGTTAACCTCCCTCTATAAAGAAAGAGATAACTCTTGCCCGATCTTCAGCTATTGCCCCCGTTATTTTAATACTAGGATGGAAATGAATCATAAACATTTAGCTATATGAACGATTTCTTTAATAACAGATTCAACTTCCTTATTATCTCTAATCACAAATAAATAATCTGCTTCCCCTTCTTCTGGGTCCACAACATCTTTATTCATAGATCCACTCTGTTGACTTAAAAGTACTTCCTCAAAGTTAGAATAAGCTCCCCTAAGTATATTAGTACTTCGTTTACTTTTAATTACTCTTTCATAAAGAACTTCATTAGGGATATCAAAATGAACCAAGATACTCACAAACGCATTTTTATCATATATTTCTTCCAGCAAATATTTTCTCCCTTTTCTAGTACGATTAGCACTACTAGCAATAATATGAAAATCCGTGTGTTCTTTAGCATAATCAACAATCACCTTTGATACAGAATGCTTTAGAATGTTAGGTCCTTGTTTTGGTAATAGATTCTTATAATATGTATTTAAAAATTCAGCGTTATTATCTTGGTCCATTATAAAAGAATTATTTAACTCGCTTTCTAAAGCTTTTGCAAATGTAGTTTTTCCACTATGGGTTTTACCTACTGTCATAATAACTAACCTTTTCATAATTCCCCCTATTTCATAACTTTTGAGTTTTTTAATATCGAAAACTCCTTCTTTACTTGAACAATCTAGTAACGGCTGCGTATTCGGCAAATAGCACTGGTTTGATCTAAAATGTAATCTCAAACAACTGCTTCATTTCATCCAATAATCCCTTTTGTCTCTCAACTGTAATAAGAGGTTTTTGTGGAGAATTAAAATCATTGTACGGGAAAATGAAGGTTCCATTTTCCAAGGCATAAAAAGCAAACGGTGCTTTTTCACCTGATTGAATTTCCTTCCCTTCTGAAAAAACAAACATATACGTGTTAGTTGCTTTCATCTTTTTCATTGTTTCTTCGAAGCTAATTTTTTTGACTTCAAGACCTTCTGCCATAGTCAAAACCTGTTCTATTTGTTGCTTATCACTCACTACCTTTGTCAATTCTTCAGAAGAAGTATCGTTTTCTACTTTTTGAATAAATAGCGAACTCGCTTTTTCTTTATTCTCAATTTCAATAACTTGTTCACTATTCGAACAACCACTCATTATGAACACAAGGATTGATAGACTTAATATTAGGCTTTTCATTATTATTACACCTCATTTTCTTCTTCAATTGACCTTTAACTTAATACCAATTATTTCAAAATCAATCAGCATACTCAAGAGAAATATTCATAATAAAAGAGCTTACCCTGTTCTGGATAAGCCCCCGATAATAGAAGAAGAAAATCTGAATTACTTAACTAGTATTAATAATATCTGCCTTGCTTCTTCATGTTTACTATATTCAGCATAAAAGTCTTTATAGACATGTATGTTTTGCTCCAAAAACTGATATTGCGTAAATAAATCAAAGAACGACTTTCTTAAAAGATCAATTTGACCTTTGGGAATCTCCTTTGTATTACCTGCTAGAACATAACTTAGGGTCCCAGCAATATTCATGCAGTAACTGTTAAAATCACCTGTCAAACTATTTTCATTATCTGATAGACTTATAAATTCTCTTTGAAAGTCATCTTGAATCTTTTTGATGTCCTTATATGGAAAAGGCTTTTCTAATTCGACTTTCATTTCAGTAAGTATATTTATCCTATTATTCATATTTTCCACCTATTTGAGTATGTCTGTATATATTTAAGGGAGCATGAGCTTTTACTCTAAATACTCATCACTTAGACTGGGATTTAAATACCTTGCCATACCAGTTTTCAGCTTTTTTAATCTGAACTTCCGATAAAATTCTTCATTACCAGTTGTTGATATTAAATGGACACAAGAAACATTACTTAGCTTATCAAGTAAAAACTCCATAATTTTTCTGGCAATTCCTTGCCTTTGAAAATCTCGATGAACCACTACATCATAAATAGCGGCATTAAAAACGCCATCTGTCATCCCTCTACCAATCCCGATAATTCTTCCATTGACCTTAACTAAAGCTACGACATTACTTGCTTCAAAGACTTGCCTGATTATCTCGTTTGTATGTTTCATCCACCCAACAGAAGCATAAACATCCTTAATTTCTTCAATATTTGCATTAGCAAAATCACTATGAATTTCTATATCCATTTATACTCCCCCTATAATCGCGTATCTAATTTTTATGAAATTTTCCCAGTGTTTCTTCTTAATCAAATCTGCCCTTCGTGAATAATCGATCATTTTTATTGAACAGTACTTAAATTAAAGATCAGGCAGATTGCTATTTATCGTAAATACACAAAAACATTTGAAGGGAACATGATAAAATGAATAGGAGATAATTAATCATCGAAGAAGTGACTTCTATGCACGACCTATCAGGATAAAAATACGTAATAATCTTAAAGGATTACACGAAAAAGTTCGGACCATAAGGAGGAAAAACTTATGTCGCAAAATCATTTAGAGGATTCAAAAACGTCGGGAATGAAACTTCTGCTAACGTCCGCGGGCGTCAATAACCCGAAGATCCACAACGCGCTGGTGGACATGCTCGACAAGCCGATCGCCGACTCCAACGCGCTGTGCATCCCCACCGCGATGTACGGACACCCCTGGGTCGGTCCCGGCGACAAAGCCTGGCAGTTCATCAGCGGGAATTCCGAGAATCCCATGGTCGACCTGGGCTGGAAGTCTGTCGGCGTTCTGGAGCTCACAGCGCTGCCAAGCATCGACGAAGACCGCTGGGTGCCCCTTGTCCGGGAGACGGACGTCCTTCTTGTGTCTGGAGGCGACGCCCTCTACCTGTACCACTGGATGCGGCAATCGGGGCTTGCAGACCTTTTACCATCACTGGATGCCGTCTATGTGGGAATGAGCGCTGGAAGCATGGTGATGGCACCGAAAATCGGCGAAGAATTCGTAGGCTGGCGCCCTCCCACTGGGGAAGATAAAGCGCTGGGTCTGGTGGATTTTGCGTTGTTTCCTCACCTGGATCACGAGATGTTACCCGACAATACCTTGGTCAATGCAGAAAAGTGGGCCTCCGGCGTCTCAGTGCCCGGGTACGCGATTGACGATCAGACCGCCATCAAAGTGACCGATGGGAACGTTGAGGTTATTTCTGAGGGGCAATGGAAGCTATTTTCCCCTTAATATCGAGACGGTCAGCCCACATTTAAGCAAGGTAGGGTAATGGATTATTGAAAAAAGCCTGATTTCTTTACTTGAGTTGAGGAATTAGGCTTTTTCATATGGCTAAAAATCTGCATTCTCCTGAAGTTACCCATTATTTGCAGTATTCTCTCTCTTCAACAACCCTGCCCGATCATTGAAGCACCGGGACGGTTCTCGTGCTTCCTTTTCGTAAAGACGTAGCAGCAGAACCGTCCCCTTGCTCTTAGAATGAGTTGTTTAAAAAACCAATTCCTACGGACAATAACAAGATTAATAGTACAACATTCAAACTGGTTTCCAATACTGTATATGTAAATTCACTTTTATCCTTAACATATTTCCATTCCATATAGGCTTTCAAGAATGAACCGCTGATGAGAAGGAGTAAAATATAAGAGTAAGGATTTTGATACCAGTGCTCAAAATCAAAAATAACATCTATGATTACACACGAGAACAAGACGACCACCATGATTCTCCTGTGTATTCTATCCGCTTTTTCATGTTTTTCATTGATGATATCATGGGCAAATATTTTCCGTTTGCTCACACCGAGCCATCTGCTTAACCCCTGGTGGAATGTGTACATCAACAAAAGGTAAATCGAAATGATGAGAATTATTTTTAAGAAGAAGAGTCCCATTTTCCTCCCCCTTTATGAAAAAGATTTTTTTAATACCGACATCTAAATGACATAATATTGGTAAATGAAGCAGCAGAACCGTCCCCTTGCTTCATTAACACCAAGAACATTTCAGCTAACGTCAAAATAGCTTGCTTTGGATATTCGCTGGATTTCCATTCAAAGAATGCCTTTACAGCATAGTCCAATGCAGATAAGGTGGTAAACCCTAATATGTATAAGTAGGTTAAGTCTTCATTGTTCATCATCATAATGGCTAAAACCATTAAAGTGATTGCAGTAAGAATCCTCACCCACTTGTCGACTTTACGATGGGACTCATTGATATGATTATTGGAAAAGAATTTCCTTTTCACTTTCTCTATTTTAAAAATCTTTCTTAAAAGAAACTTAACCATTGAGATAAGGCAGAAAACTATTATCGCCATCAAACTAAATTTTACCCAGAACACAAAAACACTCCTATATAAAAAAACTGCTCTTTGCTTGGCGAAGCACCTAGAAGCACTGGGAAGGTTCTCGTGCTTCCTTTTCGTAAAGACGAAGCAGCAGAACCGTCCCCTTGCTTCACCTTATTTACTAAGCCCTTTATTCATTGCCAATTGATCGCGATGATCTTTTTTAAGTGCCAAAAATAAAGCGGCGAACCAACCAAACAAACTCCACCCTAAAAAGAAATTAATAATATAAATGAGAATTTTGTTATGCTTATTTTTTTTACTAGCAATGTAGCTTGGGATAAAATAAATAAAACCTATTAGAATTAAAGGTAATATAACCATGATTACTTCCCATAAAATTTCCTCTCCCCTCATTTTTTTGTACTTCTGATATCGGTATTTACGACAACGAATGTAATCATTTTGTTTTATCGTTATTCTGCTTATTCAATCTCCTGCCGTTAATGGAAAGCACCACGTTTCTAAAGATATTTTAACATAAATTACCTATTTATTTTTTACAATTTCTAACACATCTCGATATTCTGGGTTGCTAATTCATCATTTCTCCCTGCAATACGAACTACATATTTTCATTCACTATCTTCTTTTTAAAAGCACTCTCATATACCTTATCACCCAAGAAAAAAAGGCTCCGATCTCCAGATCAGAACCTTTCTCCATTCACAGAACCCTATCCGTCCCATTCATTTTTAAAGCCTTCTTAAACCCATCATAGCTATTAATCACTGCAGTAACCAATAATCCAACCGATACGGTCAGGTAAAGCCATTGAAAATTGAAAGAGCCGTCGAACAGTTCCTGTATCCTAACTATGAAATCTGCATTCAGCACCTCCATGTTCCTGAACATAAACATAAAGGCCAGAACAGGAATGAACTGAAATACTGCATTCACGATAGCAAGCTTCCTGGTCCAGACCCCCGCTTTCCATTTTCTAAGAAGCAGGAAAAGTTCCAAGCCAATCAGGAACACGACCAACGGCCAATACCCGATGAGCACTTCCCCATCAAAGAAGGGAGTGAACGTTCTTTCGTTGTCACCTTTTTCATACAAGCCGACGATACTTGACGCTTTAAAGTAACAGGTTGACCAGATGACCGTCCAAATCAGACCTCCGAAAATCTCCAGCTTGGAAATTCGTTTTTCTTTCGGGACATACGGGATGTCTTTCAAGTCATCCGGCGTCCACTCTGTTCCTCTCATGGTGATTGGAAGCTGACTGTCCGATGAAACGGTCCGCTCGATGACGGCGAATGTGAGGGTCAGCCAAAAGAAGACCTGCATTCCTGTTCCGATGACTTCGACAATCCCATTTCCTGCGATGGACAGGAATATCTCAATCGGACTTGATTCCCCAGAGTAGCTCAATACAGATGATACGGCTAACACGATGAACGTGATCGCTGCAGAAATCGGGAGAATGATCTTCAAGAGCGTCATATACAGATCATAATATCTTGGTCCGATCAGGTGCATCGGCCTGTCTTGATAATTCGAAGCAAGCACGGCCGGATTCCCCAGTGACGTAAGCACCTCTCTCACATCATCCTCTGTATACTCCTCCGGCAGCATGTCTTCAATCGTGGATTTCAATTCAAGGGCAATATCTTCCCGATTCTTCTCCGGCAGCCTTCTCATCACTTCTTGAATATAGAGTTCAACAAGCTTCATCCTTCCTCATCCCCTTTTAATAAAATGGCCAATTCCCCAGACATCTTTTCCCATTCGGTCTGTAACTGTCCCAAGATCTCAGTGCCGTATTCGCTCAGCACATAATATCTCCTCGGCCTGCTTTCCGACCGGTCCCAGCTGCTTGTGACCAGTTCTTGCTTCTCCAGACGGCGCAACAGCGGATAGAGTGTACTCTGCTCCATTGAAATTCCGCTTTTCTCCAGTAATTGGACAAGTGAATATCCATACTGCGGTGTCCGCAATTGACTTAATACCGCCAGGGTCAATGTCCCCCTCCGCAGTTCCGTCGTCAAGGATGTCAGCAGTGACTTATCCATATGTTCACCTCATTGATTGAATTATACTGTGTGTCGTACACTATATAGTTTATACTATGTATCATACACTATGGACGTGCGTAATAGAACGTTTTTTTCAAAAAAAAGATCAAAGAACGTTAGATTGTTCTTTGATCCTTCTTTATTCTTACGAAGCGAACCACGGGGACAGGTACCGTGGCTCTCATACAAAACGGGGACAAGGAACCTGTCCCTATGGCTCCCCATGGCTCATTACAAATACTTCTTCAACCCTTCCTTCACCTCATCACTCGCAAAAGCAGCTTCCACACTGTTCATATAGATCTCTCGATAATCCTCATCACTCATCGCAAATTCACCCCAGACCAGCTCGCATTCCTTTGTCATCGTAGTGTCGGATACCGTTCTGTTGTCTGTATTGATGGTGATTTTGATTCCGTCCCTATGAAAATCGTATAGGGGGTGATCACGGAATTGGTTTACGGCTTTCGTTTGAACGTTACTCGTTGGGCAGATTTCAAGAACGATCTGTTTTTCCTTTACAATCTGATATGCTTCCGGACAGTCTGTAATATAAACACCATGTCCGATTCTTTCCGCCCCTAACCATTCAACCGCCTCGAGCACATTTCTTCCGATTCCCGTTTCACCGGCGTGGATCGTGACTCTGTAGCCATATTCCCGGGCAAGTGCGATGGGTTCAATGAATTTCCCGCAGAATCCTTCCTCTTCGGAAGCACATAAATCAATCGCGACGACTCCCTTTCCAAGGAAGCTCTTCCCCTGTTCGACGACCTCAAAGGCACGTTCCGCCGACATCGTTCTCATACAGGACAAAATGATATTCCCTTTAATATCAAATTGTTCTTCTGCTTCTTTCATTCCCTCGATCACACTACCAATGATTTCTTCTACCGATAATCCCTTCTCTGTATGAAGTAGTGGAGCGAACCGAACCTCCATATATTTTACGTTTTCCTTGGCTGCATCCTCATAAAGCTCAAAGGTGATTCTCTTTAGATTTTCCTTTGACTGCATAACGGCATTAGGGATCGAAAATTTCTCCAAGTATTCATCCAAGGATTCGCAGTCTAATGGGGCAATGAGCTCTTCTTTCATCTCTTCTATATCAAAGGAAGGGATATGGATTCCCTCTCTCTTTGCGATATCAATGATCGTCTCAGGTCGGACACTCCCATCCAAATGGCAGTGCAGTTCAATTTTAGGCATTGTAGAATGATTCATTGTTGTACCTCCTCAATTTTTCAAATAAAAAAATCCTGATTACGAAGAAAATACACATAAATGTATCTTCTTCGTAATCAGGATTTATTGGTTCCTGGTAGAGACCTCCAAACCATATTATTGGAGTTATACGAATGTGAGAATTGTATTTGGTTTTTTATTACGATAATAAAATTATCATTCCTTGTCAAGGGGAAGCGTGGGGACGGTTCTCATGCTTCCTATTAGATCAGGACGAAGCAGCAGAACCTTCCTCATGATCCGCAAAACCTCACCACAAACCGGCAACCGTCATCATAAGCCGCATCCAACTCAATGGTCCCACCACTTTGCTCGATGATTTTCTTGGCAATCGAGAGCCCCAGTCCGGTTCCCCCGGTTTCACCATTCCGGGATTCGTCCATCCGCACAAACGGCTCGAATATCTTTTCATGGTAGACGGCAGGGATCCCTATTCCCCTGTCTTCTATGATCATCACGGCCTCATTCTGTTCCTGCTTGAGTGAAATGGACAGATATCCATCACTGTACGCCATCCCATTCTGAAGAATATTCGTAATCGCCCTCTCAAGCTTGGAAGGATCGAACTTCACCATCAGAGTATCCTCAGTTATATCCAGGTGATACTCCATCCCTTTTTCCTCGAACTCTTCAACAAAGGAAGAAAGCATGGTACGAAGCCATTCGGCCATATCCTTTTCCTTAAGGGAAACCGAATCGCAGTCTATATCCAGATGGGACAGGTCGAACAGGTCATGGATGAGCCGGTTTGCTCTCTTGCTGTTGGACACGATGATGTCGGTATATTTCTTCTGATCCATTCGACTCAGATTCGTCAAACTGGTCAACGTCTCAGCGTAACCCTGTATATTCGTTAATGGAGTTTTCAAATCGTGGGAAATATCCAGGATCAGCTGTTTCCTCAAGTTCTCGGACCTTTCCTTCAATGCGATTTCTGTGCCGATCGTCTCGGCCATTTGGTTAATGTTATTCTTCAACTGGTTCAATTCCTGATTCGCCTCGAACTCGATTTTCTCTCCATAGTTTCCTGATGAAATCGAATCGATTCCCTTCAGAAGCTTCTGAATCGGCTGAATGAGCTGGACGGATGTTCTCTTCACATACCAATACAGAATGACGATCAAGCACACCATGAAAAAGATGATGGTGAAGAAGAACACATCATCCAATTGGAAATAGTCATCTGCGGGGAAATAGAGTAATAGATACTCTCCCCCCTTTTCCGGGATATATAAATCCGTATCATACGTGTCGGTTTCCTTCAGAAATTCATTCAATCCATAGTTATACCCGATCTTGTGTGGACTATTGAATTGATCAGTCACCGTATAATCGGGACTGACGATTTCAAGATAGGCATGATCCGGCAGCTCATTCTTCTGGAATGCCGCTTTCATCCCCAATTTCTTCGCATCTTCATACGTCCCTTTCAGAAAGTCCTGATCCAAATCCTCATACACGGTCTCGACATACACAAAGTTTGCCACCAGGGTGAACGTCCCTACTCCGAGTAAAATGATGAACAATAAAGCATAGTTGATAAAAAACTGCTTGGTGATGGAGATGGGCTTTTTGAGGAGGATCGGATTAGTCTTCATGATTCTCCATCCGATAGCCGAGTCCTTTCACCGTCGTGATGTACGTCGGGGATTTAGGATCCGATTCAATTTGTTCCCTGATCCGACTGATATGGACCATGATCGTATTGCTGTCCCCAATGTAGTCCGTATTCCATACAAGCTCATACAACTGGGCCTTCGTATACAACCGGTTCACATTCTTCATGAAAATCGATAGCAGCTTCGTCTCCTTCGGGGTCAGTAAGAGCCGCTCTCCATCCTTCGTCACCGTCTGATTGATCGGATCATACTCCAAGGATCCGTTGCGAATGACAGGTTCCTCATCCACCACACTATAATCTGTATACCTTCGAATCTGGGCATTCACTCTCGATACGAGCTCAACCATACTGAAGGGCTTTACGACATAGTCATCTGCCCCCAGCCCGAATCCCAACACTTTATCTGCATCATCCGCCCTCGCTGTCAGCAGCATGATCGGGACCTTACAGTTTTTCCGAATTTCCTTGATCACCTGAAACCCGTCCACTTTCGGCATCATCAAGTCCAGGATAAGAAGGCTCGGCCGCTTCTCCCTGCATTTACGGATCACTTCATCTCCATCATAACTCTGCTCCACCCGATAACCTTCATTCCGCAAATGAAGGCTGATCAGTTGGTTAATTTCCACATCATCTTCTGCTATATAAATCAACTCTGCCATACCCTTACTCCCAGTCTTGTAAAATCAAATTTTCATCCTATTTTACCATGAAATTGTCAGCGATTTTTGAGATTTATGGTTAATTTAAGGTTGCTTTAAGGTTGGGGTTAAGGAAGTCGTGTACAATGAACTAGTTAATGGCCTTGAAATATAAGGCTCATTTTTTAAAAAAGTAGCAATTGGTGGGTAATGAACATGACAAACAAACTAAATGAATTCATCATAAAAGGCCATTTTGAAGAAGCAAAAGAAATGGCGAATGACCTTTCCTATTCAGAACTCGATGAAAAACTGATGGAAACGGCCTTCAAGGATTCAAGTATAACGAATTACGCCTTCATTATGAGTTTACTAGTCGAAGAGGAAATCGTTGAGTTACATGAGACGGCGTTTCGATTGATGGTGGTTCCACTAAATTACCTGGACGGTGCTTATTACGCTGCCCTTTATCATGCAAGGCGATGTGTGGAATTAACAGACCGACAAGATATCAAGTACTTATCCAACCTATTATTCTTGCATCAAATCCCCCATAAAGTCGTCAGTGAAGAGGAAGCCTCTGATACGGCGAGAAGGATGCTGGCATTAAACCCTGATCATGTACTTGCTAAAGAGTTTTTGAATAAGTGAAAGAGGGACGGACCTCTCCAAAGAGGAGGTCCGTCCCTAAGAAAGGGATGAATTCCGTGAAACCACTACATGAAGTATTCCATAACTGGCAGGAGAAACTTGATCAGGATGAATGGTATTTCGGCCATTTCTTTGAGGAGATCACTACTAGCATGACTTCAGAGGAAGCTTTTCAGTACATACCTGTCGTCATCCAGGAATTAGTGAAATTGCGAAATGGGTTTTTAATAAAGGAAATGGTCGATTTTCTTCATGCCGTCTATGAAGTGGCCAATACAACGGAAATACATCCCGTCTTAATTCAGGAAAAAGAAAACATAGAAGGAGTCATTCGAACGTTTGGGGATGAGTACTCTCAGCAGGCGTTTCGTGAGTTTAAGAAATCGCTCCGATGGAATTGAAAGAGGGACGGACCTCTCTAAAGAGGAGGTCCGTCCCTAAGTTCATTATTTCACCTTCTGAAGGGCTTCCTCCAGGCGGTCCCACGTTTCGGTGATGCCTTCTATCACACCCATGTCCATAACGGTCTTGAGAGACTCTGCCGAATCATATTCAGCACGGTTGATCAGCTTCGTCCTCCCACCCAAATCGATGAATTCCAATGTATTAGTCGTCGATGGCATGTCTTCATTTGTATTGCCCTCAGGATCTGAGAAGGAATCGACGTAGATGATCTTCTCCGGCTCGATGATCTCCTTGTAGACCCCTTTTCCCCAAGATTCCATACCGAAGAATTCTCCTTGATTCTGATCCGTGCACTTCATGCAGAAGTGCCACACACCTCCCGGCCGGAAATCCACGTTACAAACGGGAAGCTCCCAGCCCCTTGGTCCCCACCACTGTTTGAGATGTTCAGAGTCTTTAAACATAGTAAACACTAGCTCACGCGGCGCATCAAAATCCCGTTCAAGCACAAGTACCCGATCATTCTCCACCTTTGAAGTCAACGTATTGTTGGACATTTCATTTCCTCCCGAACATTAGAGTATGTTGATTCGAATCACATCATAGAACAGTATTTCGTTTCACGGCAAAAAAACGGAGGACACTGTCAGCAACATTTACCCTAAGATGTAAAATACCCGAGGATCACCCCATTGCAATAGGGAATACATAACATCCGTCAAATCAACGCGGACATGATAGCCGGAAAAGAATGAATGGGATCAACCTCCAGTAAGAAACCAGTATCCGCTTGTACTATTCTTCAAAGATTCCTTATTTCCTTCTTTTATTTTGAGGTTCTTGATAACGGGGGCTGACCCCATTTCGCTAAAGTTTTACAAGAGAGGAGAGATCTCCTCCCTTGTTTCAAAAAATATGGGTAGAGCGGAACCGTGCCTACTCTACCCAATTGACTGGTCAAACTTTTATATTATATCAATTCATGTATATCCGAAAAAACACTACAAGTACAATTAGATATAGGAGAGCATGTATCATTCTAAATTTAATTTTTTTAGAATAAAAAATATAGATATATATAATTGTTAAAACTATAAAACTTAATAGATACATATTTTCCAACATACGCTCACCGCCAATTTTTACAATTTATTTAGCTTGAGAAACTATTGATCATTGCATATGTCATGCCAAAGACCTTTTTATCTTCATTATTTCCTCATAACAAAACCAAAGATAATACTCGTAAGGATATAATAGATTCCTATAATCGATAACGCATCTGTCATCACAGTCCATAGCTCATTTCCTTTTATTACAAATACCCATAACAAGAAGCTAGTGATGAATATGAGCGGGAATACGAGAAAGTATCCGACGAAGTACAGTTTCTCTTTTTGTTTCATCATCATCATCCTTTCAAATAATTACCGTGATCGGGAGCAGGCACTATTCAGTTATCATTAAAGATGATAATAAAAAGAAGAGCAAAAATAACCTGCTCTTCACATCTAGGTTAATTCATCTCTTTTTTACTATCAAAAATCCCCATGCAAAATAAATAATACCTATTAACATTGTAAAGAAAATGAAAACATTAAAAATACTTGGTGTATAGGATAAATATTGCACAAAATCTTTCTCACCCCATGTACCACCATCGGCACCTGCGATGGCTGCTGTAATGTATTTGGTACTATAAAGGATCGTTGTCATTAGTAAAAAAATCGATAATATACTTTCTTCCTAGAATAGAGCTTCTGTATTACCAAATAATAACTTACCATACAGGATTCGAGAATTCCGTAAAAATCCCGAACATTAATTTTTTTTAAGGTTCGACACCGAATAAAAAGTGAGATGCACAGGGACGGTTCTCATGTTTCCTGTTAAGTCAAGACAAAACAACAAAAAACGGTGCCTGACACCCAACATGCTAAAGCTTTACCACGCTGGTCATCAGACACCAATCAGTACGCTAATGTATAACTATCACCATTTAGAGGTCCGTCCCTCTAATTTCCCTCTAATTCCCTAATCGCGCTGATCGCCCCTATTTTTGTACAAACAGTGGCCCCCACGCGATTGCTGGTTGAAATGACGTTCTTTAGTTCTTTGAAATCCTTCAGGGGGGCTTTCGGGTCTTGATAGTGATTGAGTTGATGCAGTGTCGCCCCAACGAATGCATCGCCTGCACCCGTTGAATCAATGGAATTAACGGGAATGCTTGGGACGATACACGATTCTTCTCCATTTGAAACCAATGTTCCATCCTTCCCAAGGGTGACGGCTATCGTATGGGCTCCCAGTCTATGAAAACGTTCGACTCCATCTGATAGATGCGCGAATCCAGAAATGATCTTACATTCCTCTTCGCTTACTTTGACGAAGTCTGCTTGACTGATGCACTGCTCTGCCACCTCAATGAAGTCTCTCTCTCTCCCTTTCCATAAATCGCTTCGGAAGTTCGGGTCAAAGGAGACGAATTTCCCTGCTTCTTTGACCGTTTGGATGAAGGATACGTACGCGGATTTAAAGGGATCATCCAGTAGGGCGGTAGCCGATCCGAAGTGAATGATTGAAGATTCCCTCCAGCTGCTTTGATGCAGGTCTTCCTTGTTCAGATGGGCATCCGCCCCTCGATTAAACACGAAATCTCTTTCCCCATCTTCTTTCAATGATACAAATGCCAGAGTTGTAGGATGATGTTCATCAAGAAGGATGGAAGAATCATTGATGGTAAGATCTTTCATGGTCTGTTTCAGGAAATGGCCGAACGGGTCATTTCCTACTTTGCTCAGGAATCTGGCTCGCCCCCCAAGTGTGGTAATGGTGGCACACACATTGGCAGGAGCGCCTCCTGCTTGCTTGGAAAAACGTTGTCCTTGAGCCAGGTCTGTATTGATATCGGTACAAAAGAAATCGATGAGCAGTTCACCGATGCATAAAATCGAAGGGTCATTCATGCTCTCATCCTTCCTTTCCCCAGATAGAGGAAAGCTCGGTAACCGAGAGCTCTTCAACCTTGGCACCCCTTCCAATGGCAGTGAGGGAAAGGGTGTGATTCGTTCCCTGTGGGAAGATCAGGTTGGTTAAAGCTCCCCGTCCCCCCTGTGCGAATACTTCTAAGGAAGACGAGTCCAGGAATAACTGAAGGCTGAGCGTATCGTCCATTAATGACACAGGACATTCGGAAATTCCCGGAAATGAATCCGAAAACTCGTGTTCTCCTGACTGAGTCCTGTCGATCGATAACATGTGGGTGATTCGATTGTACCGAATACTCGTTTTCTCATCAGATGAATGATGGATAGTCAGACTGAACCCCTCTGCCTCTTTCAACGTTACAGCCAGATTCACTTCCACTAATTCATGATTCACATCCATTAAGTATGCCTCTTCCGTTAACTCTATCGCTTTAGTGACCTTTGATTCTTTTCTGATTCTATTCAACTCGGATACAGGTTTCTGTAAAAGCTGAACACCATCTGCAGTAGAAATCAATGTCAATTCTCGAGGTAGCGTCATGGCTCCTCTCCACGTTTCAGTCGGAACCTGGTTTGCATATCTCCAGTTGTTCATCCATCCAAGATAGATTCGTCTTCCATCCTTTTCAGGGATATCGGACCAGCTCACTCCGGCATAATTGTCCCTTCCGTGATCAAGCCAGAGGATGGTGTCTGCATTATGATGGTTGATAAACGTCTTGCCGTCAAAGTCCCCAACAAAGTACTGGGTCCTTGAACCTTCCTCGAAATCGGGATTGTCACCGATGCTTACCAGCATCACCCATTTCACATGGTCGGGATTTCCGTCGACCATGAGTGGAAACAGATCCGGGCATTCCCATACTCCGGAATGGGAGCCTTCGTCCTGACCGAATTCACTGGCAAACTCCCAGTCGATCAAGTTAGGGGACGTATATATGGTAATCGTTTGACCTGTCGCAAGCACCATGACCCAACGTTCAGATTCCGCATGCCAAAATACTTTGGGATCCCGGTAATCGGTAATGCTTTCATCTGCCAGGACAGGATTTCCCTCGTATTTCTCCCACGTCCTGCCATGATCTTGGCTATAGGCAAGGCTTTGTCTTTGCCTTGGACGATTGGAGTCGGGATAGGTGTCCGCACTTGTATAAATGGCGACCAGCCCGCCTTTCCCCTTGTCAAAGAAACCCGATGTATTCTTCCAATCCACCACGGCGCTTCCAGAGAAAATAGCACCGTGTTCGTCAGGATAAAGAGCGATCGGCAGCTCCTCCCAATGGATCAAATCACGGCTAACCGCATGCCCCCAGTGCATCGGTCCCCACGTGGTCCCTTGTGGATGATATTGAAAGAAGAGATGATATTCCCCTTCGAAATAGATCATCCCATTCGGGTCATTCAGCCACTTTTCCTTCGGGGAAAAATGAAATTGCGGACGATAGGTTTCTGAATAAAGGCTCATTTTTTCTTGAAAATGATTTGTCATAAGAATTCTCCTTTGCATTCTTAAAGGCTGCACGATTGCCTGAGCAAGGTACAGCCTGAATGTAATTATGATTGGTTACGGTCATATCCATCCTGCTTTATTTTCAGCCACTCCTGTAACCCGAGGCGATCGAGTTCTTTCAAGTAATCCGCCCATTCTTCATCGGCTTTCCCATTGGTGATCCATTCCGCCTTTTTACGCTTCACATAAGCAAGCAAATCGGTCTCGATCTTCGAAAGCTTATCTAACTCCTCAAGAGAGAAGAATACTTTTGGATAGATGTTTTCCGCCTTCATATCCGGTACCATGACATCCTTCATGAGCCCCAGTCTCCAGGCAGCATCATCCGGTTTCGTCGTCACGGTTCCGTAGTATTCGTCCAAGATTGCCAGTGGACCGCCGACGGATGTCTTTTCCCTTAGCTCAACAGGAGCCGTTCCTTCTAATGGAAGGTGCTTTAATGAATTGCTGGCACTATCCATTTCGAAGATGTTTTGCTGTTTGTCATCCCCATATGTTCCCCAGTTATTTTGAACCGATTGAAGCGGGTTATAGAATTGATCGATCCACTTCGCCGTCAGTTCAAGGTTCTCGTTCGCACTCGTGATGACCATTTTGTTCCGGTCAAATCCCATACCGTTCGTTCTCGTCACATTCTTCGTTCCATCAGGGCCTTCAAGGGCCGGCATGAGGTCGTATTGATCGTTCATACCCGTAATATTGGCTTTATCCCATGTGAAGTACATGCCGTAACGTCCTTCTTTCCCTTTCGACAGGTAGGTGTTCCAATCCTGTTCAAAAGCTTCTACGTCAATCAAATCTTCTTTATATAAGTCATTCAAATAATTGATGGCATCCTTATACCCTTCGTCGGCTGCGGTCAGCTTCACTTCACCGTCATTTGTGACGACCGTGTGATCCCAGTTCTCACCGAGTCCGAATGAACCGAACAAGAAGGACACATCTTCCCCTCCATGGTTGATGATGAAGGACATCGGGATTTCATCTGCCTCACCGTTCCCGTTCGGATCCTGCGTCTTGAATGCTTTCAGGACTTCTTTAAGTTCATCGGTTGTTTTCGGCATCTTAAGCCCGAGTTTATTCAGCCATTCGACGTTGATCCATGGGAAGTCATCGACGGAGTGGATGCTTTCCTTCCCTGAACCAAGCTCTTCAATCCAAGGGAAGGAATAAATATGTCCATCCGGTGCCGTCATCATCGAGCGATATTCAGGCGCATCTTCCAACACCTTTTTCAGATTAGGCATATGTTCATCAATCAGATCCTCTACAGGAACGATCGCTCCATCCTTCGCAAGCTTCAATAGCTCATAGTCACTGTATCCCGCATTCATGATCGCGTCTGGAAGCTCGCCGCTCGCGACAGCCAGATTCCGCTTTTCATTGAAGGTTTCACCCGCTGTATAATTGGTCCAGTCGATCTTCACTCCCGTTTCTTCCTGGAGCCTTTTGAAGATCAGCTTTTCATTTGGATCATCCGGAGCAAGTGGTGAGCTGGATGTCATCATCTTAAGCGTCACCTGTTCCTCTAACGGAAACTTCACATTTTCCAGTTCATAATTCTCAGAAGAAGCACTTTCACTGTTGTTGCTGCACCCGGCTGCAAGCAGCATACCTGACATCAGAAATGCCGACATTGTCTTCGTCTTTTTCCCCATTGTTAAACCCCCATTGTTAAAAAATATAAATTATTTTAAAGATCCCACCATAACACCTTTTTCAAAGTATTTCTGGAAGAATGGATACATAATGATCAGCGGCAAGCTTGCTAATACGATGGATGAATACTTGATCATCTCTGAAATTCTTTGGAGTTCCGCAGCCGCCTGCTGATCCGCGATCATTCCCGGCTGTACCTCATTCTGGATGAGGATCGATCGCAGGACGAGCTGTAACGGGTACAAATCCCGGTCTTCAAGGTAGATCATCGCATCGAAATATGAATTCCATTGTGCGATGAACGCATAGAGTGCGATGACAAAGATGATCGGCTTTGACAACGGAAACACGATGTTCAAGAAGATTTTGAACTCCGATGCCCCGTCGATCCTTGCTGCTTCCTTCAACTCATTCGGAATCGATTTGAAGTACGTTCTTGCAAGGATAATGAACCAAACATTGATGGCATTGGGAAGGATGATCGCCCAAATCGTGTTCAGCATCCCTAGGTCCTTCACCACCATATACGTCGGAATCAACCCTCCGTTGAAGAACATCGTGATGAGAAAGAACACCATGATGAACTTTCGTCCGACAAGCCCTTCAGCCGAGAGGGAATAGCCGGCAAAGATGCAGACACTCACGGTGATGAGCGTGAATCCGACAGAATATAGAATCGAGTTAATGAATCCTTTGACGATCGTACCGTCCTCGAAGATCCGTTTATATCCCTCGAGAGTCCAATCCGAACCGCTGATGAGGAATCCTTTTTTCACCAGAACATTCGGCTCAAGAACCGACGATAGTAGAACGTATATCAAAGGGAACAGAACGATTATAACGATTCCCCCAAGCAGGATTTTGTTAATGAAAAGAATGAGTTTATCACTCCTGGTGTATTGGTACATCTCGTTTCCCCCTTTCTATAAAAGACCTTCGCCTTCGTTTAATTTCTTGACCACACGGTTTACGAAAACCAATAAGATGACATTGATGACGGCATTGAACAATCCCACTGCCGTGGCGAATGAATAGTCACCTGCCTGCAGCCCTCGCTTGTATACATAGGTAGAAATGATTTCCGAGGTTGGAAGGTTCATAGACGTCTGTAACAGATAGGCTTTCTCAAATCCAATCGCCATGATGCCTCCTGCAGCCAGGATGAACAGGACCGCCATGACAGGCTTCAGCGTCGGAAGATCGATATGCCGGATGCGTTGCAGCAGGGACGCCCCATCTACGGTTGCTGCATCGTGAAGCTGGGGATCCACATTGGCGAGTGCCGCCACATAAATGATCGATGCCCACCCCGCGCCCTGCCAAACTCCTGACCAGATATAGATGCTTCTGAAGGCATCGGGATCAGACATGAATGAAATCGGCTTATCCGTAAAAACCGACAGCATCGCATTAATCGGTCCCGTAGGTGATAGGAAGAGAAAGATCATCCCGGAGATGACGACGACTGAGATAAAGTGTGGTGCATAAAGGATGAGTTGAATATTCTTCTTCACCCCTGCTTTTCTAAGCTGATTCAGCATCAGTGCAAGTATGATAGGGATCGGAAACCCGATCAGAAGCTCGAAGGAACTTAATTTCAGAGTATTGACCAGGATATCCATGAAATTCGGAGACGATAAAAAGTCCGTAAAGTGCTTGAACCCCACCCATTCACTTCCATTGATCCCCCTGATGGGACTGAAATCCTTAAATGCAATGGATGCCCCATACATGGGAACATACTTGAAAATGATCGTAAGAATGATGGCAGGTGCAAGAAACAAATAGAGAATATAGTTTTTCTTCATATAATGGAGCTTGGTTTTGAGTTTCGAATTTTTCTTTGTTTCCGTTATGACTGGTGTATCTGCCTTGGCAAGTTCTTGCAATCTTTTGACCCCCTTTATATAAATCACTTTGTTCAGAAACAATGACCCTGCCCATTTAGGTGAGGATGTCTGTTGAGTTCACTTTACTAGAATCCCAGAATGAAAACGTTTACTATTTTCGGATGAAACAGTTTAAATTTTTTGGAAGTTTACTGCACATAAAAAAACCTCTGGCAGCTGCCAAAGGTTTTATTCCAAATCATTCAGTTCTTCATTAATCGTTCTTACCGCTTCATCTGCCGACGTTTTGACATCTTTTCCCCCGATACCCACGTCTTCAAATAACGTTTTGACTGCCTCGCTCACGACAGGATAGGCTGGGGTGATCGGTCGATTCCTTGAGTACTTCTGTGCCTGTTCCACGAAAATATTCTTCGGATACTCATTGAACTCGGGAAAGGCTTCTGCAACAGAATAACGCGCCGGAACATCCCCGGTGATCTCCACATATTTCTTTGCTCCTTCAAAGCTGGTGACATACTGGATAAACTCCCATGCCTCATCGGGATAGTCCGTTTCAGACGAAATCCCGAGGGACCAGCCTCCGTTTGGAACCGCCTGTTCGCTCCCTTTCGGCAGGGCGGTAATCCCGAAATCCTCACCCAGCCGGAAATCAGGGTTCATCATACTGAGACTCTCCACCATCCAGGAACCGAGGACCGTCATTCCGAGCTTATCGGTCTCCAATGCTTCCTCGGGGAGTTCGACCTTGGCTACCCGGTGTTTCTGATAGAGATCCTGATAAAACTGCAGGGCTCTCAGGGAAGCAGGAGAGTTTAAGTATCCACTCGCTGTCTTATTGTCCTGATCCAATACATCTCCGCCAAATTGCCAAAGGATAGGCATCTTGAAGTAGGATGGCGACTCACCGTCCGGAAATCCCTGGGCAGGGTCTATTCCCGTGATGTCAGGTGCTAAAGCAGAGATTTTCTTAGCAGCCTCGAGAACCTCATCCCAAGTCAGCGGGTCATGTGGATTTTTGGAAGGGAGGGGAACCCCTGCTTTTTCAAACAAATGGATGTTATAAAAGAGAGCCACACTTGATTCTGCAATCGGTGATAAATAGATTTCATCCTCGTATGTGATCCCCTTCAACGTAGGGGTTGCGAGATCCTCAATATGACCATCTTGTCTCATATAATCATCCAATGACAGAAGACCATCCGCACTTGCATAAAGGGCAAGAGTCGGCGTATCGATCGTCAAAATATCAGGTGGGTCACCCGCTGCCATTTCGGTTCTTAGCTTCAACTCATAATCCCCATATGGTATAGGAATCATCTTCACTTCGATCGTAGGATGCTCTTTATTAAAGTCAGCCACCAGCTCTTCATACGCCTGATTCTCAAGGTCCGTCCCTTTGTTTCTCCAGAATGTCAGTTGGATCTGGGCTTGTTCATCCAGCATTTCTCTGTCCTTATCTCTGCTAGTTTCCTGGAATGAGGTAAAAGCGAAGATGCTGTAGATCCCTGCTGTCAACATGAGTAGCGCCGCCAGTACATAGATGGCAGTTAACTTATACTTCATCGTGCCTCCCCCTTATCCACTGTCATGGATTTCCTGTAATCAAGTGGCTTTAACCCAAATCGCTTCTTGAATACAGTGCTGAAATACCCGGAATTGGAATAGCCGACAAGATGGGCAATCTCGATGATCTTTAACTGTTCATCCATCAACAGGGTACGGGCTTTGTCCATTCGGAGGTTGACGAGATAATCACTGAAATTCTGTCCTACCAGTTCTTTGAACATCTCCGATAAATAGGCCGAGTTGATATGGAATTGATCAGCAAGGGAGGAGAGTGAAATTTCATTGGTGTAATGCTTGTCCATATACCGCCTCACATTTTCCACGATGGCAATTCCATTAGAGGATTGGCGGGATTCACTCACCTTATCTGCAATCATTCTTGCCAGGTCCAGCAGCTCTCCTTTAACCCGGTACCGGGAAGTCAGTTCCCATATACCCAATTGACAATTCCACATCTTCTTCTCTAAATCATCGGTATACAGATCATATTTCCTTGCCATGGATCCAAGCATAAAGAGCACCCGGCTAGCTGCAAAGGAATAAGACATCACCGATTGCCGGTCGCATTCAGCAAGGGTAGTCAGTAGATGTTTCTTGAATGTCTCATAATCTCCCTGCTCCATACTGTTTGACAACTTCCATTCCACATCGTCAGCGAATTCCACCGTCTGTTTACTCGTTGTCCCGTCAATGAATTGGGACGTGGCATCAGCGGAACTTTGACTCCAGGAGAGAAGGGAGGATATGTATCCGTTCTTTAATTGAGATAAACCCATGACTACTTTCCCCACCCCAATGACCGTTTCAACATTCAGGTAGCTGCTGACATTCCGTTGCAGTTCCTGAACAAAAGTATGGATTGAATTCCCTCCCGAGTTTTGTAGACATAAGAAATGAATCATATTCTGATAGCTCGTGTCGTAGAAGGACATGATTCCTTCATGCTCATAGGATAATTCCCGGCACAACATCTTGAAGGGCAGAAACAAATCCCTCACCTGTTCGGGGTCACTACTTCGAATCTCTACGGTGATGAACTGGACGGCCGTGTCCTCACCTACCAGCACATCAAGCTTCAGCTGACTCAGTCTCTCCCCGGAAATATTCATCCCGGCCCATTCATCCTTCACCAAATGAAGCAGGTACTGCTCCCTCATTTCCTCGGCGTGGAATTGATTCATTCTGACCGTTTCCATCCTTCTCTGCTTCTCCGTTTCAATCTCGCCCTTACTTTTCCTGAGGGCAGCCGTCAATTCCTCGGGATCGACGGGTTTAAGAAGATAATCCTTCACTCCTTCGACCAAAGAGGAACGTACATACTCGAAATCTGCGTATCCCGACAGGACGATCACCTTGATTTCCGGGTGCTTAGCCGATAACGCTTTCACAAGCTGCATCCCATCCAAGACCGGCATCCTGACATCTGTCAGGACAACATCAGGCATCACCTCTTCAATGACCTGTAACGCTTCCTTGCCATTGGAGGCTTCGCCGGCAATAACAAAGCCTTCTTCTTCCCAGTCCACTTTCCACTTCAACCCTCTTCGGATTTGAATTTCATCATCGACCAGAATCACCTTCAGCATGAAGATCCCCCTCTCCACTTTTTATGCGTAAGACAATGGTTGTACCTTGATACTCTTTTGATGAAATATGATAGGTGAAATTTTCTCCGTAATACAGATTTAAACGCCCCAGGACATTTTTTAGTCCGATGCTTCGCCCTTTGCTTTCGAGTACTTGGCTGGATTCATGACGCCCCATGTCACGCTCCAACTCTTCCACAATAGACTGAGGGATCCCGATTCCATTATCCTCAATCACAATCTCCACCCAGTCATCCACTTTCCTCGTCGAAATTCGAAGAACGGCCTCCGTCTTCTCTATGAAGCTATATTTCACAGAATTCTCCACAAGTGGCTGAATGACAAACTTAATGATTGGAAGCGTAGAAGCTTCAGGATCTTCCTCAATGGAAATAGAGAGAGCCTCTTCATATCGCAGCTTCAGAATTTCCATAAACCTCCGTATATAGGTCATTTCTTCCCCGAGGGTCACCATGTCCGATTCTGTATTGAGGGAATATCCCATGATCCTCCCTAAATGGATTGTGACATCGATCACCTCTTTGTTCTTCCCTTGAGCTGCGAGACCGCCGATGGTTTCCAGTGTATTATTGAAGAAATGGGGATTGATTTGCAGGAGCAGCGCCTTGTATTCCGCATCCCGTCTGCGGATATTGGCTTCATATTCCGTTTCAATCAGGGTGTCGAGGCGGTTGGTCGTCTGGCCGAACACATCCACCACATAGCCGATCTCATCATTTGCTGTCTTAATGGAAGGAATCAATTGCTTCGCTTTCTTAAATTCTCCCTTTTCAACAAGCTTCATGGCACCGGTCAACTTCCCCAAAGGCTTTACAATAGTAGAAGAAAAGAGATAAGACGCCATGATCGTCAATAAGAATATCCATCCACTCGTCAAAAGGAGATTCCTCTGAAGCTCATTAATCTGAGAGAACAGTTCGGACTTGGTAATTTCACTTACAAGCACCCATTCCCCTACCTTTGCCTTCTGATAGAAAATCATATACTCTTCTTTCTCGAAAGGGACCTCTATCAATCCTGAGCTTTCAGGCTCCGTCTTAATGGTCTTTAAGCTTTCCTTTACTACATTCTCCGGTGTATCGATGCTGCCCGTCAGAACATTTCTTCCGAGGCTGTCCAGGAGATAGACTCTCCCGTTCTCACCCAGCTTTATCTTGCTTAAGGCATTCTCAAGAAGGGAAGATGGAAAGTTCACCTTGATCACCCCGGATAAATCCAGTGTATTGATATCAAAGAGAGGCAGAAGGTAACTGTTCACCTGATCCGCTATTAGATCATTATGAGACCGAAGCCAGCGCTGGTCGTCTTTATAGAAATCATCGAACCAAATGGTTTTCTCCAGAGGAGGAAGATTACCGGCGGTCCCAGTCCCATCATTGAGGTAAACCGATACGGACATCGACTTGGAATTGTTGATCATCATCGAAGATAATTCCGCCTTTAACTGGTTCTTCATCAAAAGACGTTCAGCATCTGTTGCCTCCCTTTCATCCTCCTCTGACTTGATCCATTCCTGAGTCGTAGGGTTCACCAGTACCTGCTTTCCTAAATCCTCTGCCTGTGACGTGATCGAATCAATATACAGCGAATACTGCTCCATCATTTCAATCGTCGAACTCGTCGTACGTTCCTCCATGATGGACGTAAACCAGTTGGGAATCAGAATCGACAGCACGAGAAAAGGAAAGGTCAGTAGCAAGGTGAAAATCATAAATAATCGGTTGCGAAGTGAGAAAAACATAGTGCCTCCATGGTTGATGCAGAATAGGATTCTATTGTTTGAAAAGTGAAACTACTATTCTACTAAATTTACCATAGAATGGGTGGGGTAAAAAGACAGAAAGATATGGAGAGGCGGGAATATGAGAAAGCATCCCAGGAAGAATGAAAAACGTTGCCTGTCCCCGATAAAGCTTTACCCTGCTGTGGGGAGCCAGGCAACAATATACAAGGTGTCATTTTTAATTAAGCTACCTATTCCCCGACCCAGAACCAATCCACCCCTTCATCCTCGCAATCATCACGGCATCCAGACGATTTTTCGCCTCGACTTTTTGGATGATTTCAGAGATATAATTTCGTATGGTGGGAGGAGAAAGATATAAGAGTTTACTCATTTCGCCTACGGAATATCCTTCCTCGAGATGGCGTAGGATGTCTTGTTCCCTTTTCGTAAGCGGATTCATTTCTTCGAACATAGAATGGGAGAGTTGGGGACTGAATACTTTTTGACCAGTTTGGATGGTTCGTAAATTCACAGCCAATTGGGAAACGGGGGAATCTTTCAGGAGGTAGCCGTACACCCCTGCCTGGATTGCTCGTTGCAAGTAACCACTTCGTGCAAAGGTGGTCACAATCACAATGCGACAAGGGTGCCCTTCTTCTTTCAATGTTTCCGCTGCTTCAAGACCGCTCACGATGGGCATTTCAATATCTACGATGGCAATGTCGGGTGACTTCTCTCTTATGAGTTGCAAGGCTTCTTCCCCATTTTCAGCTTCAGCCACCAGTTCTATATCAGGTTCTAAGGATAATAGCTTTCCGATAGCGCCTCTCACCATACCTTGATCTTCTGCAATTATGATTCTCATGGTTACACCTCTATTCACTAAATGGTTTTTCGATTTTCGGCACAGTGATGGTTATGTTCATCCCCCGGCCGGCATTGGATCTCCAATGCAACGTGCCTTCAATCATACGGAGGCGCTCTTTCATACCCATCAAACCGCTTCCCTCATGGGTTCTATTCACACCCTCCACGCCTACTCCATCATCTTCAATCTCCAGGATGAACGAACCACTATTTTCATAAATGGTCATCCAGCAGTTTGCAGCTTGACTGTGCTTCACAATATTGGTCACACATTCCCGAAGGCACAAACCGAGTATCTTACCATTCACGAGGGGTATTTTCTCCAAATCCAGCGAATTCAGATGTACCTCTATACCTGCTGATTGAAGGAATTGCGATGCCTGAACCACTTCTTCTGTTAGTTTGACAGACTGCATATCACTGACCAATTTCCGGACTTGTATCAACGTATTTCTGGAAATGTGTTGAAGCTCGCGTACCTCCTGGATCGCTTCATCAGGATTTCGCCGTACAAGCTGTTCCACCAGTTCACCTTTCAACGTTAAAAGGGACAATGTATGACCGAGCGTATCGTGAAGATCCCTGGCAATCCGTTCTCTTTCCTCTATTTTGATCAGTCGGGCAATTTCTTCATTTGCCCCCAGAAGCTCTGTTTTCATTTGATTCGATATCTGTTGGTTACGGAGGAAATACGGTAAACCGATGAGAAGGATGAGGATTGGGATCCAGGACAAATCCTGTGTTCCAAATTCAAATTCAACATGAACCCATACGGAAGCGATATAAAAGGCGACCATCGATCCAGTATAGACCGTGATCCGTGTAAACGAAGGAAGGAACCCAGTCACAATAGCAGGGTATAGACCGAACCAGATATTCCACGGGTTAAACAAGAGTATTAATAGCATCACACACATATGCTGCATTACTATGCCTAGTTCACGATATTTTACGTGTGAGGTGCTTCTCCAAAAGGCAAGGGCAAGCAATAGAAAAAGAACATACCCATACCACTTATCTCCAAAAGGCAGGAGCAGCATATAGAAAGAAGGAATGATGAGCAGCCTTGACCAAGGAAACTTTGCGATTGTCGGCATCCGTAATCACCCTCCCTCTACAAATCTCAAGATTTTGTTCTTCTGACCGTCCTGTCCATCCAGCCCGGAAGCCATGCTATGGAAAGAGTAGCCACAAATCCATGTAACGTATTGGCTACACCTGCTATGCCAGGCTCTGCAGGAAAAGCCCAATCAAATAGGGAAAGGGCCAGTGCCACCCCAATCGTGATGAAGGCATATATCCATCGAGGACTCATCGTTTGTTCCTTTAATTTCGTATAAATCAAAGCCCCGATCAAATTCACGACAATCGTCATAAAGAGGATCGATCCGGGTGTTATCTTTTCAAATGTAACGTCTAACACAAAGCATAGCAAGTAATACACAACGATCGCTGCCACGCCGGAAATCGCCCCCACCATAAACCCAACCTTTAAACCATTCTTCATACATGCACCTACTCTCATAAACTAAAATCTGCTTAAATCGTGGCATGCGGGAATAGGTGGAAATAGTGATGAATATCATTTGTTTGGAAGCGTGGGCGGAAGCGCGGGGACGGTTCTCCTGCTTCCGTCTATGTCCCCTCGTGCTGCCAGTCCACATAATTTCAGGGTAGTATCATTGATTCATTTCAACTATAATGGTAGGAAGGAGGTGAGATAAATGGACAAGCAAATCGTGAACATGTTATCCGATATTCAACAGAATATGAAGGAATTCGACCGTAACCTGAAGGAATTCGGAAGTGATTTAAAAGAGATAAAGGAAACGGTCAATAGAATTGAAACATCACAAACAGAAGATGTCATTGCTTTGTTAAAAGTAGGCAACCAACGTTCTGAAACGGACTTTGATTATCTGAACACAAGATTAACAGATATTGACAAACGGGTTTTCACCCTTGAGAATCGAGCTGAAGGTTAATCGTCATTTCTCGATAAAAAATAGAATGACGATTGCCTTTTACCTACTCTTCTATTCCCTCCCAACATGATCCACATTTCATATCTTCGCTTTTTCTTTTTTAGACTTTCCATTAAACTACAAAACGGTACCTGACCTTCTAGTTGGCCAGGTACCGTTTCTTATTTCACAACTCTTCACCCATCCGCTCAACCCACTGCTGAAGAAGGGCATAATACCGGTTCAAATGTTTTTTCCTCATTATACGTATGGAGGGTCAAATTCCGATCATTTACATAGATACCCATCCCCAAACCCCTCACCTTGGCAGATGAAAAAACGAACTCATCTCACTATAATTCCCCGCAAGCCTTCCAAGTGGTTGAAGTCGATCTAAATTGATTTTGTAGTTTCCTAAATAGTAATCTTCATCTATATGATAGCGCAACATTCTACCAATAACTAAGTGATCACTTCCAAGTTCAAGGATTTGTTCGAGCTTGCATTCCATTTGGATCGGCGCTTCTTTTACTCGTTTTGGTTGGACGATGACGCTGTCAATGGGTGTAACGCCTGCTGCTGCAAACTCGTTGACGCTGCTCGGAAGGTTTTCTGCGCTTTTTTGCATTTCGTTTCCAAGAAATGCAGGTACGACATTGATGACGAACTCTTTTTGTCCTCGGATATTGACTAACGTATCTTTTTCAGTTCCTTCTCTCTCACCAACACCAGGTCCGATGGAAATCGAGAGCATTGGCGGGTTTCTGGACGCCACTGAAAAAAAGCTGAATGGTGCGAGATTTAATTCACTCGATTCTGATATGGTAGATACCCATGCAATAGGCCTCGGGACGACCGAGCCACTTAGTAATTTATAGACTTGTTTTTCCTCTAACTCCGAAGGATTGAATTCCACTATTCTCTTCTCCTTTCATATGCAACTATTACTACTAATATGCCGCTCTTGTTTTGATTTCTAACAATAATAAGAGTAATAGCATAAACACAAGAATCATTACGCCTACAATCATGATCCATCCAGCTGTAAAACTTCCGAAGAAATCGACTATAAAACCAAAGAGCGGTGGTAATGTGATCACGCCTAATGAGCCAAGAGTGATACTAAACCCACTGGAGAGTCCGGAGAATGTAGTGTCCACAACCTCACTGGCCACATTCATCCAGATCGCATTGAAACCGGATATCGCAAACCCAAACACCATCGTGATCGGTATCATCACCCCAAATGTAGTAGATGGCGGCAAGAATGCCAGGATCATGCTTGTTACCCCGGCTATTCCCGAAATTATCATCAGGATGATGACACGTTTCCCTTTAAATAACCGGTCACTGATGATTCCCCAAACGATTCTGCCTATCGATCCGCATATTTCTGAAATGACTAGAAGTACACCTGACAAAAAGAGGGAAATGTCTAAGTATTCATAGCAATAGATGACAATATAGGTAACCAAGCATAGCTGGGAGCCACTCAATCCCATCGCACTTATGCTGACGAGCATCAATGGTTTATTTCTCACCATATGCTTCATGGATCCATAAAAAGAAGCTAGGTTCTTCTTATCTTGATTGGTTTCCTTAATCGAATCATGATAAAAAGTATAGGAGACGACTCCGCCCATGATCAATAAAAGACATGCAGCCGCGACCACTTGCCTCCACCCGTACATGGCCGCCAAAGGGAGGAGGACCAGTCCTGCGAGAGCTGAGCCTGTGGTGATGCCAGTTTGCTTAATCCCCATGGCAAATCCACGTTGAGTCCGTTGGAACCAGTGGATGATCCCCCTGTTCGTGACAGGATGCATCGCCCCGTACCCCAGTCCACCGATGACGACAAGGAAGAGGACAAACCCAAATTGATGGGAAAATGTCATGAGGATGAAGCTGCTGCCTACGCATAACGAAATAAGTAGTAGTAAGGTTTTCGATCCGGTTTGATCGACGACAAATCCGACTGGAATGGAAGCAATTGCCTGTCCCAAAAAGAGGGCGGCAGGCAGCATGCCAATTTGAGATTTACTTAACTCTAAATCTTCTCCTATCAAGACACCCAACGGCCCCACACTTCTCCCAATGAAAGCCACCAATAATTGGGCAAGGAGTAGACAGGCAAGCATCTTCCAAGGTTCCTGTAAGACGGTCCTATTCATTTGTTGCTGAGATGTATTCATAGGTCATTTAGGCTTTCACATTTAATGACAGGGGCTCATCCTCAACAACCATACGTTTTTTAGAAACGGGAACGAGAAGAGATCCCGCCACACAAATCAGGAAGTTCAAAGATAGTCCAATGACGCCCCCATGGATACCATACACTGTTTTATGTCCAGTGAATGTTAAAAGTCCAGCAAGAATGGCTCCGATCAACATCCCCCAGAATACAGATCGTTTCTCCAAACGTTTCCAGTAAAGTCCGAGGACAAACGCTGGAAATACTTGAACCAATAATTCAAATTTCAAGACAAAGATTTCATATAACGTCCCTGGCGGATTCCAAGCGATCCATAGCAGAAGGAATACAGCGATGATGCCTCCGACTTTACCAACCATCACTTTTTTATGCTCTGTTGCACCCGGATTGATGAACTTTCCATACACATCATTTGAAAGCATGGAAGAGAAGCTTAGTAATACGGAATCGGCAGTAGAAACAATGGCTGCGACAATCCCGCCGAAGAAAATGATCATCACCCAATAGAAGAACGGATTAATCGCCGCAATGTCGTTAGCCATAAGTCCCACGATCTGTTCGGAACCTCCTGTATCAAGCCCTGGATAAAGCATGATTCCAATGATACCGATGACGAATACTAACCCGGTCGTGATAGGAGGCATCCAGGCCATACGTGAAAAGGACTTCTTCAACGTCTTCTCACTCTGAGCAGAATAAATCCTCTGAACCGCATGGGGATAAATACTGGCACCTAACCCGACAAGTATCAGCATACTGAACCAGTTTATAGACACATCCATAGGAGGAACCGCGGTTTTGACAGGTTCCATCTCATTGATGTAGCGAGTCACATCTCCAAAGTTCCCTCCAACTAGATATAATCCCCCAATCAGGAACACAATGATCCCCACCATCAGGATCAACCCTTGCATGACATCCGTGAAAGCAACTGCTTTCATGCCTCCCATCCACTCATACGCAAGCATGACGAATATAAATACAAGTACCGCAATCTGATAAGGAACCGTTCCCCCTGTCATTCCTGATACAGCCTGCCCGATGGCTACCAGTTGCTCCAATAAATAGTTACCCAATCCCCAAAGCATTAGAAATATGCTGAGAAGAGTTACTGCCTTCGAATTAAAGCGGTGCTGAATCCAATCTGTCGGTGTGACGAAGTTCTTTCGTTTAGCGATGACATATAGCCTAGGTGCGAATAAGAGGTAAATACCGATGATGATGGTCATGAATGAAATGGACTGAAGCCAGGAAAATCCTGTTCGGTAGGCAGACGGAGCATAGCCTACAATCGTATTCCCGCTATACTGAGTGGCATATAGGGTGAAGAATAAAGCAATAAACCCTAAATTTCTCCCAGCTAAGTAATACCCGGACAAACTTTGATGTAAGTCTTTATCTCCTCTTCCAGAGAAATACCCAATGGCCAGCATGATAATGGCAAATGCCGACAGGATGACAATACCATCCACCCCTGCAAAAGTTAGATTCATATTCTACTCTCCCCTTTTTATCTGCTCTTCTTCATCCTCAACAATGTTCCATTGACTTACACACAACCAGCTCAGGTAACCGCATAGTGCGATTGAAAAAACAGTAGAAATAAATGCCCATAACGGAAATCCAAGAATAAAGGGTTCAACTGCACTAGATGGAAAATACCAAGGGACAATCGCAAGAACAAGCAATATTAAACCGATCCAGATCCATACCTTCCGGATCGGTTCCTTGATTTGGTTCTGTTTCATGATTTTCCTCCTATCACTTTTTCAACTTTGCCATACTAAGATTTCAGTCGATAATGGATGATGTGATTTCTTTCAAAGGAGTCAATGATGTCTCGATGTGCCAAAGTAGAATCGATCTCATCCAGTCCCTTTCGAAGTAATTCCTTGCGATATGATTCAACAGGGAAATGAGCATCAAAGCCGATGTCATCTGAAATGGTTTGATTAACCAAGTCAACGGTCATCTTGTAACCGGGGCTTTTCTCCGCGTTTCGAAAGAGATCATCGACCTCCCTTTCATTCAATACAATCGGCAATAACCCATTTTTAAACGCATTATTATAGAAGATGTCTGCAAAGGAAGGAGCAATGATCACTTGTATGCCAAAATCGGCAAGGGCCCAAGGAGCATGTTCCCTTGAAGATCCACAGCCAAAATTCTTACGTGTTAATAAAATTGGGGCATCCCGATACATCTCCTGATTCAGAACAAACCCCTTAACTTCTTTACCGTTTTCAAACCGCCAATCATAAAAAAGAAATTCTCCAAATCCTGTTCGCTCTATTCGTTTGAGGAACTGCTTTGGAATGATGGCATCTGTATCCACATTGATTGCATCCAAAGGGGCAACCTTTCCTGTCAATTCAGTGAAGGCTTTCATCATGGCTTCACCTCCTCTTTAGACCGTGGTTCCCACTTTCTCACATCAGTAAAGTGTCCCATGATGGCAGCAGCGGCGGCCATTTCCGGGCTCACTAAATGAGTCCTGGCATTCCTCCCCTGCCTTCCTTCAAAATTCCGGTTAGACGTAGAGGCGCATCGTTCACCTGGCAGAACAATATCGTCGTTCATTCCAAGACACATGCTGCAGCCTGATTCACGCCATTGAAATCCGGCCTGAATAAAGATGGAATCAAGCCCCTCCATTTCAGCCTGGAGTTTCACCTGTTGAGATCCTGGAACGACCAAAGCTGTCACAGAATCAGCTACCTTATATCCCTTAACAATGCGGGCAGCTCTTCGGAGGTCTTCTATCCGACTATTCGTACACGAACCGATAAACACTTTATCAATTGGAATCCTATTCACAGGTGTCCCTGGTGTCACCCCCATATACTTCATGGCCCTCTCTGAAGATTTCCGCTGCTCTTCAGGCAGCTGGTCCAGCGTAGGAATGAGACTATTGATTCCGATAACCTGACCGGGAGTGGTCCCCCATGTCACCTGGGGGACGACCTCAGAAGCGTTCACTTCGATTGATAAATCAAAAACAGCATCGGGATCTGTATAAAGATCCTTCCATTCTGTAAGAGCTTCCTCCCACTCACCATCCATTGGGGTATATTTCTTTCCTTTTAGATAATCAAATGTTGTTTGATCCGGTTGGATGAGTCCTGCTCTCCCTCCCATTTCAATGGACATATTGCAAACCGTCATTCGTTCTTCCATCGATAGACTCCGGATCGCCTCTCCGCGGTATTCAATCACATACCCAGTGGCGAAATCGTGACCGAATTTCCCTATAATGGTGAGAATAAGGTCTTTGGCCGTCGCTCCATCCGGCAGGGAACCGCTTACATTTATTTCGAGAGTTTTTGATTTATACTGCTTTAACGTCTGAGTAGCCAGTACATGTTCGACCTCACTTGTTCCAATCCCAAATGCCAACGCCCCAAAGGCTCCGTGAGTGGACGTATGACTATCACCACATACAATCGTTTGACCAGGCTGGGTCAACCCAAGCTCCGGAGCGATGATATGAACAATCCCTTGGAATTTGCTTTGTAAATCGAAAAGCTCAATCCCAAATTGCTTGCAATTATTAGCTAAAGCATCTACCTGTTTTTTCGCCATTTCGTCTTGAAAAGGGGCGGAGCGATTCTTCGTCGGTATCGCATGGTCCATCGTTGCAAGTGTTAAATCCGGTCTCCGTACAGACCGGTTCTTCAGCCTCAATCCTTCGAAGGCTTGGGGAGAAGTCACTTCATTCACTAAATGGAAGTCGATGTACAAAAGGTAAGGCAACCCCCGCTCTTCCCGAACGACATGCTTTTCCCAAATCTTTTCATATAACGTTTTTGCCACCCTTCTCCCTCCTATACAATATTCTCATTCTCTAACTCTCTTAATTGTTCTTCCTCTAGGCCTAATAACTGAATATAAATCTCTTCATTATGCTTACCCATCCGTTCTGCACCCGCTTCCTTCACTTTCCCTGGAGTACGGCTCAATTTCGGCACAACGCCCGGCATCGGAAATTTACCAAGCTCCGGGTGCTCCACATTGATGATCATTTCTCTTTCTTTATAGTGAGGGTCCTCCAATATTTCCTTGGCTGTGTAGATCAAGCCGGATGGCACCCCTTTCTCTTCCAAGATCTGAAGGGCATCCTTTGCATTGAAGGACTTGGTCCATTCCTCGATGAATGAATCCAGGAGCTTCATGTTCTCCCCTCGGGCATGATGCGTTGCAAACCTCGGATCCTCACTCAATTCAGGTTGACCCATCGCCTCGCATAAACGTTTAAACACTCCATCGGCATTGGCTCCAATGACGATATAGGTCTTATCCAAGGTGAAATAAATATTAGACGGAGCAACACCCGGCAAAATATTCCCCATCCTCTCCCGGATATAACCTGCCAGCAAGTAATCAGGAATCAAGCTTTCCATTATGGAAAAGACAGATTCATAGAGAGCCGTATCGACCACCTGGCCCTTTCCTGATTTCGTTCTTTCATGGACCGCCACGAGACATCCGATGGTGGCAAACAGAGCCGTAAGCGTATCCCCGACAGAGACCCCGATTCTAGATGGCGGTCGGTCTTTGAAACCTGTTACATTCCGCAAACCTCCCATTGCTTCCCCGACACTTCCGAACCCTGCCCGGTCCTTGTAAGGGCCGGTCTGTCCGAATCCGGACGTTCTGACCATGATCAATTTAGGATTGATTTCAGATAAGATTTCATATGAAAGATTCCATTTTTCCATCGTTCCCGGCCTGAAATTCTCAATGACGATGTCTGCCTGTTTAACAAGCTCCTTCAGCAGATTCTGACCCTTTTCTTCTCGCAGATTCAGGGTCACCGATTTTTTATTCCTGGACTGGATCGGCCACCAGAGACCGATTCCATCTTTCGATTTCCCCCAATTCCTCATCGGATCGGCTTTCCCTGGTGGTTCCACTTTGATGACTTCAGCGCCAAAGTCAGCAAGCAGCCGTCCACTGAAAGGTCCTGCCAGCAATGTTCCAAGCTCTATGACTCGTAAACCCTCTAAGGGTAGCGTATGTTCTGTCAATTCCATCCCTCCTGTTTGAATTTTCTTAATCTTGTATACAAATTTAAACTCTTGTATACAATAAGTCAATAATATATTTAAAAAACCTTAAATAAATCGCTTACAAAGGAAAAATATTGTATTTTGTTTATAGTTTGTATACAATTGACGTGAGGTGTTGTTATGGATGCATACGAGTACATCAAAGGGGCTATTATCGACGGGAAATTCGAACCTGGCATGAGATTAGGGGAAGAATTCCTCGCTAAGAAACTGAACTTGAGTAGAACCCCCATCCGGGAGGCCATTAAGCATCTGGAAGCAGATGGTCTGGTCGTACCGTTGAAACGGGGAGTCGGAGTAAGGAATTTCACAACGGAAGATATCCGGCAAATTTACGATCTACGTACCATTCTGGAGGGGTATGCAGCAAGTCAAGCAGCCATCTACAGGACCGAGGCAGACATTGAGCAGATGGAAGCAGCGAACATTGTTTATGAACAAGTCATCGATGATCATGTGCAGTCAGATATGGATAGCATTAAAGAAATTGTGGCCGTCAATCAACGATTCCACGAAGTGATCATCCAAGCAGCGAATAATGCTCATATCCATTTCCATTTATCGAAAGTCGTCGTGGTCCCCATTGTGTACAGATCATTTTATTGGTATAACGACTACCAGCTTAAACAATCATTGGAAGTCCACAAAACGATTCTGCAAGCCATCAGGAACAAGGAACCAGAGCGGGCGAAAATCGCTATGCATGAGCATATTTATCAAGGTCGTGATCATGTGTTAAAGCATTTGGAAGATATTAAAAATAGTTGATTAATAGGAGGAAGAGAAATGATTGAGATTTGTGAGGTCGGTCCACGGGATGGTTTGCAAAATGAGTGTAAACTGGTTACGACAAAAGATAAAGTAGAACTGATTAATCGATTGATTGAAGCCGGAATAACATACATTGAAGCCGTTTCATTTGTGAATCCAAAAGTCGTTCCTCAAATGGCTGACGCGGAAGAAGTTCTTCTCCAGCTCCCCAAGGATAAGGGTGTTCGATATGGCGGCCTCGTCCTGAGTCGATCAGGACTCAATCGTGCTCTTCAAACGGATATCGATTATTTACACGTCGTCACCACGACAAGCGACACATTCAATCTGAGAAATGCGAAACGAACGGTTAATCAGGCAGTATCTGAATTAACTGACGTCATCAAAGAAGGTATTCACTCTAATAAAAGAGCAGCCGGTGTCTTAGGGACAGTATTTGGTTGTCCTTTCGAAGGGAAAGTGTCTCTCGACAAAGTACTATTTGTAGCAGAAGAATTCTTAAGAGCCGGTTGTACAGAGCTTACCCTCGCAGATACAACAGGCATGGCAAACCCAAACCAGGTACAGACTGTCGTTCAGGCATGTAAAGATCGATTCGATAAAGATCTATCTTTAGGCCTTCACTTTCATAATACGCGGGGACTCGGATTAGCTAATACCCTTGCAGGCTATCAAGCCGGCGTTCGACGATTTGATTCTTCTATTGCCGGAATGGGAGGCTGCCCATTCGCACCTAAAGCTGTCGGCAACGTGTGTACGGAAGATATGGTCAATATGTTTCATGGCATGAATATTGAAACGAACACCGATCTCAAAAAACTTCTGGAAACATCCAAATGGTTAGAAAACATCATGGGACGCCCACTGGACGGAATGTTAATGAAGGCAGGAATCTCTTAACTGTTAATAGAAGCACGGGGAAGGTGCCCGTGCTTCCTTTTCACCGGAACTGTTCCCGCCGTTTCATCCAACTCCCTAACAATCTATCCACCACACCAACTATCACCGCAAACGGCACTTCATACCCCGTTAAAAGCCCTGCTTCTTTTCCCCGAAAATAACGTTTCTCCCTCCTTACGCCTAGATCGGTCGCAACCCCCATATACCTTCAAACCCTCACTCTGAAACTCCGCACTGTTCACCTTCGCATACTCGGTCACCAACATCCCAATTCCTCCCCTTTTTCTTCATTCAATCCTGAACTAAGGGACCTGTCCCCATGGCTCTCCCCATCCCCAACAAAAGAACTGTTTTTTCCAGAACATATCTCTAACATTTTAGGAAAATTCTTCTACAATCCTATTGAAAATGTTTCGTAAACCGAAGAAAAGTAGATCGTACAACCTAGCTTACAGACTCTTTGATAGAAAAAGAAATGAACCACTCCTAAACTACTATTCAGAATTTTTTGACTTATTTTGTCGTTCTACTCTATCATTTAATTGAGAAGAAAAGGAGGAAAACCACTATGAAAAGATTGTTAACGAAACGTTCTTTACCGGTTCTAATAGCCGCCACTTTTTTAGTTGCGCCTTCTGTACAGGCGGAAACCCCTTACTATGGGAAGACATACAGTCAGCCTGATCAGGTAAGGCACCTCTATCCAGAACTGCCAATAACGGATAACACACCTGCCTTTTCTAGAGAAGGCGAAGCTTTTACTTCTCAGGAAGAAATGCTCTCCTACATACAACAGCTTGAAGGCAAAAGTCCTTATCTGACCGTCAAATCTATCGGAACATCCCAGGAAGGACGAGACATCCCAGCCCTTTATTTCACCAAAGATAAACGAATCGATACAGGTCTTCTATCAAAAAAGCCGATTGTTTGGGTCCAAAGCCAGATTCATGGCAACGAGCCTGCCAGCGGTGAAGCCATCCTTGCTATAGCGAATCGTCTGACGGGTGAACTAGGGGAGGAAGTCCTCGATGACATCAATGTGATCGTCATTCCAAGAATTAATCCAGACGGCTCCTACGCCTTTATTAGACAGCTTGCCAATGGGCTGGATGGAAACCGCGATCATATTAAACTCGAAACACCTGAGGTACAGGCGGTTCATAAAGAATTCAACAAGTACTCACCAGAAGTCGTCATTGATGCCCACGAGTATTCAGTGTACAGCAGTGCCTTTCGTCAAGTAGGCGAGGAAGGAGCTTTAAAATTTCATGATATCCTCATCCAATCCGGACGCAATTTGAACATTCCTGAAAGAATTCGAACCATGTCGAATCGCCTATTTCAAGAACCTGTTCTAGCAGACTTGGAATCTAAAGGAATTTCAGGAGAAACCTATTATACGGCCGGTTTAGATGATCAGGGTGAAATCGAAATCGTCGAAGGCTCAACCGAACCAAGGATAGGACGCAATTCATTTGGGCTTGCTCCATCTTTCTCCTTTCTGGTAGAAAGCCGCGGGATCGGGATTGGCCGGGAAGACTTTGCCCGACGAGTGAATGCACAAATTGCTACACATGAGAAAATACTTACGCAAACTGCCGACCATGCAAGACAAATCAAACACCTGGTAGCATCCGAAAGACTGAATCTAGTAAAAAAAGGTTTGCTTCCAAATGACAATGATCCTATCATCATCGATAGTGAAAACAAAGAGCTTGCCGATCAAACCCTTGAAATGGTAGACATCGCCTCAGGTACGGTGCAGGACATTCCGGTCAACTATTTCAGCGCGACTGATGCAGAACCAACATTAGTAAGAGAAAGACCGACTGCCTATGTGCTTATGCCCGGTCAGGAGGAAATAGCTGAAAAACTCAAAAACCAGGGATTAAAAGGCTTTACGTTGCCTAAGGATGTAAAACTGCCTGCCGAGTCCTTTACCGTCACGAAAAAGGACAATATTGGAGAATACGAAGACAGACAGCTTGTTGACGTGGAAACAAAGGTATCAAAAGAGAAAGTGACTTTCCCGAAAGGCAGCTATGTATTCTTGACGGCACAGCCTCAGACAAATCTATTATCTTTATCACTTGAGCCAGAATCAGTCGACAGTTATGTAAGCTTTAACTATGTCCCTTCTGAAGTTGGCCAGGAATTACCGATTTACAGGTTTACGATTGATCCAAAGAAATCAGAGATGAAGAAGTTTATGAATAGGTAATTTCCTGCAGCTCTGTGGGAAGCACGGGGACGGTTCTCTTGCTTCCCTTTCGTCAAGACGAAGCAGCAGAACCGCACCCACGCTTCCATGAATCGTAATACTTACTTCTTCCTATTACGGACATGCCTTGGACACAAGAAAGGCCGTCGATATTTTCTCGACGGCCTTTTCATTATCTACATTCCGGTCAATTCGCATTCTTTAGATTTACAATAAGTCGTTCAATAAATCACCCAATACTCCATCTTCCTCTTCATCATACTCGTCGTCGGAGGAATCGAGAAGGTTATCCAGTTCTATATCCGCATTCACATCCAGGTTTAATTGAGCACGATCTTCTTCACTCCATCCAGAATGCTCTGCCCATTCCTGCATTTCCGCTTCTGTCATGCCTTGGGATTCTGCCCACATTTGGAGATCTTCCGCATGCCAATCATGTTGTGTGGCCATTGCTTCAAATTCCTGGCTTGACATCAATTCACCGTCTTCAAGCTGTGCATTGAGTGTAGTGGTTAAATCTGCATTTACTTCTTCTCCACTTGAAGCAAATGCTGCGCCCCCTGCACCAAACGCTAGTCCGATTGCCAATCCTGTGCTTGTGATTTTCTTTAACATGTTTCATCTCTCCTTTTGTTTTTATCGTCTTACACTCCTATAAATTCCACGTGTGGAGGAAGATAAACGGAGCTTTTTTCTGTTTAAAATGGTTGTAAACAGACTGACATTTGAGATGAAAAATGTTTCAAAAACCACATGATTTTACTTTTAAATCTAACGAAAGAAAATGAAATTTGGATCATTTCATTTTCTTTAAATTTCTTTTTTTACTAATTTTCCAATGTAATATTTATTACGTCCAAAGATTGCTCCAGCAGATTACTAGATACTAAAGAAAATATAGGCTCTCTGAATGAAGAAAAAAGGGTCAGACCCCCACCATGCTAAAGCTCTAGCACGACGGGGGTCTGACCCCTTTATTAGCCCTTCACACCTTTATCTTCCGCCCCTTCCACTTCACAGAATGAAAAATATTCACCCGGATGAAAGAATAAAGGAAAATCACTGCAAAGAATAAAAAAAGCAGCGGATAAAAAGGGAAATACCCCCACCTAAAATTCCCAACCCTGCGGGCAAACCATGCTGTTTGAACGGCATAGAGGATATACAATACCCCATAGACGATCATAGCAACAGTACTTCCCTCTATCATAGAAGAGATCAATGAAGACGCGCTCGTTAAACTTCCCGTAATCCAGAGAATGACCATCAACATAACGACGGGATGAGTGGACTTGGAACCGACGGCAAAACTTTTGCACCAGCCTTCGATAAGGCTCCCCATGCCTTCCGGATACATGCGAAACGAAATGATCCCTCTGCCGCCCAGGCAGCGAACGGGAAGGTTCTGATCAAGAAAGGCCTCTCCCAGTGCCAGATCATCCATGATGGCACCCTCGATTTTTTCATGCCCTCCAGATAAAAAGTAATCGTCTCGATTACATAGAATACATGGACCGAACGAGCCGGCTGCCTTGAACCGTGATCCCCAGACGGTAAATAGATTCATGCCCACCACGACGATGATGTTAAAGACAATGGAAAGATGCTCATACACACGCTCCACTGTGTGATAGGGCTGCAAGGCGAGGATACCCCTGGCTCCTTTCCTCTCGTAGAAATGCAAAAGATTACGTAATCCATCCACACCGGTGAATCGGGTATCGGCATCCAGGAACAGCAGCCAGCTCCCTTTCGCCTCCTTGGCACCGCGCCAGCAGGCAGACGATTTTCCTGCCCCTTTATTCTGCAGGACCGTGACACCGTAGCTTTCTGCGACCTCAACGGTCCGGTCCGAAGAATCGTCATCCACCAACAAGACTTCAAATCCCTTGAATCGCTGTTCCTGTAATGACTTCAATAACGGGGAAATCCTGCCTTCTTCATTCCTGGCAGGGATAATGATGGACAGAAACGGCAACCCCGCCGTATTTCTCGAAGTGAATCTTGGAACCGGCAAGGACCAAAACATGATCATGCCAATGATAATCCCCCAAAAACCCAGGATGAGATTGATCGCTTCTGAAGCTGTCATTTAACCTGCCCCCTTCCTCTAGAACTCACCAACGTGACAATCCCCGTTTAATCTTTATGTAGCTGCACTTACAATAGTCTTCTTCATTTCTTCCCATGGCCAGACGTAATAGCCGATATACGCCCGCGATTGTACCGTTGAACCACGATAATTGGCAGGTTGAAGACAACGGCATACAGGACCATCACCCATCCTGCCCATACTGGATTCCATATGAAGAACAGCGGAGCAGGGAAAATGGAGAGCCAATGTGTTAATTCCGCGCGTTTCGTTTCCGCCGCAAATATGATCAAGTCCCTCGACTTCGTCCCATGCAGCCCCTTTTTGCTGTATCCCTTTTTGAAGAAAATCGTGCCGTCCAGAATCAAACCCTTCCACGCTTTCACCCGGAATAAACGCTGCCACAATGCTCCAGATTGTTCAAAAGGGAACGTCCGAAACCAGAAATGGTCTCTCAGAAACCAGGTCAAAGGCAGTTTCAAGCAAATGGCCGAGATGGCGAGATGAAAGAACGTCCAGGCAATCACATCAATGAGTATGATCCAATGGTCAGGCAGTGAGACGATCATGACATCCCCCCTTTTTTATCCAGAATCCCTCTCCATAATTTTCTCGCCCACAAGCTGGCCGCTTAAGGTAACCATCGGCATTCCGCCGCCGGGGTTCACCGTCCCCCCGACAAAGTAGAGGTTGTCGTAGCGTTCACTCTGCTTCGGATGCTTCAACCCTTTATTCTTCTTACTGTCTGATACGGTCCCATAAATCGCACCGCGGTCGGAGCCATACGTACGCCTGATATCTTCCGGTGTCCACATATCCCTCGTGACAATGTTCTCACGCAAGCCATCAAGACCCATCTTCTCCAACTTGATCAGGACCCGCTCAGCGAATTGTTCATAGTCCTCTTGCGTATACGGATTCTCATCCCGGATAAACGGAATATGAGGCAGCACCTTGATATTTTCATGCCCTGGAGGTGCCTGAGTCGGATCGGTCTTATTCACATTGACAAGATAAATGACCGGATCCTCCGGCAGTTCGTGACGGTGGAAGATCGATTCCATTTGCTCCTTCATATTCTCTGCGAAAAAGAAATTATGATGACGCAGCTGCGGATAACTCTTCTTCACACCGAGATGCATGACGAGACCGGAACTCGCCGGTTCGAATTTCGTTTTTAATTTTTCAATATAATCGCTGTCTTCCTCCAGTAATCGCTCGTATACCGGGATGACTTCCATATTGGAGACATAATGATCGGCTGTCACCCGTGTCCCGTCTTCCAATACGGCTCCTGTGATGTCGCCATCCTTCTTTTCAAGCTTGACGATCCGCTGTCCAAGATGGAAGGTCACCCCCACTTCTTCCGCCAGCTTCACAAGGGCGTCCGCGAGCTTGTGCAAACCGCCGGGAACGTACCATGCTCCCTGGTCATGCTGCATATAGATCATCATATTCATCACGGCCGGCGCATCGTAAGGGGACGAACCCACATATTTGATAAAATAAGAGAGCATATCGCGAAACTGCTCATGACTAATCCGCTTATCGAGGGATTTATGCACTGTGGACATGAGGTCAATGTTCTTCAAGACACTGAACAGTCCCGCCTGCTTGACGATTCCTTTTGCCGTATCCGCACCTTTAAATAAGGTTTTATCCGTCATATCGTAATGAGTCTTCGAATGCTCCAGCAGACGTTGATATTCACGAATGTCCTTTTCACTGAGAGAGGCATTCTTCTCCCGCATGTCGTTCATATCTTCATACAAGTCGATGACATTTCCATCGGGGAAGAAGGAACGCCACTGATGATCCAGTCTTTCAATCTGCACATAGTCCTTCATCGATTTCCCACTCGCCGCAAACAATTTTTCAAAGATCTGCGGCATCGTCAAAATGGACGGGCCAAGATCAAACCCAAAGCCGTCTTGTTCCAGCCGGTTCAGCTTCCCTCCAATATGATTATTTTTTTCATATAAGGAGACATCGTATCCCGCCTGTGCGAGTGTAATGGCAGCCGACACCCCGCCGAGTCCGCCTCCAATGATCAGTACCGTTTTATTTTTCAATGGTTATTGTTCCTCCTGTTCGGAAATCTTGTTTGGGGTATGTATTTTTTTAAAAAACCATTCATCATCCGCCTGTCCTTGTGCCAGTTCCATATCGAGCTTTTCTGTACCCCTCTCTGGATCATGGAACTAGACACGGTTTGGCGTGCTTTTTCCAATACATCAAGTCTGTATCTTCAACACTCATCTTATACCCTAACTGCCTCTAAGAAAAAACTTGAATGTGTTTGGGTCATGGTTCAATTTGGAGGGGCTTCAGCCACAGCTTTGATTTTGCCTTCGGTCAATGGCCAGGCCTCTTCTGCTCTTTCTTTTGGTCCCAGATGGGTAAACGCATGAGAACAGCCCCTGAATATCGCCTCTTGAACGTTCACCCCTGCTGCTTTTAATTTCTCTGCATAACATTCGGCATCCGGCCTGAATGCATCGGACTCAGCTATGAGAATCAGGGCTGAGGCTAAGCGGCCGCTAACTTCCGCACGGACAGGGGAAGCGAGAAGATGACCCGCTTGTCCCTTCCCTGGGACGTATAAACCGGGGATGATCCTTATTCTACTTTTCTGGTGAACTGGGGCGTTTAGTGGAGCTTCTTATTGGGGAGTTTTTTTCCCTTGTATAAGAAGAAAAGTAGAGTGGGAACCGTCCCCACTCTACCCTCATTTTTGGACTTTTGCACTATATCTTTATTCTTCTTATGTTACAATAAAATGGAAATAAAAGGGGGGGTGAATACATGATTACTGGAAACAGGATAAAAATCACTAGAGTTAATATGGGGGTTTCAACGGAAGACGTGTGTAAGGGGATACTTTCCAGATCTCATTTGTAAAATATTGAAAAAGGAAGGTACTATCCAGAAGTAATATTATGGGTAGTAGTTCTAATACAGTCCGTGGTTATTTTCCTACTATGTAAAGTAGTTGCTGATTTTTTAAACCGATATAGGATAGAAATACATAAAAACATTGGCACTGAATCAAACAATACCGTGGATGAAAGCAGTCACGGTGGCTAGTAAAAGGATGGGTGATCGAGGATGAGAACGTTAGCACGTATACTATCTATTATTATATGTATTCTATGCCTCGGAGCTTTCATCAGTCTCTTTCAGGGAAAAATCAATCTCAGCTTCTCATCTTTCTGGCAAAACTTCACACATCTAGTATATACGCTCACACACCCTGACACGATGACCTTCCAGACCGAGTCGTTCACCCATGAAACGAAGTATGATGTTTTTCCAGATTTCTTCGGTTTTTACTTTTATACGTTGACGATATTGTTTCTGGGCTTTCTCCTATCCCTAGGGTTCGCAATTCTTTGGATTCTGATTACGTTTCAGCTTTCTTTGAAGAAGAGGCTGCTATTGATCAGAAGCTCTACCCTTCTGGAATCGGTCCCCGATGTCTTTGTCATTGTCCTGGCGCAGCTCTTCTTCGTGTACTTATTTAAAAAAACCGGGATATTGGTTTTCGAGGTGGTAGGTGGATCAGAACGACCCTACGCCCTTCCACTTCTCACCTATAGTATCCTTCCGACGATTTTCCTTTACCGAACGTTGATACTCATATTCGAAGATGAATTGATGAAGCCGTATGTGGAGCTCGCTACAGGGAAGGGATTGACGGGTTTTCATGTATTAATGAGGCATGTTTTCCGTAATAGCTTAGTGAGTTTGATTAATCATTCCAAGATGATTATTTCGTTTATGTTTTCCAATCTGATTATGCTCGAGATCCTCTTTAATACATACGGACTCACCTGGTTCGTTATCAATCATCCGGCCTATGAGATTGCCACCATAAGCGTCATCTTGATGTTTATCCCGCTTTTTCTGCTGGAGGAAGTGGTTAAGAAGCTAAAAACGAAGTATGTAGGAGGGGAATAGAATGATCCGTGTTTTGAGAAATAAGTCATTTATGACCGGCTTTCTATTTGTCTTTCTCACGCTCATGGGAAGCTTAATGTATGGGTGGTTCTTCGATAATTATATCCCGGTAGCAGAGCTTCGCTTTACAGAAGATGGGGTGAAGAGCCCACCCTATTCCCCCTGGGAATATCCTCCTTTCGGGACCAACAACCTGGCACAAAGCATGTTTCATATCCTCCTCATCGGAGCAAAATATACCCTTGGCGTCGCATTACTGATAGCAGGGTTGCGCTTCATGTTGTCTTTTGTATGGGGAACGATTTCTGAGCTTTATGCCCCTAAGCTGAATCAATGGAGCCGCCCGTTTCTTGAAGCATTCTACTACTATCCGGTCACCCTCATCGCCTATTTAATGCTATATTGGGTTCTGTTTGCCGACGGTCAGTTTAACGGGGTCGACAGTGAGTTCACCTATGGTTTTGGAGCAAGGGTGATCATTGAAGTCATAGTGTTAACATTAGCTGCCGTTCCCATCACCTCACTGACGATTTCCAAAGAGGTCAATCAGATTCTTCGAAAAGAGTTTATGGAAAGTGTGCGAATCCTCGGCGGGAACCGCAGGCATGTTCTCATGAAACATATTTTACCTTTTTTGAAACCCCAGCTCGTAATCATTTTTTTGCGGGAGATGATTCAGGTGCTGATTCTTCTCGCTCACTTAGGAATTCTTGGCATCTTCTTCGGAGGGGGAGCCATGAAAGAAGACCTATTTAGAAATCTGGTCTATGTCTCCCTTTCCAATGAGTGGTCGGGGATTATCGGTAATAATTTCCGCTTTTTATTTACGACCTATTGGTGGATTGCGATCTCCCCGATTTTCTTACTAACATTGACTGTCTTGGCTTTTAAGTTAATGTTGGAAGGGTATCAAAACATGCAATCGGCGCCTCCTAAAAAGAGTCCGATAGCAGAACCAAAAGAAGAATGCCAGGTTAAAGAAGAGGAACGGTTTGATCGGGTAAAGAGATCTATGGGTTGAATAGAGCTTTACTTCTTACTAAATACTCGTTTACATTATACAGTCGGCTGAACTTTCGGTTAAGTCTAGAATATATATTTTTGAATAATCCAGGGGGGCAGGTACCTCGAAAAAAAAAAAAAAATCAGCGTATGTTAGCCCACAAATAAAAAGAGCTTCACTTCCAAAATAATGGGATGAAGCTCTTTTTTATCCCTGCCGCAACTCCTTTCGTATCGGCAAAAACCTATCCAATGTGAAGCACAGTGACGGTTCTCACGCTTCCTTTACTCATCTACCAGAAACACCCATCACCCCACACTCCCCACCCAACTCCCCCCACTAACCCTCTCCCTCCCAATCAATCCCCCATCTTCCACCACACCCAGCATATCCATCATCACCGCAAACGGCACTTCATACCCCGACAAAACCCCAGCCTCCTGACACCCCTCCCACATCTCCCGATAACTAATAAACGCATACCCATCCTCACGCCTCTCCCGCTCGACACCCAACAGCCCCGCCAACACCCCATACACCTTCAAACTATCAATCTGAAACTCCGACACGTTCTTCGCATACTCCGTCACCAACATCCCAATCCCTCCTCTTTTCATCATCTTATCCTTAGCCAAAGGGCCTGTCCCCTTGGCTAACTTCGCTTTTCACATTACAATAAACACAGTTACCATAAATACATACATGAAATTTGGAGGGATCACTTGAAAAGATCACTTGCTATTTTACTATGTTGTACGCTCCCTTTTTTACTACTCGGCTGTATAGGTGGGCAACCCGATGCAGAGATTTCTAATCATGATTTATCAGTAAAGCATTGGAGTAAATTAGATCAAAAAAGAAAAAGTGCAATTGTTATAGAAATTTTTGAAGAAGAGAGAATCTACATGAGTACAGAAAACTATCAAGATAACAAATCATCGATTATCTCACTATTTGATAAAGCATTAGAAAAAACTCCTTACCAGGAAAACAATTTAAAAAAATCTATGAAAGAGTTTTATAACGATAGAAAAATAACTGAAGATGTTAATTGACGTTTCATATACTCCACAATATTAGAACCCTCCGTTACCAAGGAACCTGTCCCCCCGGCTCCCTAAAACCGAAGCAACAGAACCGCCACTTTGCTTTCAAAAAAGAAAACGGCGTGGACCAACAAAAGGTCAACACCGTTTTTATGCCCGAACACCCGGAAACTCGATAACAAATTCCGTCCCCACCCCTTCCTCACTTTCCACACTGATCTTCCCCTTAAAGGAATGGATGATTTGATAGCTGACCATCATCCCAAGGCCTGTCCCTTTTTCCTTCAGAGAATAATAAGGAGATCCCAGGCGCTGGACCTGTTTTGGATTCATACCGATTCCCTGGTCCTTGACCGTAAGCCTGATGTGTCCATCGGCGGTCTGATGGCACGAAAGCGACACGGTACCGCCATTCGGCATGGACTCCACTGCATTTTTCAAAATATTGAGCAGGGATTGGTTCAGCTTCTGGGGATCTGCTCTCATCCAGCAGTGATCCTGGATGTCGGTTTGAAATTCAACCTGCTGGTTCACATTAAAGGTTTGAATCAGCGATGCTGTACGTTTTAGCTGTTCACTGACATTGATGGTTCCATATGTACTGTTGGAGGGTTTGCCTAAAGCGAGAAAGTCGTGGATGATTTCATTGGCCCTATCTAATTCTTCAATCGACAACTTGATGTATTCTTTTTGGCGAAAAGGGAGATCGGGTTCATCGAGGAGTTGAAGAAATCCCCTGCTCACCTGCAAAGGGTTGCGGATTTCATGGGCAAACACACCGGTGAGTTCACTGATCGCCTTGAACCTTTCCGAGTCCTGGACCTCCAGCCTGAGCTGATGGATCTCACGAATTTTCTCGATCAGCACAGTACAGAACCACGTGACGGCAATCGTAAAAAGCAGATGAATACCCTGAACTTTCAACACAGGGATGGAGAATCCATTCATGCCCGCAAATACCAACATGCCGCAGACACAGTACAGGAACGATAATCCCGTTGCAATGATGATCCTTCGATCCCTATTCACACGTAAAAATAATCGCTGAACGTAAAAAATGACAGGGAGCATAATGATGAGCACAACGATTGTCGTCACGACCCCCATGCTGATCCCGAAAGACAGGCGATATAGAATGATTAAGGCTGACAGAAACACGCCAGACCGAACTCCGAGGTATAACGTCCCGAATAGCAGAGGGATAAACCGGATATCGAGGCGTGCCCCCCCAGCGTATTCCACGGGAAAGGACATGCACAATAGGATGGACACTCCCCATAAAATGGTCATGAACATCTTGATCGACCGGTCCTCTTTCACCTTCTCCAGAATAAACGTAAAGTAACTGAAGATCGGAATAACCATTAATGTAAATTGCAGCAGGAAATCTTTCACTATACTCATCCGGGCACCATTCGCCTTCTGTTCTAGGTATCTTCTATTTTATCAAAATTCAGAAAGTTTTGGTACTTCGACCTTTTTATTATAAAAAAACCGTGGTTCCTGTCCTCGTGGCTTTCTATCAAAAGAAAAAAGTAGAGTGGTTTCAGTCCTCACTCTACCCACTCCAGAAACGGGATTGTAATAGATGAAACAATTTCATGAACGTTTCAGCATATCCCTTGGGTTCTTGTTATTCCTTTGTTTTAATTGTAATAAGTCAGAAATACAATGGTGATAAAAATGAGAAAGAGATTCAAAAAACGACGCATGAACAGGAAAGTCTATCCTAAGCGGATGAAGATTCTATTTGTGACGGTTTTTTTCTTATTCAGCATGTTGATTGTAAAACTGGGCATGGTCCAGATTGTGAATGGACAGTCTTATGAAAAAGTAGTAGAGAAAAAGGAAAGTCTGACAGTGAATTCACCCGTGCCACGAGGGGAAATATATGACCGAAACGGGAAGTTGATTGTCGGCAATAAGCCACAGCGGGCCATCACCTATACCCGGACATCAGATACGAGTCAAGAAGAATTACGGAAGGTTTCAAAGAAGTTGGCCGATATGATCGAAGTGAACATCGAGTCACTTACAGAAAGAGATAAAAAGGATTTCTGGATCTGGATGAATCCCTCGGAAGCCGACAAGAAAGTGTCCGCTTCCGAAGTGGACCGCATCCAAAACGAGAAGGGTCTTTCTACCAAAGAAGCCGACCAGAAGATTTATCAATTAAAGCTGAATCGAATCAGCGAAAGGGAATGGGCCTCTTTTACGAGAGAAGAATATGAGATGCTGGCCATCTATCAAAACATTTCCAAAGGGTATGCCCTCTCCCCTCAAATCGTTAAAAACAAGGGGGTCTCCATCACCGAATATGCACAAGTGAGTGCCCACCTCGACGAACTGCCGGGTGTGAACGTCACAACGGATTGGACAAGGTCTTATCCACTTGACCACACTCTCCGCTCTGTGCTTGGAGATGTGTCTTCAACCAGGGAAGGGATTCCTAAAGATCTCCTCCAAAAATATCTGGCGGAGGGTTATGACAGAAATGACCGCGTGGGTACCAGCTACTTGGAATTAAAGTATGAAGACCTCTTAAATGGACAAAAAAAGAAAGTCAAAAACATCATAAAAGACGGGCAAGTCATTGGGACAAAGGTCATCCAAAAGGGACACAGCGGGAAAGACCTTGTGTTAAGCATTGATGTCGAATTGCAAAAAGAGATCGAGAAGATCATACAGGAAGAGCTTTCAAAACATATCGGTACGAAGGGTTCTCCTTATCTGGATCGGGCATTCGTGGTCATGATGGATCCGTACACAGGGGAAATCGAAGCCATGGTCGGCCAGAAAGTGAAGGAAATCCTTCCGAATGGGGAAGTCGAATTCCAGGATTATTCCTTGGGGACCTACACGACTTCCTATGAATCCGGATCCGTTGTGAAAGGTGCCACCCTCTTAACCGGTTATATGACCAATCAAATCAAGCCGGGGGAAAGGATTGTGGATGAACCCCTTTATATTAAAGGAACACCGAAGAAGGCTTCCTGGTTCAATGAATGGGGGCAGCGTACACGCCCGATTTCTGATCTATTTGCACTTGAGAAATCCTCTAACTCCTATATGTGGAAAGTGGCACTCCGGATTGCAGGGAGCAGGTATGTTCCGGAAGCACCCATTCAAGTGAAGGGAGACGCCTTCCGGACATTCAGGGAGCATTTTGCCCAAATGGGACTGGGCGTGCCGACAGGGATCGACCTGCCCGGTGAATCACCGGGTTATCAGGGAACAGCGGAACACCCGGGACTGCTTCTCGACTTTGCCATCGGGCAATACGACACGTACACCCCCATGCAGCTGGCTCAGTACGTTTCAACCATCGCAAACGGCGGGGAGCGGATTCAGCCTCACCTGTTAAAAGGGGTGCGCGAACCTTCCAACCAGTCACCTTCATTAGGGAGTGTCGTGTATAAGAAGGAGCCAGAGGTGCTGAACCGCATAGACGCCTCACGAGACGAAATCCGTCAAGTACAAAAAGGCTTCTATAGGGTCTTTCACGGGAGAGAGGGTACGGCAAACCTCTTCAAAGATGCCTCCTACAATGCAGCCGGTAAGTCAGGAACGGCAGAGGCGTTTTACAAAGGTCCGGATATGAAGAAGGCACAACCGACCTACAACACCTCTCTGATCGGATACGCACCGTTTGACCAGCCTGAAATCGCCTTCGCAACCGTCGTTCCATGGTCTCACCAGAAACACGATCCCTATATCAATAAGACCATTTCCAAACGAGTGATGGACACATACTTTGAGTAAAAAAAGAATGAGGACTATTAATGGAAAAGGGGCTGTCCCCAAAGTAGCAACTGCTTACTTTAGGGACAGCCCCCTTAAGTCAGACATGATTTTTTCTTTGTAAAATAGAGAAAAGTAGAGTGCGGACCGTCTCCACTCTTTCCTGTCTCATGCTTCCTTTTTTCATCTATCAGAAACACCGATCAACCCTCACCCAACTCCCCCCACTAACCCTCTCCCTCCCAATCAATCCCCCATCCTCCACCACACCCATCATATCCATCATCACCGCAAACGGCACTTCATACCCCGACAAAACCCCAGCTTCCTGACACCCCTCCCACATCTCCCTATAACTAATAAACGTATACCCATCCTCACGCCTCACCCGTTCGCCATCCAACAGTCCCATCACCACCCCATACACCTTCAAACTATCAATCTGAAACTCTGACACGTTCTTCGCATACTCCGTCACCAACATCCCAATCCCTCCCCATTTATCATCTCCTACCCTAGAGCCAACGGAGCTGTCCCCAACTCACTCATACCGAAGCATTAGAACCGTCCCCCTGCTCCCCTTGCGTCCATCCACCCCGAAACCGCCCAAACTCCCTCACAAACTCCAGCTTCACCGTCCCCACCGGCCCATTCCGGTTCTTAGCAATCTTCACTTCGACTTCCTGCCCGTTCTTCGAATCCGGATAGTAGTAATCATCCCGGTACAGGAACAGCACCACATCCGCATCCTGCTCAATATTCCCCGAGTCACGCAGATCCGACAGCCTCGGACGCTTATCATCCCTGGACTCGACTCCCCTCGATAACTGGGACAACAGAATAATCGGAATCCCAAACTCCTTCGCCATCCCCTTTAGCTGCTTCGTAATATGCCCAATGGCAAGATCATGCCGATCAAACCGCTCCTTCACATTGATCAGCTGCAGGTAATCAATCACCACGAGAAACGGCTCCGTCGGGTACTCCCGTTTCAGATTCATGATCCGCTGTCTGATCTCAGGCAACGTAATCATCCCATTCTGCGAGAGTTCGAGCTTCGCTTTGTACACGGCGTTCATCGCCCCGTGCATCCTCGGCATCTCATCCTTCGTCAGATACTTATAGGGATTCTGCCATTTCATCATGTTGATATCCGTGATGCTTGAAAGAAGGCGCTGCATGATCTGCCTCGAACTCATCTCTAATGAGAACACCATGCTCACCCCCTGCTCCCTGGTGCATTCCCACGCAAGCTGGATGGCAAAAGCCGTCTTCCCCATGGAAGGTCTCGCCGCCAGGATGATGAGCTCCCCTTCCTTCCACCCTCCCGTCAGCGCATTCAAGCTCTCGAATCCCGTCGAAACACCGGGAAGTCCGTCCCTCTCCATGTAAAGAGATTCATAGAGATCCATGATGATCTCGTCCTTCGTTTCTTCGTCCGTATTCGTGTTGGAATGCATATCAATGAGTGCTTTGTAGAGACCCTGTGCGGATTCCGGGGTGTAGGCATTCAGGAAGTGATGGGCCGAGTTCTTGATGAGGCTCAGTTCGTAATACTTCAGGACGATCTGTTCATACTGCTCGATGTTCACCGTCGTCGGGCAGTAGTTGGCAAGGGCCAGGAGAAACTGGACCCCTCCGACATTCTCAATGTCATCCCCGAGCTCCTCCACCACCATGACCAGATTGATCTCGAGCCTCTTCTTCTGAAGCCCCTTCATCGCTTTAAAAATCAGCCGGTTCTTCACCAGACTGAAATGCTTCTCCTCTAGGGTCAATTCATCCAAGACACCTGGTTCCATAAGAATCGCTCCAATGATCATGCTTTCAGCTTCATGTAGCTCGCGAAGCAGCTGTTCATCGTGCCCATGGTGGTACAGGTCGTGTCCACTCGTTTCGTCGTTCATCCTCAATTCGTATCGCTCCTTCTTTTTCCCACACTTCCATGGTTTTTAGTATTGTCGTTTCCTCCACCGGCGGTTCATACAGCTCAGAGATCATCGGCATGTGCGGACTCCCTTTAATATGGGCTTCAATCCGCTTCTTCACCACGTAATAATCACAGCTCTCCAGGTGCTGAAACCACAGCTTCGCCCGATCATGAGTGAGCAGCCGCTGAGGATAAGCTCCCTGGATCATCTTTATAAGCTCCTTGAATTCCCCGAACGTCATGTTTCCGTCACAATCTCCTCAAGCCCATCCAACAGGTCATCGATATGCTGCATGGATTCCCGAGGAGAAATGTACCCCTCAAGGGCCTTCTCCAAATACCTCGGACTGTTGATCGTCAGCTTCGGATTGATGCTCTGCTGTCTGTCAAACTCCTCATCCATGAAAACAATCAGTTCCTCCGTCGACAGCTCGCTCAAGCTGATCCGCTCCATCGCCACATAATCCATCGGCGTCAAGATAAGTCCTCTCTCCCTCCTGCCAATGAAATGCCCGATCAACGCCTCCAGCCTCTCTCCATCCTTAGTGCCGTTAAGGTTGGTGGTGTTCTCTATCTCTTCTTTCTCTAAGTTCTTAAGTCTGTTTGCAGGTTCTCTCCGCACCCCATTCACATCCTTTTCGCCGCACGAAGACCCTCCGGAACCAGCCCCATCATCAGGCTGGTCACCACCGGATTCATCACGTTCCTCTTCCTTCTTAGACATCCCCATCCAACTCAAATACTCCCCACAAGCGAAATCCTTCGTCGGCCTCAATGTAAACACATACCCATGCTCATACTTCTCCGCCTTCAACCACCCATCTCTCTCCAACCGCTTAATCGAACGCTGAATCCGCGAATGCGAATACTCATCAATCTTCTTCCCATTGTAGAACCACAGATCCTCCCGCAGCTTCCGGAGCGAACGCACATACTGCCTCTCCCCAAGCACCACACCCCCAACCTGAACCCCGCCTTGATACGTCGCATTCAACAGAACCAACACATACAACCGTAGATCCTCCGGGTGATGAAACGTCTCCTTATCCAACATACCTGTCTCCAACTTTCTCCATCCATTCATTACAATCACTCCTATTTCGTTTTGGTTTCACCCTTTATATAGGGAGATGGGAGTGAAAGGGACACCCTATAAATAAATTTTTTATAAAAAAAACATTCGGATGGGGTCCGAATGGTTTTTGGGAGAGTTATAGTATTCTGTTTTTCAAATAATTAGTAGAGAACGTAAAGATATCAAGACTTGATCATTGAGTAAGCACCTACATTTTCCAAATCGTGTATACTATTTATAGAACAGATTAAATCATTAGGAGGAAAATAGATTGTCTATAGCTGCCTACTCAAAGTTCAATCAATATAAAAATAAAATCCACTCATTATCTGCACCGACAGTAAATGAATCTCTTATTAATGAAACATTTTTATTAGAGAAAGATCCAAAGAAGAAACTTGAAATCTACTATGCTCCTTTTGAACACCTAAACGAGCAGGCTAAAGTAGTCATCGTCGGGATCACTCCTGGCCTTCATCAAATGAAAAAATCATTTGAAACAGTATGGAATCTAAAAGAAGAGAACCTCACAGACGAAGAAGTCTTACACGAAGTCAAAAAGAACTCAAGCTTCGAAGGCCCTATGAGAAAGAACCTCATCAACATGTTGGATGAACTCAACCTTCCTGATCATTTAGGCATCTCATCCACAAGTGAGCTTTTTAAATCATCCAGCCATCTGGTACAAACCACTTCCGTTCTTCCTTATCCCGTTTTCTATAATGGTAAGAACTACAGTGGATCCACACCAAACATAGTAAAGACAGAGGTCCTTCGAGAATACATCCTTCAATCTTTCCCAAAAGAATTAGTGCACATGAATAATCCCCTGATAGTTCCTTTAGGCGTGAACGTCTCAAAAGCCCTGTCCTATCTTGCCGAACAAGGTCTTATTGATTCTAAGTCTATCTTAAACTGCTTCCCTCATCCGTCTGGAGGAAATGGGCATCGGCATAGGCAGTTTGCTGAGAATAAACAGCAGCTGATGGAGAAAATGGAAGCTTACTTTAACAGTGTTCAACCTATTCAAACTTTTTTATTTGAGTATTAAAAAGAAGTCATACCTACTAAATCATGCTTCCCTTAACAGGTATAGGGCTTTTCTTGAATTTCCCCTCTTGTATATAGAGTAATTCTCAAGAAAGAGATACCGTGGATTGAATGAGATATTAGTATAAACAACTCTTATTTCTTGGTTTTACAATCACGAAATAGGATGTATTTTTTCAGAAAAAATAAAATAGTATTATTCATTTAGATGTCTGTGTTAGTAACGGTGGTAAAATCCCTTATAACAACGGTACAAAATTCTACAAAGTTAACGGATAATCATTCTATATAACTTTTAGACCTGGAGTGTAGAGTGATAAAGTAGGACTCATCCAACGTATTATCAAGCGTTACTTTCGTCCTGATCTTCTTATTATGGATTAAATAGGATATTTTGCCTTCGATGATGTTAGTGCTCATACCCTGTTTCAAATCATATCAAAAAGATACGAACAAGGAGCTATGATCTTAACTTCAAACAAGTCTAAGTTTGAATGGGGCAAGATTTTTGATGACGATCTGCTTGCTACGGCTATGTTAGACCGAATCGTTCATCACTCAACTACATTTAATATCAAAGGCGAATCTTGCAGGTTAAGAGAAAAAGTAAAAGCTGGCATACAGCCAGCAAAGATGCGCTAATCTTAGTGAATTTCAAACCGTTATTGACAGTCTGATATATTCTTTTCATTATTAAAAAATCGAATGATAATTAATAGTATCAATCGATTTTTTGAATTTCATTTTAAGCTTATTTTCGTTTTTTCAATAACTTTTTTTAGGCCTACTCCTCTAAAAATAGTTGTTTCAAAATTATTCTTTGTAATAAATATTTCTCCATAATCATCTTTATTTTTAAAACCCAAAATTTGAAAAAACATTGTTTCATCATTCTTTATTAAAGTGAGCTCCTTTTTCAAAAAAATCAACTCCTATTTTTATTTAATTACTAGAAAAATGTTGGCAGTTTCTAACTTGAATTATTTATTCCTAAATAATTGCTGAATATAATCTACAATTTCTATATCATCGTCTTTAATTGCTCTTTCAATATCCAATAAACATTGATGGTAATGAATTGTTCTATCTTGTTTGGATTGGATTTCTTGAGGAATAAATTTAACATCCTCTCCCTCTTTTACTAAAGGAAAAATCAAACCTACATGAGGGCAATTGTACATAAGTGCATAGGTTAATAGCTGTAACCTATCCTCTCTAGCAAAACGTCTGTTTTTGTAATCCTTGTATTTTACATCAAAAATTATTACTTCTTTTGTATTTGGATTTTCCAAAATAATGTCCGGCTTTACACTTCCACCAATATAATTCGCCATACCAGTTTTAGTATTCGTAAATATACTTTTTTTATCATCATACTTATGAAGAAAAATTCTATTATGATCTTTTAGAATATATGAGGCAATTCCATTATTCTTTAAATAAGCACGTATATAAAACTCGAATAATTTTTCCATAGAGATAGCATATGGAATAATATAATTCGTGGTAGTAACCCGCCCATTTGTATGTATGGATATTTCATCTAATATCATTTTTGCTAAATTGATTACTGGCTTATAGTGCTTATAGAATCCACTAAATTTTAAGCTTTTCAAGTCTTTACTGGATATTTTTTTAGTACTAATGGGATCCAAAACTTTAGAACAATACGATATTGTTTCTTTATAATTACTCTTAACAGAATCATATCTCTTAAAATACTCAATAAGAAAACGTTTTGACTTCACTAAGGCGGCTTTCAGTATTTGGTTCTCGATAATATCTTCTGAGTAGTTCAAATACTCACTAAAAACCCTTTCATTTCTCCCTCTAGATAAGTTGTTGCGAATATGGTTTTTAAAAAGTATTTTTCCCTTTACTTTTCCCACTAGGTTTTCTTGAGTTTTAATCATCCGCCCCATCAAAGGTTTTTTACAAATTTCTTTTAACATAGTTAAAAACAAGGTTATTGTTATTACACTACTATTTTCGGCAATTCCAGATTCCACTTTAATCGGAGGTTCATTTTGATAAAAATGAAATAACTCATTCATTTCTAAAGAATTTATCTCTTTTTCTTCTTGATTTTGCTTAATGTTTTGGGGAGCTAAATACCGTTCAAATTCATCATCTGATCTAATATAATTTAGCATATCGATAACTGACAGAGAAAACCTGGGTTCTATTTTTAAGATGACATCTGTCTCATCTTCTTCATTTTTAATATTATTCCCATTAATGTCTTTTAATCGACAGATACCAGAATAATTGGAAGCATATATATCCTTATTATTAATTATTTGAATCCCTAGATTTGTAAGATCACCTTTAGGAGGGATATAAAGTTTTTCTTGTAGACATGTTATATCACTGATGCGTCTATTATTTAAGGCAGAAATTAATTTAACCATCTCTTATCCTTTCAATTTATATTCCTTAAGTTATTTGTCAATATCTTGTATTAAACTTTGAAATATATCCTTTAGTGCAACTTCATCAATTTCTACATTCACTTTACCGGTTATATAGTTTACGAAACCATTCCATCCATCGATTCCCTCACTTGAATCTTCTATTAAAAATAATCCGTCTTTCATATATTCTCTTAAAATAGGTATAATCTGATATTTAAACCTTTTATAAAGTTGCTCTTCATCTTCTACTAGAAAGTAAGTATGTCCTAATTGTACATCCTCTTTAAAATATTCAGGATTTAATAATTTTTCACTAAACAAATGACTAACATTTTTAAATAAATTTAAAGCTTTCTTGTTTAAATCATTTTGTTGCTTTAACGATTCATCAGATTCACGCTCTTCATCAGGAGTACCTTCAGGGATTCTATAATTTAAGATAACACTTTCATCAGGCAACAATGAGAAAAATAAGAATCTTCTTCTAATTGCATAATCAATACCACCTATTGATTTATCTGCCGTATTCATAGTGCCAATAATATATAAATTATCGGGTAAAACTAATTTATTGGTTTCATTAACTATATAAGGAGTAGCAACTCCTTCTTCCCTATATTCCAGCCCATAGATTAATTCTCCAAATACTGTAGCCAGATTAGCACGATTTATCTCATCTATTATTAAAAAAAATTTCGTTTTTTTATTTGCTTTTTTTGATTTATTTGCTAACTCTGCAATATTACCAAGCACTTTGTTCACAGTATCATAAACTACTGATTTTTCTTTTGTTTTAACCTCAATACCTCGAATAAAATCTTCATATCCATATGATGGGTGAAATTGAACAATATCCCACGCAATTTCCGGATTATCATCTACTTCTATTAATTCACAATACTTTTCGTTTTTGTAATCTCTAATTTGTACTTTATCCAGGTCTGTTTTATTGCTGCTAATATGCATTAATAGTTCCTTTGTAGAATAGGTCTTTGAAGTTCCTGGTGGTCCTTGTAATATTATCTGTCTAATTCCTAATGTATCCATAGTATCTATGTATTCTTTATATTTATTTTCTGTGTTCACTCTATAAACTCCTTTTACAGTTACTTTTAAACCATCTTCGTTTTCGATAGTGTCACCAATATTTTTCCAAAGTAATATTAATTTAGAAATACTCTTTCTAACCTTAGCATTTGCCTCCCTATTTTGAAGTGCTTTTGAACTTGAAGGTTTAATCTTTTGATAAATATCTTTAAAACTATCAAATTCTTTTATGGCAAAATCTCTTAATAATTCTATTTCACTATCATCATATAATTCTAAATATCCAGAACAATTCATGATGTATGCCTGATAATAATTTTTAATTATTAGAAATAAAATAATATTCGGAGAAGTTGATTGTCTATAATTTTTATAGTCTATATCTAAAAATTCGTCATCCCATCCTACATATTCGGGTGGTTGCATCTCTCCCGCTACATAATAGGGTACATTATTTACATAAATTTCATCATCTTTGGACCTTTTTTTATATAATGCCCTTTTCCCTAATAATAAATGCCTTTTTTCTTCAACAGAACCATATAGATTTGCTGAATAAGTGATTCCACTAATAGTTTTCTCTCGAATTATAATATTATCGTTAAAAAGTAAATTTCTTTCAATATCAGTATCTGATAATAATTCTTGTTCCTTAATTCTTCCGATTAAGTTTATTAGTGGTTTATGTGAATCACCTTCATTAAAAAAAGTACTCTGAGTAACCCCGTTCATCGTGTATTGAATTCTATTATTATTTAATAGTCTTAAATTAGTAGTATATTCAGTGTGAAATTCATTTTCTAACGCAGTAATCTTTAAATTTGCCTCTTGTGTTAAAATACCATCATTACAATAACTTCTTAGCAGAGGTAATATTTGGTATTTAATTTTTTTAAAAAAATCCCTCGTAAAGTAACCATGGCCAATTTCAAACTTTTTTCTATCAATAGGCATCTCACCATATTGGTGAGTAAGATTATCTATTATTAATTTGTTTATCTTCCTATAGTATTCATGTGCTTCAGTATCTATTAGCTCTTCCTTGATATAATCAAAATCACTCTCAATAATATAATTATAAAACCTCCTTTGAATTGCAAAATCAATCGAGAAGGGAGTGTCAATTGCATTATTTAAAGTAGCAATTATATAAAAATTAGGTGGAATCCAGATTATTTCTCCATTTTTTAATGTAACACTATACTTCTTATTACCATGTGGTTCCAATAACATAAGAGTTTCTCCCAATATATCTGCCAAAATTCCACGGTTAATATCGTCTAGAATTAGAACGTATTTTTTGTTTTCTTTATTATCCCAACTAGATATTGCATTTTTTAGCATTTTCAAATAAATTTTATCCTTAAATTCAAATATAATCTTATTATTTTTATCTGCACTTGCTTCAATACCAAAAATTAAATCTTCGTAACTATAGGACTGATGGACCGAAACAACTTCAGAAAATACTTCAGTTTCACTTTTATTTTGAAAGAAATTTACATGTTGTTTTAAATTCTCTGCAATTTTCTTTGAAATATATGTTTTACCAACACCAGAACCACCTTTCAAGAGTAGGTATTTCGATTCTAATAGGACTTCACTCAATTCTTCTATTAATTCACCGGTCTTACCTTCCATAAAATTCCTCCTCTATCTATTTAAAAGTTTACCTTAAACATTTCTTATTAGCAAAACTAATAAGAATGTAAAAAAAAAAGACCCTTTTAATTTGAGTCTTTTAATTTGAGTCTTTTAATCGATCCCCCTGGCGCTTATAAAGTAAGTCCAAATAAGAACAAAAAGATTTAAGATCTATTCTTTTAGATTCAATGTACATATCAAAAACCATGTGAGCAGGAAGCAATACTATTTTAATATTCTCCAATTCAAGAGCTTTAAGAAATTCAATAGAAACCTCGCCTATGTAATTAATCGAATCTTGTTCTGTTGGAAACAGCAACAAATTATGAACGTAATCTATTTTTAGTTGAACGATTAATTGTCTAAAAGCAAGTTCATATAAGTATTGCTTTGTAACATCTCCTACGCCAGGATTATTCTTTAAATCTCTTTCAGATAAGAATATCGAATAGTACTTCGCATCGGAGATAATAAAATACTTTTTATGTTTTTTTTGAAAAACACTAACAATATCAGGTTTCAAAGTATCGACTAAGTGTCCCTCTCCATCTAGCGGCTTCCATAACGGCTTGTCAATATATTCCATTACCTTTTCATACTTATTATCGAAAACAAAACCGCATATCTTTTCCCAAACAACTTCAAAATTTTTCGATCCAAAAAATTCAATGTTTAAATCATCTTTAATTATCTTGTCATTCGAAATAAATGCCGCAATCGCTTTTAATATTATTTGTTTTCTATTTACATACTGAACGGATATCTCATTCATAATCCTCGATAAAATGACTTCTTTTGTCCCCAATGTAGTTCCATCGACGTCAAATTCAACCTTTGGTATTCTAAAATATTCACTTAATCCTAATTCATCAAGAATTTTTGTAGAACTAGTTAACACATACATATGAAGCATACGAAAATAGTCGCTCTCATCGTTTATTACACTTCTAACATAAAAATCCAGGTAGATTGGCTGATTTTCCTTAATGATTGCGTATTCATCATTAATGGTTTTAGTCCAATCAATCTCCCCATTGTCTCCATTTAAGACATAGATATTTTTATCATTATGATATAAACCATTTTCCAGATAATCTTGAATTAAAAACAATATTACCGAAAGATAATTAAGAGCTGAGGGAGAATTTTGATCACCAAATGTTTCTAATTCCTCTAAACTAAGCTTTTCCCTTCTACTATACTCTTGAAACAACAATAATAACTGTTTCATAGTCTCCTTTGGGTCAGATTTCACTAAATATTTCGGAAGACAAAATAGTAGTTTATGTTTGCATACAATGACCCCCACAAACTGAAAAACATACCTAGACTCTTTTGATTCTTTTAATATCCCCTTGGCTTTTAATTGTTTGATCACTTCTAAGTATTCTTCATCTTCTACACATAACAATTTTTGAAGGTCTGACTGACTATATTTTTTAAATTCCTTTAAATAAACTGGATTCATAGGAATACTACTCTTTTTCATCACTTTCAATATCAATAAGATCAGAAGCAAGGAGTTCTTTCGGCTGTGAACTAATCGTTTCCCTTAATTTAAAATCAAAAATAACTTTACCACTATCATAAGCTTGCAAAATTTTAGAAAATGTATTTAATCCCGAAACAAAAAACTTTCCACTGCGATTTTTAAGAACATCTTCAAATAAATACATCAGTAATTTGCTCTTAAATACTCCATCGTAGTTTTCTGGAGCAAGGTCCTTTCCACTTAAAAAAAATGGCCCTATTAATTTATCTTCATTTACGTTTAGATCAGATTCTGTTAATCTCTTATTGATTTTTTTTCTGAATAGATTCCAAGAAACAGGCTCCTTTTCAAACTTTAAATTCACCTTCACTCCATCCAACTTGTTCTCGCCATCATCTATCCCAATATATTCAAAGCTCCAGCGCCTCTTAAATGCCGTATCCATAGGATAAACGCCTTGGTCAGCGCTATTCATGGTTCCCCACAAATACATATTAGAAGGTATTGATAAAACTTGCACTTCTTCAGGACTAAATCCAGATTCATGCACAAGGAAATTTCTCAATTCCTCAGAAGGTGTTATCGTATATTCGCTAGCCCCATTTTCATTTCTATCCAACAGCTGAAAGACATCTCCAAAAACCGCCGCCACATTTGACCGATTAATTTCTTCGATAATCAATAAATGTTTTTCGGAAGGAGATGTCTTTTGACTTTTCATTGCATTTATCCAAACTCTTAGAAACGGTCCAGGGACGAATTCATATGAAATATACTCTTTATCATCCTTGAATTTTGGTTTCGGCTTGTAGGTACCAACAAATTGTGAATAGGAATAATTTGGGTGAAACGTCACTCGTTCATAATTTTCACCAAAAGGTATACGCTCTTTTTCTAGCTTATGACTTTTCCCTGTTCCTGGTGCACCAAAAAGAATACGGTTATGAGGTTTTAAGATGGGATCGTGATCGAGTTTGGTGTTTTCATTGATTCCTTGAGCTTGATTTTCATAATAAGCTTCAATATCCATATACCCGTAATATTCATCATCAGTAGTTTCTAGTGTACATGCCAAGAATGAATCTTCCATCACAATTTTTAAGAAATTCGACCAATTCTTTTCTGTGAAATTGTTCGCATTTAAGCTGTAACGGTCTTTTTCTTCTTTTACAAATGAGGAATATATTAGAATACCAAGAAAGTTAGAATAGTGTCTTTGTTTTAATTCAAACTGATGTGGTTGAATATGGTCTGGAAAATTATCAGTCTCTCTATATTTTTGCACTTCATGCAGAACTTCAATCAAATTAAGGTGTCGATTATGAACAAGGTGTTGATTATAAAAAACAAAGTGTTCAATCTCATTCTTTGTAAGATAGCCCTCATCACCATTTGAAATGTATTGTAAATACAACAACTTTAATATAGTCCTTAATGGCACTAATTCTACACTGTGTTCTACACTATCAACTAAACAAGCTTTTGTCCTTTTATTGGGATATTGAAATTTCCGTATAAAGTTGTGTAGTACACTTTCTATATCGTCGTTTAATATTCGATTAACTCCATTCGCAATTTGTCCATTATGTTTTTTCAACGAAAGGAAAAAACTATATACATTAAAAACATTGTTTTCACTCTTATCTTGTGGCACTTCTCCTGAAATTATCTGATTGGCCACTTGCGTTACATTTTGTTCAAATTGCTCTTTGCTATACATCCTGAAATCATTAGTAAATACGTATTTATACAAGATTACATCCCCTTGGCCGAGCAGTGTTTTAACACTAGTATAATTTATCCAACTATGATAAAACAACCTCTTCTTGGGTTATAGTAACCATAAGTCTTTCGATTGCTGAACCTAAACACTTAGCAAACTGAGGAGGAACAGCATTACCAATCATTTGATAAGCATGCCCTTGGGACCCTATGAAATCAAATTCATCGTCAAAAGATTGAATTCTTGCAGCTTCTCTTACAGTAATGCTTCTCGCTTGATTGGGATCATAATGGATATATCGTAGACCATCTTTGTAAAGATGCGCAATTATTGTTGTCCCTGGCATATCCGGTCTAAGTACATGATAGCGATGTATTGGTGACTTAGAGCCAACTTCTTTTTCGTAAAGCTCACTTAACTTTTTACTATTCGTAAACTCACATTTTCCTGAGTGGAGGTCCTCTGCCAGCATTTCAAATATTTTCATATCACGTAGATTATGATAACGTGGTCTGTGCCAACTAACTCCGCATATTGGAGTCTCATGTGAAATTTTATTTTTTCTTTTATTTTCATCAAATATTGGATTACATGGAGGTAAATCTCCAATTGCATCCTTAAGTGTTACTTGTTTATCAATTTTTTCATTAGATAAAGTTTGTTCGTAAAAATTTTTCAAAGTATCTTGAATATTAATGTTAGAGTTGTATTTTTTATTTATACCAACCAATATAACTCGTTTTCTATTTTGAGGAACACCATATTCACTTACATTAATAAGTGCATACTTATTAATGTCATCTACGATTTCATATCCAATACTAGCAAACCCTTCTCTTATCAATTCTGTGATAGGAGTACCATCCGGTGTAGAGCTAAGCATTCCCGGAACATTTTCAAAAACAAAAAGATTAGGTTGGTAACGATTTACTACGTTTAAATAGTGTTCAAATAAGTAATTCCGATAATCATTTTTCATATTATGTTCATCACGAACACGACCTGCAAGTGAATATGCCTGACATGGTGGCCCTCCAATTATTACATCGACTTCACCTGCTTCAGTTACAAAATGATCAAGCCCTTTACTGCTTCCATATTTCTCGTCATTTTCCCATCCAGCGTATAACTCTTTTTCCCGTTGGATATCAAAATGAAGAACCCTTTGCTTAGCATCCTCTATTCCCCATTTAGTCTCTAATCTATTAATAAGTGTATTAACTTGAGGCTTCAGCCATTCTACTGAAGCAACTTCTGAGTATTTACCTGTTTGAAGGAAGCCATCCAATAGACCACCACATCCAGCAAATAGATCAACTATATTGTATTTTTTCATATTCATCCACCTTATTTAAGAAATTCTTTAATTTTCTTGCGATGTAATAGCCCAAAATTGGTGGTACTGCATTTCCTACTTGTTTGTACTGTTGAGTTTTATTTCCGTAAAAAATAAAATCATCTGGGAAACTTTGTAATCTTGCACTTTCCCTTACCGTTGGTATCCTATTATATCTATAGTGAAAATGTGATCGATGGCCTGTATTAATCGTAAGAGAGGGTTTCTTACTGTGGTAACGAGTCAATGCTTCATTATACTTAAATTGAGAGCTGTATTCTTCAGGCAACGACTTATAGTTTTTTCCTTCAGGAACCATTGATATGAGCTTAACAGTTTTTTCAGCATGAATTGTCCCAATATGGTTAAATATTTTGTTAGAATATTTTCTCATTTGTTCTTGATAAGAATTTTGGGGTTCAATAGGATAGTCTTGAATCTCTTCCCCATATATACCCTCTAATGCAGGCAAGTCTGAGATAGCTTGTTCACAAGTAATAAATTCATCTTTTGTATGAATTGGTTCAGGGAATTCAAAGAAGTCATCAGAATCTAGTAATCCTACAAAAAAGACTCTTTTTCTAATTTGAGGTATACCGTATTCAGGAGCATATAATATCTTTGGCTTTATCTTATATCCAATATTACTAAAGTCATCAATGATCCTCTGTGCTCCTTTTCCTTCGTAGAGATTTAATAGTCCTGGGACATTCTCTAATATTATTGCTTTAGGTTTAAATTTCTCTGCTACCTTAACCATTGCCGTATATAAAGAATTCCTCTCATCATTAACATCACGTGGGCCGGCAAGAGAGAACCCTTGGCATGGTGGACCTCCAACCAATACATCTAACTCTATGTTTCTTTCATAGAGAAAATCTTCTATGTATTTAATGTTGTTATGATTAAATAAATCTAATTTAAGAGATTTTGCACTACCGTGATTTTCTTCAAATGTTTTGAGTGCCATATCATCAAAGTCTACTCCTAGTACCACATTATAACCTGCGTCCAAAAATCCTCTAGATAAACCTCCTGCCCCAGAAAATAAATCCAGAACTGTGTAATCTTTATTATTTTCATTGTTTGTACCCAATAAATTTTCTAATCCCAAACTAATACTCCCTCTAATCTTGTCATTTATGTTTGTCCCATGAAAATATGCATCTATTTTGTCGATAAGTTCATCATCTATTTTAATTCGATATTCTTTTCCTTGTATTAATTTTCTTCCTGATCCTATCCTTTTTCCTCCACGGTTCATAATATCTCTCCTCCCTCATTAGATTATATTGATTAAACGGAGTTTTTTCAATATATATATTTAATAGCTACTTAACGAATACACGTTCGTACAATAATTATAGCTTAAAAATTCATTTATTTAAAATAACAAGGCTATATAGGTAGTTCCACAATAAAAGTTAAAGCCACTTATCTAATTATAAGTTAATTAGATAAGTGGCTTATGATTTAAGGCAAGTACTTTCATTTATTATATCGTTTGTTTCTATGTATTTTTCAACTTTTCTCTTAATACGTGTTAATGCATTATCAATTGCTTTAACAGAACGATCTAATTCTTCTGAAATTTCTTTGTAAGATTTTCCATCTAAAAATAAGGGGAGTACCTTACGTTCCAATGGACTAAGGACTTGAGATAATTTTTTTTCCATATTATTTGATTCCTCGCGATTAATAACAATCTCTTCAGGACCTAAAACTAATGAGTCTGTAACCATATCTATTAAAGCTCGGTCTGAATCATTTTCAAATATAGGTTTATATAGGGATACGTAAGAATTTAACGGAATGTGTTTCTGCCTGGTGGCTGACTTGATCGCTGTTATAATTTGCCTTATTATGCAGAGTTCTGCAAATGATTTAAAGGTGCCAACTTTGTCCAATTTAAAATCCCTAATTGCCTTATATAGGCCTATCATACCTTCTTGAATAACATCTTCCCGGTCTGCTCCAACCAAAAAATATGGTTTTGCTTTTAAATGAACAAAGGGCTTATATTTATGAATTAAATAATCAAGGGCTTCACTTTCGCCTTCATGAAAATATCCAATTATCTCCTCATCGCTAGACTCATTATATTTAAGTCTATATTGCTTTTCTATAGCTCCGTTCAATGATATCATATCCCGTCCGCCCCCCGTGTGGTTATACTAATTATACAATCGTATTTTTCTAAGCGTCAAGGGTTCAGAACACTCTATTACTTTATTTGTAAAGAACAATAAATTAGAAATCCACTCATTATTTATAACAAATCAATTAAAATACAACTCACTTTACTTTCGACAAAACTTAATTAGACTCCTTTATTATTTCCAGTAATAACTTGCATCCTAACATCTTATTTGTTCCTTATCTCATTATCTATAATACAAGAAACAATCCCTATATTCCCCTCCCATTCACGAGCAAAGCTTAAAGTAAAAACCAAATCATTTCATCTCTTATTCTTAAGCTGAAGAGGAATATATCACAAAATCCTTAAAAGCTTGCAATTCATTTGAAATTTTAGTTGTTTTTTCCACAAGCTCATAATATAATCAATATATCTTACAAAAATTATCATTATATGTTAAATAATCCAATAAATAAGGGGTGTATTTTATGAGTGCAACATTTGTAAAGCTTAATGGGACAGAGGGAATGCAGTTCGGAAGAAAATTTTACAATATTACTCTAAAATTTCATGAACTAGCAGATTTTTTAAATGTATTTAAAGATGTTCAGCGTAATATTGATAGAAATAAAGTGAATTCACTTGCTGAATATACTCTTAAAGGATTGAAAGATAAAAATACAAGCTTTATCACTTCATTAACTACTACGTGTAGAGGAGATATCCTCTACAATCATTCAAAGGAAGAAATTAATATTGATGTTAATAGTGTACTGTCTGTCAATGATGGACAACATAGATTCAAGGGAATTTTAAAAGCAATTGCAATCTTAGAAAAACAAATTAAGCAAGAGAAAGATAAGAATAAAAAATTCCTTCTTTCTAGAAAGTTAGAAGGTTTAAAGAATATGGAAATCCCTGTAGTAATTTATGCTGGAATTAACGAGGATATGGAACGTCAACTCTTTCATGACCTAAATAACCTTGCAAAAAAACCTACTAAGTCGACAAGTTTAAAATTCGACCAAACAAATTACTATACTAAAGTTGCAAAGTATTTAGCTGAAAATAATAATTTTTTCATTTCATATGGTGTAGAGACTAATAAAGCATCTTTATCTAAGAAAAACCCTAATTTATTTTTATTGACTGGACTAACAAACTCGGTAAGTCTCTTATTAACTGGATCAGATAAGCATAACCATGACCTATTAAATGAAGAAACTTTTGATGATGTAAGAGGTTTTGTAAATGATACTTTTAATAAATTATTTAATACCCTACCTGAAGACATTAACAACAGAGAAAAGTATATTTTTGGGAAGTCAATAGTTTTACAAGGAATTTCAAAGTTTATATATAAAGCAAAAAACTTAGGTTTTTCTGAAGAGAGTATATTCCATGCCATTTCAGTTGTGGATTGGACTTATTCAGAAAAATGGATAGAATTTGGAGCAAAGATTGAAAATGGAAATATTACATTCAGCGGTTCAGGTACCGGAATAAATTCAGTCTACAAGGCTATAATGTTTGAATTAGAACCTACCCTTGTGTAAATATCTATTCATTTAAATAGTGAAGGATTAATAATTTAATGTTTTTCCCTAATGAACCGGTGAGTAATTAGGGCTCACCGGTTCATTAGAAATCTTGCCTTGACTTCATTTCAGGTAAGAACAATGACAATTCCTCTATATTCCATACTTTTCACTCATTAAAACATCAACGATTATTACTCTTCCTTCTATTACAATATCTATGTGATAACTGAGCGTTTTTCAATTCCGTTTTACCACCCTCAGAATATGGAATGATATGGTCGACTTCAGCATCATCTATTGTTTGAATTTGTTGATTGCAAATTTTACAGGTGGGGTCATTCTGAAAGAGCTGCTTTTTAATATTAAACGTGAAAGTCCTTATTTCATTTACTGGTGCCCCTAAAATCCTTTCTAATGTTTCAAACCAAATCTTAAATCTTTTTACAAGTACATTTTTATCACTAGTCTTAATTTCGATAGAACTAATGAATTCTTCATTATTAGTCATCAATCTAATTAGATTTTCTCTTATCTGATCAGCTTTGGTCACTATTTGGTGTTTTTCATAATTTACAAAACCACACATCTGTATATCAAATAATGCCATATTTATTCTACTGGTTGACCACTTACCATTTACATCCTCACTGTCACCAGGTATAAACCGTCTAAAGGCTTTATCACCGAATACAGTGTTTACCAAATCAATTGTATTTATAAATTTTTTCTTATATTCTTCATACTTTTCTTCAGGCATAAACCTGTTATCCCTTAATTCCTTATTACAAAACTGTTTCATACTAGGTTTATAATTAATGTAAGTCTTCTCCGATAATGCGAAAAACCTTAAAATCATTCCTCTGTAAATCATTCTATTCTTGAAATTTTCTTTTCGAACTAGTGAATCTAGCGTGATATTATTCTCTAGTTCAGAAAGTAATTTGATATACTGCCCTCTAAAAATAGTATTTCTGATTTCATCTTCATTGAGCTTGATAGAACCTGTATTTAATCTTTCGAATATTTCAAATTTTATATCCTGATGTGATTCTTTCTTTATTATAATTGTATGGATAGTCGTTTTCTTGATTTTCATTTGCAGTTCTTTTGGAAGGCTACTAAAAGTTTTTCTGTTATATGCCTTTAATACCCTTAAACCTGATAAAGAAAAATCATCTCCATTTGGAAACTTTCCTTCCAGAAAAGAAATGAATGTTGTAAGCCTTTGTTGACCATCAATTACACTATAAGTGCTATCATTTTCTTCAGCTAAATATATAACGGGAATTGGTACATCAAGCATTACTGATTCTATCAATTTACTAGCTCTTTTCTGATCAATCACGAATTTTCTTTGATATTCCGGCTGTAAGTCTAGTTCACCATCTTGCTTCATTGCTTGGAATTCTCTAATGCTAAAATCTTTCGCTTGCCATAAAAGCTTTGTCTCGTCGTCTCTTTCTCTATCGTCGGCTTCATTATTTTCAGCCTCATTATAATAGTCATCCTCAGTCTGAATATCCAATTCTTCATCAATAACATCTCTTTTACTCATTATGATCAACCTTTCTTTTATTGTACTTTTATACAAGAGAACAAAAACTTTCATTTTAAAAAAGGCGCCCTTCCCATAATACTCTAGTTTACTAAGGGATGGACCTATTCTGTTTTGTGCCAGCTTTATATTCCGTATTGCAGTCCTTTAAAAACCTCCCTAACATGCCAATCTAAAAACGAATGATCCGGATAATAGTACGACTGAATCGGCTCCCGAACTGCCTTCCCATTAAACCTCATCAGCCACTCTTCAAACCCATGAGTCCCATGTGCATCCTGAGACACAACCATTTTTCGCTCAGGAGTCAAAGTGAACACTCCTCTGTCAAATAGCTTGTGGTGCAAGGAACATAAGGCAATCCCGTTTTCTTCTGTATCCGGACCACCGGCTTGATGCCATTTAATATGGGCTGCTTCGACTCCGACGAGTGTGTGGGCTAGTCTTAAATTAAAGCCGCAAATAGCACAACTGTACCCGTAAGCCCTTAAAATTTTCTCCCTGAATTTCGGGTCCCTCTTCCTTTTCGTATAAACGGTGAAATCCAACCCAACCGCATCCAGGATTTCTTGGTGGATTGTTTCTGGAAAATGACTATCCAGTATAATATGGGCAATCTCCTGGACCAGCCTGGGGTCATTTTTTAGAAGATGATAAACTTCCGGGGTGAATCCCCCGGCAACTTTCTCGGTAAGTAACTGACGATTACTCGGACTCTTTGCATTCGCATCTTTATCCAGAAGCCATATCCCGTCTCTCATCAACCGTACAAAAGGTTCTTCAGGATGATAGGATTTCCTGAGTGGGCCAAATTCCCTCAGCAGCTCCGTCAGCTTCTCCCTTGTAACCTCATAACTTATGAATCTGGGTTTATCTGCTTGTAGGTGTCCCAAAGCAAACAAGATCAACAATGGCTTATGGGGCGCTCTCTGGTCCCCTTTCTTCCATATGGACAAGTTATTAATTCTTTTCTTTAACTCAAAGCTGTTCATCGTTTTCCACCACTCATAGAGATTTATTTCTTTCTATATACTAAATAGGTTAAACCTTACAATGAATCAATCCTCTACCTCAAACAAAAACACCTTCTCATGGAATCCCCCGCGCTTCATAGCCTTATCTTTCCGCACTGCATCTACTTCTTCAATAGTAGCCCCATGCTGCTTAGCCAAAGTCCTAATCACCTCCAACAGATCAGCAAGTTCTTCAACCGCTTCTCCATCCTCTTCAGCCCCACAGTATTCATCAAGTTCCTCATAAGCTTTTTCTTTTAAATACTTTATGTAGTCTTCATCGTTAAGGATCTTTTTTGAAAACTCCTTACCACTACTTTTAATGATTTGTGGAATTTTATCCCGGACTAACTTGTTATAGGTTGGCATGCTGATGACCTCCTGTGGATTTTATTATCTATTTTTTCAACATTTTAATAGGGATGATTTTTAAACAAGATAAGCCTCTTAGTAAGTGGCCTCTCCTTTTTCCCCACCCTAGGAATCTTATTTACTTGGGACACGATACATATAATTCATCCAATTATCCCAAGAGCGAACCTCCCGCTCATTGATCTTTCAAATCTTCGACGTGTAATTACTGCATATATTATTGACTAATTCATCATGAAAAACGTCTTCCAGAAATTCTTGTTTAGTAGCTTCATATACGATAATCTTCGTCAGCCTTTCGTCTAACAGTATATTCCTATTATTTAGTTAAATTTGGGATTTAGCAAGAGGAGTCCTCATTTTATGCCCTTTATTTTCCTTACATAAAGATGCAAATGGAGAAATAACTTTTAATAAATACCATTTATTGTAATAAGTTGACGACTTGTCCGTTCCAAGCCATTTTTCACCATTTGATAATGGTTGTAAAAGGGGTCAAAGCATTGGATAAGCCATTGACAGAACGGCAATTATACGGGAAATACATATCCATTTTACTACGATTAAGAAGAGATGAAATGGGCTATACTCAGACAGAACTGGAAGAAAAAGCAGGTCTGGCTAGAACCACGATAAGCAATATTGAACGCGGCAAACGAACCCCTGAATCCTATACCCTATCGAAAATTGCAATAGCATTGGGGATCAGCGTGGACCGCTTAAATGAAGAAGTGTGGGAGAACGTAAAGAAACATAAAGACAATAAATCTTCTGCATTAAAACAGCAAGACTCCGATTTATACTATAGAGGTGATTGAGATTAAAAAGCAGGAATTTGTTTTATTGAAGGGTAAGCAGGTTTACAATTTTATGATTGTTGGGTTCGATGATAAGAACGCCTATGGGGAAATCTATTTTACGGAGAATGATAGTAAGACTTCTATATTTAGAGGGTCTGATGTGAAGGAAGTTATAAGGTTGGTGAAAAAAGAAAGCTGTGGCTTACGTCGAGGGTAAGCCACAGCTTTTTTTACTTATAGAATACCTTCTATTATTTTAAGACGCTCTTTCAATTCCTCCACCGTTAAATACACTCCATCCTCTTTCCTATGAAGCATCGCATGACAATTCGGACACACAGGAATAAGATCTTCTATCGGATTTACCTGATATCCTTTCTGAATTTCATGAAGGGGTGTAATGTGGTGGACATGAATGAAATCTCTCCCCACTTCCCCATATGTATCTTCAAAGTTCATTTTACATACTTGGCACTCGGCACCATAATGATCCATGCACTGCTTACGGGCAAGAGGATTACGTTCATATGAATTAACAGTAATCGTTCTACGTTCTCCTTCCCACATTTCCGGCACTTCGTCAGGATAAACCTCAGCTGACAAATCCTTATGAAAGAACGGCATGATATAGTCACGGAGCTCACCAGTAAGTTTCATAGAACCCTGAATATTCCCTTTCAATCCATGCTCCCTTAATTGATAAAGAGATAAATCATCCGTATCAACCACATCCACCAAACGGACACGTGTCTTATCCCCACCAATGGATTGATCATACTTCTCTTGATCCACCCAAAACGACTGATCATAGATAGTATCATCCGTTTGAACCAAACCCTCTATTACTTCGACCTTATACCTGACCTTTCTAACACTCCCTGAAACATACAAAAATAAGATATCACCATTTTCATAGTTGAAGGAACGTTTCCAGTCCAGAGCTTCATAATGAGTGAAGGCTCTCTCTAAGTCATATTCATTTGGATTCGCTGGCACCAGCCAGATACGACGTGCATTCTTATGGTCTCTGTCTTCTAGTTCCTGGCGACGATTAGCGGCAATCTTTGGTGGCGCTATAAAACGATACTCGTCCTCTTCGAAATGGTAGGGAATATTGTACACATATCCCCTTTCGATGGGATCATAGCATTTTGACTTCTTTATATTGAGGTGATTAGCGAGGTATTCACCAGCTTCTTGAATATTATTAGCTTCATATAATAGTTGGTTATTTTTGTTGATGGTGATGGGAGTGGCCATTAGTTGCCTCCTAGATTATTTATTCTAAATTTAAATAGTGGTTAAAATTCCCACCTGCGAGTACGATACTAAGTATATCAAACCACCAAGGAGAAATTCATGCTATTATTCCTAAACTTTTTAAAGAAGAAGAGTGAGTCCAAACCAAAACAAGTTACTAGTTCTTCACCACCAACACCTAAAAGGACCAGTGAACAAATTGCCACAAGAAAAGGAGAACTAGGAGAATACAAAATCGATATTCAACTCGATCAGCTCCCGAGGACGTATCGCCATCTAAGCGATCTCCTTATACCCAATCCAAAAGCTAAGTCCGGCTATTCCCAAATTGACCATGTGGTGATCACTCCTTACGCTATCTTTGTCATTGAGACAAAAAACTACCAGGGTACCATATATGGTGGGAAAGATCGGAACACATGGCTGGTTAATGGAAAGTTCAAAATGATGAATCCTTTTGTACAAAACTATGGGCATATGAAAGCACTCTCTTCATTAATTGATGAGAAGTACCACAACCTATTTGTTTCCATGGTTTCTTTTACAAAGCGCTCTACATTTAAAGTAGACCCGGATTACCGTAAGATCGCTTCTAACGAACTGATTGTATATGACATCGAGTTGTCGGAGTTTATCCATCGGAAAGAATCGGTGTTGAAGATCCAGCATAAAGAACCTCTTTTAAATGAGAGTGATATCTTGACCATTAATCAAGCCATCGTTAATGCCAATATCCTTGACCAGACCGTTAGAGAAGAGCATAAACGAGCATTGAATAAATCTGTAAAAAAGACCAGTTCCTCCTCTACATGTGAGGTTTGCAATAAATCTGTTTCTAATAAGGTTAGGGCTTATTGTTTATCGAATCCTACGTTTAAAGGGAAGGTTTATTGTTATGAACATCAGAGGAGTATTGGAAAATAGAACTGTCTTTTTATCAATCTAGCAAGAGAGGGTTCACATATACCTTACAGACAAAGCCAAGGACATATCCCTCTCCTCCCATAAGCCTTAAGACCTACACAAAAGTCCACCTCAGGCTCATTATCAACAATAGCTTTACTCTTTAAACTTAGTACATGCGGTATATACGAATGAGGAGAGTGAAGAAAGTGACGAAGAATGTTTATTTAATTCATGGTTTAAAATGTTTATTTAATTCATGGTTTAATGGGAACGGGAGAAATGCATTTCAAGGAGCAATTAGGTGCTTTACGTGAGGAATTCACTGTTATTCCAATTGATTTGCCGGGACACGGTCAGAATAGCCGTGATGCTGATGATCCCTTTTTCGAGCATACACTTGAGTGGCTTATAAGTGAACTCAGAAAAAGAGAGCCCGGTATCTTGATTGGACTTTCAATGGGAGCCAGTTTTGCCCTGCATGCAGCAATCAGATATCCCGAATTGACAAAAGGCATTGTCTTGACAGGCTATGTTCCAAGCATCCCCGAAGAAATGAACGCCATCATGGAAAAACAATATCATTTTTTACATAACATCAAAGCAGAAGCACCTGAAGTAGCGAAAGACTACCTTCTTCACCATGGCCCCCGTTGGGAAACTACATTACACAGGGTGGTGAAGTGTTTCACTTATCATTATCCGGAAGTATCTGATGACCAAATAAAAAAGTTAACCATCCCTACACTACTCATAAATGGCGGAAACGAAATACATGAAGTAGATTCGGTTCACCATCTATCATCGTTGAACAACCTTATCACACCAGAAATCATTCCAAACTGCGGACACTTAGCCAACAGGGAAAACCCTTCGATGTTTAACCGAAGTATTCTGGACTTTATTAGTAGTATTGCGTAGGGGCCAGATGGACAGGTCTCTGAGCCCGTTATGTTAGAAAGGGATTTGTCCCCTTGAAAAAAATAAGCACGGGGTTAGTCCCCCGGCACACTAACGAATTAGTGAGCCGGGGGACTGACCCCGAATTTCTATATTTAGGGGGTTGGATGTAAAGGAAGTTATTCCATTAGCTAAGAAAGAAAGCAGCAGCTTACGACGCGCGTAAGCTGCTGCTTTCTTAAAACCAAGTTTAAAGACCCTCCCTAAAAAACGGAGTGCCTCAATGACTATTCTTCCAACTTCTTAGTAATCTTACTGCTGATCCATCCCTGGCTGCCATCAGCTGTTTGAACTTTATACCATGTACGACCATCTTGATCCTTCCGTTCCTCGTTTTGAAACTTCAATTTATCTGATGAATCCGCATTATACACTACATGACTGGTCAAGGAGGGTTCTGAACGAATATTGCCGAATTCAGATGTGATTTGCATGTATATGAGGCTCTGTTCTTCTTTTTGTGTGGATGCTTCTGATGAGAATGGCCAAGTGAATTTTCCAAACACATTTTTACTAGAGTTAAGCAATTCATTTCCAAATGTCGCACCAGAAAGAAGTAATGCAATTATTAATAGGATACCTGCTGACCTTTTCTTATTTTTCTTCAACCAGGTGAAAGAAACACCTCGCCAAGGCATCAGAATAGATTTGATATATTCTTTTTTTATATATGTAGACAGCTCATCCCGGATTCCAATTTCATCATCAATGCTTTTTAATTCCTTCAAACTTTTTCTTGAGAGCTGTACAATTGGTTCATCTTGATCTGCATTTGAATCACCAATAGAATAAACCTCTTCTAAAAATTTCTCTATTAATAAATATGCTTTAAACTGCTGGGAAAAATCCTTTATCGATCCAGGTAATTCTCCAATATAGTGCCCTTCTTTCTCAACTCTTTTCTCGACCCTCTGAAAGTACTCTAAAGTTACTTTGAGATCTTCAGTTTCTTTCCTTTTCAATGCCTCTTTAATAAAGCGTAAAAGCAGGTGAGCAGAAGTAGAAAAATTCTTCTCTATATCTTTATCCTGGACGAGAAGGGGCAATTCATTATAAAGTTTTTTAGCCATAGTATAGAAGCTGTCTACCTGACCATTCTTATATTCTTCTAATAGAGCTTCTTGATAGCTCGAATAATAGTATAGATGAGCTGAGTATAAACCCGATTTTCCATCATGAAACTCGATTCTTGATGTAATGGGCCGTTGTTTAACAATGTGATAGAGCTTTTGGGATACACTTAGCGCTTCCTTCCAGCTTTTTCTCTTGATTAATTCTGTGACTCCTTCGGTTGTTTCTTCCATCCACTCTCTAGTTTCTCTTTTTTCTTTATCGGTCAATGTTAAGTAATATCGATACTCGAGCAGGGACATTTCTGCAAAAGTAAATTCCATGGCTTGAAATTGATCACTGACACGAATGATCGTTCCTCCGTAGATGGTCATCATGGCAAGGCGATAGTTTTCTTCCAATGAATTGATGAATTTATTAAACTGATCAATATATGTATTCCAATTATTAAACACCTTGTTCAATGAATCATTAATTTGTGATTCGTCGTTGCCTCCCATCAAAGCACCAACACCGGCACCTGCAAAAGGAATTCCAACTAACATCCCAAGAAGTGATGCTCCGCCTTTGATGAACGCTTTATCCCTTTTCCCTTTGTTAAGGGTACCGAGAATAATCGCGTGTTTTCCAATCATCTCCGCGTACTCCTTAAGGGCTGCGGTAAGCTGGTCAATGTGATAAACAATCGCCATTTTTAACCCATTAAAGAAATGAGAAGGATAGGTATATCGATTGAATACTTCTCCGAACTCCTGCCCTGACATCTCATTTACGAAGTTCAAATAGTCGCTTTCGATGGATGTGAATTTTAAAGCTTCTTTCAAATCGTGGGATACTCTTCCGGGATCAGTGAGCCTGAAGAACTCTTTTAAATAATTCGATTGATCTTCTTTAGTAGGTTTATCAGGCATAGAATCTTCCAAAACTCTCAAATCCTCATACCTTGAATGCAATATGCCCCAGACCTGTTCCATCGCTTCGTTTGTTTTTACTTGAACGAATGCAATGACTTCTTCAGAAACACCATTATTCAACACATGCTTCAGATCCTGTGCAATTTGATGGTACTCGTAGCTGGCATTAATAAAATAGGAATCAAGCTGTCTAACTGCCATTTAGAACAGATCCATAAAGTTTAATGCATCCATACCATCCGTTACCGAACCTAGGTCCGCTGCAGAAACTTGCGAAGAAATGGTATCAATGTCACTAAAATGATTGTTTAGATCATACGCCTGCCAACCAGCGCCATAATCTACTATTGGTGAAGAAAAATCTATCTGTGTCCCTCCAAAGATATCCGAAGATGTTGTGAAGACCGTTCCACCGGAAGAACCAGTAAAATCGAAGCCATCTCCCATAAAGTTAGGTTCAATGGAGCCGATATGTTCCCCTCCTTGATAATAATTTTCCCCACCAAAAATAGATGGTCTCCCAACAATGTCATTATCGATACCCTGCATGTCCAAGGTTGTTCCTCCATAAATGTTTTCTGAAACATGACCGGTTTCCCCATTGGAAAAGCTGACCGTTTCCCCTCCTGCCGCATTTGGAATTGTTTCAAAAACCACATTTCCATTTCCGTCAGATAAAGTTGTCCCTCTGAGCAAGTTCTCCTTCAAATGAAAAGCCTCCATTCCTGAAGTGATAATAGAATCATTTGCATAAAGTGTATTCAATAACTGAGACTCGTACATCCCCATTTTTTCTGCACCTCTTATCCTATGAATATAGTACCATTATAAATTTACATAAAAGTGGTAACAAGACTAAATTTAACCTTTACACTACAGTATTTTTAAAGTCCTACCAAAAATAGTTGTAAAACACTTCATTTAACTTTAGGGAGTGGGTGTAATACTCAGCTTGAAATAAATACCCTAATGTACCCAAATAACTCTAATAATTCTATAAACCTTACATATAATGTGAATAATTTGGTAAATAAAAATTTAGTAGAGGTGAAGCGAAATGGAAGAATTCAAGCAGCAAATCAAGAACTTATCCAGCTGCATTGAAAGGATAAGAGTGAACATCCATACGGAAGAAGCCACGAAAACGTCGTTGATCATGCCCTGATCCAAATCCTAGGCTATGATGTTTTTAACCCGGAGGAACTGGTGCCTGAGTACATAGCTGACGTTGGCATCAAAAAGGGTGAGAAGATTGATTATGCCCTCATGCAGAACAATGAACCCGTCATCCTGATTGAAGCAAAAAGTGTCAACGAAATGCTGACAAAGCATGACTCCCAGCTATTCAGATACTTTGGAACGACGAAAGCAAAGTTCGCCATATTGACAAACGGAATCGAGTATAAATTCTTCACAGATTTAGAGGAACAAAACAGGATGGATCAGAAGCCCTTCTTTGTCATTAATATGCTTGAGTTGAAAGATGCAGATATCTTTGAAATCGCTAAGTTCAGGAAGAATGATTTTAATATTGTAAATGTCTTGACCACCGCCTCTGAGCTTAAATACACAGGAGAAATAAAACAATATCTCCACCATCAATGGGAAGAACCTTCTGAAGACTTCATTAAAGTAGTCATCAATGAAGTCTATCAAGGGATGAAAACGAAGAAAGTCATTGATAACTTCAGGGATTTAGTGAAAAAATCTCTCCAGCAGTATGTGAATGAAAAAGTGAATGATAAGCTGCAGAAAGCATTGATCTCCTCAAGTGAAAATACAGAAGCAGCAGGCGCTGATTCAGACATGGATGCAGAAAAGGAAAAAGGATCTGCAGAGAAAAATGCAAATGAAGAGATTCAAACAACCGAAGAAGAAATTGAAGGGTATGTCCTAATTAAACTGATCCTGAAAGAAAAAGTGGATCCTTCAAGAGTGTTTTATCGGGACAACAAAAGCTATTTCAACGTACTGTTAGACGACAACATACGAAAATGGATCTGTAGATTGGGATTCAATGGCCTGACTAAATACATCCAATTGAATGATGAAAAACGGACGAATATTAAAATAGATTCAGTGAACGACCTACTGGATTATAAAGAAGAGATCTTGGCGGTAGCTGGGCAGTTTGAGTCGATTCCCAGTAAATGAAAAGAGACAACAGGTATCATCAACAATATCTATTAATGCATTTTGTTCTACACAAGATAAATAATATAATGCATAAGAATCTGATAGTTGTCATTTTAAAGAACAACTCTTAGTATTTTTTCCAGAAGCAATCACTAATATTGAAAGTAAATCCTAGATTTCCTTATCGGGTAAATATCCCCAAAAGTATATTGGGACGTAATTGATGCATCATCATATGAAGCGTCAGTTACGTCCCCGTGCTTTTCCATTTTACACTCTCAATTAACTGAAGAAGCAGCCGCTTCATCCGCCTTCACACAATCAATCGCAATAACAAGAGCAATCATCATCGTTTCCATCTCTTCATTCATTACGTTCACCCTGTAACTGTCGCCCCAAGTGAACCACTCCTTGCCCACTTCGCCGACAACGTTGCCATGCTCCAACACCTGAAACTGCATATCCCACCAATTCCCCTGCACTTCAATGCCTGCCGCATCAATCGTATAGCGTGCTTTTAAGAAGGAGAGCTCCTTCTTGATCGTTAATACCTCTTGCCCATTCACCTCAACTAAAAACGTCGGTAAAAAGCTGAACGTTTTCTTCGTGATGAGCGCTACTTCATCCCTGCTTGCATTCATAATGGAGAAAGTCTTCGGAACCTTCATAAAGCTTCCCTCCACATAATATCGGTCCTTCTCCTCTTGGTCCTTTACCGTGAACTTCCCACTTAGGCTGAATACCTTTTGTTTGATATAAAGTTGCCTCATGATTTTGCCTCCCGCTCTTGAGTCTTTATTTTATTTACGTTTGAGATGGGATTTGGTTCCATTATGGTGCATTCGTTTTTATCACTCAGCTAACGGCATCGGTTCATCCGCTATGAAGCTCCCTTACTATAATGGAAGTGGTTCGAATAGCTGTTTCAATCTCCTACGATTAAATACTCAAAATCGATTTCCTACATTTCACCCCTCCTACCTCTTCGATTTCCATGTGTATTTATGTAATATTATGGTAACATGTAAGGAGTATCCTACTAGCATCAAATGAAACGAGGAATAACATATGCCCATACCTGAAAGAGACTACTGGAATGATGATCGTTACCGGCCGAAGAACAAGAAAGCTCCTAAATGTCATGGGGCGTCATCGGCTTCATCCTTATTGCCTTGTTTGCGAGCGGCTTACCAATGAAGCTCTACAACGAGATCACCATCCACTCGGAACAGAAAATACGGGGTTACCTTCAAGAGCGAGAGCAATACTTCAGCTCCAATGACCAAAGCTTCAAACAGCTGCTGACCAAGATCAACGCTGCTAACGGAAACCTTTCATCCCTTACACTCGACATCAACGAAACCGATATGATTCTCACTCAAAATTACCAAAAGCTCATCGATCTCGATCCTCCCCACGATTTCAAGGAGCTTCACAACAAAACCATCGAACTGTATGTCATCAAACAGGCAGCCGTCGACTATCTCGTATCATCAGCAAATGCCAATACCTATCATTCTGAAATACTATCTACTTATATAGAAGAAAGTAATCGAAAGATGAGTGAGTTACGTCCACTGATGGTTGAAGGATTGCAGAAAGCAGATCTTCGTTATCGTATCGAGCAGGATGGCTCGTTGACATATTGGGTGAAGAATCATTATTCACGGAGTTTGGAGTAAGGAGCGATCCATGAGCTTAAATGAGAAAAGAGAAATGTATTGGAAGGCATAAAAATGATTCGTCTAAAGGAGAGAGAATGAATGACGACTACATATGTGAATTGGGGAGAAGCAAAAGTAAAATTAACCTGGTGTGCTGATAAAGAGCTCCCTCCAAGAGAACGGATAACCAGCGTTCATGGATTTTGTTTCAAGGAAGATCAATTATTATTGGTTAACTTAAATCATCGAGGGTGGGACTTTCCTGGAGGTCATATCGAGAAAGAAGAGACCACTGAAGAATGTCTGAAACGTGAGACCTATGAAGAAGGGTACGTTTCAGGAAGCCTCTCCCTTTTAGGTCACATCATTGTTGACCATCGAGAAAACCCCATCTGGGATCAAAATAGTCCTTACCCTCAAATAGGATATCAAGTTTTTTACCGAATGGACATTGACCAATTACATAAATTTCAGGGTAAGTATGAGTCAATAGAAAGACTGTTTATTAATCCAAGTGAAGCCGCAGGATACTATCAGGATTGGAACGGGCTTTATCAGGAAATACTTGATGAGGCTTGCAATGGCACTGATGCACCGGGACGGTTCTGATTCTTGTTAATGATGTTAAAAGAAGCACGAGAACCGTCCCCATCCTTTTATGGTAATGAACAAACAATTTGGTTTATAATGGGAACGATAGCATGTGGTGCAACAAACATCATGCTTCCTCCTTGGTGATGTACTACAATCTAGAAAGGTGTGTCTGCAATGAAATACATAGTCGGCATGTATGTTGTAATGTCTATGATGGTATGTGTGAATTTAATAAGTGGGTATCTATTAAACGGAGAGTATTGGGCGATCGCAAGCTGGTCGATTACTGCTTTGTTTTTCTTTGGCACTTTATTTTTCATTAATGCTAGATATGTATTTTGGAAGAAAAAGATTGAAAGTTAAAAGAAGCACGGGAACCATCCCCACACTTCCTTTAACCCGAAGCTCCAGATCAAGCCGATGCTTGATCTGCCTTCGCACAATCAATCGCAATAACGAGTGCAATCATAATGGTTTCCATTTCTTCATCTATTACTTGAACCTTATAGCTATCGCCCCAAGTGAACCATTCCTGGCCCACTTCACCTACGACTCTGCCATGCTGTAACACTTTAAAATTCATGTCCCACCAATTCCCCTGTACTTCAATACCTGCCGCATCCATCGTATAACGCGCTTTTAAAAGGGACCACTCCCGCTTAATCGTTACTACCTCTTGACCATTCACTGCAACAAAAAACTTCGGTAAAAAGCTGAAAGTCTTCTTCGTAATCAGTGCTACTTTATCCCTGCTTGCATCCATAATGGAGAAAGTCTTCGGAACCTTCATAAAGCTTCCCTCCACATAATATCTATCTTTCTCATCTTGATCCTTTACCGTGAACTTCCCGCTAAGACTGAATACTTTTTGCTTGATATAAAGCTGCCTCATCATTTTGCCTCCCGCTCTTGAGTCTTAATTTTATTTACGTTTGAGATGGGATTTGGTTCCAAAGGGATGCCATCATTTTTTCACTCAGCAATCGCCAGCGGGTCCTTGAGGGATGCTGCCTCAGAATAAAAAAGAAACAAGGAAGACACCCCTTTACTACTAGAAAAAAATACCTATATCTAAATAGAACCTCAAGAATTATAATATTCTAGAATTATAAAGAGAAACCTAGGGGGACAAGGAATGAAACAGTTAGTTTCAGTGTTTATGGCTCTTGTCATTGGCTTTGGAGTCTTACCTGTTATGACTTATGCCATTGAGCCGAATGAACCAGAGTTTGAAACGTTTTTAAAAGGTATTGGCTGGAATAAGCAGGATTATATCGATTATATGGATATGAAAGAATGGTATTTAGAAGATGTTGAGTCGATTGATGATCTTGGTACCCCTCTTTCGGAAGAATCTATTGGTCTTGTATTAGAAGAATTTGACCTAAGTCGCGAAGAGTTAAATGAACTTCTAGTTGAGTATGGTGACATAGAGGAAGGACAAGATGTATTAGAAGGAACATGGATTATTTTCTCTGAAGATCTTCATGAATATGTCGATTTCTATTTAAACGGTTGGGAAGGTACTCCGATTGATACGGAAAATCTTCAGAAGCTTCTGACTGATTATGGTTTAGATTCAAAAGAAGCACTGGACACGTTATTAAATGAAAACGATGATTCGATCGAAAACTATGAATACATTGAAGACCTTGAGCTTTCCGTTGATTATTATGTGAACGGGGGCGACGATTCAGACGAACTATTTGATCTGTTCACAGAGATCGGACTGACCGATGAGGAATTTGAGAAACTGTTCACTCATCTTGAAACTCTTGATTTTGAAAATTCTGCTGTAATCGATCAGATGATTGAGCTAAGTGAAAGAATGATAGCATTTGAGAATTTTGAAACGGCGGAAGAACTGTCCGTTGAACAAACCGCAGAGCTTTTCGACATAATGAATGACATGCTTGATCTATTTGAATTAAAGACGGATTATTATCTTGTAAAAGACGGTGAAAAACAACCCGTATCAATGGATTCCTTAATGACGATGGATACGACGAATGGGTATAACCTGTTGATCGAACTCTACAACCATCAAGGAACGTTTCTTGCCGATATCTTATTGACCGCTGACATGTTTGACTCAGGACTTATCCAGGAAACTGGGAAAGACATAGTGCAGGCAGAGGAAATCGTGACAGAAAATCCAAAAGCGTTAGAAAGCAAGACAGCAAAACCTCTGGCGAAAACCGTCAAAGGCGGTGAGCTTCCAACGACAGCATCCAATTATGCAGGAAAAGCATTCGCCGGGATTGCCTTTGTATTAGCCGGTATCCTCTTATTCCGTCGCATCGGGGTTAAAGGAATCAACCAATGAGACAACACAACATGAGAAGAAGCAGGCGCCTGCTTCTTCTTTCCCTATCTATCTTGTTGATGGTATTTGGTCTATGGTTCGGAGGTACGAATGCCTATGCCTATCTGAAAGGATATTGGCTCTCTCAAACAGGTCAAGTAGACGCCGCGGACTATAAAGCAGAGCCAGATGTATCGGAACAACATAAAGAACAAGAAGAAAAACCCCTTTACTCTAAACGTCCCGAAAAAGGTGAAAATATAGGCGAACTCATTATTCCAAAGTTGGAGGCAAAGCTGCCCATCTATCATGGAACAGATGAAGATGAACTGGAAAAAGGAGTCGGCCATTTCGCAGGAAGTGTCTTGCCTGGTGAAAACGACAATTCCATCCTGTCAGGGCATCGCGATACCGTCTTTCGTAAGCTTGGTGAAGTTGGTGTAGGCGATCTGCTTATCGTACAAACAACTGCGGGGGAATTTACGTATAAAGTAAAGAAAGTACGGATTGTGGACAAGGACGATCCAACCGTCATCGTACCAAAACCCAACGCAACATTAACGGTTTCTACATGCTATCCTTTTCATTTTATCGGGGCATCGCCTGAGCGTTATATCCTTGTGGCAGATTTAATTGCTGCAAAGGAAAAGGGCTCTGATCAATCTCTATAAGCAGGTCGGGAAAACAGATGGTTTTCTGGTCCTGCTTTATTTAATAGGTTCTCCTGCTTCCAACACATACAAAAAAAGAAGCAAGAGAAACCCTTGCTTCCTTCAACCTTTACTTCAAACTCTCCGAAAACTCCGTAAAAATAACCCCAAGCGCATAGGCCCGGCATCCGGATGACCAAGGCTTCTTTCCCCAACAGTACCGGCACGTCCCATCCGGGCAACGATTTCCTTCGTTTTCTCGGCTCCTTCTACAGCAGACGCTGCTCCCTTTTCAAAAGCTATCTTGAAGTCATCTCCGTCTGCCGCACTATGTGACCAGGAGTCTGCACACGGAACGAAGGCGTCCACGAGGGTTTTGTCGCCTACCTCTGCTCCTCTGCCGAAGGATCGTTCGCCTGTATCCTGAATTCCCTTCACCGCCGCTTGCAGCATGTCCGCGAATTCTTCCACGGTCAGTTCCTTTCGATCTTGCGCTGCTTTCCCTGCCGCACGGAATGCGGATCCCCAGAAGCAGCATGGAGGACGGTTCTCCCGCTTCCACCTCAAAAAAAAGAAGCACGGGAACCGTCCCCGTGCTTCACAATAGCGCCCGATTCCTATATAACTTTTAAGGCTCACTAATTCCTATTGCTAGAAAAAGAAAATAAGCGAACACTAACACTGCACCATTTAATATCATTCCAGTTATCATAAACCACAGTTTTTTAGATGCTATGGCAAAAATAATTCCAAGTAAGGAAAGTATCGTAAATACGCTTATACCTAAAGTTAAATTTGCATTCGGTCCTCGAATAATGAAGAAAAAAATGATACTTATTAGTACGGTTAATATTGATAAAATTCCCAAAATATTTTTTTTATTCAAATTACGACCTCCTTTAAACCCTCAAAACATTATGCAACTTGATATTTTTTGATTCGCAAATACACGAGGATATCTAAAGTAATTTTAATCACCAACAGGACAATCATTGTAAACACTAAATTTTGAATAAAATGATTCAGAAGAAAATCATTTTTTGAACTCAATAAAGATAAGAAATCCTCAATAGTATAGTTATTTATTGGAAGTAAGTTTAATGATTTATAAACGATTCCCCTTTTAAAAAATTCTGTTAAGGCCTTTGGTAATAAAAATAAGCCTAATGAAATGACTAATGAACTGAATGGTGAACGGGTAAGAGATGAAACATATAAAGTTATCCCTATAATCGACAGCAAGCTAATAAAATGTAAGACTATAACCAATAAAAACACTTGTAAATGATTGAGTTCAACTGGGAAACTGAATAGTTTTAATGAAAAATTTGTTTGAATACTAATATCCCAGCCATCAAAACCACTATTATAAACATAGAAAGACACAAGTGAGATGATTTGAATAAATAGAAATACACTAATTGATATTAGAGTTGAAGCCATAATTTTTGAGATTGTCAATTTGCTTCTACCAAATCTTGTAGACAGTAATAATTGATTCATATTTCTTGATGTATCGCCGGAGAAAACAAGTGAACATATTAAAATTGTAATCACGCTTGTAAGAATGAATAATTGATTTGTGACTTTATAAAGATCATACCATGTCACGTAACTTCCAATTTTCAAAGGTTTTTCAAATTCAGAAAAACCTATTTCTTTTATCGTTTTAAGCTTTATTTCATCAATCATCACTTTTTCATTTTGGGCTATAGCTTCATTCATCTTTAAATAAATATCTTCATCGTTCGGAAAGAATACTTCTCCAATTTGCCAAGAAAACAAATCAAAGGTTTTGTTTTCTACATAACTACTTTGATATCGATCTATGTAATTTGCAAGAATGCTTTTAACTTTTTGATCTGTAAAATCGCCTGTACTTTCTTTCACAACCTCATGATAAAGTTCAGTTCCTTCGCCTACTTTTTCACCACTAATGTTGAGTTGTGAATAATAAAAACCAATGAATAATATTCCTGCCAGAACAATCAATGACACAATAAGTCCACCGATGAAAGATTTACTTTGGATAATCTTATCAATCTCACACTTCATCAGATTCATCATTTTTTAGAGTCCTCTCGAAAATAGTATAGATACAAATCTTCCAATGTCGGTTGAACTTGTAGGGCGTCATGGGTAGGCTTTTTCTTTGAAATCATTCTTAACACTGTACCATTCTCACCATGTTTTTGGTTGCTAATCACATGATTTTCTACCATCTCTTTCAGTTTGCTTGCCTCTACCACACACTCCCAAACATCTCCATGAATCGTGCTGACTAATTCGGAGGAAACACCTCTGTTTTCAAGCTTCCCTTGGTTTAACACAAGAATTTCATCTGCAATATACTCAATGTCAGAAACGATATGCGTAGATAGAATAACAATTTTATTTTCAGAAAAAGAACTAATCAAATTCCTAAAACGAACACGTTCTTTCGGATCTAATCCAACTGTCGGTTCGTCTAAAATCAAGACTTCTGGGTCATTGATCATTGCTTGCGCGATCCCTAATCGTTGTTTCATTCCACCAGAATATTTTTTTATCTTCTTATTCGCCACATCTTCCAACCCGACCAGCTTCAATAATTCAAGACTTCTATTTTTAGCATAGTTTTTATTAATCCCTTTAAGAGCTGCGATGTATAACATAAATTTCATCCCAGTGAAGTCAGGATAATAGCTGAAATCTTGTGGTAAATATCCTAAAATAGAGCGGAAAGCATCTGGATTCATTTGTACATCTTCATGATTATATTTGACGGATCCTGCACTTTGTTTCATCACCCCACAGATAATTCTAAATAAAGTGGTTTTACCCGATCCGTTAGAACCTAAAAGGCCGTAAACACCTGGTTTTAACGCAAATGAGACATCAAGTAGAACAGTCGTATCATCATATTTCTTGGTAATATGGTTTAACTCAAGCAGCATTCATAAACGCCTCCCATTTATTAACTTTAAGATTTTCCCTTATGAAAAAAAGTAAAAATGGTATGGACAAAATATATCCTGCTATCCAATAGTTCAAATTCAACTCATAAACATTAAAAAAATTGGTTATAAATAGGAAACTGACAAGAACAATTCCTGAACTAACCCAGAAAACAACGGAAGATCGTGTATTTCTCCATACTGTAAAAAGAGAAAATAGGACGATGCAAGAAATATTGAAAGGAACCAGTAAATACAAAATGATCTTCAAAAAGGAAATGGCAAGTACACCTTGTGAAATAAAAGCCAGGCAAACGATTAACAGTAAATCGGCTAGTCCAAAAATCAATAACTTTATGATGGTATGTTGACGCAAATCATATTTAAGTGTTTGCTCTAATTCCCACATTCCAGATGTGAAACTGCGAACTACCTCATCAATAAAGAAAATAACAGAGAATATAACAATAACGGTTAACGTTTGAATGATGAACATGAATGACTCCTCATAAATAACCCCGGTAATTAAAATAGTGGTCAAAAGGAGGAGAACAAATTGAAAAAACCATGTATGTAATCTAGTAAATTGTATAGACGAAAGAATAAGATCCAATAAAGAATGTTTGTTCCGTTGATTTTGAATGATTTCTTGCTTTCCTATATGAATTACTTTTTGTTTCTGAAGCTCATCAATATCCACTTCATACGTCTTCATGTTCTTTATCGTACTATTAGTCATTCTTAAACTCCTTTCTATCTAACAATTCCTTAAGTTTCCTCAGCCCTTGATAAATCCTGGATTGAGATGTGGGCACGCTCGTTTTCGTGATTTTTGCAATGGTTTTCACTTTAAAGTCATGGTAATACTTTAAAATTAAGGCTTCTCTTTGAATAGCAGGCAGTGCATTAAGGGCAAGTTGTATTTGATTTTTATTTTCTTGGGTAATAAGATTTGCCACAATAATTTCAGACCCGACATTTATCACTTCTTCATCCAATTCATACGGAGTAAGTTTTTTTTTATTATAGTAGTTGTTACATACATTAACTGTTATCGTAAATAAATAATTAAAGAACTTCCCGTTAAATTTATAGTTCTCAAGGTTTTCAATGACTTTAAGAAAGATATCCTGAGTTAAGTCCGCGGCTAAAGTCTGATTGCCTAAACATCTTCGTACACAAAATGAAAAAATTTGATTGTAGTATTTATTCACCAGATCCTCCCAGGCTTCGGGATCACCGGCTTTGATTCTACGTATTAACATATAATCTTCAATCGTCCTCACCTACTAATAGCAAAAGTATTCTTCAATATAGATTAACAAAGTTCATTCGTAAATCATTTAAATTATTTAAAGAATTTTAAATTAAACGTGTATCCAGCAACAGGAAGCATGGGGACGGTTCTGTTGCTTCCTCCTCAAAAAAAGAAGCACGAGAACCATCCCCGAGCTTCACTGCTTCCAACTCTCCAGAAAAAGAAGCATGGGAATCGTTCCCATGCTTTCGATCTAGTAGTATATATAATCTTCTTCTTTTATAAAAAATAGGCAGAAGATACATAAGCGACAACGATAGAAAGGCTTACGTATAAGGAAAACATTATAATCTTTTTATCCGTGATTTTTTTGATAGCTAGAGTTAATAATAGTAGGAATAGAAGGGCAGGGCCTGCAATATTCACATAATAGGCGAATTCAGTCTCATGTCCATATTTTATGAAGTAAAAGGCTTGAAACCCTGCCCAAAATAATAACAAACTACCTATTAGGTTTTCTACCATGCTTATTTTCTCCATTTTCCCTTTCATTGAAATACCTCCTTGATAGGTTAAGAAAGCAAGGGCAAAAGAATCCCTTTACCTACTTCCGATCCCCACCATGCCTCACCCTATACAATATCGAAGCAAAAAGATTAGCCAAAAAGAATAACGGGTTCCCCTGCATATTCCCATGAAGGCTCAGTTCACCAGCATTCATGGCATCATACATATCTCCCTGTTTCTTTCCTTTCAATCGGTTCTTCTCCTCTTCAGCTTTTAAAGCGATCAAGAAGCGATATTGCATAGGTTAGATCAACAGAGAAATCAACACATATATCCCGAAAATAGCTAGATAGATATACAATTCCTTTTAACTGCCTCCTCAAGTTCACCACTGTTTTGTTTCTTATATATACGTTTAACTGAATTGGAAAGTTTCGTTAATAACTGTCTCTTGTCGGAAGCACAGGGACGGTTCTCCCGCTTCCAACCCACAAAATAAAGAAGCAAGAGAGCCGTCCCCTTGCTTCCTCCACTCCTTATTTCAAACTCTCCGCAAGCTCCGTAAAGATAACCCCCAGCGCATAAGCACCGGCATCTGGATGACCGAGGCTTCGTTCACCTACCGTACCGGCACGTCCCATCCGGGCAACGATATCCTTGGTTTTCTCTGCTCCCTCAACAGCGGCCGCTGCTCCTTTTTCAAACGCGGTCTTGAAGTCACCGCCGTCTGTGGCACTTTGTGACCAGGAGTCCGCACATGGAACAAGTGCATCCACGAGGGTTTTGTCCCCGACTTCAGCTCCTCTGCCGAAGGATCGTTCGCCTGTATCCTTGATTCCCTTCACGGCCGCTTGCAGCATGTCCGCAAATTCTTTCACGGTCAGTTCCTTTCGATCTTGCGTCGATTTCCCTGCCGCACGGAATGCGGATCCCCAGATCGGACCGGAAGCACCGCCGCAGTATTCCATGATGACCATGGAGCTTGCATCCAGGAAACTGCCGATTGTGAGATTTTCTTGACTAAGGATGTCTTTCCACTCCCGCTTCAACTGCTTGAATCCTTTGGAGACACTCATTCCGAAATCCCCGTCCCCGGCATGGGAATCCAATTCACAGAAAGGTACTTCGTTCTTGATGATGATGTCGCTCATTTTATCCACGAGGTAGATGATATTTCCGAGTGTTGCTCTATCGTTTTTAATCACAGCGTGTTCTTCCGGTGTTTCCACTTCGAAGGAGAATGGTTTCGCTTCCTCATCTTCTTCGAGGTCGATGTACTCCACACCAGGTACCGGTCCGTCCACTCTAAACGCAGGCGCTGTACTTTCACTCGATAGCAATGTTTTCAACTCTTCGTCGAGCTTCATTACGGTCAGGGAAACGCCTGCCATATCGATGCTCGTCATGTAATTACCGACAAAGGCACGCCTGATCGAGATCTTTTTATCCGCCAAAATCCGGGTGACAGCATTGTTGAAAAGGTAGAGTTCCTGTAGCGGTGTACCTCCAAAGCCGTTTACCAGGATCGCGATCTCGGAGGAATCCCCCTCTTCCATTTTCAGATCCTTCAGAAGGTCGTTTACCATACGCTCCGCCAGTTCATCAGCAGACGCGATTTTCTCTCGTCTTGTCCCCGGCTCTCCGTGAATTCCGACACCATATTCGATTTCATCATCAGCCAATTTGAACGTCGGAGATCCACTGGCTGGGACGATGCAGGATGTCAGTGCGAAGCCAATGCTGCGGACATTTTCAGCGGCTTTTTCCGCCAAGGCTTTGACTTCCCGCAAGTCCCTTCCTTCATCAGCAGCAGCTCCGGCAATTTTATGTACCAACACGGTTCCCGCGACACCGCGGCGCCCCACTGTATAAAGGCTGTCTTCCACGGCAATATCATCATCGACTTTGACATATTCCACGGGAATGCCATCCTCTGAGGCCATATGAGCCGCATTTTTAAAATTCATGATATCCCCGCTGTAATTCTTAATGACGAGCAGGGCTCCCTTTTTGCCGGCTGTCGCCTTGATTGCATGATAGACTTGGATCTGGGAAGGTGATGCAAACACGTCACCGCAGACTGCAGCATCGAGCATCCCCTTTCCCACAAGTCCCGCATGTGCAGGCTCATGTCCGCTTCCCCCGCCGCTGATCAAGGTTACCTTATTTTCATTCAAATCCTTTTTCTTCATGACCTTATACTTTTTCATAAACTCGAGCTCCGGATGAGCCATGGCCATCCCATTGCACATTTCCACGACCAGATCTTCAGGTTTGTTCATGACTTTCTTCATTAATATTTCCTCCTCCAGTATATCGTCCAGCTTAAAACGAAAGCACCTCATCTTATAACGTCCCGGATTGCCTTCTCTATTCTATATCCGTTTTGGGGGTGGTTGAAAACCTGGTGGGGGCATGGGGACGGTTTTGATGCTTTCTCAAAATAACAAAAAGAAGCAAGAGCCCCCCTTGCTTCCTTCCATTTAAATCGTACTCGTATCAATCACAAATCGATACTTCACATCAGAACCCAATACCCGTTCGTACGCTTCATCGATGTAATCAGCCGAAATCACTTCAATCTTCGGAACAATTCCATGTTCCCCGCAAAAATCGAGCATTTCCTGCGTCTCACGAATTCCACCGATCAAGGAACCGGCAAATGAACGACGGTGACCGATCAATGAGAACACATTGACTTCAAGCGGTTCAGCAGGTGCTCCTACATTGACCATCGCGCCATCAAGCGTCAACAGTGATAGATACGCACTGATATCAATTTTGGCGCTGACCGTGTTAATGATCAGATCAAACGTACCGGCCAGTTTCTCAAACGTCTCCTGCTCGGTGGTGGCATAATAGGCTTCTGCCCCGAATTCCAGTCCATCCTCTTTTTTATTTAACGTACGGGAAAGGACGCTCACTTCAGCTCCCATGGCGTGTGCAATCTTGACCGCCATATGACCGAGTCCACCCATGCCGACAACGGCCACTTTCTTACCTGGGCCTGCATTCCAATGGTTCAATGGAGAATACGTCGTAATGCCGGCACATAGTAGAGGTGCTGCAGCGTCAAGCTCGATGTTATCAGGGATGCGGAGGACGAAATCTTCCGTTACCACGATATGGGTTGAATAACCGCCTTGGGTAAGCTCGCCGTATTTGTCCACACCGGCGTAGGTCGGTACGTTTCCTTTGAGGCAGTATTGCTCTTCCCCATCACGGCAGTTCTTGCATTCGCCGCATGAATCAACCATACATCCAACTCCTACCCGGTCACCTGCTTTATACTTCGTGACCTCGGAACCGACCTCCGTGACGATTCCCGCAATCTCGTGCCCGGGTACGAGCGGATACTTCACTTCCCCCCAGTCACCGTGTGCCGTATGGATATCAGAGTGGCAGATTCCTGCATACTTGATTTCAATCAGAACATCATGCACATCAAGATCACGCCTCTCGATTTCAGCCTCTCTGAAAGATTTGTCAGGACCGTCAACAGCTCGTGCTTTAGCAATAACCATGAATAAATTACCTCCTGTAATAGATGCTTTCAAGAGAAAATGAACTCTTGTTAAACCAATGGTAAACCCTATAGTTAACTCTAGGTCAAGCAATAACCATAATCGAATCTGCTGATTTGTTTTGCTTTAACAGCAGGTGATAACCGTGCTACGATTTTCCACAAGCATAGAGTTAACTCGACGTCTAGATAACAGGAAAGGGAGCGCGATTATGAAGACCTATTCAATTGGAGAAGTGGCAAAAGAGTTGAACCTCTCGATCTATACCCTGAGATACTACGACAAGGAAGGCCTCATGCCTTTTGTCGAACGAACAGAAAGTGGCACCCGACGTTTTAAAGAATCGGATATCTCCGCATTACACATCATCGAGTGCCTGAAATCCACCGGAATGCCGATCAAGGAGATCAAGCATTTCATCGATTGGTGCGCAGAAGGCGATGCCACCCTGCAACACCGATACAATATGTTCCTAGAAAGAAAAGCAACCGTCGAAGCAAAGATCAAAGAACTCCAGCAAACAATGGAAGTCATCGACCATAAATGCAGTTACTATAAGACCGCATTGGATGCAGGTACGGAAGATGTTCATAAGGGGAATAAGATTGAGCTAGTCAATCCATGAGGCTGCACTTGCTGCCATAGAATCCTGGGGAAGGGTTTTATGGTTTTTTGAAGGGGTACGATGCTTCCACTGAAGAAGCGTGGGGACGGTTCTCACGCTTCCTAAACAGTAAACCGTCTCAGCACTTTCCTTAGTCCCTTATGAAATTAGATGTTTCTTTAGTTTATTTCAATTCCCCAATAAACCAAATTTCACCTTCATAGTGGTGTCCATCCTCCTCAGTAATTACTTCTTTAAAGCCCGATATTTGCAAATCGTTTGGAACAGATAATCCCCAATCAGTTTGAATGTTTCTATGATCAGGTAGATGAAGCCACTTCTGATACTCATCATTCCTGTTAAAGAAATCTTTAAAATGGGACTCACCTTTAAATACAATCATTTGAGAACCCCATAAATCTGGTAATTCAACTGTGACCACTACTCGATATTTTTCATTGTCATTTGGCTTCAAACCAATTAGATGTTCCGTTCTATCCAATAGAGTTTGAATGCATTGTCGCTTGATTTTTCTTGGTATTTTGTTGGAACTTATAAAGTCTTGAGCAACTGGTAGGTGAAGATGCCAATAACCATTGTAAAATTCTTTTGGAAACTCCTTTGTTTCTTCTTCTATTCGCTTAATCATATTTTCAGATTTTCGTATAATCCCTCGAACTTTTTTCTCTCTCATACTATTCCCCTTCAGCCCTTGTCTTTCCTAGTTTCATTTATCCATTAGCAGTTCTTTATGTTCTTCAGCCAACTTCATCAGTTCAAATTCCCCGCTGCTTATCAGGTTGATCAGCCTCTTATATTCAGAGTTGGCCAAGTTATAATGGTGCTTGTCAATAACTCCTGATAAATAAGCATCCTCAAGTTCATCTGCATCTTTTTCAATAACTTCTCCGGTAGGTAATACAATGATATCTAAATATAAATCTTCCATATAAGGAATACCCTTTTCAATGGAGTTTTTATAACAGATATCTATATACCATTGAACGATTTCTCCCTTGTCATCAAACATCGTCGTTACCACATGATGTTTATCCATTGGAAACTGATGCATCCATATGTAACCATCATCTACAATACAAACCTTATGATCTCCATAATCAACTATTATGGGGTCCTTCACTTTCACTGCGGTTAATAAAGTGATATACCCCGTGAATGGCACAGTATCCAGAAAAGATTGAGCATACTTCCTCTCAATGATTCGCTTCCACCCGGAACGGTCTCCGTATTTTCTTTTCACGTCCCCATCTCCTCAAAAGTGATATAGAATGATGTAATATTATGGTAACACATAAGCAGTATTTTACTAGAAGGGGAGATTAAGGAGAAACATACATGGCAACTGCGATTCAGAAGATTTCAGGAAAACGATGAAAGAAATCAACAAACAAGGGTACCACCACAATGACTGCTTTCGACCTAACCGAAACAAGAGGCCCAAAAGAAGCGTCAAACGAACACCACATGGTACAATGAAACAGAAAGTGTCTTTCAAATTTAAGGAGGTAATCACATGTTCACAACCGTAAGTAGTTTCGTACAAGAATGGAAGCAAGAAGCCGCCGTAACCCAAAAGGTCCTGGATGCATTGACGGATGAGTCATTGAATCAAGAAGTGGCACCTGATCTGTACAGCATCGGAAGCGTCGCCTGGCATATCACGGGATCCGCTTATTACTTCCCGGCTCAGCTCGGTATCACATTTGACGTACCGGACCTTCGAAAAGCTGCACCAGCATCTGCCTCAGAAATCAGCGAAACGTATAGAACCGTAAGCATGCGTCTTTCAGAAGCCGTTTCGGATCAAGTTTCGGATGAAAAGATGAACGAAGTGGTGAATATGTTCGGGATGGACATGCCGGTGCAAGCCGTATTCCGCCTCCTTATTCAGCACCAGGCTCATCACCGTGGACAGTTGACGACTCTTATGAGACAGGCTGACTTGAAGGTTCCTGGCGTGTATGGACCTAGTAAGGAAGAATGGGAAGCGATGAATGCTCAGAAGAGTTAATGAGGGATGACAGCCGGCGGGTGCCGGCTGTTTTTTTATTATATGATCCTGAAGGGAAGCCACGGTATCAACGCGACAATATCCCTAAATATTCCTTCCAAGGTCCCACATCTTCCATATAACGATTGGAAAATACTCTGACCATTTGAGACAGATGAGTCATATCATGGACCACCCAGGTGGATATTAGCTCTCGGGCAGTGACCTTTCCGAATGCAGGATGCATGCCCGTCGCATCAAGGGAGTACCGGTGATTGGCCAATAACGCCTTTAACTCATTCACATTCGTTGTTCTGAGGGAAGTAAATTCCATCAGCTTCTCCTCAAGGCTTATTGAAGTACCCTCTTGTAAGTGAGAAAAGCGATCAAAAGCAGGAAACACCGTCCGTTCCCCCTCTTGAAAGATCATCTTCAACCTCGGTATCCAATTATGTTTCTCTCCTTCGATTAAGTGGTCCACTACCTGAATCGCATTCCAGGTGTCCTCTCCTTCATCACTCTCCAACCATCCTTTAGACAATCCGGTAAGGAAATAGTCAATGGTTTTTGGGGTTCTTTCCAAAATCTCAATTCCTTCGTGTAATTCAAAGTTCATCTGTTTTCCCCCTAATAATTCATACTCACATGAGCAAAGGTGACTTAGATGTCATGGTTCCTCTGAGAGAGCTTACGCTTCCAGGGTCATCAGCCGTATACAGGAAGCTGACCCCAAGACTTGAAATGCAAGTCGTCCACCCTGAACCGCCCCGGTGCTTCCCCATCTAACAACCTTTCGTTATTTACTCACAAAAAAATCAGTTTCTATATTCCTATCTTCCGAGTTCAGAATCAACATCCCAATCCCTACTAACATGAAACCAATCCCTATCCAAGGAGTGAGAGCCAGATGTTCACCGATCAGGAATACGCCTAACAATGCAGCCGTCAGGGGTTCTCCTAGTGCAAGAGTAACGGCCGTGGAAGAAGGAAGGTGAATAAGTCCCTTTGCAAACAGAAAATAAGCAAATCCCGTTGCGACGATTCCTAGATGGAGGCTGACGGCGAAACCATTCCCCTCCTTGATCCACGAAAGGTCATAGAGGAATAACAATGGTGATAAGATGACGGCACTGATGGAAAATACGACGGCCACGATCACGATGGGAGGATGTTTGCCGACTAATTTCCCACTGACAAAGGTGTAACATGCAAAGGATAACCCTGCCCCCAAAGCCATCACGATTCCATATGGATCTACATTCATGGATTCTTTATTGACGAAAATCATGATGCATCCCATCACTGATAGGACCGTAGAGTACCACCATACCTTCGAAGGACTTTTATTCAAAAAAACCCATTCAATCATACCCGATAGAATCGGCGCACTGCCAATCGCGATCACGGTTCCTATCGCCACTCCCGTCATGGTGACGGCTGAGAAAAAGAGAGGTTGATAACTGGCCATGCAAAGAGAAGCGAGGAGCGTTTCCTTGACGGGCCAATGACTAAGGTTCAACTTCCCCAGTAACAGAACGATCATGAATAAAGGAATACCACCCAGAGCTAAACGCACAGCCCCGATCACGACCGAATGCGCAGCCTCTGGAGCGAGTGCCTGAGCGGTTCCTGTGGTACCCCATAATATAGCGGCAAGTAAAACCATAAAGGCAGCCAACTTTTCTTGCATTCGATTCACCCCAATAAAAAGAACTTATCCTTATTGTAGAAGAAAACGAATCGTTTCTCTTTACCGGGTTTAAGCGGTCATTTATCCATTTTTAATCATTCTGTACGCCTGGGGAGTGGTTCCTTCCCACTTCACAAACCATCTGGTAAAGGATGATGAGTTTTCAAAGCCTATTTCCTCGCTTATAGCCGATATACTCCATGTGGTCGTCAGTAACAAATGCTTCGCTTCCTGCAACCGCAATTCCGTAATATAGATCTTAGGACTTTTACCTGTTTTCCTTTTAAACCATGAGGAATAATAAGCAGGGTGATAATGTTCGATGGCAGCTAGAGTATCCAGGCTCAAGGACTCCTTATAATGCTGATGAATATACTCAATGGAAGCAAAAGGTGCTGCTTTTAATTTATGTGTCACATATCGTGTTAAATCGGTTAGAGCAGCCGAAGAACCTCTCCCAGCCTCTTCTAACAGTAAAAATCGAATCGAAGCCCACGATTCATCCAACCGGACATACATGCTATCTGTATCTCCCGGTAAAAAATGATCAGGAATATCCAGGGTGAGGAATTCATTTCGATCAGGAGAACGAAAATCATGACTAGAAGCAGGCGGAAGATAAAAGCAATAATCTGAAGTGAGATTGAATTCCTGCATGCTTGTCTTGATGTCTAAGGAACCCTGCAGTGGAAACAAAAATTGACCAAAATCATGTTGATGAGATTGAATGTCTTTAGAATACGATCGTTTATCACAAATCACCTGATTACTCCGATTCACCTTAACCCTCCCTTTCTTCTATTCTTTAACACTTTAATGATTTCGTAATTTCTTGAGCAAATGGAAAATCTGACCCCTATGATGGGATTCATGTTCAATCAGATGATAAACAACCCACTCAGGTGTAACATTATAATGTTCAAGTACCCTTGATTTACGCCAATCGTTTAGGTCCATTGTTCGAAAGTGGGAAAGAAATACTTCACGCACCTTATTAAGGCGATGAACATGCACTTCCAGACTTTCTCCCTCAATATGGGTTAAAGAGCCATCTTCAGTGCTGACTCCGAGGGGAAACAACGATCGAATTTCAGGATCCCATTCCTCGCCAATGACTTCAACATATAACCAATCTGCTTCTACCAATGCAATGTGATATAACAGCGATCCAATCGTTTGTCTTTCATCCACTTTTGTATCGAGTATACGTTGGTTTATACCCGTTAATTCTGTGATTAGAGTACGGCGAACATCTTCTAAACACCATAACCATCGTCCGATTTCTTCTTCATATCCTGGTAATCGAGATACCGGCAATGTTCTTCTCTCCATCGAGATCCCCCCGCTCATTTCTTACTGTATTCGAATGATTCCTCTTCTACTACATCATTGATTTGCCGGTTTTCAATCTCTCTTTCTATTTTATCAAGTAACCTTTCATTCTCTACTATCTCTCTTTTATTCTTCTGAAGCAAATCTTCGAAACTCATTTTTTTCTTCAACATCCTGTTCTTCCTTTCAACAATCAATAGGTACTACTATCCTTTCTTCATGACCAGATAGGCCATCACAGCTGCTAGTACTCCGGCTGTTAATTTAGCGAAAATCATCGGCACAATAAAGCTCTTATCTATGGCTGCCACAAACCCAAGGTGACTCCCCATAACAAAGGAGCCACTAACGGCAAAAGCTGTATTAACGACTTTTCCCTTTTCATCAAGAGCCTTGAAGTTGGAAAACATGGGCACATGATGTGCCAGGGATGACAACAAACCAACGAGGGACTGATCACTTAAATCGAGCTTCCCCCCTAATTTCATGAATGGTTTTCTCAACACCACTTTTAATAAGTAAACGAAAGGGAAGGCTCCAGCCAGAATAATCGTAATGTTTCCTACGGTTTTAAAACTTTCATGGATTGGTACCATGTTCTTTATGAGCTCTAAACCCGTTAATGTTTGAAAAATCACCATCACCAGTCCGAAAATCAACACACATTCAATGAATTTAGAAAATCCTAAGAAAGCCTTCGTTGTCATTTGAGGGAATTTAGAGAGTGAGTACATAATGATCATCGACAGCAACAGTGTCGGTATAAGGTTCTTGACCATCCATACGAAATCATAGCCGGATATCAGTCCACCCACGATACAGCCTATCGGGATTGTGACTAAGCCGATAAGGATACCTTTGGCAAAAAAAGCCTGATCTTCCTTAGGAATTAAATTGATGGCAACAGGTATGGTAAATACAAGGGTCGGCCCCATCATCGTCCCTAAAAATACCCATGCAAAATTGGCTGCCTCCGGGTCATTGGCCATTTCCATCGATAGCTTATAACCGCCCATATCCAAGGCAAAGAGTGTCGAGGCAAACATAGAGGGATCCGCTCCTAAAAAGGAGTATAACGGGGTAATGATCGGTATGAACATACTGGCTAGTACAGGAGATAAAGAAATAATACCAATCATAGATAACCCAAGGGCACCCATACTTTGAAAAGCCTTCGTAAATTCATTACCCAACCCTAATTTATTTCCTATCAGTCGATCCACTCCACCAGCTACACCAAAAATGGCCATTAAATAGATAATGAATTCGTTCAAAAAAAGTCCCACCTTAATGGATGAGAGCCAGCAGCAAATCCCGGCTCTCATCGTTCATTGATTGCTAGAGAATAATCAGATCTCTTGATGATTTTGTCAGTGATTCATAGCCCTGATCCGTAACGAGCAGATCATCCTCTATACGGCACCCTCCAAACCCTGGAATATAAATTCCGGGTTCGATTGTGACAACCATTCCTTCCTGTAATACTTCTTCGCTTTCCTTTGAAAGCCTCAGTGGTTCATGGACCTCCATCCCAAGACCATGACCCGTGGAGTGGCCGAAGTTCTCCCCATAACCATGTTCCTCAATGAAGCTTCTCACCACATAATCAATATAATTGGCCCGGGTCCCTTGAGACACTTCCCTGGTCCCCCTGCGTAACGCTTCGTGTACAATATCATAGATTTCCTTAAAGCGATTCGTTGGTTGTCCGACAGACACCGTTCTCGTAATATCTGAACAATATCCTTCATACAGCGCACCAAAATCCAGCGTAATCATATCACCTGATTCAATCATTTTAGAAGAGGCAACTCCGTGGGGGAAAGCGGCTCTTTCCCCCGATGCGACGATCATATTGAATGAAGAGGAGGAAGCCCCCAATTCCCTCATTGTAAACTCAAGTCGGTTCCTAACCTCGATTTCAGTCATACCGGGCTTGATAAAGGGAATGATCTTTGAGAAAGCTTCATCTGCAATGGCTGCCGCCTTCGTTAGTAAATCGATTTCAACAGGTTCTTTGATTTCCCTGATTTTTTCCATCAGCAGATTGGATTTCTTAAGCTCCACTGCCGTTGCTCCGCTCAAAGCCAAATACGTTTTAAAGCTCATATCATCTTCTTCAATCCATACAGTGCTCAACTTCATCTGTTGAATGGAATCATTCACTTCTTTGATAATATCCCCCTTATGAATGACTACCCTAAGTCCCTTCGCTTCTTTTGCTGCTTGTTCACAATAGCGAAAGTCCGTGATCAATACAGCTTCATCTCTGGTGACGAGAACAATCCCTGCACTACCTGTAAATCCCGAGACATACCTGCGATTGATGTCTTTCGTAATCAGAATTCCCTGCGCATCATGCTTTTCTAATTCCTTTTGGACCTTTTGCACTCGATTCATGATTATTCCCCCCTATTATCTGTAAGCCTTTTGGAAACATGGTTAAAACTTCATAGCCATCTTCGGTTATGACGACATCATCTTCAATTCTTACACCACCGGCCCCACTTACATAGATACCAGGTTCCACGGTCAGAACCATGCCTTCTCTTAGAGATTGACGATTGGCGGAATGAATCGATGGTTCCTCATGAACTTCCATACCGAGACCATGACCGATTCTATGAGGAAAATGATGACCGTAGCCTCCTTCTTTGATCACCTGTCTCGCTGCATCGTCTATTTTGCCCAATTGATTTCCAGGTTGGCATTCTTCCAGTGCAGCCAGGTTGGCAAGCAGAACCAGGTCATACATTTCCCGAACTTCATCCTTCAGCTCTTTGAAAACAACCGTTCTGGTTATATCTGAACAGTATCCGTTGTAGATGACACCCAAATCAAAAATGACCGTATCCCCTGGCTGTAGCGGGTGATTGCCTGTAACACCGTGGGGATTGCTGGCATTACTTCCGAAGAGAACCATTGGGCTGAAAGACATCTCACGAATTCCTGCTTTCTTTAATTCATATTCAATTTTCCCCAACACTTCTAATTCGGTTACACCTTCATACAAAGCAGAAATTCCAATCGCGATCGCTTCATCCGCATATTGAGCTGCCACTTTTAAATGTCTGATTTCTTCCTGGCTTTTGATCAGCCTCATTTCAGAAAGTGTTTGATCCAGGTTCTGAAGCGTCATTCCAGGGAATACGTTTTGCAGTTCATAGCTCCTTTTTAGCGGAAGCATTTTTTCTTCCACACCAAACTCCCTGATATCGTTGGCATGTACCCCTAAATGGGTTTTCAATTTACTCCAGACATCTTCTGTGTCTTGATAGCTAAGATAATCATATTTCCAACCCGTTTCTAAAAGCATGTTCACTTCCATTTCGGGTAATACGAATAAAGGACCTTGCTCCACAAAAAGGAAGATCCCCACAAACCGTTCGTGTGGATCATAATCAAACCCAGATAAATAATGGATGTTATACCTGGAAGTAATTAAGCCCCCGGTCCACTGGTTGTCTCTTAAAAAATCTTCTACTGCACTGATTCTTGAATTCATCAAATTCCTCCCTTCATCTATTCGGCATGCAATTTTCATGCCATAGTGAAGGGAAGCGACTGAATTCTTTCGATCAATTCCCATCATAAGTTGTTATCGTGCTAAACAGCCACATTGGCAACACTCAGTCCAAAGTAACAACTTTTACAAAAAGAGCTTTCCGAAGAGAGTCTTTCTAAAATCACCTGTCCAAACTGTTAAGTTTTTTATACATATCACGTTAGATTGTAAAACTATTTATACACACAGTTAAAAAAAGGCTTTAAAAAACGCACCAAATTAAAAACCCAAGAATGCTATGAAATCAGCATTCTTGGGTTTTACTTTTTAAAGGTTTCGACCTTTAACGGAAACCGTCAATATTCAGTTTTTTCATCTTATTGTATAGTGTAGCACGGGTAATACCTAATCTCTTTGCTGCTTCTGTTTTATTCCCGTTCTCACTTTCCAGCGTTTCCAGGATCTTTTGCTTTTCATACTGATTCATTTCTTTCTCTAATTCCCTTGATGAAGGGAGAAATGTGGTTTCGGCCGAGCCGGCTATCTTTTCAGGAAGCAGGTTAGGCATGATATATCCGCCCTCTGATAAAAGGACCATCCTATCGACGAGATTTTTGAGCTCCCTTATATTCCCCTTCCAGTCGTATTCAAGAAGAAGTTGCGTAATTTGGGGAGCTATATAGTGGACGTCACAGTCATACTTCAAAGATGATTCGTAAATAAATAGATGAAAAAGCTCTAAAATATCTTGTTTCCTCTTCCTCAAAGGTGGAATCTCGATACTTAAAGTATTCAATCGATAATATAGATCCTCCCGAAAATCACCGTTTTCCACCATAGCGTCCAAGTTCTTATTTGTAGCCGCTATTACTCTGCACCGGACAGATTTTAACGTTAAACCCCCTACAGAATAATACGACTTATTCTCAAGCACCCTCAACAACTTAACCTGTAGATCCAGGGGTAAATCTCCTACTTCGTCCAGCAATAACGTTCCTTCACCGGCCAGTTCCACTTTCCCTATCTTTCCATTAGGGTCTCCCCCGGAAAATGATCCTTTCTCATATCCAAACAATTCACTTTCAAATAATGCCGGGGACAATGCGCCACAATTCAAAGCGATAAACGGTTTTCCACCTTGACATTCATCGTGGATGGACTTGGCAAATACTTCTTTTCCCACCCCGGTTTCTCCCAGCAACAATACATTTTCTTTTGTTTTCGCCATCTTTTTCGCTAAAGAGATGGCCTTCTTTATTTCAGAGCTGGATCCTTTGATCCTTTGAAAGGGATCCCTGATGTCGTTAAGTTTGGATACCTCATGCTGCAATTGTTGAATTTTAGATGAAGCATTCAATAATTCCCTGTTCATCATGACATGACTTGTGACATCTGTTTCGGCCGCCACCGCTCCAATGATCTCACCATTGGACACGACCGGATTGGTGCTGATCAATACAAAAAGGTCTTCCCTCGGTTTATGAAGATGATGCCTGTATGTTTTCCCTGTCAGCATGGATTCTTCATTTAATAACATTTCTTTCGGGAAGAAATGTTTCATATCTTTTCCCAATATATCTTCTTTCTGTATCGAAAAGATATTTTCCGCACCCTTGGTCCAGACAATCGTTTTACCTTCTCTGTCAACAACAGATACAGAATTGTCAATGGTATCGATGATGGTATGGAAATAGGCTTCCAAATTCTGAAATCGATCCTTCATTTCCCTGGCCAGATCCTTCAAGGTAACGTATCCGATGATCTTCCTGTTAGTGTCGATCACAATGATTAGTTCGTAAGGGAAATCCTCATTTAATACACCTACATCTTCCAAAGCTTCTATGGAGCACTTGAATCCTTTTTTCCAATAAAGCTCCATCTCTTTCTGCTGTGTATAAAAAAGGTATTCCTCTGTCTTCAAGTATCGTGTTTCATTTTCCCTAGTTGAATGAAAGACGATGGTTCTGTCTTCCCAATGGGGATCACCTTCGAAACAAAAGTCGGTCCGGATTAGCTTGTGTACATTCAGTAATTCCATAGAGATTCTCCTGTCGATACAACCGTTTCATTATTGGGTATTGGTGTGTTGCAGATTATATGAATGCTATTTCTATCATGTTTATGGCGAATTTTTTAAAGATAAGGTACTCGCTCTGATCCATGAGTATGGATTCCTGATTAGCTTATCCTCATTATCAGGCTTTGTAAATAGATGGTTTACTAACCGGAACATGTTTATGACCCACTTGTGTTGAAGTTTGCTTGTGTCCAGTATATTTTATGGGCAACATGAATACAAAAGCAAAACTGTCCTATATAGGGAGGTGGAAACCCTATGTAGGACAGTCAGTCGAAGAAAATATGTGTTAAGCTGCATGCCGACGGCGCGTGTCAATCTTTTCTGGTGGAACCCAGAACCTCCAAATAATGCTGATTGTACATAATGCCCAGGATGTTCCCAAACGGATCCACCACGGAAGCCGTAATGAATCCCTCACCACGTTCTGTAGGTGGCTCGTACTCTTTCGCTCCCATGGACAACAGCTTCTCGAAGGTTGCTGTCACATCATCGACATGCCAATATACGACAGCACCACCGGCCGGCCCTGTCATACCACCGGGAGCGTAGCGGCTATCGATCAGGCCGAGCTCATGCTGGTAGTCGCAGATGCGAAACTCGGCATATCCTGAGCGTTCGAAGTATGGGGTGATGCCCAACAGCTCAGCGTACCACTTCTTTGCCGCCTCTAAATCAGCCGCCCAAAAACTGACGGTAGTGAGTCCTCGTAACGTCTTTGTAAAGCTCATAATCCATTTCCTCCTCAATCTTCCTTAAGTAACTATCCTCAACTATTCAGGGACATCGGGCCACAATAGTTATAATATATGTCTGATGCTGACAACAGTATGTCAGTGGATTACAGCCAAATGGTACGGTTCAGTGTTCTTTCCAACAGCTTAAATTTGTTCAAAAAAAGCAATGAGGTTATGGTCGGGATCCATTACTCCAAAGTCACGTTCACCCCACCATTGATCAGTTATTCGTGCATTAGGATGTAAAATATCCAAAGGCAGTATACGTCTGTATAGTTCATCTATCCCCTCGACTTCAATCCGGCAACTGGCGGTTCCGGCAATAAAGGATTCGGCACCTGAACAGACTGGTAAAGAATGATCACGCGTACGCCAACCTTCATCACTTGCTTCCCAAAGATGAATTCGAACCTCATGACACGTAAGGACAGCAAACCCGTCTTCATGATGGACTAGAGTAAAGCCAAGCTTATCGCAATAAAAATCCATGCTTTGTTTCATATTCCTCACTGGCAACGCAGGAATGGATTTCACCATTTTCATGTAGGATATTCTCCTTTCAGATACGAACGTTAATTCATACTAGTTCATAATTCGATTTGAAAGTTGAAATCCCTTTATTTAATCTTGAATATGACCTATAAAGTACACAACACTAAAGAATGACCTTTTGACAATATGATGTATGCAAAAAGAAAATCCAGGAGTTCCCCTTTCATTTTCAAAGAGAAAAACCTGGATTATCAGGGTTGAAGTCCCTCATGAAGGAACCCAATTCCCTTTTCAAAACAACGCCGTAATCGACTGGTAATTCACCTTATCCTGCTGGAGCTTCTTCAAACTACTTTCAAGATGACCGAGAAGTAACGCACCCAGCTTTTCCTCATCTCCAGTTTCAATATGCTTGATCATTTTTTCATGTTCCAGGAGATCCCGTTCTTCATTGTCTTCTGTAAAGACATCATACAGCACCATATAGATGGTAATCCTGTTCAAGATTTCCTCCATGAATTCAACGAGATATCGGTTTCCGCTTGCCTTCGCGAGGACAAGGTGAAACGCATTGTTTTTCTCCTGGTATAATACGATTTTCCGTTCATTGTAGGCATCTTTCATTTCATGAAGAAGCTGTTTCAGTTGATTGATTTCTTCGGTTCCAAGATGGGAAAATCCTTTTTGGATCGCCATCTCCTCAAGGTTTTTTCTCATTTCGAATGCCTGGACCATTTCTTCAATCGTTGGCTGAACGATGAATGCCCCCTTATTGGGGATCACGTTGACCAGACCCTCAGATTCTAATTTAGTGATGGCGCTTCGGATCGGTGTCCTGCTTGCCTTGACCTTCTCTGCAATAGCACTTTCGAATAACTGGTTACCAGGCGCCATTTGTCTGTTCAGGATGGCATTTTTGATTAAGTGATACACCTTTTGTTCGACTGTTTCTTTTCGCATTTCTGTTAACCCGCCTATACGTTCTTTTTTCCTATTTTACCATAGAGTTGAACGGTTCTCGAAGTATATTGTAGAACAATCTTGTTCGAAAGTTAACCCTGTGCTATAGTATCCTAGTATTCAACTAGAACGGAGTGATGAAATGAATACGACTGTGAAAGAAATTACGTTAATTATTATAGGATCCCTGTTCTTCGCCCTTGGCGTCAACTTATTCGCGATTCCGAATGAACTTGGGGAAGGCGGCGTGACCGGTATTTCCATGACCCTCTATTATGTCTTGGGGTGGTCACCGGGTATCACCAACTTCGTCATGAACGGGGTCCTCTTAGCGATCGGTTATAAAGTATTAAATAAACGCGTGACATGGTACACCATGCTTGCGATTTTCTTTACCTCCCTCTTCATTCATTTCACTGAAGGGATGGGCAATTCCGTCGACATCATGCTCGGGACGGTCTTCGCCGGTGTATTCATCGGGCTCGGGCTCGGGATTGTGCTGCGTTCAGGGGGGACTACGGGAGGATCCACCATCATTGCCCGCATGCTCAACCAGCATTTCGGCTGGGCCGTCAGTACCACGATGTTCGTATTCGATATTCTTGTCGTTCTCGGTTCATCGTTTGTCATCGGGGTAGAGAATACGATGTATACCGGAATATCCATCTATATCAGTACGAAGATCCTGGATTACTTGATTGATGGTTTCGATACCAGAAAGGCCGTCACGATCATTTCCGCGCATACCGACGCCATCGCTGAAAAAGTGAGCGCCGAAATGGACCGCGGGGTGACCGTCATTAATGCAAGAGGACATTATTCGAAGGAGTCAAAGGATATTTTGTATGTCGTGATCAACAAACAAGAGCTCTTCCTTTTGAAAAAAATGATCCAGCAGATAGATGAGAAAGCATTTGTGGTGGTCCATGATGTGAGAGATGTGTTTGGGGAAGGATTTACGTTTCCGAAGACATAAGAAAGAGTGTCTGGCCCGTGGCGATTGCCCCGGGCCAGTTCACTTGGTCCAAACCATTCCTACTATGATGCCATTGTCGTGAGTACTTTTAAAGGTCTCTTGCCCTCTATTTTATATTCATATTCAACGAAGAAACTTCGACATCTACTTGATAATCGATGGTTGCTTGACTGAAAGTATTGTCCCATTCCTCTTTATGACTTTTCCAATAGTCCGGGTGTTGAATTCTAACGTAATCGTGAAATGCTAAGACGTCTACTTTCAAGTCCTGTTGAATTTTCTCTAAACTATTTTTTATTTGTTCTTTGATCTTTTCTTGTATTTGTCTTTCTAAATCCTTTATATTCTCTTTCTTTGTGGGTTCATCCGTTTCTGTAATCAGTTCAGATATGTGCCCGCTTACTTTTGTATCCACTTGAAAGGAAATTCTTCCATTCTCAAGTAGAGGTTTGACTTTGCTATTGATGGTTTCCAGCTCATATATAATCGGTTTGTTGCTGCCTTCTTCCTTGATCTTCACGATTCCTCCATCTGTTAAAGCTGTTAACCAATTTATTCCGACCAATTCTTCTTCATTTAGAAACCCGATTTGAGTGAGAGTGTCCCCTTTCATCACAGCTGCACCGGTGAGGATGACTTCATTATGTCTCTTCTCAATATTCTGCAACAAGAAACTTGATTTCGCCTCCATCGTTGCGTTGATTTTTGAAAGAGTCATGGGTTCGATTAGCTTATTCGATTTATCAATATGATCTGATACCTCTTTTATATGCACCGAAGGAATTTCAGTCGTTTCCATATCCATAATGTCCTTGGAGAGTCCATTCGTTACCATGATCAAGCAGCTCATTCTAGCCTCGGGATCACGAATGAAAAAATCCAATAATTCTCTGATATTTCTTTTTTGGGCTATTTTACTGCTTAATACAACGAGTCTTTGATGTTGCCCGTTCAGAGTGTTTTTTCGTTTTAGTAAAACTTCCCGTGCGGCCTCAAGTAATGATTCACCTGTTTCATTCACATTGACAAAAGGCTTTGCATTACCTGAATACGCGTTAGAAGATTGATTGCCGGACACATTCACAAGTTGAAAGGTCACATTCATTAAATTCTCTTCTGAATACTCATGCTCATGACTATCCCTTTGCCCCTCATCGATCCCCACGCCCAATAGAAGGTCCAATTTTTCAATATCCTTAGAACTCCAACATCCTGTCAACAGTAGAACAGTGAGGAAGAGGATGAGAAGATAGGTAATAGGCTTCAACTGAATTTCCTCCTTAAGAAAGAGAGCGCTAATAATAGGATTGGCAGCACACCAAATAAAACGATGGCAGCATTTCCAAGGTAATCTCCTAATGCGAATAATTGATGGATATCCTTCGGGGCCATCGAGATGATCAATACGATGGGAAGAAAGATGAGCAGATACACCTTTATGTCCTTATTAAATAATTGTGAAATACCAAGAGAGGCAACATAAAGCGTGATGGAGATTGTAGCGAATATTTGTAGTATCCATACGATCAAAAACAACGAGTCAAAGCGTTCAAAAAAGATACCCGGAAATTCAAACGAATTGATGAGAGAAATAGTCGGCCAGGCCAGATTACCCACCCCATCTATTGATAACGCACCTATGACTATAACCACTGTAACCAGGTAAAAAATCATCGGTAGTAACACTCCAATAAAGACAATCTTTTTCCCTTTCTTAGGTTCCGTTAAATAGGCCGATAAAATAATCATTAACTCAATCCCAATATAGGAAAGGGAAGTTGTCTTAACCCCTTTTAACACGGGGAGGATTCCATTTCCCATAACAGGGCGCAGATTATTGATTTCAAATAAACCTAAACTCATTGTGGCAATTAAGATGAAGATGATGACGGTAAGGGGAAAAATAACTTGGAACACACGGGCAATGGAATTAATTCCATCCGTATTTAAATAAAAGGCTAGCCAAAGAAACAATACAATTAATACTTGAATGGGAGTCCCTTCGAGTAGATAGGTTTCGGTTACTTCAGCCATTACCCTGACTTCAAAACTGGTGAGTGTAAGGAAATAAACAATCATTGTTACTCCAAGGATGACACTAATGATTCTCCCGACAATTTCTCTACTATACTGAAAAAAAGTTTTGTTAGGATATCTGTTGTTAAGGATTAAAATGATCATCCCTGCTATGATGGGAAAAATACTGCTGATGATAATGGTTATCCAGATGTCAGGCGTCCCTACTTCAGCAGCAGCTGTCCTTGGAAGCGTTAATATACCGACTCCAAGAACATAGTTAATGATGAGGATGATCGCTTGAGTAGGACTAATGCGTTCCTGTTGATTCATGTTCATTCATGACAAGTCCTTTCAATAAGTGAAGTCCATGACTAACCTTTTCTCATTTTGTCCCCAGGCTTAAGAATGTCGGGTCTCTTTTTCATGAATTGGATCGGCAGCCTGATTAAAAAGTCTTTCCAATCACTAACTTGGTACGGTACTGCAGGACCGAGGAAAGGAACCCCAAAGCTTCTCAAACGGACAAGGTGAATACAGAAAAAAAGGAAAAAGACGATGACACCATAGAGTCCCAGAGTAGCAGCTAAAAACATGGCTATAAATCTTATGATACGTAATGAAATACTTAACGTATATTGTGGGAGTGAAAAGGATGAGATGGCCGTAATAGCCACAACAATGACTGTAACCGGACTAACGATACCTGCTTGCACCGCAGCTTCTCCAATTACAAGACCCCCGACGATTCCAATGGTTTGGCCGATAGGTTTTGGTAAACGCAACCCTGCCTCCCTTAAGATTTCAATCGAAACTTCCATTAACAGAACCTCAATGAGAACAGGAAAGGGGACTCCTTCACGAGAGCCGATAATGGAAATGGCCAAATTCGTTGGAATTAATCCCTGATGGAAAGAGACAAAGGAAATATATAATGCGGGAGTGAAGACCGATATGAAAGCAGCCGTATATCGTAAAAATCGAATCAATGAGCCGGGAATCCATCGATCATAATAGTCTTCTGGTGATTGCAGATACATATTGATGGTTACTGGAGCAATCAAGGCAAAAGGGGTACCGTCCAGCAATATGCCTACTCTCCCCTCTGACAATGCTGCAATCACCCGATCAGGTCGTTCCGTGCTTTGAATTTGCGGGAAAAGGGAGAACGTGTTCTCTTCAATAAATTCCTCAATATATCCAGATTCCGGTACATTATCGATGTGAATCGATTCAATCTTTTCCTTAACGTTCTGTATGATGGTTTCATTGGCAATGCCTTCTATATAGGCGATGACCAGTTCCTTTTTAAATCGTTCCCCAACTTGGAAGCTAATGAACCTTAGATCCTTATTGACACCAGCTTTTCTTAGAATGGCTTGATTATCATTAATATTTTCATTAAAACCGGTTCTAGGACCTCTCACCACTTGCTCGGTTACCGGTTCTTCAATACTCCGATCTTTTGATTCACTTGTTTTTAAAAGGCTCTTTTCGTAAAGATTGTTGTTTTTAAATAACAAAGGAATTTTATGATACTATAGATTTAAAAGATCTTTTGGAGGTGATAGCAATTGAAATATGATGTAATTATCATCGGAGGCGGGCAGGCAGGACTTTCAATGGGGTACTATTTACAGAAAAGTAATCTGACCTTCTTGATCCTGGATGAGCTGTCAGAAATAGGTGAGGTGTGGAAAAATAGATATGATTCATTACGATTGTTTACACCTAGTTATTTTAGTTCACTTCCAGGTTTTCGCCTTGATTCAGATTTATATCCAACCAAAGACGATATTGCCAATTACTTAAAACTATATGTAAAGCGATTCTCACTCCCATTACGGATGAATACTAAGGTCAATAGATTATTTTTTGTTAATGATGAATTCGTTATGGAAACCAATCACTGTTTAATAAAGGCTAATAACGTTGTAGTGGCAACCGGACCTTTTCAAAAACCTAACATACCTGATTTTTCAACACTTTTGTCTAATGAGGTTTTTCAAATTCATTCATCAGATTACCAAAATCCAAGCCAATTAAAACAAGGACCAGCTCTAGTTGTAGGTGGAGGTAATTCGGGTGCTCAAATTGCAGCCGAGTTATCAGATGGTAGGAAAGTGTTTCTATCAGTTGGGCATAAGATGTCATTTTTGCCGCAAGATGTTGGAGATAAAAGCATCTTTTGGTATCTCAATAAATTAGGAGTGTATAAAGCTCCTCATTACTCTTGGTTCGGAAAAATTTTAAAAAAGAAGCCTGACCCTATTTTTGGATACGAATTAAAAAGGTTAATTAAGAATAAAACTATTATGTTAAAGCCAAGAACAATCTCTTCAGAAGATAGTTTTGTACTATTTCAAGATAAAACACGAATAAAAGTAGATAATGTAATTTGGGCAACCGGCTATAAACCAGACTACAGCTGGATAGAGTTGGATGAAATATTCAGTGAGAAAGGTTATCCGATCCATAATAGAGGTGTAACTTCCCAAAAAGGGTTATACTTTTTAGGTTTACCCTGGCAACATAATAGAAGTTCTGCTTTGATTCAAGGAGTAGGAGAAGATGCCGGTTATATATTTAACCAACTAAAATAAGCAACCTAATACTGATTATTCGTACAGCTGTTTCATAAAGAAATGGCTATTTTTCATACCTCACGTAGAAAATTGACGGTAATGCTATTTGAATTTTGACAAGCACTAAGAAGCATTTGGTTTATCTGCTCCTTTTCAGCCAACTTCTTACCTTGCTGAAGGAAGCTGAACCAATAAAGATAATTATCCAAATATTTCGTAGCCACTCCTTGGAACCTATCCATCCAGCCTTTTAAACGTTTATGATAGTTGTTGACGTTTTGCAGATGATAGATGCCTTTTTTGACATAACCCTCTTTGCTTAGGTTTATTGGCTCGTGTTTAAGTGCCTTGATCTGGGCAAATTTCTTGTAGTTAGTGGCTGTATCCGTGCACAACAAAGAAGACGGATCAATATAGCTTCCGATAACTGCGTCAATTTCTTCTGCTTTTACACGACCAGTTCCAGCCTTTTGAGCAATAACTTGCCCATTTCGATCCTGAGCTACCACAACAGCAATTTTTAGATTGCTAATTCCTCTCAATTTATCTCTTCCGCCTCGTTTCTTTGGTTCCCTGTCCAATTTTCTTCGTCCTTTTAAAGACTCTTTAAAAAAGGTTTCGTCACTTTCGATAATCCCTTTCAACATTTGATATCCCATTGAACGCAGAGCAAAAAGAATTTTATGTCTCCAGTAAAATGCAGTAGATATGTGGATTTTTAAGCGTTTCGCAATTTTGGGCAAAGTGTATCCTTCGACCATCATTTGAAAGTATTTAGCCCACTTACCAAGATAACGTGTCCCTGAAATCGGTGTATTGGAAAGGTCGTTGAAGGACTTACCACAGTCGCGACAGAGATACCTTTGTCTATCCCTGTACTTCCCATTTCTCTTCACCTTCACACTTCCACAATGAACGCAGCCTAATCCCTCTTTAAAACGGCTTTCTCTAATTGATGTATAAGCATTTTTCAGATCACCATCTTCATTTTCGATGAAGTCTTCTTTTAAAAGGTTAAATAGTTGAATCTGCTCTTCTTTAGTTAAGTCCGAAAAAGTCGCATAGATGTCTTTTATCATTGAGAAAACCGCCTCCTGAAAAGGTATTTTATCACACCTCTGTTAAGGATGGTCAAAGTAGCAACAATCTATGCGAAAAGAGCCTTTTAAAATGATTGCTTTAGTAGATTTCTCATGAAGCAATGCTGTTTCCCCTCTTAAAATATAGGAGATTATTGTATGTATGTCCGTTTCCTCATGACATTCACTCACAGGAAGGATTTCTTTAAGTGAATAAGGGATCCTCTCGTCATCTATCGTGTTGAACATAAGAGGGTCCAAAATATTATTATTAATAATGGCTGTGTCCACTAACCCTCTCGTGAAAATAATCGAAGCTCTAGAATCATTTATGAAAAATTCCCGTGTTATGATATCATTGTTTTCTCCCAGCACTTCATTGATCACCGATACATTCTCAGATAGATCGCATGTCATCTCAAGGGTTGATTCCTTCTGTTTTGATGTGCCGGGTTGATTCATTGCACCAGTAAGTAAGGTCTTTATTTTCATGATGATAATGGGTACGATCAACGTTATTATTGCGTAGATGTATATGTTGAAATCGGGAAGGAATCCTAGGACCTTATGAAGAAAATCCACTAAACAAACCTCCTAAATAAGCTTGCTCTCATCTAGTTTCTCTTTAAATTAAGGTTTTATTCCCAGGGTATACCATTTGATATCAGTGTTTTCAACTGATTCCACGTCCTATTGCGGTTAAATCGAAAAAAAAGAGCCCCCGAATACCTTCGGAGACTCATCAAAAAGATGGCAACTTGAAACATCACTTTTTTAGATTGGCCTTCATCAATGCTGAAATCTCTTGCTCATCTGTACGTGGAATCTGTTCAAGTTGATTGATCACCAGTTCTTGACGCTTTATTGAATGATTTTGACTTAACTTCGCTTTTCCTTCTATCTTACTGATCTTTATTTTGAAACCTTGCACCCCCTTGCTCATTCCAGCGAGATACTCAGCACCTGCATCCTGTAAACTGTATGTACTGTCAGGAGCTTCATAGTTCAATACCATATCATGGAATGATTCCATCAACTCATTTTCGTCCTCAAGAAGCTTGACTTCTCCATACACATGTACGGTCACATAATTCCATGTCGGTACTGCTTTATTCGTCTCATACCAGGATGGGGAGATATAACAATGTGGACCATGGAAAACAGCCAGGACTGTTTGATTTTCAATATCTTTCCACTGGGGATTGGGACGGGCGAAGTGTCCGTATAAGTACTTCTCGTTAACTATTAACGGTAAATGAGTGGCACACGGCATTCCATCGTGTTGTGAAAAAAGAGTCGCAAAGCTATGTTCTTTCATCATTTCGTAAGCGACCGATTCATCTGTGATCTTAAAATCGTTTGGAATATACATAATGATCCTCCTTTCAGCTATCCATTTGCCCGTTTCTCTACTGCTGCAACCGCTTCGATCTCCACCAATTGATGTGTGTATCCCAATACAGTCACTCCTGATAACGTACTCGGGACGTCATGATCGCCAAACTCTTTTCTTATCGCGTTCCAAGCCGTCACTAAATCAGATTGATTATGAGAAGCCACAAGGACCCGGGTATATACGACGTCCTTCAAGGAGGCACCACTCTCTTTCAGTACTTCCATCATATTCTCCACGCACAGTTTGGCTTGAAGTTCGTAATCATTTACATGAGGAACTTCCCCTTTTTTGTTAAGAGGACAAGCTCCGGCTAAGAAAAGAAGATCCATGTCCGCAGGTAGTCTTGCAGCGTATGCATAATCAACATTAGCTAAATGGGCTGATCGAATCAATGATATTTTTTTCATATTGTTCCCTCCATTTGTATCTGACGACTGGCTGTTTAACCCTCCCCTTCTTCCCGGTGCCTATGAGAAGGAGTAAAATCCAGCTAATCTCTTAAGTTAAGTTCGACGTGGAGAAATGAATACCTTGTTATATTCGATACTTGGCTAACACAAAAAAGGTTGCCCACTAGTAACGGTAACGGGCAACCTGACTGAATGAATCACACAAAATTCACTACAGTTCCAACCACTAAATATCCAATACACATATACGTTACGATCGTCTTCACTTTCGAGTCACCTTCCATGTTCATCATCGAATGGTGATGACCGGATTTCATGAACAGTCGATTCAAATAGATGGAGACCATCGCGACGACGGCAAATACGATATTTAGCCAGAAGGTATAATCGATTTGAAAGGGTGATTCATTCATCACTTGTTTTGCGTTTTCCGGGATTAATCCGATAGCCGTAAACGCATAGTGCATCCCTAACGCAGTAAGGATGATCGAAAGGTAAAAGATACCTGCAATGTATAAGGCCGTTTTTAACCCATAATACTTTTTGTGAACCGCAACAATCGGTGGTACGACCAAATCAGAATAGATGAAGGCCATAATTCCTGCAAACGCCACTCCACTCGAAGCTAGTATGGTGGCAATGGGGATATTCCCCATGGACCCGATAAAGGTCAGCATAGCAACGATCGGACCGATCAGTGCATTTTCCATTACCTTTAAAAATGAGTCCGGTTGATCGGCGAGGAAGAACATTTTCCACGTATCTTCTGATATGAATGTAGCCATGATCCCCGCAATGGTAAATCCGATCGTAATCTCTTTCCACACCATTTGCCAATTCATCACAAACTCATGACCGACCTGATACCAGCCCTCTTTGGACTTGATTTTATCTTTCCAGTTGAAGCCTTCTTCGTCTTCCTTTTCATCCTCCACATGATCCTTTGCTTCCTCCACAAGTTTCTTAGGATAAGTGATTTTCACAAGAATCCAAGTTATAAAGATCAGAACGGTGCCCCCGATCATTTCTGCAACCACAAACTGCCACCCTAGAAAGATATAAATAAGTATGCCTAGTTCAATCACCAGGTTGGTAGATGCAAATAGAAAGGCCAGGGTCGGAATAAAATGTGCCCCTTTTTTGAAAAGATTTCGTCCTGCTGCCAAAGCTGCAAAGGAACACGAGGAACTGATCGCCCCGAAAAGAGTGGATAACCCAACAGACTTCAAGCTTGGATTGCCCATATATTTCACCATTTTATCCTTCTGTACAAAGGCTTGAATCATGGAACTGATTAAGTATCCAAGAACGAATGCCCAACCGGATTTCCAGAAATACCCCAGTGAGGTCTTCGCAGATTCGCCAATTAACTCTAACAAATGACCATCTCCTTTTCTGTAATCAATCTCTACTATATAGATACCCACTACTTATGCAGAAACATTGCATCTTGCATGAAACGAAAAAATAAAAAAGGATCTGATTCCCATCACGGTAGTTGTACTATTACCACTAACTGTCTTCTATAACACTTCAAATTCATAAAAAAGCGCCAGCCCCGTTGCGTTCATACGATAACGCAACGGGGCTGGCACTAAAATGGGGGCGAAGGAACCTGTCCCCGTGACTCCCTCACTCCACCACCAGCGGACCCACAACATGCAACACAATATCCGCTGTGAAATGAGCAATCATGGCGAATTCAAGTCCCACAAAGACGAAGAGAGCTCCGAACACGAGGCCACCCATTCCGTTGATGGCGAGCATGCTGATAAATAGCCCTGGAGTCATATCGAAATTGGACGCCGCCACTCCATAATGCATGATGCCGAAGATTAAGCTAGCAACGATGATGGCCGTCCATTTCTTCGCTTTTGTCACCGTTCCTTTGAACATTTTCATCTGGAGCCAGATCAGCAGCGTGACAAGGAAAAGACGGAAAATCGATTCTTCATTCACGGCCGCTCCGAATGATCCCAATGCCCCGAGCCACCATGCTGGTTCATTGAGTGAAGAATTGTCCACTCCGAGCGGCCCGGATACGATCAGGCTGAAAATGCTGATGGCCACACCTGCGAGTACTCCATAGAGGGCGGATTTCATGACAGGATTTCTAAAAGAATGAAGCGATTGGTTCTTGTTGAAAAAGCCTTCGATGATCGGAGCCTTTAGCTTCACCTTCTTCGCGAGCCATAAGGCGATGAATAGGAGGATTCCCGCTTCAAGCAGAACCTGGATCACGTAGAACAGGGTGAAGGACAGCTTGCTCAGTCCCAGGACTTCATGAAGGTTCTCCCGTGACATGGCATAGGGGGCAATTGCCAAAGCCCCCATGATGTTCAGGACAAGTAGCGTAAAATAGACCTTCCAGTTGATGATACTCGGTCTTTTCCCCTCATAAGCGGCAGCGACCAATCGATCATCTTCCGTCTCTTCACTTTCATCATAGCACTCCACTTTTTCCTGAAGTTCCATGATGAACGGTTCCGGGTTGTCCATCGATAGCAAGGCTTTCTTTACTTCTTTCTTTTGGCCAAAATAGCCTCTTGCATAAATCGGCTCCTTGAAGATGATTTCATATTTCAGTTCATCCATCATGCCAAAGACCCGGGTGAACACTCTTGGTAGCATGCTGACATGATAGGCATTTTTCTCATGGATGATGCCACCGCTTTTGTTATACTGCGTCCTTGCCGGTTGGATGGTGTCGACATCCTTGATATGAAAGCTCAGTGACCTTCTTGCTCCAATATTCATGGCGACTTTGTTCCCCTTCAGGATGATCGGCGAGTTCCTGACTAAATTGTAATCCCCCAACATGTAGAGGATGCTGTAGACATGGAGCACCACCAGGATATTTGCCCTGAGGGGATCGATTTCTTTTAAGTAGATATGAAAGACAATGCCTTCAATCACCTGTTCATGAAGGAGCGCGATGAATAGCCAGAAATAATTCGATCCTTTGTGATAATAATAGCTCTGGACTCCTTTGTTATAGCCTTTCTTCCTCTTCCATTTAAACAAGGCATAGAAAAGAATGATCCACTCTTTTTTCAAAATGGTCATGAACGGGTTGCTGTCCATGTCCCCCCTTCTGTATTTCACAAACAGGATGACGGCACCGACTTCCGCCAGGGAAATGAGTATGATGAGTGAGATGATCAACTGAGTATCCATCTGTTTCCCCCTTTAGCTGAATCGCTTCATCTGGAACCAATAAATGAGGTATTGAACGACGCCCATTCCGATTAATAGAATGATAGGAAAGTAGGGAATGTGATGTAAATAAGCCGTTAGGGCAATGCCCATCGGAATCGCGAAGGCAAAGAAGATGTACACCTTCCTTGTCGCCTTGAACGTCAGCCACTGCATCCCCTCATCTTCTTCCCGCAGTTCCATTGGGATCACGCTCGGTTTGATCCGGTTTTCCGGATGCCTCCTGTTATAAACAGGAATGATCGCCATCATGATAAGGATCGGAATCCCGAGCACCATCGAATCCACCACAAGCCAATCCGGGATATGGGCTGCATAATGGTCTCCTAACATAATGATCCCAAGGCCAATGATGAGAACGGCATTGAACAGTGGTGACTGAAATATCTTCTTTAACATGAACCTCTCTCCTCTTCCAAGCGAAATATCTCTTCCACCGGCACATCAAATGCGTGTGCGATCTTCAGAGCCAGCGTGATGGACGGTGCATAATCCCCTTTTTCGATCAGTCCGATCGTCTGTCTCGTAACGCCGATACGATCAGCCAAATCCTGCTGGGTAAACCGGAACCTGGCGCGTAATTCTCGAACAGAATTGTTCAACATCAACCATTTTTCTCCTTTTATGGATTTATTACCTTAAATGTAAGGGATCCATTACATTATGTATAGGATGTTTTACTTTATTTGCTAATTGGACATTTGTTTGTGGCGGAATTGTTAATAATTGTATTTTTAATTGACAAGGGGGATTTTTCTGAAGGAAGGATATAATGAGAGGCGATATCTATGCTCAATAAACGAAAAAGAGAGGTGAGTCACTCTTTCATGACTCACCTCTCTTCTCTAACTCCACGCCATCCATTCATAGCTTACCACCCCATGAGCCACTTCGAATCCGGCAGATCTATAAAGGTTTATCGCCTGGTGATTCTGCTTGCTGACGCAAAGGGTGATCTCAGAAATATCATCGTGATGAAAAAGATGTTGGATGGAAGCTTTGACTAGTTGGGTTCCAATCCCCTGTTTCCGATACAATGGGGAAACGGCAATAAACTCTATATCGCCTTCTGCATGCTCAGGATTAGCCTCGATATAGGAATAGCCTTTTATTTGCTGACTTTCATCCTTAATCATGAGGAGCTGATTGTGTTGATCGGAAAGCAAACCTAGAATGTCATCAGCACTGTAATATGCGCCCGGAAAGGCGGAATGATGAAGCTCAGAGAATGCCTGTTTGAAATGAGGGGAAAAGGGTTCAACTTCACAAGAATCTACTAAATTAAAATGATCCCGCTTTACTTTAAGAATGAGATGTTCACCCTTCTCTACGGCTTTTATATCAGAAAGGAACTCCATGGATTGTTCATTTCTTTCATTAATAAAGTAATAGATTCTCTCTAAAGGGTTTTCCAGAGAAGAAAGTAGCCTTCTCATAAGTTCATTGGCTACATATCCCCAATCTTCCTCTTCGTTCACAAAAGGTCCCCAAGCCTCTGCGCTTTGGTCTTCCAAGTCGATATCAAACCCCAGAGCACCAACAATATGCTCACCCCTGTAGGCAACCAGGAAAGATTTCGATACATCCAAATCGGAAAAATCCGTCTGTAATGAGTCAAGAATTTCACTTGCCTTCTCTCCGCAGTATCCAATATGATGCTGAGATTGATTGTTCTTCTTTTCAATATACAGGGAGAGCTGTTCGAGACTGACAGGCGGTTGAATGGTTATTTGCATAATATAACTTACCTCCTAAAGAGCCATTGGGACAGGTCACTTGGCACATGGAGCCAAGGCACCTGTCCCCTTGGGTGGAGCATTTAATTTTATTGTCTTTGTAATTGGTTAAGAAACCATAATACTTCTTCACTTTTTGTTATTGAGCAATTCAAATGAAAAATATTACCTTTACCAATCGATAATTCTTGAGATTCTTTATTAAAATCAACGGGTAATCTTTTGAAAACGTGCCAAGGATAAAATAGCGATAAAAAGCTTTCAGAGAAAAAAACCCCATTTGCACTTATGACGATTCCATCCGTTCCTACACCTAAATAAGTATTTATATACACTAATAACGTATCATGTTTATCTACTTTATTTTTTTTCATTAATGAGATTTTTAGCATTTCTGGGATATGCTCCTCTAGCATTAAACTAAAGCTCATTGTTTTACAAAGTGAACAATCCTCATAATTACTAAATGCCTTACAAACGGTTTTTATCTTATCAATATTTACAGCAAAACCACTACTTGCTTTTATGTCGTTTCCATCTTTTTCAATCGGCAATGCCTTTATTTCTTCTAGCATTTCTATTAGGAGATCATGTGGATAAGATGTACCCGTTATATCAAATGTTTTTTTATCATCGAGATAAAGTACTCCATCTTTCAACTTCATTGATTTCGTGTTTTTTAATTGCTCCCATGAGAAACAACCTTTTCCCTGACCAATTAGCCTCCAATATATTCCCTTTTCCGTGAAACACACTCCATTCTTTTTAAGAAAACAACTTAAGAATGCCATTACACGTTCATCAGAAGGCAAATCAAACTTTTCATTAATATGCTTCATAATTTTTTCTGGAATATAATGATAAAAAAAATCAGTTTGTTGGTATTTTGCTATTATATCTTCTAGATTGGCGTCTACAACATTCTTCATTTCATCTCTCCCCTTACGACACTTTTATAATATGTAATACGTACTTGGTGGTAAAAAGTTACAAAAAATCCGACAAAGTCTATTATTTCGTGGCAGACACAACATTCGTTTATCCAAAACTGCTGTAGAGGACATGACGCTTAGGGGAATGGGATACTACTACTTTTCTTATCAAGTAGATTATTGGGAACAGTAACACGACATCGAAATGGATACATGGTGCAAGGAACAAAAGTCCAGAGGTTGTTCAATCTATGCCTCCCGCTCTTTTAAACTTTGGTAAAAGGTTTTATCATCACTTTTTCATAGGATTCACCACTATATCATTCTATTTAGTATAGTTAGAGAGGTATGGACGAAGTACGTAAAAGTATGTTGGTCTTTAAAAAACCCATCAAAAAATGCAGGTGCATAACCCGTCCCATTGAAAACCGAGTCCAAACTGATCATTCAATAATCTTAGTCATTTTCTCAGTTCTTTTTCCTAAAAATTAGGATGGATTTTTTCATACTTTCAGCTTAGGACACAAAAAAGAGACGATTCTCACGCTACCATAGCAGCAGAATCGTCTCTATTATTCCTATTTACCTAACACCTCACATACTTCCGCTTAAACCCAATCTTCCCTTTCTCCACTTGCTTCTGAATATCATCGGCAGCCTTGAGTGTGCTGTTCTTTTTCCCTTCCCGTACCATTTCAACAGGTCCGATTTCTTTTGCCGTCTGAAGAGCCATTTCATGAAGAGGGACATAAGAGACCCCGACTGTCGTGACAAAATTACTCATCGCCGATTTCGTTCGTTCAGGTGCATGGTGGATGGTTTCTTTCACTTGTTCAAGCATTCCCGCGAGCTTCGTTTCCGAAAACTCTTCGTCCTTGCGATTTCCGAGCAGCCAACAGTAGCAACTCCACCCTGCGGACATTTTCAGCTCTTCACCACTAGCGATCCACTTATCGGCCACGTCCTGTGCGATATCGGCTTCAGCCAAAGTGACCGCCACCACGTAATCGGACAGCATATAAAAATACGCCCCATCGATCCAACGGTCAAAGTCTTCCTCCGTCATGGCTTTCGGGTCGGCAATGACACCGGCGAAGTACATAGCGTCATAGTTCCCCGTGGCATATAACTCCTCAGCCAACGCCTGATCCTTCTTGATTTTCCTGCGATCGGCTTCATCGCACCTGTCGCGACGCCAAAGACCGGCTCGTGGGCACCATTGGATATGTACATTTTCTTCGATCGTTCCTTTCCCAGTGCTTCCAGTTCTTCCATTACCGTTTGTGAATCCATTCTATACACTTCCTTTATTTTATGGGTTGTCCATCTTAGCACAACTACACTTTAATCAAATCGTTCTATGACTTTTTTGCAAAAGACAGCCCTTTTTCTTTCAAAGCCTCATTCAATATTCTCACTGCTTTCGGTCCTACCCCATGAATCTTCAGAATATCGGATTCCGACACGGAGGTAAACTGCTCCAGTCGATAAAATCCGGCGTTATGAAGCTCACGGTTCGCGGGCTTACTCATCTTAGGCAATTCACTTTCTGGTGTTGGGTTATTGGTCATGTCCCTGTACCCCCTCATTTCATCTATCTTGCATCCAATTGCTCCTGTTTAGTATAAGTATTCTCCCTAAATAGTGCTCTTCCTTTATTTCATGACAGAAAAAAGAGCTGCCACAAGGACAGCTCTTTCTAAGTCTCCATTCACTCCAGTGCAGGTGCAGGCTTCCCTGCTTCGATCAGCACTTGGTCGCGACCCAGCATGACGGAAAGGAGAATGGTCAATACGCCTGTTCCGATGAGGAGCCATTCAATGGCGATGATATCTGCCAAGGGTCCGAATATCAGCATTCCAATCGGCATCATCGAGGTGGAGATCATCCCCATGACCCCGAAGACTCTTCCTAAATAATTCTCTTCGATTTTCTCCTGCAGCAGCACCATTGTCGGTGTATTGAAAATCGGCATGGCCACTCCGAATAAAGCCATGAAGACGAGATAGAACCAAAAGACCGGAACAATGCCTAGAGCAAAGGTGCAGAACCCCATAATCAGACTTGAGAAGGTCATCGTGGCAATCTTATTTTTAAAACCGCCCCACGAAGCAATAATGGCTCCGCCTGCCATCATCCCGATGGAAAAGGCAATTTCGATGGCCGTCAGTCTCCAAATATCATCGCCGAAGCTCCGGGTGACCTGCAGCGGAGTCAAAAATGCTGCAGGTGCCATCAGTACAAAGAAGATGGAGAAGAACAGAAAGAACTTCTTCAAGAATCCATGGGTATTGACATATTGTAAGCCTTGCTTGAAGTCACTGAAGTAGCTTGTTGTTTGTGTACCCGCTGCCTTCTCATGAACCGAAATTTTCAAGAAGGCAAGCAGGGTGATGATTGCAATGGCTGCTGTAATGACATCGATGAAGAAGATAATTTCAATCGATGCCATCCCGAGTAATGCCGCACTGACCATTGGTGATACGAACATGATGACAGCCTGAATGCTTCCATTTGCCCCGTTCACCTTTGTCAGTTTCTCCTTCGGGACTATCTGCGGCAATATCGCGCCGACAGCTGGGGTCTGAATACCGGTTCCAAGAGCCCGGACCGCTGCCATGACAAACAGCAGCCAGATTGAATCATATCCCATTAAGAATAGAATCGCGAGCACCAACGTGGAAGACGCGATCAGCCCATCCGATAACACAATCAGCAGCTTCCGGTTATAGCGATCCGCCCAGACACCCGCAACCGGGGACAACAGGAAGGTAGGGATAAACCCGCAAATGATGAACAACGTCATCATCAGCCCGGACTCCGTCTCTAACGTGATATGCCACATGATCGCGTATTGTACCAGGGACGACCCGAATAACGAGATCGTCTGACTGCTTAGAAAGAGAATGATATTCCTTAACCAATTTTCCTTTTGATGTTGATTTACTTTATTCATTTCCCACCAACTCATTTCTATTATATTTAATATAAAAATAAGCCTTGCCTACTTGTTATTTTTAAGACACAAAAAAAGAGGGGAGACTCCTCCCCTCTTTAAAAATACCGACAAATACAGGTTTCCTTAAAAATAGACAGATCAATCCCATTGCTCTGAACATAGGCAGAGCCTTCAAACGTATTCAATTAACGAGTGAAAAGCGGGAAACGCAATCTGATTGAAGCTGTCAACAGGAAAACCTCCATTTCATATATAAGTAAGATAATCATAGCAAAGGACTACTGCTGGCGCAATCGTTTTTTGGGAGCAAAATGATTATTTAATAAACCTTACGTCTTCTCATTTCTTCATGATGATTTTGTTTAAAACTTGTGCGTGACCTTACGACATGGATTTCATTCTACCTTTCAGTTTTAAATTACCGAGCACAATTCCACATAAAATGATCACGACCCCTATCCATTGTGAAAAACTGACTACTTCAGCTAATATGAGAGCCGACATGGTCACAGCCACTGGAAGTTCAGAAGCCGTTAAGATTGTGCCGAGTCCAGGTCCAACATGAGGCATGCCGATTGAAAACAAAAGAGGTGGTAAAGCCACGCCAAAGAAGCCGAGCAATAAACCATATTTTGCGACCCCCATCAAAGTAGGTAAATCAACTAAAAACGTGGGTGGAAAAATTAAAAATACGACAATTAAACCACCTGTGGAAAGAAGGGCACTTTTCAAGACTGGTGGAGAATCTTTTCCGACAGAACTGCTCAGTGTGATAAACGTGGTAAAAGTCAAAGCCGAAAGTAACCCCCATGCAGTTCCCTGCAAGGATAGAACAACTTCACTTTTTGCAACTGCGCCAGCAGCTAAAATGGAGCCGACTATAAGGATGACGATTGAGATGATCTTACCTTTAGTTGGTTTTACTTTATAAAAGATCCACTCAAAAAGCGTGCCAATCCATACAAATTGAAATAAAAAAATAATGGCAAGCGAAGCATTAAGTGTCTGCAGCGCCTGATAATAAAACACACCTGTTAGTCCAAATGGAATTCCAGATAATAATAGTTTGAAAGCTTGATTGAAAGGTATTCTTTTCTTTTTTGTAAACAGAACCAGCACCCAGGTAAGCAAAGCTCCAAATAAATATTGGCCACCTGTCACTTCTGTCACTGTAAAACCTGCTGAATAAGCAAGTTTGACAAATGTAGATAAGATCCCATAACAGCATCCACCCAAAAAAACAATCAATGCACATTGCCACGTTTTCATTTTTTCTCCCCCTTTTTTACACAAAAAAACCACACAATTGTCAATTGACATTGTGTGGCGAAAATAGAGCTGCCTCTATAAAAATCCACTTCCTAAAAAGGTTTTATTATTATGATAATTGTATGAGAGCTTTTAACGCTAACTTTCCTACTAAAAGATTATACCATTTCCGATTACCACTGTCAGGAGCTTACCACTTTATTTTTTTCCAGATAATCTCTCAAGGAATCCAAATCCTTTGCGCAAGCCTTCTTAAAGACGCCTGCCATTAGTTTACCGAATAATTTCGACAGGCCGGTCAGCCCCCTGATTTCACCAAGTAACGTCACTTCAGTTTGATCACCTGATGAAGCCAGCAAATAGGTAAATATAAATTCCCCTTTTCCCGTTGTTCCTTTCGTACCGTCGCACCGAAACACAATCTTATCAGGTTCTTTAAGTTCCACTACTTCAAAATGTTCCGAAGCCTCTTTTCCGAACATCTTTCTCGTTTCCTTCCACTGACTGCCTTCACGGAGTGGCCCTTCATCCATCCTCTCTATTCCCACTATCCCTTGCATCCAGTCTTTGGCAGAATCAAGATCTAATAAACTCGCATACGCTTTTTCTTTGGAAACCTGAAAGTTTCTTTTCACTTCGAAAGGGATACTCAAATGGAATGACCTCCTAGATATTTCATGCTTTTGAATAGATTTGACAACTTCGTCTTAATTCCTTTTTTTATTTGTTAAAATTTCAAAATTGTTGGCCTGACCTATGTTTTTTTAATCGTTAACTCCCTTCACAGACTACTTATCCCTCGCCATATTTAAAGGGGTGAAAGGACGGTTCTCTTGATTCAGAAGAAGTTGTATCGTTCCGTTGCCCCCTCCCCCCGTAAAGTGTGATGCGGATAAACTCATTTTTCTCTTTTCTTTTTTCTATTTTTCAAGAATGCCACAAGTAGAAGGAAAAGAGGAATAATGGTGAAGAGTGGAATATGTAAGATAAACATTACTACTTTTAGTCCTTCATGGATATGCTCTTGAAAATTGCTCGCAATCGTCATCGACATAAATAAAACGACCAGGCCCAAAGGATAGGACAGCCGTGAAGGGGATTTGACCTTAAATAAGCTGGCTGAACCTATGACCGCTGCATAAAACAACACGCTTATCTTAAAGAATATCCCGATCACTAAGGCAAGCATAAAAAATACATCCAGCCGCTCTAAAAAATCGGCTACTTGGATGGTCTGAACCGTACTAAGAAGCGGAAATTGTGACCGTGCAGTCAGACCCACACCAAGCACACTAATATTAATGAGCATCGTAAGTATGAGGTTGATTCCACTTAACCCCGTTGCACATATCATTGTAAGCTTTACCTTCTTGGGATTATTCATGTACGGCAAAATCATTGTAAATACAATGGCTTCAGTAAACGGGAAATAGATGGTTTGAGTAAAGACCACTTTTAGGACAGGTGCAATCCCTTCTTCAAGTACTGGCTGTAAGTTGGTTAAGTCGATTAGACCAGAACTCACGATCAATATAAATCCAACGACCGAAAGGATAAACATAAGCATAAAAAGCAGTTCTCCTGATCTTCCGATGACCTCTATTCCTTTATGGACCGTATAAATAATGACAAGCATTAACAGTGCATTGGCGATGAATAAAGGCGTTTCAGGATAGGCAAAGGTTAACAGCATTTCCCCAAAGTCACGAAGAACCCTCGAGGCATCATACATAAAGAAAAAGAGATAGAGGAAGGCAACCACGGTTCCCAACACTTTCCCGAGAATCTTTTGCATGTACTCGGTAGGCAAAAGATCGGGATAATACCAATAGAGTTTATGATAGACTAATAAAAGAACAAAACTGACGACCATTCCAATAAGAATGGCCAACCAGGCGTCCTGTTTTGCATCTATGGCAAGAGGGACGAGTAAAGCACTCCCCAGTTCAAACAGAACCATTAAGACAAAGAGCTGACTGGCACTAATTTTGGCTTTCTCCACTCTATTGGTACCCCCTTTCCCTCACTATTGATTATCATCTAAACTTGAAAGAAACGATTTGTTTCGTAATCCCGCACGACGGATATAGGCTTCCACTGTAATATCCACCTTTAATTCCGGAAAGTACACCTCGTTCCACATCGGTTTAAGCTTCTTCCACTCACCTGGACTGGAACGTCGGATGGCTTCGCCAAACCCAAAGATATCTACTTTATTTGTTTGAGCCTGTTCAATCGCTTTTTTAATTTCTTTTTTAATCTCTTTCTCCAGCTCTTTTTCCATCTTTGAAATAACCTTTACATCTGTGATATCTACAGGTACATTCATTTCCCCTATGCTTCCTTCCGCGCGTGTATGAATAGAGACATGGGGCTCTCCACTCTTCACTTTCGCAGACACGTTTGTTTTTTGACGGACTGTTTGATAGGCGATGGCTTCTTTTTTCCCTTCCCAATCAATGCTGATGTTTGTTCCTTGGATTTTATCCAGGAGCCATACCGTTCCTCTAGCTGTTTCGCCATACCACCAATCCACTAACTTTCCTTCTTTTAAAATGGCGATTCCACTGGCTTCAAGGGTAGATTCAGGCTCACTTTCTTGAAGGTTCTCTAACTGGCTTGCATGCTTGGGATTTCCTACAAGACGAAATCCTGAAACCACGGTTGCTACATCAGGGGATTGCAGTCCTTTCATCACGTCTTGGATCGACGTCTTTATTGTCTCTCCCCATACCTTTTGGGAGAATTCCAAAGTTTTCAGTACCTTATTCGCTGGGATTTTATCAACGGGTGTTAATGTTTTCACCAGGTCTTCTGCAGATGATTGATTGGCGATCACCATGGTTGTAGTGATTCGAAATTCGTGATCTCGATCAATTGCATCGATTAATGTAGCCACACCTTCTTCTCTTGCCAGCTTCTCTCCAACGACCACTAAGTTTGCATGAGCGTAATATAATCTTCGGGAAATTTTGCTAGAAGCACTCCTGCTTGCTTCTACTAAATTATTTCCTGTAGCCGAATAGATGGTAACAGGTGGGCTTTCCGTGCCACCGCCTCCCCCTCGTATGCCCCCAGCCACGTTCCCGGGATTAATAATTTGAAGGGTGATGGCATATTTTCCGTCTTCCGTCTTATCAATCCCCATCGCTGCCACGATAGCAAGATCGGTTAGCTCTTTTTTGCTCCAACACCCCGAAAGCAAGACGGTCATTGTCATCAATATTATAAGGAAAACTAACCTATGCTTCATTGTTGTCACCTTCTTTAAAATCCCGATTGACCATAGCACGGGATGCAGGAGGCTGAGGACGCGAATTCTTTCCTTCCCGTACTGTATTCGCACTAATTAAGCGAGGTCTTTGTCTTAGTGACCACCATGGTAATCTTACAAACGTATCTCCATTATTCACAGGTATAAAGGGAGCAAATGGAGCCATGTAGGGTACACCGAATGAACGTAAGCTGCATAGATGGACGACCATCATCAAGAGGATCAAAATAATTCCGTAGAATCCAAATGTTGCAGCACCAACCATAAACAAAAACCGGATTAAGCGAGCTGAAATGGCCATATCAAAAGAAGGAGTCGCAAAACTGGCAATCGCTGTGATCGATACAATAATGACCATGGCCGGTGACACAATACTCGCCTGAACAGCTGCTTGTCCAATAACAAGTGCACCGACAATCGAAACAGCCGAACCAATCGCTTTGGGCAGTCGAATTCCTGCTTCCCGCAGGATTTCAAACGTTACTTCCATAAGAAGAGCTTCCACGAATGCAGGAAAAGGAACGGATTCCCTCTGAGCTGCAATGGCGACAATGAGCGTTGTCGGCACCATTTCCTGGTGGAAGGTGGTGACAGCGACAAAGGCAGCAGGTGCAATAAGCGAAATCATAAACATCAAAATGCGTAAAAGGCGAATCGATGTTGCAATATCGAAGCGGGCGTAATAATCCTCGGCCGATTGAAAAAATTGTATAAACACAGCGGGTGCAATCAATACAAAAGGGGTTCCATCGACAAAAATGGCAATTCGCCCTTCAATCAGATTCCCCGCCACTACATCAGGCCTTTCAGTGTTGAAAATAGTGGGAAAGGGAGACAGTGTTTGATCTTCAATGAGTTGCTCGATATAGCCTGATTCCAGAATACTATCAATGTCGATCTTTTTTATTCGCTGACGTACTTCTTCAATAACCTTTTCATTGGCAATGCCCTGTATGTACATAAGCGTCACATCGGTTTTGGTTACACGGCCAACCTTCAAGGACTCCATCCATAAATCAGGGGTCTTAATGATGCGCCTTACCATGGCTGTATTGATTTCAATCGACTCTGTAAACGCCCCTTTTGGACCACGGACCACCATTTGAGTGTTAGATTCCGAAATGGAGCGTTTCTCCCCGCCTCTCGTACACGCACTCAAACCCTTTGAAATGCCATCTATCAGGATAAGGGTGTCACCTGCCATTAAAGAGAAGAACAGGTCTTCCCACGTAGTGAGAGATAACACGTTCCCAACCGTCATCATGTCCTCAGAAATCCGTTCTAACGCATCATGCTCATTCAATTGCTCTTTATTATCATCTTTCATCATGGTCTGCAATAAGAACTCTTGAATCGTTCGATTGTCTACTATTCCTTCAATATAGACAATTGCCGTTTTAATACCGGACTCTCTACCCATTTTCAGATGACGAATGACGAGGTCTGAACTGTTTCCTGTTTTCTTTCTAATGATGTCAAGGTTGACTGACAACGAATCTTGTATATGTTCTGCCGAGTGATCAGCAGCTTGATTTTCAGCATCCGACTGGTGGTTCTTTTTTGGTTTTCGACCTTTAAAGAACGAAGGCATAGATTCAGGCACCCTTCTTTTATTTTTTATTACTTTAACCATATGAGGGGTTTTTATGTAATTATTAACAAACGCATGACTGAATCATCCAAGTCCAAAGAGAAGAAACTAGTTGGAGGAGTGTGATCGGCATGAAAATCATGGGCATTGCCCTTTTAATGATGGGCTGTTTAATGGCTTTTTCTCTAAGTCTCGATATTCTCCAAGGATTCGATGTTTCAGAAGCATTGTACAATTCCGTACGTCCTTTTCGGGTAATGGAAATAACGGAAGTATTCGTCCTCTTTTTTCTTCTTTCGATTTTTCTGGTTGAAACTGCGTACGTGTTAATAAAGAAGAGAAACGAAGACAAGTAAGTATACTTAAGCAAAAAAGAGATGAGCCTCAATTAGCCCATCTCTTCTTTCTTTTTATATATTCTCTTGCTTTAATCCTTCAATGATATTCTGCTTCTTGACCTTTCCGATTGAATAAAGCATAGCGGAGCTTACGATGATGAATATCGCCGCAATGACGAAAAGGATATCGACCCACGGCAGCTCGAATCCGTAATCGAAGGTCTCTCCGACAGATCTGTGGATCAGATACATGACACCGATACTGATCGGAAGCCCGAATAGCAAGGATTTGACTCCGTAAAAGATGCTTTCATAGTTGATCATTTTGTTAAATCCTTTTGGCGTCATCCCAACGGATTTCAGCATGGCGAATTCCCTTTTTCTCAAGGAAATGCTCGTTGAGATCGTATTGAAGATGTTCGCGATGGATATCAATGAAATCAGTGCGATGAAACCATATGTGAAGACTGACAGGAACAGGATGAGCTGTTCTTCCTGCTGCCTGTCCTGATAGACATTATATATATACAGGTTCGATGGCACCACTTCTTCAAGGGCTTTCTGGGTTTCCATCGGGTCGGTACTGTTCATATATAACTGGCTGCGGACTTCCTTTTTCATCTCGTCATCCATCAAGGCATCCATTGTTTTCATCGGTACGATGACATCCAATCCGCCCATCATTGCGGTACGGATCCCCATGGGCACTTGGTCTGTCATGGCCCCGATCGTAACCGATCCCAAAGGTTTCGATTTCTCTGTATCATAGTTCGTGAAGATCAAATCGAGGACGTCTCCCGGTTCGGTTAAGATTGATTTGGCCTCGACGAACTTGGTCGTCGTCGGATCCTGATAGGAAATCTGATCAATGACGATGGCTGTTGGCTTCTTGGGATCATTGAACATATGGAGTTCTGCGCCTGCTTTTTTGGCATAGTCTCTGAAGCTCTGTTCATCCAATCCATGTAAGTTCACATAGTATTGATAACGTCCATCATCAAGGGGAATGTTATCCCGTTTGATCATGTCCTTCAATTCCTGAGGAAACTTGTCTTTTTCAATAAGGACCGTGGGATTCAGACTTTTTTGGACGCTGTATGTTGTGATATCCTCCAGTTGAACCAAGTCTTCCAATTGCTCTGTATCCCCGGTATTGGCCGATACGGAAATATCGAAATTCGTGCCTTCCTGGGACATGACTGCCGATTTCTTCAGATTATCTGTAAAGAAAGACACCGATAAGAAGAGAACGATACTGATCACCAGGGAAAAAATCGTCGCATGGTAACGCCGTTTATTCCGTTTCAGATTTTTCAATCCGATTTCCGCCTCCAACCCGAACAGCTTCCGGACGACCTTGGACGTTTTGACCGTCTTACCAGTCAATCTGACATCCTGCGTCTGGCGGATCGCATCGATTGCTGAAATCTTCGAGGCTTTTCGTGCAGGCATATACGTAGAAATAAAAATTGTCGCACTTGAAATCAGACAGGAAACCAGGACCGTTGACGGTGTGACGACAACCTGAAGTCTCTCCGAAATGCCCAATGCCCCGTCAATGTAGGTATTGATAAACCAAAAGGTAGCTCCGATCCCCAACGCCCCTGCCAATAAACCAAGGGGGATGCTGATGACTCCGATGACCATCCCTTCGAAAAAGACGGAATTTCTCTTCTGTTTCTTCGTCGCCCCCACACTTGAAAGCATCCCTAAGTGCCTGGCTCGTTCAGATACGCTGATGGCAAATGCATTATAAATAAGCGATACCGAACCGATGATGATGACGGCCATGATGATCCCGAGTAAGGAAAACAGGGTGAAGCGGAGATTGTCATTGTCCGTCACACCGTAGTATCGCAGCAATTCATCATTGAAAGCCACTTTTCCAATCCCATTCTCTTTTGCCAGTTTCCCGGCATGCTCAAAGACGGAGGAGTTCACTTTGTCCAACACCACGATCGCATCCACCATATCCGACTTATTCAAGGAACTCTTATCGATATAACCGAGCACTGTATAACCCGGGGACCATGCCGGTTCCCATGATGGGGTTTCTATAATGCCCGTAACCGTGAAGGTCTCCATGGAGTTCACTTCAAGCCTTTCCTTAATGCCTTCTCCATCCCTTTGGAGCGAGTCATTCTGTCCCAATGGCTCGCTTTCCCCCTCCATCATCCGGCTCCCGATAGCCAGTTTGATCTGGTCCCCGATCTTGTACTGAACACCGGCATCATTCGCGATTTGCTCAGAAATGACCACTTCCTGTTCATCGGAAGGCAGGCGGCCTTTACTCAACTCGATCGGAAACTGCTTCAAGCCTTCTTCATTATATTCTTTTATAAATAAGTAGGGCTTATCTTCCACTTTGGCCCCATCGAGCTTTGCATACCCCAATTCATTGGATAGGAGCAAGCTTCCCGTATCCTCGTCATTCGCAATTGCTTCAATTTGGTCGGGGCTGACGTTTTGATATTGAACATGCCACTCGCCATTGTCGGCTATCGACTGCCTTTTCATAATATCCAGGAATGACACGCCGAGTGTCGCAACGGCCATGATCATCGACACCGAGATGATGACCCCGGTGATGGTTACAAGGGTTCTTCTTTTGTTTTCTTTCAGATGCCGCAGCGTCAGTTTGTTGATGATATTCACGGACGGATCACCTCATCCTTAGCGATCTTTCCATCTGCGATCTCGATCACACGATCTGCCTGCAGTGCAATCCGCTCATCATGGGTAATGATGATCAATGTCTGGTTATAGGTTTTGTTGAACATTTTTAACAGTTCGATGATTTCTGTAGAGTTCTTGCTGTCGAGATTTCCTGTCGGCTCGTCCGCGAGAATGATGGCAGGATTACTGATCAGCGCTCTCCCGATGGATACACGCTGCTGCTGTCCGCCGGATAATTGGTTCGGCAGATGGTTCAGCCTTTCATGAAGGCCCAATCTCGATACTAGATCCGTCAACTGCTTTTGGTCCACTTTATGCTGATCCAATAACATGGGGAGGGTGATGTTTTCTTCCACCGTCAAAATCGGGATCAGATTGTAGAACTGATAGATCAACCCGATCTGCCTTCTTCTGAAAACAGCCAGCTGGGTTTCATCCAATTGATAAATATCGGTTTGATCGATCAGCACTTTCCCGCTTGTCGGACGGTCGACGCCTCCAAGCAGGTGAAGCAAGGTGGATTTCCCCGATCCAGAAGGACCGATGATCGCCACGAATTCGCCTTTTTTCACAGAGAATGAAACATCATCCAGTGCCTTGACCGCCGTCTCCCCTTTGCCATATATCTTAGACAGATTTTCAATTTGTAAAATATTCATTTGGTACCTCCATAATGTTGATGTAGACCCCAGTATATCTGTCCAATATGACTTTAAAGTGACTATGAAAGTGACAATTTATTCACTTTAGGGGATACGCGGAGCAAGAATAAACACCCTTCTATTTATAAAATTTAATGGAAAACACGGTACCATTCCCTTTTTCACTTCGGACCTCAAGATCCCCCTGCTGACTGGTGATGATGCTGTAAGCCATCGCCAGTCCGATTCCGACACTGTCGTCGCTTGCATTCTTACCTTTGTAAAAACGCCTGAATATGTATGGAAGATCTTCTTTTGGAATCCCGTCTCCATTATCCGCAATGATGATTTCAGTGTAGAGCGGATTCTCCGAAAATGAAATGGAGATCCCCCCACCTTCTCTCGTGTGCTCTACAGCATTTTTCAGGATATTGATGAGTGCCTCTGCCGTCCAGCGAAGATCACCGATGAAGGTGACCGATTCGTCCCCGCTCACGCTCAATGTCTGCTCATTAATATCCATTGGAATCAAGACAGGCTGCACCCCACTCTGAATCAGTTCCCGGACGGCCACCTTGTCTTTCTTAAACGAAATGGTTCCCGCATCGATCTTGGATAATTTCAATAGCGAAGAAACAAGCCACTCGATTCTCTCCAACTGCACCCGGATATGTTGAGTGAATTCGGCACGCTTTGAATCCTCCAATGTGCTGTCACTTAAGAGATCGGCCATCACCATCATCGAAGTCAAGGGTGTCTTCAACTGATGCGAGATGTCAGAAAGGGCGTTGGTCAAAGTGATTTTGTCCTTCTCTAAAAATGAACGTTGCTCAGACAGCATCAAGGTCACCTTATAGATGTCATTCTTTAATATGCTCAGCTCCCCTTCTTGGTTATCCCGGACATCAAGGCTGTCATCCCCGCTGCTGATTTTCCTCAAGTAACCCGAAAGCTTTTCAATTTCCCGGTACCGCCACCTTGTAAAGATAAAGCTGCATCCTGCTAGCAAACCGGATGTGACCAGCACAAACAGCGCAACCCGAATCGAAAACAGAAAACCTGCCAATATGAATGCCGCAAGACTGATGGATAAAAGACTGATGAAAAACCATTGAACTTCCCGATTCCGCCACATATCAATCGCCTGCCTTATATCCCATACCGCGGACGGTCTTGATGATCGTTGGCCGCTGTGGTTGGTCCTCCAGCTTTTCCCGCAGCCTCTTGATATAAACGGTCAGCGTGTTGTCATTGACAAAATCACCGGCCACGTCCCAGATTCGATCAAGAAGCTGGGCCCTCGTCAGCACCTGTCCGACGTGATTGGCAAAGATGAGGAGAAGCCGGTATTCCAAAGCGGTCAATACTACCTCGTCACCATTCTTATACACTTTGCCCTCTAACGTATTAATCCGGATATCCTCAATATCCATCCAAACGTTTGCCTGTGCCGGCTGTTTATGATACCGCCTGAGCACCGACCGGATACGGGATAGCAGCTCACGGACCCGGAACGGCTTCGTGATATAATCATCCGCTCCCATATCCAGCCCCATCACGACATTCACTTCGTCATCCAGCGCTGTCAAAAAGATCACCGGCTTATCGTCCCGCTTCTTCACCATCTCACACAAATCATAGCCGCTCCCATCAGGTAGCGACAAATCAAACAAACATAAATCGATTTCTTCTAACCGACCATGAATCATCGCTTTGGCAGACTCCGCATCATAACAAAGAATCGTCTCATATTCCTCCTGACGCAGCGAATACTCCAACCCCGTCGCAATCGTCCGATCATCCTCTACCAACAATACTTTCATATACATACACCCTAACCGTCAGTCATTTTATCAACATATTTTATCATGGAAGCAGAATCAATGGACAGGTTCCGACCAGCCGTCCCTTCACCTAAGAAGACATATTCTAAATCTGTTTCATTCATGTTATTCCCCCTCGACTTACTCTTATTCTATAAGAAGACTTCTACTTGATACATTTTCCATAAAAATCCGTCGATTGAACACTTCTCACTTTGAATCAGACTCATCGTCCACTATAATATAAGTAAGAATTATCATAATAATCTAACTCTTCACCTCTAGCAAATGGTAATGGTTTATTCGACCCAGTGTCCCATATCTGAAAGGAGAATTGTAAATGGAAAACAACAATCGCCCAGACCAAAAGGATCACTCAGCAGCTGCAGGACAGTGCCCTGTCACCCACCACAAGGATAGTGCCATCACGACGACGACGGCTCCAGGGGGTACGACGAATAAAGACTGGTGGCCGAACATGTTGAATTTGAACATCCTTCGCCAGCATGACAAGAAATCAAACCCAATGGGGGAAAACTTCAATTATAAAGAAGAATTTTCGAAGCTGGATTATGATGCCCTGAAGCAAGATCTGCATAACTTGATGACGGACAGCCAGGACTGGTGGCCAGCCGACTACGGTCATTACGGTCCATTCTTCATCCGGATGTCTTGGCACGCAGCAGGTACATACCGTGAAACGGACGGACGCGGTGGCGGTTCCTCAGGTTCACAGCGTTTTGCCCCATTGAACAGCTGGCCGGATAACGTCAATCTTGATAAAGCCCGCCGTCTGTTATGGCCGATCAAACAAAAGTATGGAAACAAGATTTCCTGGGCTGACCTCCTTGTCCTGACAGGTAACGTCGCCCTTGAATCCATGGGCTTGAAGACGTTCGGATTCGGTGCCGGGCGTGAAGATATCTGGCATCCTGAAGAAGATGTGTATTGGGGTAATGAGAAAGAGTGGCTTGCTGACAACCGTTACTCAGGCGACCGTGAGCTTGAAAATCCACTCGCTGCCGTCCAGATGGGTCTGATTTACGTGAATCCAGAAGGTCCAAACGGTGAGCCTGATCCACTGGGAAGCGCCCGTGATATCCGTGATACATTCGGACGCATGGGGATGAATGATTATGAAACGGTAGCCCTTGTCGCCGGTGGTCATACATTCGGTAAGGCGCACGGAGCAGGTGATGCTGATCTTGTCGGTGATGATCCGGAAGCTGCGGACCTTGAGACACAAGGATTCGGCTGGCTTAGCTCACACGGAAGCGGAAAAGGCCGCGACACGATCTCAAGTGGTGTCGATGGTGCCTGGACAACGAATCCGACGAAGTGGGATAACGGCTACTTTGATCTTTTATTCGGCTATGAGTGGGAGAAAACGAAGAGTGCGGCAGGCGCTTCCCAATGGGCTCCGGTCGGCATGACGGAAGAACATATGGCACCGGACGCCGAAGATCCATCGATCAAAGTGAAGACGATGATGACGACGGCTGATATGGCGTTGCGCATGGATCCTGACTACGAAAAGATTTCCCGTCGTTTCCACGAGAATCCGGAAGAGTTTGCCGATGCCTTCTCCCGTGCCTGGTTCAAGCTCCTTCACCGCGACATGGGTCCTAAAGCAAGATACTGGGGTCCAGAAGTTCCTGATGAAGAATTGATCTGGCAGGATCCGGTTCCTGCGGTGGATTATGATTTATCAGATAGCGAAGTAGCCTCGTTAAAGGAAAAAATCCTGGACACAGGCTTATCCGTGAGCGAGCTCGTGAAAACCGCTTGGGCATCCGCAAGCACGTACCGGGGTTCGGATATGCGCGGAGGTGCGAACGGGGCACGCATCCGTCTTGCCCCGCAGAAGGACTGGGAAGTGAACGAACCACAGCAGCTTGAGAAAGTCCTTGGTGTCTATGAGGACCTTCAGAGCAAGCTTGATAAGAAAGTCAGCCTCGCTGATTTGATTGTGTTAGGCGGTAACGCAGGGGTTGAAAAAGCCGCTCGTGACGCAGGCTTCGAGGTAACGGTTCCGTTCTCACCTGGCCGCGGAGATGCAACAGCCGATCAAACTGATGCTGAAAACTTCGGTGTACTGGAGCCGGTTTCAGACGGATTCCGCAACTACCAGAAGCAGGAATACGCTGTCAGCCCGGAAGAAATGCTTGTCGATAAATCACAATTGTTAGGACTGACTGCACCGGAAATGACCGTCCTTCTTGGTGGTATGCGCGCACTTGGCGCCAACCACGGTGGTACGGATCACGGCGTATTCACAGACAGAGCCGGTGCATTGACTAACGACTTCTTCGTGAACCTGCTGGATATGGGCATCGAATGGAAACCGGCAGGCTTCAATCAGTATGAAGGCCGCGACCGCAAGACGGGTGAGGTGGTTCGTACGGCCTCACGCTTTGACCTGGTGTTCGGTTCCAACTCTGTCCTTCGTGCTCTTGCAGAAGTGTATGCGCAGGATGACAATAAAGAGAAATTCGTCCGTGACTTTGTTGCCGCTTGGGTGAAAGTGATGGATGCGGATCGGTTTGATTTGAGATAAAGTGAACACGCCTTTTCCCTGTTGGGATGAGGCGTGTTTTTTTGATGGGACGGGTTTAAAGATTTTTCGAATAAAAACACCTTTCATGAACACCATCTTTTTTTCTATCAACGGATTTAAAACTCATACTATTAAACAGCAAATCTGATAGACTGTCAGTATAGGTATTTTTATTCACCTATATCTATAGCTGTATGAAATCAGCAAGGGAAGTAGGTGACAAAAATGACAAATACATTGTTGAAAGCATTCAAACCGATTGAAGAAACGGCTGATGATGTACTGGAACTCATCAGTAAGTTTGTAGATGTGAACACCTTTTTTCTTGCTAAAAATGACAAAAAAGAAGTCAATATCGTCCGGGCATACAATCGTGATGACGTGGTTCTGCCAACTGGTTTCGAGACCTTATATCGTGATTCATTCTGACAATTTATCGTAAAGGGTGGTCGTGAACCACTCATCATTGAAGATTTGAATGTATCAGCCTTAACGAAAGACATGGACGTGACGAAAAGTCTTGGCGGCGGTTCGCTTATCGGGGTCCCCATTTATTATAGGGATGGGGAGAATTACGGTACCCTTTGCGGCATGGATCTGCGTCCGTTTCATTTCACTCAGGAACATCAGGACTTATTTATGGCCATGGCTGCATTGCTCGAGAACGTGTTGGACCTTGAAAAGAAAAACGGGCAGGTGCAGATGCTATCCGTTCCCCTTGTACCGATCTTTGATGAAGTTGCCGTCCTCCCTCTCATTGGGGAGGTAGATTCCGAACGGACCTCACTGGTCATCGAGCATACCCTGTTCGAAGCAGCCAAAGGTGAATTGGAATACATCATCATCGACTTATCAGGTCTCGTCAGCATCAATTCAGAAAGCATCTTCCATTTGATGAAAATCGCAGATTCTCTGAAATTGGTCGGAGTCACCACCATCTTCACCGGTATCCGTCCCGACCTCGCCCAAAAAGTCATTCAATACCGCAATGACCTCTCAGGCATTAAAGTGGAAGCAACTCTTAAACAAGCGATCAAATCATTGAAACTGAAGTAGATCATGAGAGATGAAAAAACACGCCTTTTCCTAATTAGAATGGGCGTGCTTTTTCATATTTTATATAACTGCCCGGATAGAGACCTTCTCTAAGAGGGAAACCATTAAGCCCCTACTCTCTCACGTTCTCGAACAACATCCCGTTTCTCATCCGTCCGCTTCTCCAACTTATAAACCAACACCCCGCCGATCAACAACCCAATTCCAAGCATCTTCTCCCAGGAAAGTGCAGAAGGTTCAAACCCGAACCATCCACCTGTGTTGACGATAAACGCAATGGTGATTTGAGAAATAAGTGCGATCGAGATCGCATACGCCGGTCCGATCAACGTGACTCCCCTCATCAGGAAGAACACAATACCGACTCCGAACACCCCGCTGAACAGAAAGACAGGATTGACCCCGCTGAAGTCCAGCAGACTTTTATCTTCCATTGTATAGAATACCGGCAATGAACAGACGAGACCGAGGCCGAGTACCAGGCTCGTCGTTGCCCATGGGCCTGTTTTTTCACTGACCCGGGCATTGAATACATTTTGCAAACTGATTAAGATTCCTGCCATGATGGCAAGTCCGATTCCGATCATTTGAGACCCTCCTTATTCATAGATGTTTCCTTTCGCAAGGATGCTGAGTTTATCAAGATCTTTGATGGTGATGGACCCGTTGACCCGTTCGATGAGATCGTCGGTTGCCATCTTCTTCAGTACCCGGTTCAGGTGGCGGTAGCTCGTGCCGATCCATTCAGCGAGCTCCATGAGATTGGACGTATGCATTTCCTGATGGAACATGGTCCCTTCCCCCGCTTCTGAAATCGATAGCAGATAGCTCGCTAATCGCACCTCGACTGGATACAGCATGTGCATGCTCGTGATATGAGATTCCGTGTAAAACTTGTGGGCCACTGTATCAAACAGAAAACGCAGTATCGCCGGATGCTCCTTCTCAAGCCTTGAGAGATCCGTGAAAGGAACCGATAGGAACACCCCGTCCGTGACGGCTTCCACCGAATTTAGAACCGCCGTACCCTTTGCATATTCCACATCCCCGATCAGGGCAAGGGGACGCTTGAACCGGTTGATCAACAATTTCCCTTCCGGTGTATGGGTAAAGATCTTGATTTTCCCCTCTATAAGGAAGTACAGTTCGTCGAGCTCTTCCCCCGTCGAAAAAAGGTTGTCCCCTTTTTCAAAGGAATATGTCTTGATATGCTTTCTGAAATCCGCCGGAAATAGCTCATCCAGTTCAAAATGGTTAATATAATGGTCTACTTCCGTACATTGTATTTCTTTCATCGTTTGACTCCTTTTTCTACAATTGGAAAAGGACGACCCCTGCAAGCATCATCGTGAGGCCGATTGCCTGTCGCGGCGTAACCGGGATCTTCTTTTCCCCGAACCATCCCCGTGACTCGATAAGGAATGCGGTCCCGATCTGTGCCACTAGAAGGATCGCAATCGCCGATGCCGGGCCGATCATGTGAATCGCCGTCAGCTCCGAGAACACCACGATCACACCGAACGATCCCCCGATCAAGTACAGGAAAGGCACCTGCCTGAAGCTCTTTCCTTTTCCATCTCTTACTTTCATATATATCGTCATCGCGATCACAAAGGCAACAAGATGAACCATTGAAGTCGTATGCCACCCGCCGATCGCGTCACTCATCCTTGCATTGAAAATCCCCTGCATGGTGATGCACAGTCCACCTAGCAGCGCAAATAAAGCACCTTTCATCGTTCATCCTCCTATTCTTTGTTCTATTAAATAGGAGGACGGATTTTTGTGAAAGGACATATGTCCTAAGGGTTGCCGCTTTTAGGATCGGGTAAACCAGAGGAACCAATAGACTGCCTATCTTCCTTCTTTGAGTCATAAATGAGTAAATCTTTTTCGTTAATAACCAATTTCTCTGATGGTGATGAAAAAACTTATATAGGAATACAACATGGAGAAACATGGCTAACCCGCTGATCTCTGCTGAATCCTATATGTTATAGTCATATATATAGTTATCAGAACCGTTTACAAAAAGGGAAAAGGAGGCCTTGTCATGATGATCAAGTGGATTCGCATACGATAATGAATGGGGCCGCCTATCATGCTCCAGAAAGAGTTTATTCATCTACGTCTTCATAACAGCGAATAGAGAATAAATCATACGGAGGTAAAAAAATGAGAGAACAAATGCTGAACATAAATAATGTAGAAATCTGCACAGAAAGTTTTGGAAACCCTAAGGATCCTGCTGTGCTTTTGATCATGGGTTCGATGTCTTCATTAGATTGGTGGGATGAGAATTTCTGTCTCCGACTCGCTCATCATGGGGTGTTTGTCTTACGGTACGATCATCGGGATTTGGGGCGATCAACCATCTATACTCCCGGTACTTCCAACTATACCATAACGGACATGGTGGACGATGCAGCCTGTATTCTGGCTGCTTATGACATAGATAAAGCTCATATCGTTGGAATGTCGTTGGGCGGTATGATCGGCCAGGTTCTTGCCTTGAAATACCCGGAACATGTCTTGTCCCTAACACTCATTGCATCAAGTGTGTTCGGGACTGAGATGGAAAAACTGCCTCCAATGGATCAGAGCATACTCGATCACCATGCCAAGAGTGCTTCCATCGATTGGTCAAATCGGGGAGTGGCCATTACCTATCTTGCGGATGGATGGAGAACATTAGCTGGTTCCAAACCTTATGAACAGGAAAGAATGATTAAACTGGCAGAAAGGGAGTATGACCGAGCCAAGCAGCTGCCGAGCAGATTTAATCATGCCCTGCTGCAAGGTGGAGATGCTTATTACGATAGAATGAATGAGATCAAAGTACCTGTTCTCATTGTTCACGGCACGGAAGATCCAGCTCTGCCATACGAGCACGGGCTTGCCCTTGCGAAAGCTATACCACATGCTGAATTAGTGCCTCTTGATGGAACAGGACATGAGATTCACAGCGAGGACTGGGACCAAATAATAAATTCGATTGTAAAGCTTCATTCGCGATAAAATAATATATGGATAAAGGCAGCCGTTTATTTGACAAGGCTGCCTTTTTATCGGTCTGACACTAATTTCCAGTGTCCGGGATCAATCCCACTGAAAATCAGATCAATCAACCTTCTATCCACACACTTATCATCCCTTAGTCAATTTCCTTCGATCTTCAACCTGAGGTGGTTCTTCCATCCAGCCCTTTTTGACCATGATTTTTCCACTTTGTTTAGCGAAATCATAAATGTCCTTTGCAAGGAGTGCCATTTTGGCAGGTAAATCACTTCGTAAACTAAACGCACCACCAATGGCGTTACTTCCAAGTCCAAATGTCGTTAACAAACTGGTGTTATACATCATCATCTTATCTGAGAAAGGAGAAACAGTTGAAGCTGTCGCTTTCCCGGCATGAGTCGCTGGAGGCTCAATGAAATCATCTCTTAAAAATTCACCCAGTGATGTTTCAACTTTCTTGGCTAGCTCCATCCCTTGAACAAAATGATTACGTACAGATTTATCAGAAGCCACTTGTGCAAACCCTATCATTAATTGCATCCCTGTAAGATTCGTTTCAATCGCATGGTGGATAAGTGAAAGTTCAATCGTATTCAACGACCTTTCATTTGAAAACAAGTTCAACGTGGTTATATACTTTTTGTTTTGTACAAACGCCACTTCTTTCGGCATCGATACATAAGGGGGGCGGGAAAGAACTCCTTTCTCCAGTAGTAAATGGGTCGTTTGGTCATAAGCTTCTTGTGCCTCCATTGTCAATCGTCTGAATAATTGTCGGATATCCTGGCGATATGACATCGTCGAATAAAGTGCATAAAGGTTCGTCTCGATTTTGGACATCAAGTGCAAATACATGACATCATAATGAAAGTCGAATAACTTCGGAGCCCCTTTGTTCACATCATGTTCAGTAAACCCCACAGGAATCGCTGCCCCTTCCTGTTTAAAAATATCTGTCACCACGCCTACGCATTCTGTAACGCGTTTATAATGTAACTGTATAATGTGTTTAATCTCATCCTCTTCAGCCTGTTCAAGAAAGTATTCCAGAAATCTCATCATCATCGTTTTCTCTTGATACGTCATCCACAAGTTCCCTAGTTCAGATGAAGTAATGGGTATTCTTTCCTCACGCTCCATCCTCAGCCCCCCTCATAATCTCATTTGATTCTATTAACATGACCAACGACTCTAATATTATGTATAACCCTGTATCTTGAAGAAACCCTGTTAAAAATAATGATAGGGGTTCGCCTTTTATCATTTAGGATAAGGTAAAGAATAAAGTATGCCGCCTCTAGTCATACTATCTTCAACCTATCTAAGGAGGCCGTTATTATGGAGAAAAAAATGTTATATGGGTTATTTACGTTATGTTTGCTCTCCTCGCCATTTATATTGAAGGGTTCAAAGCTGAGGGAGAGCCTCATTGTTTTCTTCTCTAAAGGAGTCGTTTCCACTCTCATTGATACATATGTAGTAGCAAATAAGCGCGTTGTCTATCCTGTACGCCCTTTTCCAGAAATCTTTAAAACCAATATTATGTTTGACATGCTTTTTTTTCCGCTTTTAAGTGTCATCTGGGTGAAGCAAACGTACCATGACGGTCTAGGGAAAATTTTGTTGAAAAGCTTGACCTGGAGTGTTCCGATGAGTGTAACTCAGTTGTACCTTGTAAAGAACACACGCTTAATTCATTGGAAAAAATGGTCGCCTTTTCATACGTTTGGATATGTCAGTTTCACATTGTTCCTTATAAGGGGCCTTGTTGCACTAGTCAAGGGCATGGACAAATCGAAAAGCGCATAATAAAAAAGTAAACCCAAAGGTTTGATAACATGAAAAAAACTCAAAAGTTAGAAGCGGTCCTTTGGAGCATCGCATTTCCTGGCTTTGGCCAGTTATTAAATGGGCAAGTAGCGAAAGGGTTTCTTTTTATTCTATTGGAATTTGTCATAAACAGTATGAGTACGTTTAACCTATCGATCATGTTCAGTTTTCTTAACAGGATCCAGGAGGCTGCGAAGGTCATTGATTATCAATGGATCATGTTTTATCCATGTGTCTATATGTATGCCATGTATGATGCGTATAAAGGGGCAGACGGAGAAAATCCACCACTCTCTTATCTTCCGTTTGCTTTTGGTGCCTACTCTGTCACGGTTGGTATCATGTACTCACCCCACCCGCTTTTCGGCATATTCTTCGGACCGATTTGGCTTCCCATGCTGTCCCTCATCCCAGGACTCGTCATTGGATTTATGATCCGAACCGTATTATTAAAATACAAATCATAGAATAGGGGTGGAGAGCCAAAGGGACAGGTCCCTTGGCTCGATTTTTCAGTTCCGATGTTCCAAGTCATTTCCACAAAAACAACAGATTAAAAGGAGGATATTTGGCAACAATGATAGTAAAAAAAGGAGGACAATGAATGCAGAATCTCTTTGAAACCGCTTTTGATTACCTGCGAACCACCTTTGATTCAGAACCAAAGTCACCTCCTCATATCGGTGAAGCGATGGGATGTTGGCTTTATTTCACTGCCTTGGCAGAAGAAGTACCTGTCCTTGAAGCTTCATTAAATACAACGACAGATAACGAACTAACCCAACTCATTAACAAATCAAAGGATCTTGGGGAACATCAATTGAAAATACTTCAACAATTCATGGTAGAAGAAGGCATACCCCTTTCGAAAACTTCAGAAACCAGGCCTAAATCCGACCCCAATAGCATTCCCATAGGGGCAAAAATGACGGATGACGAAATCGCTAACTTCATCTCCATCAAAGTTGCCACGAATATTGTGATGTGTGCCACAAACATGAGCCAAAGCATCCGCAATGATGTGGGTCTCATGTGGGCGCGATTTCAGGCCGAAAAAATGGTGCTTGGTATGGAACTGAAAACCGCTATGCGCAAAAGAGGATGGCTAAAGGTCCCACCGTACTATTATCCTCCGGGGGCACCTAAGAATCAGTGAGTGCAATCATATGAAAAGAAGCTGAAGATCCTTTTCCTGATCTTCAGCTTCTGTGGTCTTGGAAGTCAAGGAAACAAGATCGTTGACACCCTTTGACCACCAGCAAGTAATCGATAAAAAATCACTGGCCCCAGGGGATTATTTCGAGCTATGCCCCCGGCCTCTCCAGAAATCCATCACTATCAACACCATCGTAATAATGACGATGACATAAAGAATGCTGTTATTAATCACATGCATAGTCATTTGAACCACAAATAATAGCACCAAAAACGACGTCCTCCAGATCAATTTTATCCTGCTCACCATCTCCTCACTTATACCTTTACTGAATCTGGGGTAATAGATTCCCAAACCGAGCAGGACGAGGATTGTAAACAGATTGATAAAAGGCGTCAATCTTCCAAACAGATTCAATCGACTGATGGAAAAATAGAATATGATTGAATACAAAACCAGAAGGTACAGGTTGTAACGCAGTATGTTTGCCATGTTATCCCCCTCCTAATTTGCCGCCGGGCTTAATTCTTATCCATGTCTACTAACTCTTCCGGCATTCTTCCGCTTCCGAATCAACGACCCCCACCAGACGATCACATATATATAACCGAACAGAAGATAGAAAGCCCATAACTCCCCTGTTCTCAGGTGGCTCAGCCATTGCTCCAATTCATTCTGATTTTCCCCTCGATAAATTCCATTCACCATGCCGACAACTGGAATGGAAATGGTCACAAAGATAGTGAGCATCGCCCTCCATATATACCCTTGTTTTTTAATCGAAAGGAGGGCAGAGGCAATCGTTAATATCGTGAGGGAGTAATAGAGAATCCAAAACCATTGGGGCAGGGTTTCTGTAGAATACATGTAATTTCACCTCTTGTTTATGTATTTTTCGACAGGTAGTAACCTATTCCTGCATCACTTCACTAAACCAATTTTTTTGACAAAAGGATCATAATCTGACCCACCGCCAGTGCCGACACTTAAGAATCAGTCAAGCTGACGTAATAATACCCCACATCCTCTAAAGCCGCCTGCATTCCTATAAATGACGTAATGGCATAATACATCGCACCAAAAGCCAAACAGGCTATGATCATCCCACTTACACGGGGGATATGTTTCTTTTTTTTATAAAGGACTCGTGTCGTTATGCCGACAATGATAAGGTAGGAAATCGATAGAATGAGCCCGAATTGGTGACTGTCGAGGTCATTCACCGCTATTCGAAAACGGTCTAGGTGATCTCGATTTCCCTCGTTCTCTTCGATCTTCACCTGGTGATCTTGATAACCGATCTTCCACGTTAGCCCATCTTCCCCTTTTATGACCGTGTACTGATAACCACTCGCGTCCCCTTCCCCTATCACAAATGGAGACGCCGCATCAATATGGACGGGAAGCATGATGCATAGCATCGTAAATAGGATAAGTAATCGTTTCTTCAAAGCTATCTTCCTTTCTAATAAAACCTCAATCTTTTCCCTTGACAAAAAAACGCATATATATAATAATAAATATCGAATTAGAATTATTATAATCTATTAATGATTCTCAATCACACAAACTACTAGGAGGAATTTACACTATGTCATTAATCGGTTCACAAGTCGTACCATTTAAAGCAGAAGCATTCAAAGATGGTGAGTTCATCACTGTTACAGACGAAAGCCTGAAAGGTCAATGGAGCATTTTCTGCTTCTACCCTGCAGACTTCACATTTGTATGCCCGACAGAACTTGAAGACCTTCAAAATAACTATGAAACTCTTAAAGAGCTTGGCGTAGAAGTTTACTCAGTTTCTACGGACACTCACTTTACACATAAAGGCTGGCACGACAGCTCTGAAAAAATCGGTAAAATCAAATATGCGATGATCGGTGACCCATCACAACGCATCACTCGTGGTTTCGACGTATTAAATGAAGAAGATGGTCTTGCTGACCGTGGAACATTCATCATCGATCCTGATGGTATCATCCAGGCAGTTGAAATCAATGCAGGCGGAATCGGTCGCGATGCAGACATTCTAGTAAGCAAAATCAAGGCGGCACAATATGTGCGCAACAACCCAGGCGAAGTATGCCCGGCTAAATGGCAGGAAGGTTCTGACACACTTAAGCCAAGCCTTGATCTAGTTGGTAAATTATAAGGAGTGCTGAACATGCTTGAAGCAGATATTAAAGCACAATTAGAACAGTACCTGCAGATGATGGAAGGCGATATCGTCCTGAAAGTCAGTGCAGCAGACGATGACATTTCGAAGGACATGCTGGCTCTTGTTGAAGAGCTAGCTTCCATGTCATCCCGCATCAGTGTTGAAAAAGCAGTACTAACAAGAACACCTAGCTTCAGCGTGAATCGTCCTGGTGAAGAGACCGGTATCATTTTTGCCGGGATTCCTCTTGGACATGAATTCACATCCCTGGTTCTGGCTCTTCTTCAAGTAAGCGGCAGAGCGCCGAAAGTGGATCAAAGCGTCATCGACCAGATCAAGAGCGTCAAAGGTGAACATCATTTCGAGACGTATGTAAGTCTTAGCTGTCACAACTGTCCTGACGTGGTGCAGGCACTGAACATCATGAGTGTACTGAACCCGAACATCACGCACACGATGATCGACGGAGCTGCCTTCAAGGAAGAAGTGGAACGCAAGAACGTTATGGCCGTTCCTGCTGTCTACCTGAATGCAGAATTCTTCAATGGCGGACGCACGACTCTTGAGGAAATTCTATCTAAAATCGTGGAAGGTCCCGGTGCAGATGAGCTATCGGATAAAGATCCGTATGACGTCCTTGTTGTCGGTGGCGGACCAGCGGGAGCAAGTGCCGCGATCTATGCTGCACGAAAAGGGATCCGTACAGGAATCGTCGCGGAACGCTTCGGAGGTCAGGTCCTTGATACAATGAGCATCGAGAACTTTATCAGTGTGAAGCACACGGAAGGACCGAAGCTTGTCGCAAGCCTTGAAGAGCATGTGAAAGACTACGGTATCGATGTCATGAACCTTCAGCGAGCAAGCCGTCTTGAGAAGAAAGACCTTGTCGAGCTTGAGCTTGAAAACGGTGCTGTCCTGAAGAGTAAAAGTTTGATTATCTCGACAGGGGCACGCTGGCGCAACATCGGCGTTCCTGGTGAACAGGAGTTCAAGAACAAAGGAGTGGCGTACTGCCCTCACTGTGACGGACCATTGTTCGAAGGGAAAGATGTCGCTGTTATCGGCGGAGGAAACTCAGGTATCGAAGCAGCCATCGACCTTGCAGGAATCGTCAAGCATGTCACAGTCCTTGAGTTCAATCCTGAACTGAAGGCGGATGACGTGTTGCAGAAACGTCTTTACAGCCTGCCGAACGTCACGGTGCTGACAAACGTCCAGACACAGGAAATCACCGGTACCGATAAAGTAAACGGAATTACCTACACCGATCGTGATACACACGAAGAGAAACATGTCGAACTGCAAGGCGTATTCGTCCAAATCGGTCTCGTTCCTAACACAGACTGGCTCGGCGACCTTGTCGAACGCACGAAATTCGGTGAAATCATCGTTGATAAACACGGGTCCACCAACGTCCCTGGCGTATTCGCCGCAGGAGACTGTACAGACAGCCCATACAACCAAATCATCATCTCCATGGGATCAGGCGCGAACGCCGCACTTGGCGCATTCGACTACCTTATCCGGAATTGATGTATTTAGAGGTCCGTCCCTCGTTTTGAGGGACGGACCTCTTATTCTCTTCCCCCATCTACTTTGGCACCAAATCCCTGAACAAAAATCGATCCCGTCCACTTACCGTGTCCGGCGTGACTCTCTCTTCCCCCAACTCGTACCCGATCGCATATCCGAAATTCGGCCCGTCGAACACAAATGAATGAAATTCCCCATTCTCTCCGCAGATATCATGAGTGTCTTCCGGATAATCCCGTATAAATCCCTCATCATATACTCTCCCTGCAAAGGCTCGATCCAATTGATCCATATCCACACAAGTAAGCACGGTTTGAAATCCGAGATCAATGAACTCACGACTTATTTCCCCGACTAATCGGCCCCAAAGAGGAAAGACCGGAGTGATCCCCGTTTCCGAAAGCATCTTCTCCCGATACTCCCGAACATCCTTAAGATGAATATCCCCGAAGACCATGTGCGTGACCCCGTCCTCAAGCATTCCTGAGACCGCTCTACCCATCCGCTCCTGATACATCTCATTCGAACACGCCTCCGGGATCCAGACCTCGCGAAGCGGAATACCGAGGGACTCAGACTGCCTCTTCAACAACTCATATCGGACCCCATGAATCGAAACCCGGTCGTATCCTTCCGTCAGGGTCACAAGCAATGAGTCAATCTCGTATTCCTGATTTTGTTGAATTTCATATAATGCCAGAGTGGAATCCTTTCCACCGCTGAATGCTATGACTGTTTTCATATAGACCTCCATGATTACGATATTGTACTATTGACCCTTTTGAATGAACTCGATCATGAATTCACCACTAAGAATAAATAAGTAGCGTATTTTCTCTATTATAATTGAAATTTCACCTTTATCATCTCTGCCACTTCTTCCGCACTCAAGTTTGAATTGTTTATCCTAATATAGTTTGAATACTTAATTTCACCTTCTAAAGAATTCAATCTATATACCTCCATCGACTTCTTCAAATCACCCTCAGACCATGCAATATCCCTTTTTGATGGCTTATGTTCTAGTCTATTTGCACTTTTATTCCTCTCAAGTCTTTCTTCTACATCTGCCTCAAGCTCGACAAAATAAACCGTGCCTCCTCTTTCCTCAAACAACCGAGAAACTTGATTAACATAATCCCAGTCCTCTTGCATATCAAATGCCCAGACGTAGGTGAAAATCATTCCATACAAATCACTCTTCGATACTTCTTCAAATATCTCACGCCGAAACAGTCCGACTAACCTCTTCCCTTCTTTCGTGCCGTAGTCAAAAAATTGACCGACCAAATCAATCGTCATATGATTATGAAAAAGTTTCAAATCCGTTATTTTAGCTAATTCCTGTCCAACAGTCATCTTCCCAACTGCCTGAGGTCCAAATACAAGAACAAATTTCATGAGCTCTCTCCTTCATTGTCTGAAACATTATGTATCTCCGTTCCGGAATCCCTGCGCTTCTATTATTCGGTATTTGTCACCACGTGCTGTATGTATTCCTTTTGAAAAGCATGCGTTATTTTGATCATGTTCTATGATTTCTCAGTAAAGATGGTCTCTTAGGTAAAAAAACGATCCTGGATAGGCCTATATACAGAAATTCCCCCGCCATTTCACTACATCATAAGCCTCCACATCCATTTATCAGCGAAAAACGGATTTCATCGGCGAAATCTCAAATATATCAGCGAATCGCCTCAATCAGGGACGGACCTCCATTCTCTAAAAATACAAACTCTTAAAAGCGCGTTTGGAGGTCCGTCCCTCTTTAAATATCTCTCACAACCCCCGTCTCAATATAACTCCTCACTAACTTCCAATCAGCACCATCCACCTTCTTAAACGTATCAAAGAATAAGTGACACGTTTCCATCGCTTCCCTATTCATCACAATCGTGGCGGAAAGAATCGCCATCACTTCATCCTCCTTCAAAGGAATGACCGATACCTCATTGACTTCCCACTCTGCGCGCTGTTTTTTCACAAAAGCAAACCCCTGCTTCCAGCCTTCAATGGATTCCTCATATCCAAAATCCACGATTTCTCCACCCCTGATTTCCCTTGCTTGAAAATCCGGAGAAATGAAAGTCTCCAACTCTATGAGAGATGAATTCTTCCAAGCTACTATAAATGCATCAAGAAACGGCTTAAATGTATGATCGTTCATCATTACCTCCTAAAGTATGTCACTACCAATTATTTCAAAAATGAGCCATGAACTCAATCCCATATAAAAAAGAAGCTCAACGATTCGTTGAGCTCCTGCTGATCATTAAAATGCTTACTTATTTCCCGGCCCTGTGTTAAGGAAGTTCACAAATCAGAATAAAGCTGTAAAAAAGTGGACAGGTGGATAAAAATATAGGGAACATCCAATCAGGATGCCCCCTATAAAGCAGCCCGATTTCAAGAGCCAGTTGCTGCTTTTCCATATCTATATCTTTGTCACTTCTATATAGCGGAGCTGGATTCCGTCTTTTTCAATCACTTTAAAGCGATGACCTTCTTCCTCAATGAAACTGCCGACTTTGGCATCAAGGTTTTCCGTCATGTACCAGCCTCCGATAGTGTCGATGTCCAGCTCTCCAATATCGATGGTTATGTTCAAAAGAGAATTGACATCATTGATGAGGACCTTTGAATCAAGAAGGTAATGACCATCCTTGAGCTTTCGGATTTCAGCTACTTCATCCTCGTCAAATTCATCCCTTATTTCCCCGACGATCTCTTCAAGGATGTCCTCAACCGTCACGATGCCGGAAGTACCGCCGTATTCATCAATTAGAACCGCAATATGAACCCGTTCTTTCTGCATTTTCACAAGCAGGTCATGAATCGGAATCGTCTCAATGACTGTAATGATCGGATTGATAAAAGGACGGAGAGTAAAGTTACTATCCAGTTCGTTGACCATCGCCTCTGTCAGAAGCTCCTTCATATTGACGAATCCTTTGACGTTATCTTTATCGCCGTTCACGACAGGATAACGCGTGAAATTCTCATTTCGAATGGTATCGATTACGTTCTCGAGCGTATCGTCTATAGAAAGGGAGACGATTTCTTTACGTGGAACCATGATTTCCTTCGCAATCCGCTCATCGAATTCAAAGATGTTGTTCACATACTTTAGTTCGTTCTTATTGATTTCACCGCTTTTAAAACTTTCCGAAAGCAGAATGCGAAGCTCTTCCTCGGTATGGACCTCTTCATGCTCAGAAGCCGACTTCAACCCGAAGATTCCCACAAGCACACGCGCAGATCCATTTAAGAACCAGATAAAGGGATACATGATCCGGTAGAACCAAATGATCGGACCCGAGAATACAAGCGTAACGGCCTCTGCTTTCTGGATTGCCACCGTTTTTGGTGCAAGCTCTCCTACTACAACGTGAAGGAATGTTACAAGGGCAAAGGCAATACCAAAGGATAGGATATGCGTGATTGCTTCATTTAACTCGAAATAAGCAAAAAGTGGATGCAAAATCTTCTCCACAGTCGGCTCACCAAGCCAACCCAATCCAAGAGCCGTAATCGTTATTCCAAGCTGACAAGCAGATAAATACTCATCCAGATGAGTCACGACCTTCTTAGCGGCAATCGACCCTTTACGATTCTCCGCTATGAGCTGATCAATCCTGGAACCCCGAACCTTTACAATCGCAAATTCCGTCGCTACGAAAAAAGCGGTTAAAGCAATTAATAAAACGATTAGAATTAAGTTTATAGACGTTGTCAATTAGCCAGCCTTATCCGAGGATAAGGCTTACACCTCCATCATGATAAATTTCATCCACAAAGTGAATGGTTGGATGGATGAAAGCATGAAGTTTATAACCACTTATCTCTAGAAGGGATTACATAGAACCCGTAGTGAGAAGTAGAACGTTCAGCTTCCAGCAACCCGGCTCGAACCATTGAACCAAATGTTACGCAGCATCGGTTAGCTGACTCGTATCTTAGCTTCTCTGTCCCATTTTCATCCCTCCAGCCTTTTTTATATAATAATATATTAAGATTTTACTTAATTATAAGAATATAATCAAACATATTACGATAGAGACCCTTAATTTAGTCGTTTAATTTCTATATGTCCCTCTAATACAAACTCGACCAATACTTCCAAATTTCTCGCCCCTGTGCAGAGTATCGATCATATCCATCTAAAGAAAATTCCTCCCCGCAAGCCGAATTCGTCACCTGGAATTTATCATAAACCATCTCTTTGCCATCGGATGTCGTCACACCTCCGCCTCTGCTATGGTGAATACATTCACTTTCAATTGGGGTCCGGTTTCCTTCTTCATCCACATAGAAATATTGACTCTCACTGAGATTATAGCTTCTATCTTGTGTCGACGTCCGATAGATTCCATACCGTTCAATATCCGTCCTCATCAACGTGGGCAAACTCTCGATCTCTAGGGGAATGATGGAAAACTCCCCTTCTTCTTCAAGGGAAGGTTCATCCTTCATACCATAGAAGATGACAACAGTACCCTCGTATCCTTTAGGGATAAGATAACGGTTCTTAATGATTTCTCCTTGGTCGTTGCCAGACATCCAACTCACAGCTAGCATCACAACCGCCACAACAGAAACCAAGCTTACTAATTTGAGATAGAATTGCCTGTTCTCCCTGCCAGGACCCGGTGTGCTCTTCCTTTTCAACCATTCATCTAAACAGAAGAAGATTACCGCACAGATCACCGCAAACCACGCAAACCCGTCTATCACAAAATACGTCATAGCTCCAAAGAAGACATGGATGAAACCAGCGGTAAACAACCGCCATTTGACGAGCTTTCTCGTTAACCAATCCGATAGTAGAGAGACAGGAGCCCCATACGCCAGGTTCCCGGCAAAGGAATAGGTAAAGACAATTGGGAAGAGCCAAATCCCCCCGTCCAATATGCTTATGATCATCAAAAAAGTAGAAAGAAGCAAACTCGTATAAATTGCCGGCTTTAATTTATTCATTCAATCAACCTCCAAATGAGATTGTGAATAATTTCACATTATAAAAGTATCATAAATTGTGATTTGTTGGAAGAGAATTAGAAGATTTTTTTTGGAGGGATCATCTTACAAAAAAACACCTCCCTCTTACCTCAATGTGCTTCCCATTGTTTAACGTTATTCTGCACGGGAAAGACACTAATACAACCAAAAAGGAGGAATTCATTATCGAACACGATCCAAAACAGGCAGCCGCACAGATGAATGAAGACAAAAAGGAAGAGATCCTGCAGCATTTCGACTCTTTCAAGAACTATTTGGGAAATCAAGTTCAAAAGGGTGAGAAATTAGGTCTGGGTGAGGAAGCTCTTTCTAAGGGGGCTAAGCGCGTGGCCGACTATTTAGCAGAGCATGAGGAGCCACGAAACCGGGAACAGAAAGTACTGAATGAGATGTGGAATGTGGCTAACAAAGAAGAACGGGAACATATGGCCTATGTGCTGGTAAAGCTTGCCGATCAAACCAACTGAATCACCCACGGACGCCCCCAACGCCATGAGCGCTGGGGGCGTTTTCTTATTATTCTTCCTGAACGTTTACATGCATATAAGCAAGAGCATCTTTCACCGTAGCAAACGTCCTGATCGATGAAAGATCGACGTTCTGGTTTATGGCACTCATGGCCATTTCCGGTCGTAAACCCGTAATAATGGAACGTACGCCCAGTAAAGCCAGCACATTCGTAATCTTAAAAAGGGCATCGATGACGACTTGATCCAATGTAAACACACCGGAGAAATCAATGATCACCTGATTGACGTTCTGTTTTCTTACTTTAGCCGGAATGATATGGAGGAGCATGCGGGCCTTCTCTTCGTCAATCTTCCCGGCGATCGGAAGGACAGCAATATCGTCCAGCAACGGAACCAGCGTAGCAGACAATTCGTTTACTTCATTCACCATTTCCGTTTGCTTCTTTTCCTTTTCTTTCCTGTCCGTGATGTCATGTACATACGTTTGAATCGCCTTGGTATCCCCTATCATGAGGGGATGACAATACAATTCGACTTCCACGGTCGATCCGTCCGTTCGATAGACCGTTTCCTCAATGACATCTGCGGGCTTTCCATATGCAGATTGGATCCTTTTCCTGATTGCGTCCTTTGAGGATTCCTGGAAGATATCCAAGGGACTCTTGCCGATGACACCTTCTTTATCCGTCCGAAAGAATTCTTCCGCCGCCCCGTTCACATACATGATTTTGTAATCCGTATGGATGATGAGTGGATTTAGGGAATATTCCATCATCTCTAGATATTCTATTTCTGCTATGTCCTGACTCACAATGCTCACTCCCTTTCCCCTAACGATATCGTTATCCACTGTAGGACACAAGAAATAAGGAAAACCGTTTTCCATTCGACATATGTCCATTGTCACTACATAGATCGAATCTTAAACTTGCCTATGGACCAGGAAACAGATAAAAAGACCTGTCATGGTTCTTTGACAGGTCTTTTTTCGTTTAAGGAAAGGTCCGTTTATTGGATTTAATTTTTACTGAAGTGGAGGCGGAAAATCTCCTTTTAGACGTGCCTTGTGTAGACGAAAATGATAAAAAAATCATGTTCCATACGCGTTGCTGAATGAAAACAGAAGAAGAATCCTTCAAAATATACTAGATTCATCAAAGCTTCACATCTGTTATTCTTCTTCCCTACCTTTCCCTCTAAAAACCAACTCCACTACCCACCTGATCAAATACGAAAGAAAGATATAGATGACAAATGACCACCCAACCTTCCAATGATAGATCTTATAAATATTGAACCATTGAAAGATAGGCTCTGCTATAAACGATGCACCTGCCGAAAGAACAATATTTGCATACAGAAACGCTTTACCTTTAGGAAAGTATTTATACAAGAGCATATACGTGACAGGAATTAACGCATAGTCAAAGACGTATGCTTTTGGAAGTATGGGGATCAGCTGTCCTGGATAGCCCCATAAGCCAAGATCATATCCTATTCCGTCCAGGTTTGCGGCGACCAGGATCCAAGTAAATCCAAGAAAAAGGAGCTTTTGCCGCTCCTCTTTTTTCGTTAATAGAAAAAAAGTAACCCAGGTTAGGACAAAGAGTACTACGATAAACCACCAGCGTGAAGTTAAGAAGCAATGATCCAGCCAATACTGGATGTATTCTTGGTTAAGGGCCACATCTTTTTCTCTAATTTGATCATATCTCTCCAGCATACGCGTCTCCTGTGCACAAGATTTTTATAAAAAAGCCCTCTTCAAAGTAAGAGGGCAATGAAAGCTTATGAAGGGTATTATCTACCAATTAAAGGACCTTCATTCATAAAGACTTCTAAATAAGATCCATGACTTTTCTCCCTTACAAGCATCTTGCTATTATGTTAAAATTAGCCAAAATCAGACAATTCCCTTCCCTTTTTTCAAGAAAGGAGTTAAAGATAATGTCAAGAAATCGTGAGCTGCTTACCATTTTGCAGACGCTCCAAACTTATTCCGATTGTGATATCACCCAGTCATTTGCTGATGGTGATTCTGACGTATTGCTGGTTTCTTACTCGAAGGAAAATAACTCATTCGTCATCACTAAGAATGACTCCGAGATAAGCTATCATGATATCGACTCCGCTTTAGCCTTATTAGAACATATCTTGCACACTTAGCTATTAATAAATGAAACATAAATCCAATTCAAAAAGACCCGTCGTCGTCGACAGGTCTTCTTGAATTAAAGGGAACCATCCGTTGGCTATTTATTGCTATTGGAATTGCTTGAACTGTTGGAGTTATTCGAGTTATTGGAGTTTCCGGACTGGCTTCCGCCTTTCGCTCCAATTTCCTGGTAGAATTTCTTGTCGTGATTTTCTGAAGTTGCTTCTCCACCTTTTTCACCGATCTCTTGGTAGAATTCTTTGTCATGGTTCTTAGCTGTTTGTTCGCCGCCTTTACGACCAGCTTCTTCGTAACTCATTTTGCTGTTGTTATTGTTGTTATTGTTGTTACTGTTGTTACTGTTGTTACTGTTAGACATAAATAAAATCCTCCTTAAGTTTAGTAAAATGGTGTTGTACGTTTGTACATTGGTTATATACCTCGTGAGTTGAGGACTAAACTGATAATGTATCTTTTTAACATTTTTGTAATTTAATTTACACTCAAATGATGTCAGTTTGGGAGATGCATCCATACTATTAGAAGTGCTTCGTGAAGAGGTGTATGATGAAGGGATCGAAGAGGATTTATTAAAAAGGAGTCTTGCTACATGGATTACATCAAACGGGGAACACCGGCCTTCAAACATGCAAACCTTGCCCTGTTTGCAGGCGGCTTCAGCACCTTCGCCATCCTGTGGGGAACACAGCCCCTGCTTCCGGACATTGCCAGAGAGTTCGATATCTCACCAGCCACCTCAAGTCTAAGCCAGTCATCCACTACGATTGCCCTCGCTATCAGTCTATTAATTGCAGGTTCCTTGTCTGACGTCTATGGAAGAAAATCCGTCATGACCTTTTCATTACTGGCATCTTCCATTCTTGCCGTTTGCACAGGATTTGCATCAAGCTTCCATATGCTCATCATTGGCCGGATCCTCCTGGGGATAACGCTTGCCGGACTTCCCGCCGTCGCCATGGCCTACCTTGGTGAGGAAATCGAAGCGAAGAGCCTCGGAATGGCCATGGGTTTATACATCAGCGGAAATTCCATCGGCGGAATGTCGGGCCGGATCATCAGCGGCGTCCTTACCGACCATTTCAACTGGCATATCGCGTTGATGGGAGTGGGGATCATCAGCTTGATTTCAACCGTCATCTCCCTTGTGCTTATACCGCCGTCTGCCCATTTCAAACCGCAGACTTTTCAGCTGAGATCATTGGCGGGGTCCCTGTTCAGCCAATTCAAAGTACCGGGGCTCACCCTTCTCTTCACCATCGGATTTCTGTTGATGGGAGGATTCGTGTCCCTCTACAATTACATTGGATTCGAACTGATTGCACCGCCTTATTCACTGAGCCAGACCGTTGTCGGCTTCATCTTCATCGTCTATATCGTAGGCACCTTCAGCTCGACCTGGATGGGGATGCTTGCCGATCATTATGGAAAAAAAAGAATTCTGCCTTTATCGCTAATTATCATGTTAGCCGGGGTATCAGCCACCCTGCATCCGAATCTGTGGGTGAAAATCATCGGGATTGCCATCTTTACGTACGGGTTCTTTGCAGGCCACTCCATCGCCAGCAGCTGGGTCGGACGTCTCGCCATCCACGATAAAGCACAAGCGTCAGCCCTCTACCTATCCGCCTATTACGCAGGATCGAGTGTCGGCGGTACCGTCAGCGGAAGCTTCTATCACCAATTTAACTGGTCCGGCGTCGTATGGATGATCGCTGTTCTTTCTGTGATCTCGATTGGGATTTCATTTTGGTTGGGGAGAAGGGACCTAGCACGATCAACATAAAAGAGGACTTGCCACCAAGTTCTCTTTCTTAGGAGTTACCCCTTCACACCCGCTTGCGGATTCCAAGATTCCTGTAATTTTCTAATATAAAGAATTTGTCCTCCATGGTATGTAGTGTGGATGGTGAGGTGGGCAATGATTTCAGTCCAGTTAGTCAGATTCACCTCATCCGCCTCTTCAACCTCCTTCTTCCAGTCAGCCATCAACTGATCAATCCGCTCGTACGTTTCACTCCAATTGAGACCTTCCTTATTCCTGAACGTGCTCTCACCTGTACTCTCTTCATTCTCAATACCTTTCAATCGATTTAAATGGCGTTGATTATAGTAGATGAGATGATGGACGATCTCTGAAATGGAATTGGTGGCTTCATTCGGCTTCCACGTTGCTTGTTCCTCGGTGAGATCCTTGATGGAATTGATCAACGATACAAACCAGGTATTTTGATCGAGGCAGGCATCCAGTTGAATGAGTAGGACTTGTTTGGCGTTCATTTTTTCCCCTCCTGTATTTTCATATCACTAATACTTTCAAGTTGGAGAGTGGCGTTTCCTCTTTACATGTGATTATCTATTCAAAAAGATCCTCTTTTTATTAAATAGGGATCTCCACAGTTTCAATAAACGTCATTCCAAAGTACTGATACTCGATCATCACCTGACGGACTCTTTCGTCATGAAATACATTTACTGCATAGATGGTATCTTCTTTCGTCGCAGTTCCATTATTTAATTTCTCCATTTGTTTTGATTGAGAAGATCCCCTTTCGATGACTACATCCTTTAGGTTCTTATATTCGACTTTCTCATCTCGATCATCATCACCATGGACGTATCCTTTCAAAAGATTACTCACCTGCATCTTCACTTTCTCAGGAGCATCATCATGATTGACTGTGACCCTCGCCACTTTCGCTTCACGGAAACCATGATTGGTTACTTCAACCAAGACAGATGTCCCATCCTCATTTTGACCAATCATGCCAATCTCCATTGGGGGATTCTCTCTTAACCATAAATAAGTCCCTCCCACTATGACGACCATCAAGAGCAGTATAGTCCACCATTTTTTCACCCGTCCATCCCTCACCAACATCAGCTTTATTCATCGATTGCGGTAGATCCGCCTCATATCGGGATTTTCTTTCAATCTTTTCCTACTTGAATATTTTTCCTGATAGATACTACGATCAATGTAATGCCGGTGATCGCAGTTATAACCGCTAACACAAGAGGGAATGCTCCCACGTCCCGTATTGCTGTCCCATATATTCCGTATCTACTGTCCCACCCCAGGCCATCCGTTTCACCCAACAAGCGGGAATAGATGGCTGCCGTTATAAGCGCTGAACCATATAGAATGGCACTTACCAATAAGCAAGTCAAACCAATCATTAATTGTTTCATTTTTCCACGTCCTATCTCTCATCTTCCGAAAAACTCCGGCAACGGTACACCAAGATCGAATAATGCGCTCGTCACAAGGAGGATCAGCACCGGGATTACACAGAGAATCAGGATCACCGTCCAACTATTATTTGAAGGACCCTCACTCTTTTTCTTCCGGTATAATTCTTGAACCCGATTTTGTTTTTCCTTTGTATGTTGGGTCATGTGTTCCTCCTTAATGGAGCACCATTCTTGATACTCCAATAGATCTCCGTCCCCTCATCACAGAAGAATCCCTCCAAGTCAGCCGACTCCACGATTCGATTCAAGGTCTGACTATCGCCGCATATCATAGAAAAATGACTGTCCCAATGGGTGGTCACAAGGATTTTTTGATCGTGGGTGAAGAGGTTTCGACGTTCCCGATGAAGAATGGTGCCATCATCTTTTATTACATCGTCCATATGCTCAAGCTTTCTTTCTGTGCAAAATTCATCTCCGCACCATATCCAGTCATACCCCTCTTTTTTTATGGCAAGAAGAAGATTATCCATGACGAGGTCTGGGAAGAGTCCCTCGGAAGGAAACACAATCTTTCTCTCTTCACACACTTCAATGATACGTTTTGCCAAGGTTCGATTTTCATATTTTTTATTCAGTCCAAAGATGATACTTCTGAGGCCGATATCCACTTCTGCCAAGTTCGATAATCTGGATGTCCCCATGAACTCCTGCCAGGTGATTTTCTCACAATTATCCACAATCTCCCGTTTACCGGGATACGTATCCGGATTAAACAATGCAAAGTCGATAGTCAGTGGCTTAATAAATGGATGGAAGAAAATGAATATGTCTTCAAATACATTTTTATAGAACTCTTTTATCGGCAAGTCCGCATCTGAACACACTGAATAACGATGCGGTTCGGGCAACACTCTGATTTCAGACATACGCCCCCTCCTTCACATTCTAAAATATTCGCCAGATCGCGGGAATAATCCTGTTTTTTCCATAATCTCCATGTAACTCATTTATAACTGTAATTCCTTACACTTGACTCATTAAATGAAAGTAGTTGACGTCTTTTGTTGAAAGGTAAACAAGTTTGGGTCAAGGATAGGCGTTGACAAATGCAGGTGACTGTCCACTCCATGTTTTCCCTTATGTCCTTTCCAAGTTTCCACCTCTTCACCAGCCATTATTATCGTAAAATCAAAAAGACGATCCCGACCCCACTCAGGATATCGATGATACTATTCACAAGAAAATCATGTTTGGTCCTTAGAAAATGGAAACTATCTCAATCTTTTTTTGTGCAAAAAAATAGCTTACCCGCTATAGATAAGCTATCTCCTTTAGTTTTCCGAAATGATCTTCAATTTCTGCAGTACATCCATCCATTATTTAATAATCGTCGACCCCTGCAACAGTTCCGGCTTCGCGCCAAGAATCAATAAAAATAATTTAGAATCACTGATTTGTCGGTGCTTTTTCATGATGTCTTTCAGCTGAACGATATTAGGGTTTTCTTTCAGCTTCTGCACTTCCTCAAGATAGAGGGACAGGATCGAGCCTCTTACAAACTTCGGCTCATAGTCCGGCAGCTCCTTGTCACGGAGTAGTGATCCCATGTATCCATATTTCAACTGTAATTGTCTCGTCAGGCTTACGACGTGGACGAGCTGCTCATTCAGCTCAGGATATTCCTGTTTGAGCGATTCCACATCTTTTTTCGCCTCGTGCAGTTCGTTCATTCCAGCAAGCATAGTGGTCATGATGCTTCCCCTCCCAAATTCCAAGGTTTTTCGAGTCCAATGATGTCATTCAGGATTTTACTCTGCTTGCGGCGGACCCGTCTTCTTTCCGCCCGTTCTTTTCCTGATTCGAACAAAAATTTCTCTTCTTCTGTCTCCGGGACAATTTCCGGTACTTTGACAGGATTTTTATTTTCATCGAGTGCGACGAAGGTCAGGAAAGCTGTCGCCGCCATTCGTCTTTCCCCCGTGATCATGTCTTCGGCGATCACTTTGCAGAAGATTTCCATGGATTTATTCCCGACGTATGAGACGAAGGATTCGACGCAAACGGAATCACTTTGATGGATCGGATACAGGAAGTCGATGGAATCCGTTGATGCCGTCACACATTCTTTCACCCGTGCATGACGTCTCGCTGATAACGTCGCATTGTTATCAAGCTTCTTCATCAAGACCCCGCCGAACAGGGTGTTGTAGTTGTTTAAATCATTGATCATCACCTGGTCCGTGCTGACGACCAGACTCTCTTTCGGATGCTTCGTTTTTGCCATGAAGAACAAGTCCCTTCTATTGTAAAATGGTTTCTCAAACGTTTGATACCCAAAGTGTACGCCCCTAAGCAGGATAAGTGAAATGAATGTTTTTTATCATTACCATAGATACTGTCTATGCAACGGCTTACATCTGAATGGTATGAATCCCCATTTTTCCAAAATAGACGACAAAAAAAGAGCATTCCTTAGTCAGAAATGCTCCCCATCAACCGTTCCTGGGTAAAAGTCAGCCACTCTTTTGTGGCATACGATAGGTATTGATTTTTTCTCCAGATAATGGCGAGGTCCCATTCGATGACAGGCTTTACGACGCGGATAGCGACGAGATCCTCCTTCAGCTGCTCATACACGCTGTTCGGCAGGATCGAAATCCCGAGTTCCGCTTCGATCATCTTCCCGATGAAGTCCCATTGAGAACTTTCAGACACCACTTTCGGGAGAAAACCTGCTTCTTTGCAAGCCCCGCGGATCCGGTCATTCAACGCAAAGTCCTTATTAAAGAGAATGAACTGTTCGTCCTCAAGCTCAACCAATTTAACCTGCTTCCTGCCGGCCAATCGATGTGTCCTTGGAACCACGATCCGAAGTTCTTCTTTCATAAAAGAAAAATGGTGAAAATCCTCCTCTGCAGCAGGCAGGACACCCACCCCCACATCGAGCTGATCGGCGAGGATATCTTCTTCAATCCGCTTCGTCCCATTTTCGATCAACTGAAATGTGATACCTGGGTAGAGGGCATGGAACTCGCCCAGCACCTTGATGAACCGACCTGCGTCCATGATCGGCGGCAGTCCGATGCGGATATGTCCCCGTTGAAGGCCGATCAGGTCATCGAGTTCATGCTGGACATTCTCGAATGCCTTATCGATCGTCTGGGCCTGCTTCAAAATCGCCCGTCCCGCATCCGTCAGCACGAGCTGCTTCCGGGAACGATCGAACAGCTCCACCCCAAGCTCATCCTCTAAGTTCCTGATCATCTTACTGATCGTCGGCTGGGTCACAAACAAATGATCCGCAGCACGGGTGAAACTCTTGAATCTCGTTACTTCTATAAAATATTTTAAGTGCCTGATGTCCACTTGCTCACCTTCTTATGTTGAATCATATGACATTATGGTACCATACTGGCTGCTTTATCACATTTCGTACCATATAAAAAAGCTGAGGGGGGAGGATCCTTGCTCTTTGTTACCCCCTTTCAATCGAAAGAAAGAGACCCTCCTTATACCGGACTGAGGGTCCCTGGTGTATTTATTTCACTACCACTTTTTCAGAAGGATCAGATTCCTTATCCTCAATATTCACAGTCGTAATATAATATGAATCTCCCTTTTCAGCCTCTCCATCAAAAAAGCTCTTACGTTCATGTGCTGAAATACTCTCGATATGTTCGAACTCTTCCGCGCCTGTGGACTTTTTATACACTCTGTAACCCAATACTGTATCATCATTGACCGAGTGCCAGGAAAGGGATCCGGTATCGTATTCGACTGCAGTCGGTGGTTCAGGAGCTTCGAGCTCATTGACCTGGGTTTCAGAGATGAGCTCTGTATACACGACCAGCCGGTCAGGATAAAGGTGTTCGTCATGATTGAACGTACCTGTGCACGTTATGACATTCAGGTTCCGTTTATCCGATGGTCCGAAGATTTTCTCAATCGGAGCTTCGTCACTCGGGTAGCTTTCCTTCGATTTCACCTCGAAGGTTCGTTCCATTCCCTTTTCATCCGTGACGATGATCTTCTCCCCTACCTTGATGTTCTTCAAATAGAAGAAGATCGCCGGGCCTTTCTTACTGTCGACATGTCCAGCCAGGACGGCATTTCCCTTGGCACCGACCTTCACCCCTCGGTCGTACCAGCCGACCACATCGGTTTCTTCAGGTACTTCCATTTCCCCGTTTTCAAGTAACCCGACGGGAATGATGTTGGTATCTATGTCCATGCTCGGGATCTGGACACGGGAAGGCGTAATTCCTTCTTCTTGAACCTTTACCTGCTCTTCAAGCTCTGTTTTTTTCTTCTTTAAAGAGTCAAGAAGAACAAACTCTTCTTCCTTATGGGCAGTACCCACCCCGCTTTTGGCTTTTTCTTTTTCCACTGTTTGTTTCTTATCAGATTGAGTTGTCTGGCTTTCTTTCTCAGGTCCGTCCTTTGCGATTGCCTGAAAGCTGACAACACCAATCATAAGGACCGCGATCAGTATGATAAGTATTCGTTTCTTCATCATATTCCCTCCACTTAAGAGAAGAGAGAAGAGCAGATTCCCGCTCTTCCCATGGCTCTTCTATCAATTATTGTTGGTCAGCAAATTTTTTCTTGATGATAATTCCACCAGCCATTAATGCTACCGCGACAAATGTGATCCATGCAGCCATTGGCAATTGTTGATCTGCTGCACCGCCCATACCTGTGTTAGGCATTTGTTCTGGCATGTCACTGGATGCGAACTTCTCAGGATTTTGCTTCACAATCGCGTCTCCCAGTGCTTTCCCTACACCGAACATGAACGCATATCCTTCACGGAAGCTATCCATGCTTCCTTTGTAATCTTCTTCTACATATTTATCAAAGGTACTTAGCACTTGATCTTCATGTGTCTTAAGGGAAGATACCGCTGCGTCTTTAGGCAGATTTCCTTCTGTCGCTGTTGCAAGGAAAGTACCGAACTCTTCCGTGAACATCCCCAGACTCTCTCTTGCCATTTTCGCTGCTTCCTCATCTCCAGCTACTGTTGCACTCACTAATTCTGCTTGAGCGTTTATATGCTCACTCGTCCATAGCTTCTTGAATTGTGCCGCACCTTCTTCTCCATAAATGGATCCGATGGCTTTCGTCCAGGCTTCGGTGTTCATATCTTCAGCCCAAGTCGCTGTATCATAATCAGGCGCTTCACTTACACCCTTTTGCATGCTCATTGCTGCTAATGCGAAATGTTCTGCTGCAAGATTGTTTAATGTAGAGCGTAATTCCGCTGCCGGTGCGTCTGCTTTTGTGTTATTGAATTTATCCGGCATCTGCGTTACGATCGCTCCGGATAATGCTTTAGAGATATCAAACATTCTGTCGTAACCTTCTTTGAAGTTCGTTTGATACGCTTTATAATCTTCTTCTACATAGCTGTCAAATGTTTCGATGACATCCTGCTCATGTGCTGCCAGTACTTCTTTCGCTGCCTCTTCTGGAAGATTTCCTTCAGTGGCTGTTGCAAGGAATGCTGAGAATTCATTGACGAATTCTTTCACTTCGGCTTCCGCAGCTTTTCTCATTTCCGCATCATCGGATTGTGCCGCTTCTACGAAATCAGGAGAGTAATCATTATGTCCGGCAAAGATCTCTTCGAATTTCTGAGCGCCTTCTTTACCGTAAATCGATTCGATTGCCGGTGTCATATCCAGTGCATTTTGATTCAGTGCTTCATAAGCCTGTTTCTCATCCGGTGCATCTTTATAATCCTTCACCATGGCATTGACCGCTAGAACATAGTGTTCTGATAGTAATTGATCCAGTGTGGAACGAAGATCGGAAGCCGGCGTCACCGCTGTCGGCGTTTCTGCCGCGAAACTTACCGTTGGAGCTAATAGAGATAATCCTAACATCGGTGCTGCGATTTTCCTAAGTATCTTTGTTTTTTTCATTTTTTGAACTCTCCTTTTTCGTTTTGTTTTTTGTGTTCTGGTAAGATAACGCAGCGTATTTTGATATGGATCACTTTTTTTAAAAAAAGTTTTTTTTATTGAAATAAGAAAAGGACAAAGGTGCTGACTAGCACCTTTGTCCTTCTATATTTTTCTCGTTAAGGCAAGCCCTTTCCACTTTAAAATAGAATTGGCCTCCTTTCATCAATCCGCACCAGCACCTCCACCACCGCCGCTGTCACCGCCTCCTCCGGAATACCCTCCGTCAGACCAACCGGATGAAGAGCTTGCAGGCGGCACACTCCATTTCCATGAATTCGTCAGAAACTCTTGGGGATTCTGGTCAGATACTAGGAGAGCTGTAAGGGGAGCTGCTGACAAAGCAGCACTGTCGGCCAACCCATCTCCCACCGATTTTTTCAGTCTCCGCTTCCTTTCGAATAGGAGGGAACGGATCATCCACTTATCCAGTTCCTCTCCTCCCACGTTCGGGATCCCTTCTTTCTTTACCTGTTTACGATACCTGCGGATGCCAGCTTTTATATCGAGTGCCGGTCCCGACAAGGTATGGCGGGGCACCATGATATAGAGAAATAGCGCGAGCATGATGCACGTGAGTACTAATGAGATCGCTGTTTCATTCACGAGTTGACCCGCTGCGAATAATGAAATGACACTGAATACGAGCAACGGCCACTTCTTTTCTTTCTTCATCCATCCCCAAATCATGAATCCACCACCCAGGATTCCATACATCCACATGGCAAAAGTCGATTGCATATCGAAATAGTAGGCACATAAAATTCCTATCAAAATGAAAAGAGGCGGAACTTTCGTTACAAAGTGAAACCATCGGTCATGCAGAAGATTCGCTCCCTTTGCATCTTTTAACACGTCGGCAAACCATTCTTTTTCCTGCTCTTTCAGTGTCTTTACCTTAGAATGATATTTTTTCACATCCCGTTTATGATCTTTTTCACTCTTCGTAGCCCCTGCCAAATCCGTCAGGGCAAAGGACGCTGATCCGTTCCTCCCTCTCCTCTTAAAAACCCAGGACACCAGCTTTTCTTCAATCGAAGATAACTGATTTCCTTCAGGGTTTAATGTAAAGAACAAGGTCTCATCCGGTGAGCGGGCATCACTTAGAAAACGGGTCGTCGTTTTCTGTTTGCGAACCGTTGCCTTCCCTCTTTCCACTAGAGAATATAGGCCAGCCAGCATGGCCCCGTGAGTGAATTTCCCTCTCCTATGCACCATATACAAGAGAAGGGGATCCGCTTCCAGCACATCAGACGGTCTGCCGCTTCCTCTTACTCTACCAATCAGGCTTCCAAGAATCATGATGAATCCTACCGTGCCTAACGAAACCCCCAGTCCAGCCAGCACTTTATTGAATGTTTCCATTTGAGCTTCCCTATGGGCTGCAAGCTCCATCCGCGCTTCTTCCTCCTCAATCACCTTTTCCAATGATTTAGGCGCAGCGGTCTTTTCTTGTTCATTCATGACAGAGGACGGAAACAGTAACCGCGTTTCCGTTAAGGAATACATGCTGGAAACGGGTGTCGTAAAGCGCACGACCTCTGGACCTTTCTCTTCCACACTCCCCTTCCGGTCGTGAAAAAAGGCCGAATACTCCCCAGGCTCGACCTTCTCCGGAAAAACAAAATCAATCGTTACGTTATGTAAATCCACGTCATGGTTGTCCCCTGATCCGAAAAAGGGAACAAGCACATCACTATATGTATCATACGACTTCACGGCATTCTTCAACTCATAGCCGTAAAAAATGGTCTTCTTGTCGTTCTCCACCGGAAATGGTGATCGATACGTCAACTCCTCCCGCTCTACCTCAAGAGGACGCAGGTCACCTTCCTCTAAAAACCCGAGCTCCGCCTCATCATTGATCACTTCAGAGGCTTTGAACCACTCCACTCCCTCATGGTTATCCCCATGAATCGATCTCCTGACACTCGAATACTTCCCATCGAACGTGTAGGTGAACATTTCATTGACAAGCAGGTTTCCATTCGGCTGGATCCATGCACGTATGCGTACTTCATCAATACTGTAGGACTTCGCAGAAGCCGTCTGCCCAAAGGAGAGAAGAAGAAAGAGGATTATGAGTAGTTTTTTTATCATGAGGTAAGTCCCCCTTTTATTTAAACAGTTGCTTCATTTATTCTATTAAACATTGTGCAGGAATTATTTCTGTGATTCATAATCCTCTTTAAGTAGCCCATAAACCGCACAATCCTTATACTGACCCTTCCTATCTGAACAAATCATCATATTAAAAATACGTAACCATCATAATCACAAAACTGATCAGCGTAAATAAGACCGCTCCATAAAACACTGAACCTACATTCGCTTTCAGCTCATTGCCCTTCTGAATCTTCCACCCTGCTTCACTCGCTTCAAGGGTAGCCCCTTTCGATAACGCACCACCGCTACTATTGAAAAAGAAAAGCCCCACCGTTATTCCGAGACCGATGAAAAAGCTCCATTCCCCGTAAGAAAAAGAGAGCAGTAGGCTCCCGACCCAAACGCCAATAGCAAGTATCGCAGCCGTTACTAATGACGTTCTTGTTATGAATTTCTTCATTTTGATTCCCCCTCGTATGACTTACATTTACGAATGGAGCCGCGGAAAAGTTTCAATTTTCAATGAACTTTGAATTGTTCTACTTTCACTCCTCCTGCAAACTAAGCTTATCTTCTTTTGATAAACTCCCTTAAAGCGCTTTTTCCATGTACCCAATCAATAGAAATCCAATCACATGAGGCAGTATCCCGCTCGTTATCCCTAAAACCATAAAAAACATTCCATACCGTTTTTTCTCGTAGTCCTTTTTTAAGACCAGCCCCACGCAAAAGGCGATGAAACCGTGAAAGATCGAGGGAGTGAAGAACGCCAAAATGACCGACAACCAACCGACGAAGATCAGTATATTAGTGCCTTTCCTATCTTTCATAGTATCTCTCCTGTCTTAATTAGACTGGTTTCTTGGAGCAGACTCGAAAAATGTCTCTTTCACATAAATCGAATAAATCAAGACGATGACCGAAAAAACAACATTTCCGATAAAAGGCTGTTGAGGTTGATTCGTTGCTAATATGACACTGATAATTCCAAATAGTACCGAGTACGTGATCAATAACCAAAAACCCCATTTTTTCAACCTCATGTACCCATAAGCCATCAACAGTGAAAAGAATGCCACTGCTACTCTCATGACTCGTTCAGGTACGACCGATACTCCAAACCTCTCTGAAATGCCAATGGTGTCAGCACCAGCCTGATAAAAAATAGCCGTAAACAAAAATACGATGCTCCCAAAAATATAAAAATAGCCAATGATTGATACACCTAAAGGTCTCTTCACCATTTAACCTCCTGTGGTTTAAATGTCATCTAACTAACTCAATACTATGTTTCAAAAAACATAAACATCATTAGAACTGTACCTACTCTATATCCTTATCCACCCAATACCCCTCATCCGAATTCTTCACCACCACATCAAAATGCTCATGCTTCGGATGCATAAAGACCTCATATTGAATTCTGCGCTCGTCGTGGGTTTTCCTTAAATACTCCACATCCATCCCTCTTTCGGAAACATCGCGGATTCCCCTTCTCATGAGCTCCGTATCACCATCCGTATAAAAGTAAATTTTAAGGTCGTAAAGATCCGGTTTGCTGAATGCAACGGACATCCCTTCTACAATCGTAAGGTTATTTTGGGACGAGATAAGCTGACTTCGTTCATAGGGGACGTCCAGTGTGTAGATATCCATTCCCTCCTTCACCATCCTGATATCCCGATCGAGGGCGAATAGATGGTGAGCCGCAGGATGACAGGCGGTCATTTTGGATTGATGGGTGTCATTGTTGTATTCATATTGGATGGAGGTGTGTTTTCTGACGTCGGAATTGACGATATAGGGATCGGTGTTGATATAATTGACCCCTTTTCCTTCCAGAAGCGTCAAAAGCTTTTTGGCAAACGTAGTTTTACCGGAAGCACCGTGGCCTGATATGCCGATGACCATTCTCCCATCCTGCTTGTTTAATCGATTGACTATGTTAAGTAAGACCTTGTCCATGAATTCTCTCCTCATTTAAAAGCTATTTTCAATCATCCCCGCTGACATCGATTTCTGAATCACCCTCGTCCCCATCCTCATGCCGATCAAAATTCCGGTCTGGATGCCCCAGTTCATACATCCGATTCCGCATCCTTAATTGCTTGATGACCATTGCCAGTAAGAATCCGGCCAGGGATAGATAGAGTAAGTAATCGAGATCGAAAAACAGAGAAACACATAATAATAGAATAGAAGGAAGGGCTATCAGCAACTGAATCTTTTTCATCGGGAAGTGGCCAATCTTACAAATTCCTCGCTATCCTCTATACATAACCTCATCCCTTTTTCCCAAAAGGCTTCTCCGGTAATGTCTTCCCCCAAATGCTTCATGACGAGGTCTTCTGCCGACATGCTGCCTGAATCCCGCAAGAGGTCCATATAATGCTCCTCGAATCCTTTCCCCGTTTCCTTCGCCCTGGCGAATAAGTTGAGTGCAAGTAAGTACCCAAAGGTGTAGGGAAAGTTATAGAAAGGAGATTCTGTTTTATAGAAATGGGGCGTCCATACCCAGGAGTGCACCGGGACCTCATCAAGGGAACCGGCATACCCTTTTTCCATGGCAGACTCCATCAGTTCGTTCAAGCGTGCTGCGGGGACAAACCCCTTCTTCCGTTCTTCGTGAAAGTCCTTTTCAAAGATGAACCGAGCATGTAGGTTCATAAAGTTCATGACGCTGCGCTTTAGTTTCTCATCAAGAAGAAACAGCTTCTCTTCGTCAGACTCCGCTTTTTCCATGGCCGCCTCCAAGATGATCATCTCTGCGAAGGTCGACGCCGTTTCGGCCAAACTCATGGGATAGGCTTTGTTCATCCCGTTCACCGATTTCATCGCATGGTTATGAAAGGCATGACCCAGTTCATGCACAAGGGTCAACACCCCTTTGAATGTGCCGGGGAATGTCAGGAACACCCTGGACTCCCCTGTTAACGGAAACCCCGCACAAATGGGAACCGCAGACTTTCCTGGTCGGTTTTCAGCTTCGACCCAGCCTTCACGGAAAGCCGTCTCCGCAAACCGTCCCATTTCCGGCCCGAACGTACGAAATTGTTCCTCGATCAACGCAGCGGCTTCTCCGTATTCGATTCCTTGGTGATGGTGATTCATTGGGGACCAAAAGTGATAGGACTTCATTTTGGCATCACCGTTCATCCGTGCTTTCACGTTCAGGTATTCGGCAAACGATTCTTTATATCTCTCCATGACTGAAAACATGCTATTCAGCGTTTCTTCCTTCATCCGGTTTTGGGCGAGAGGAACATGGAGTACGTCCTCTATCCCCACGCTCTTATACATGCTCAACCTGAATCCTGCGAGATGATTCAGGATTTGCGCGAACTGCCCTTCATGCTCCGTCCACTTTTCCACCAGTGCCTCATGAGATTTTTTTCGAATCGAAGCATCGTGGTGCGAACGCAGATTGATGGCCTGTCCTACTGAGAAATCCTGACCATTCACCTGCACCTTGATACTGCTCATGAACGATTGATAGAAATACCCCCAGGCGTGGTACCCGTCTGCCATGAGGTCCGTCACTTCCCGGGAAGGCTCCCGGTCCGCTTCTTCACGCCATTCACCCAGGATGTATCGATACTCCTTTAAGTCCTCTGAATCAAGCAAACTCTCCCATACTGATTCCTCCGTATGAGCTAATTTCCTTTTCAGATCAACGGTAATAGAATCATATTTTGATTGAAGAACCGTGGTTTCCCCTCTATACAATTGTGCCCCCTGGTCTTTCGGATTTTCCGAAAGAAGACAGATAGCGTAGGATCTGGCTTGTGATATGGAAAGCTTTATTTCTCTAAGATAATCAAGAAAACGCGCTAATTGATATGAATCGCTTAAGGGTGACATCCACTTTTTCAGCTTATCATCCAGTTTCAAAATCTTGCCTTCAGTCTGTTTCATATGTTCTTGTAAATCAGGCGATTCGCTTCCACCTTCGAAAATGCTGTTGAGATTCCACACTTGTGGATACTTTGTTTGAGTCATCATACGTTCCCCCTATTTTTACACCAATCAAAACATACGTTCTTATTTTACTTTATTTTGAACTTTCTTCCAACTTCTGTTTATCTGAATTTACAATATTTTTTAAAAATAAGATAGCCAATTGACCACTAACCACTTTAACCTACGTGAAGACTAATTCAATTCTCCAATGGAATAATCAAGCAATCTTAGAGCATACTACCATATTGACATAATCTAAAGGGTGAGAGTAATGAACATAAACCATGTTGCACCATTGGAAGAACGTGTTTCCCGGCTTCTCACTAGCTTGAGCGATAGCTCGGATGTGAAAACACGATACCTGAAGTTGCCCGGGGGACTTCTTTCGACATGCCTCCTCTATATAGATGGCATCGTTGATACTGCGTCCATCCAGGAACATATCATCGAACCTTTATTGAACGACCCGACACCTGAGGAAGAAGAACTCTTCATCCCTTTCTTGATTCAGTCCGTCATTCAGGTATCTGATATAGAAGTGGTAAAGGATATGGATGATGCCATCGGCAAACTGGTGGATGGATCCACCTTGATTCTGTTCGAAGGACTGGCGGACATCCTTGCCGCTGATACATCGAAGTGGGAGGAACGCTCCCTTACCAATCCGAAGGGGCAGCGGACCATAGAGGGGCCTGACGTCGGATTTACGGAGAGCCGGAGTGGAAACGTCGCCTTGCTTCGGAAATACATCAAAAATCCCTCCCTGCATGTCGAGACTCAAGTATATGGTGAATTCACCAGTACATCCGTCTCCCTTATTTATTTGGAAAACATGGTCGACGGGGACATCCTGAATGAAATAAGGAACAAGCTTAAAAAAATCTCCCTTGATTCTGTCATCGGGTCTAACTATATTTCGGAATATTTGACGAAAGAGTCAAAAACCATTTTTCCCTTAGTCATGAACTCGGACAGGCCGGATGTAGCGGCGGCGGAAGTATTGGAGGGAAGGGTTTGCATTATGGTTGACGGAACCCCCTTCGCCCTGATAGCCCCTGCCGTTTTCATGCAATTCTTTCAATCATCGGATGACTATTACATTAACAGTGAAGCAACAAAATTCATCCGACCCATGCGCTTCATCCTGTTCTGGCTCTCCCTGTACATCCCGGCATTCTATGTGGCGTTTACGACGTTCCACAAGGGACTGTTGCCAGTCAATCTACTGGTGGGATTCTTGGCCCAGAGGGAGTCGGTCCCTTTTCCGACGGTCTTTGAAATCCTACTCGTATTCGTCTTGACAGAGGCCATTTATGAGGGATCAAGCCGCCTTCCCCAGAGCGTTGTCATCACCATCTCCCTGTTTGGGGCGATCGTGTTCGGCCAGGCCTCTGTGGAAGCTCAGCTTGTTCAACCCATCACCCTGGTGATAATCAGTACATCGTTCATCTTATCCAGTATCATCCCGATCGCCATCATGAGCTATGCCACCAGGATCATTAAGCTCAGTTTGATCTTAATTGCAGCCCTGCTCGGTTTGTATGGGATCGCCTTGTTTACCTTGATGCTATTAGTGCATCTCTGTTATTTAAGATCATTCAAGGTCCCTTATCTGGCACCCGTGTCCCCTTTCAATTGGCAGGACATGGCGAAGGATGTATTCTTCCGGAATTCCATCCCGGACATTAATAAGAACATTCCAGCGTTTCATAAGGAGGAACCAATGGAAAACCCTGAGAAAGAAGGAAATGACTCGTGAACCTTTCCAATTTCCGTCACCTCATCATCCTTTTTATTTTGATGGCTAGCGTTATCGTTGGTTATGTGAAGACTAGCCGTTTAAATGAAGTCGAGCTGGTATCCGGTCTCGGCATTGACAAGGTGGATGATCATTATTCCATTACCCTGCAGGTCTTCAATCCTTCCGCCAATCAGAAGAATGCCGTTGACCCGACTGGCGGCTTCACTTATAACCAGACGGGGAAAACCATTCCTGAGGCCATCGAGAAAATCAAGAAAGAAACCCTCAAAGATCCGATTCTCGACACATTACAGGTCGTGGCATTGAGTGATAGGCTTGCAAAAAAAGAAGGCTTGAAAGAAACATTGGATTTTCTTGTACGTGACCCAAGGGTTCCAGCAAATATCAGCACCATTGTCATTAAGAATCAAAGTCCGGAATTATTTCTGCAGTTGTTCACCCCTCAGCAGAAACTATCCGCTCTATACACGAATATCATGCTGAAGAATTCCAAAGAAGCCTGGGGGCATTTAGTGAACTCTTCTTCAGAACGGATCAAAAGCTATTTAGAAGACAATACGTCAGACATGGTCATCCCATATATAGAGGTCCATGGCGATATTGAAGGAGGAACAGCTAAAAGCAATATCGAGGATTTCTCACCAGCAGCCCATGTGTCACTTGAGGGGTTTGCCACATTCAAAGGGGAAAATCTCCATTCCTATTTAACACTAGAGGAGAGCAATACATTAGCTTTAATTAGAGGAATCAACCAAGTCGTATCCCTATCCGCTCCATGTCCGGATGCAGAAGAAGATTTCACCATCAGCACGTTCAAGACATCTTCAACCCTTAAGGCGGAAACGGATCCGGTCTCTTTCAAGCTGAAGATAGCCATTGAAGGAAATCTGGAAGAAAAGTCGTGCAAAATGGATTTCACAAAACCGGCAATACAAAAAAAGCTTGAAAACCAATTGAAGACAAAGATCAAATCCGATATACAGGCACTTATCAAAAAGTCAAGTGAGGATGGAACGGATACTCTTGGACTGAGTGATGCCCTTTACCGGCAGCACCCGGATGTATGGAAAAAGAAACGGAAAGACAAGGATTTTTTCTCAACGATTAATGTGGACACTAGCATCGATGTCCGATTTATCCGATTCGGGCATACTAAGCAATAATCAATGAAGGGGGATGGAATTGATGAACAAAGTATCCATATCCGGGCTTGAATTATGCTCGATGATGCTTCTCTTCTTAACCGGTAGTACCATCGTCATCGGCTTGAATTTCACGGCCATGGAAGACAGCATACTGGCAACAGGGATGGAAATAGCATTTGGAATCATCCTTTTCTACTTCTACTATCTCATAGTAAAAAGGAGTTTATGGCTGGAATTCATCCCTCTTCTGGAAATGGGGTTCGGATCCTTCCTATCCAAGATTCTCGCCGTGGTATTCAGCTTTTATTTTCTCTACATAGCGGGGCGGGTGATAAATGATTTTGCCTTCTTTACTACCCAGATCCTTTATCCCGATGCCCCCAATTGGGTCGCTTCCATCCCATTCCTGCTTATCGTTGGCTACTGTACGATGCTTGGGATAGAAACGATTGCGAGGAGTGCCGTCATCCTGTCCTTTTGTTCCTTCATAATCCTGGTGTTCTTATGGTTACTCGGTTTCTTGTCAGAAGAATTTCACACCCAATATCTGTTTCCATTGTTCTCACAAGGATGGGAGCCCCTGAAGAAAATGATCTTCCCGACCGGTCTCACCTTTCCCTACGGCGAACTGGTCGTGTTTCTCGTCTTACTACCGTCCATTGCAGGAAAAGAAAAGCTTCAAAAAATTGTATGGATTCCCATCGTCATCGCCGGTCTGATAGTCATGATCACCATGGAGATGGTCATCGGTATCCTCCATGCCCCCTTCGCCAACACGTATTACTTTCCATTTGTCAAAGCGATGGAACTGGTTACCTATCTAGGCATCGTCGAACACCTGGAAATTTTCACCTATCTGCTATTAATCGGCGGAGGCTTTATGAAGGTATCTATATTCCTTTACGCAGCACAGGTCGTACTGACACAATTGTTGAAGTTGAAACAAAAGAGCTGGCATGTCCTCCTTTTCATGGTGGCCATCTACCTGCTTTCCCTCCACCGAAGTGACAATATCGCCGAGCACTTATATGTGGGGTTGAAACTCGTCCCCTACTACCTCCATATACCAGTACAATTCGTTATCCCGTTGATACTGGGCGGGATGGTATTCTGGAAGTCGAGAAAAGGGAAAGCAGCTCAGGGATAGGTATAGAAGAACGATCGGCGGCTCTTGAACTGCTGATCGTTTCTTCTTTTAAAATAAAGGGACCATAAGCTCCAATATTCCAGATTACACACCACCTAATTGAACATGACTGAGCCTTCCTTGTTGGCTCTTAAATAATTCATAAACACATCCTTCACCATCTCTGTCTTCCCAACCTCGATCAATGTGTTCCCCTTCACCGAAGAATATCCACATACTTCTTCGTACAATAACGGCGACCCTGTCCCTACCCTGTAGACCTTCTCTTCCACCAGGCTTTCCCCATTCACTTTAATATCAGAAATTATGCCGTCATGGTGACTCCACGTCACTCCAGAAAACGCTAAAGCCCCAATCGGGATCCCATGCGGCCTGAATCCATTTCCGTATACCTGTTTGGAGGTAACCTCCCCATTAAAACTATCTTCTATCAATCTCACAATTTGTTCACCTTTAAGCTCCATCAATACAGGAGAATGCATGCTTCTGCATCTGTTGTACATATCCCCCTTCGTCACATCACCGGATTCCAAGCCTCGGTCCACAGCGGCTCCACCATACATAATGCCAACCTCAGACTTCCAGTAGTCCCGAACGGCTTCGGCCATTAACTGAATGACATCAGCATGAGTAAGGTCTTCCCTTGTGGTATACAATACCTCAGACAGAAACTCATTTGTTTCCTCGCGACCCTTTTCTAAAATGGCTTCCATGCTGGCATCGATTTCGGATTCGAGAGTGATTTCGGCTAATTTCCCTTCGAAGGATTCAATCTTATGAAGACCATTCTCGATATGCAAATCCAATTGTAGCTCTCCGACATATTGTCCGTGAGACCCTGCTTGAACAATCAGGACACCAGATTCCACAACGGGACTTTGAAGTACTGTGTGAGAATGAGCTCCTACGATCACATCGACCATGCCACTGATTTCTTTCGCCATTTCCACATCGGCACCATAACCCAGATGGGATAGAAAGACGATGACATCCGCCCCCTGCGCTTTCAAATCGGACACGGATTTTTTGATGGCTGTAAGGGTTTCCAGATTCCTGAATCCGTGCTTGTTTTCATAAAGATCCTCGAATTGATCGGTCGCTCCAAAAAGTCCAACCTTCACTCCGTTATCCATTGACACGAGGAGCGTTTCTTTCATCCCGCCGATGGGAGTCCCATCGCCCTCAACAAGATTCGATAACAACCACGGAACACTTGACTCCAGGCTATGCTTTCGAACCAACGCCGGTGTCGATCTCAGCAGCTCATTATTCCCCACCGACATCGCATGATACCCGACATCCGCAAGCATCTTTAAATGCATATGGCCATTCGTCGCAAGGCACTCATTGATACTCATATCCATGTGATCCCCGCCATCCAGCAATAAGTAACTCTCCCCTTGCGCTTTAAGCTCCCTGACACGTTTCTTTATGTACGCAGCCTGGCGTATGACCAGTTCATAGTTTCCGTGAAGGTCATTGGTGTGAAGAATGGTGATGGTTTTGTTCATATGTAGTTCCCCCTTTTTATAAGTGCTTGCTTAACTCGATGTCCGCGTAGTGATCAGGACTGTGCTCCTTGTGCCCCAATGTACGACATAATCTTCTCTTTCAAACCAGCCTGACTCGTGAACAGAATATACGTTTCTGACCTTGTCTGGATCACGACTCTATCCGTGTGTCCATATGGATAACCAATCCTCATTGCTGTTTTCTCTTCACCGCCATAAGTATCATCATTCCGCACCTCTTTAATATCGGATAAAGGAATGTTGATGTTGCTTAATTGCCATTTGATATTTAAGTTTTCGTCTTTCTTTGATACTTTTAATTCCATATGTTTCACTCCTATTCATGTTTATTTTACGAAAATTCCGACAAAACCTTCCAGATTGATCACGAAAGCTATTACAAATTTGTAGCGTCTTTAAAAATGAACTATTCCCCAACAATCCTCATATCCTTAAGCGGATAAAATACAACATTCGTAGTCCCTACAATCTTCTCCATAGGAATCGCCCCAATATGCCTGCTATCCTTACTATCCCTTCTGTTATCCCCCATCACGAAAAGATGGCCTTCCGGGACGGTCGATTGTCCGACAGCCGTATCCTTCAAGGTAAATGGCCTGGTCAAGTCACCTTGTATATTCTCCTTTTGTTCATTCAGGTAAGGTTCTTCATACGCTTTTCCATTTATGTATAACGTGTCCCCTTTATACTCGATCTTATCCCCAGGCAGGCCGATCACGCGCTTAATATAATCCTGTTCCTCATTTGCGTGAAACACAACGATATCAAAGCGCTCTGTGTCCCCTAATTTGGACACAATCATCCGCTCCCTGTCTTGCAGAGTCGTATTCATGGAGGATCCCTTCACCATGATTGGTGTGACCAGAAAAGTACGGACAATAAATACAACCACTAACGCTATCACCAAAGCTTTGACCCATTCTAATACCACATTTTCCTTTTCAACCACGCTCTCCATCCTCTTTTCTATCCTTAAAAATGAAAAAAGCATCTTTTACACTGCTGCCCTTTTTACTTTTTCTTACATACGTTTGAAACTGGTGAAAGTTTCATTTATTGGAAAAAAGCAAAGAAAGCTGAAGATCATCTGGAACTTTCGCATTCCTTTATTAAACAAAAATATCAATAAACCATAACCCGCTATAAACAGAATGAATTTCAACCAGAAGTGATCCATCATACGCCTTCCCCCTCCCTGTCTATTGGATTCTATAAATCTACCGAATCAATAATTTCCCGAGTATCCTTACGCAGTAACTTAACCTGCTGAGCATTAAGATTTTTATCGCTTTCAACATACCAAAGATATAGCCCCTCCAATTGATGTTCCTTTACTACTGAGGGGGATAACAAGGACAATTTGACCATCGAGGCTTCTTGATCACCAACGGTTACCACTCTCTCATCACCACTTCTGATCAACCCATACACCAAGCCCTCTCCATGTCCTTGAATTCCTTGCAGATTTTCATAATCCCTGTCTGGATCCAATGGCCCCCAGGTAAACATCCCGCTTTTCCAGCCGAATATTCCCGTTCGAACCTTCGTAGCCCCAAGATTGGTCTTATCTTTAATGAAAAAGTACAGGGACTCATCCCCTAGCTTGTAGGCAGGAATCAACTGGAGATCCTTATCAACCGCTAGAATGGCTTGGTACGGTTCCGTATAAGAGTCCTGGTCTTCTGCATAAGCCCAGGAAGCGGTAAGGGCTTTAACAACCATAAATAAAAAAACATATTTGAGAATTGTAGAGTGTTTCACGGTATCTCCCTTCTATTCTTGGTTTCAGGAAGGATCACCCGAAAATCTGAGCTGCGATTCCATATAACTCGCGGTTTCGTTGTGGCATAACGACTGCATTCAAAGCCATAACGGGAGGTGCATTGACTTGAGTAAACCCTTGATCCTCTAAGAAACGTCTAAACGCATCCTGACCAGCAGGTACATCGATCCTCACCCTCCCTTGATGAAAGGAAGATAACTTTCGGAAGATCTCTTCCGCTGTTTGGTGATCAGGTGCAACGATCGGACCTGCAATCAGATTGACTGGTCCCAAAACAGACATCCCGTAGCCAATAATATGGGAATGCTCATCTTTTACCACTACACAGTTTTTCGATTGCTTGATCCTATTGATCAAAAATGGCCGCCTGTTGTCACCAAATGCTCTTTCATCCACCTTGATAACGCCCTCTAAATCACTTTCCTTATATTCGTCAAGATATAGTTTGGAAGGGTTAGGTCCCTTCATACCATCACTTATATACTTATGAACATGATCTACCACTTTAAAGCCCATATTTTCATACAAGGGAACACCTTCTTCTGTTGCGATTAACAAGATGGTCGTGTTTTCCGGAACACTATCGATGCATTGCTGGGTAGCCTCTTTCCCTAACCCCATCCCTCTATATTGTTCGTTGACAATGACCATTCCAAGTGATGCCACCTTCTCATACTGTATGATGGCTGCGCTTGACACAATGATTCCTTCAGCATTTCGGTGTCCGAATATTCTCCCCGATCCTAGAACTGTATCAATCTCGTCCTGATCATAATCCCATCCCACCGAGGCAGAGAGATCAATAAGACCGGGAATATCAGTATGACAAAATGATTCCAATGTTAGTACCTTCTTCTCTTCCATACATGTTTCTCCCATGATTTAGAATTTGCTTACACTTTTTCAAACTCACCACGGACCACACGACTCATATCGATCACGGTCAGCATCTCATGATATAAATCTATGATTTCCTTATCGTTATCTACCATTTCCATCACACGATTATGATGGTCTTGGTCATAGAATGTAGAGATTGATACCATCAACATTTCATTTTCATCTAAACTCACTGATGATTTCATTCCAACACAACCATATACAGGATCAACAAAAGCACTTTGAAACGTATCATCCTCAATCGCTCCATACTGTTTATAAATAAGAGATGCTTTTTTGTTAATCTGAATGAACTTATCCTTGTTGTGTTTTGGAACAGGATATAAATAAATGACGCTGTACATGGAAGTCACCTCTCCTTTTCTAATGACCTTTTACTTTTTTACCTCATATTCTATGTAACCTTGCTTGAATTTCTAAAATAACCGCTTCTATGTTTGCCCAGTTGACAGTTCAAATCCCTCATTATCATCCCACAAAAGAGTCTTCTCCCCCTCTTCTATACATGATGAACCATAACCCCCGGCCAAGTCCCCTTCCAATCCTTCTTCCTGATCCGCTCTTCATAAATGGAAACTCGCTCTTCCGTCTCTCTAAAAAAAGGATTTTTCTACTACCAATTATTTCAAATAAAGGCAGTGAACTCAATATTTTATTTCATAAAAATAAGGAAGCTTCCCCTTATTGAGGAACCCCCTTGTGATTGTAGTAATAGTAGGTATGTCGACGATTTTCCAGCCATTCAATTCAATCTTTTTCAGATTTCTCTTCCGCTGGCCAGTAAACTATCCCTAATCCTCTATAGTTTTTGATAATAAAAAAGTATCCCCCGTAAAATCACCCGTACATCGCTTCAAAACATACTGCTTCTTTCGACCATCTTCATTTATCACCACATTTTCACACCGGTATTCTTCAATGAATTCTTCATCTACACTGCGATAAACGTGGACATCATCCCCATTATAGGTCAATTCTTCAACCACTCTCTGCCCCTCAATCCCATAATGAATCACATTGATTTTTGCTTTTTGTTTATCTTTCAACTTATCAATATAGGTATCCAAGGCTTCGAGATTACTGATGTTTCCATGTTCATTGATTACTTCTTCTACGTTCGTTTGGGAGACTTGCTCATCATCTGAGAATCCATCCTTGATCATTTCTCTCGCCTTATCACCTTGAATTACAAAGAATGCAACGATTGCTATCGTGCACAAAATGATACTTCCGAATATCAATGAAGGAATGAATCCTTTTTTCTTAGTCATTCTAAGTCCCCTTCCTGCCAAACTGAAGATTCACCTGAAATTCCCTTAAAAAATTTCATTGTTATGTATCTCCCTTTTAGTACATATGTCTACTCTCTGAATTGACTATAATCATCAATATAGAAAGCTACATAACCACAATTTGAACATACGGCTGCTTTAGGCTTTGCCGACACCTTATTAAAAAAACCTTTCCGTTTTTTACTTATTTTTATCCCATACATGACGCCTTCAACATTGACATTACACCCTTTTACCATTTCATTTTTGCAATGAGTACAGTTCATTTAATTCCCCCCAGCCTTACTACCAATTATTTCAAAATAGACTCCTGATCACAATCATTAATTTTCATAGAAAAAAGAATGACCACCCTCAGAAAAACGGGTTTACTTTTGAGGTACAAACACTGTAAAACACATAGGAAAACGCACTTGAATTCACAATATCATTCACAGTGTGTTTTTTATTGATTCAGCAGCATTTTGACGAATGTTAATTGCTTATTGTTTCCTAATTCACATACTAAATCACAGGGGTATGAAATAATTATTGGAGGATATGCGAATTAGGTGTGATTTAGTAAGAAATCTTATCCTTAATTGAGCAACCAGTGATATGTAAAATAAGCGGAGAATTTCCCGGTATTCTGTATAATAGAGCTCTATTCGGGGTGAATAAGCGGAGTTTTTTCCTTTATGCAAAGCAAAATTAACGATTCTCACGTTTTTTGACTCAATAGGGGAAATCTTTCCGCCTATTTAAGCTATTTTTAGTGTTATTTCCTAATGAAGAGTAAGTTCTCCGTTTATTTTTCAGACTCGCCTCGTCATTCAAAAAAGCTTGGAGATATTTGCATCTCTAAGCATGAATGGATCAAAAAAAGGAATCTTCTATACCCAATCATTTTAGAATAAAAAAGAATGACCACCCACAGGATGATCATTCCTTCATCTCCATTATACGTCTCTGACAGCCTCTTCAATACCATCATTACCTGAAATCAAATCGAAGCCTTTATTAAATGTCCGTTCTTCGTTCAGGCTCGCTACGATCGTGGCCGCCACATCTTCACGTGGAATCGATTCTCTTGATAGATTCTCTCCTGCGGTCACTTTCCCTGTACCCGCTTCATTCAGCAAACCGCCGGGACGGATGATGGTATAGGTTAATCCGCTCTGTTCCAATGCCCGGTCGGCAAAATGCTTTGCCACATAATACGGCTTCAAGGACTCGTTCCAGTTCTCACGATTGTGAGCCTGAAGGGCACTCACCATGATGAACCGGTCGATTCCTGCCTGTTTGGCCGCCTCCATCGTTTTGACCGCTCCGTCTAAATCGATGAGCAAGGTTTTATCAGCTCCTGTTTTGCCACCTGAACCGGCTGTGAATACGACGGCATCGGCACCCTTCAGACCATGTGTAATCTCATCCACCGTTCCCTCCAAATCAACCAGTGAAGATTGGACCCCATCCTGTTCAAAGGCACTGGCCTGCTCTTCCTTTCTCACGATGGCCCTTGGTGTATGCTCGCTGCTTTCTTTTAAGAGCCCGATCACTTGCTTCCCGATTTGTCCGTTCGCTCCTACTACTGCTACGTTCATATCCTCATCTCCTTATTCCGATAAATTTGGTATGAATTCATCATTACATGTTTGGTGAATGATGACAAATCATCTGTTTGGACTCTATCAAAGGCATATTCCTTTTTTTCTATCGATACGTTATATAAATACATCATAATTGGTTAGGAGAATGTCCGATGAAGAAAATCATTTTGTTTGCGGATCCCGGCATTGATGATTCCATTGCCATCATGTACGCCCTGCTGAACCCCGACATCAAGGTCCTCGCCATCGTATCAAGCTATGGGAATACATCAAAAGAGCAGGCAACGGATAATATCGCCTACTTACTCAAGCTTGCCGGACGAGAGGATGTCCCGATCATCGGGGGAACCAATAGTCCATCGTCAGGGGAAATCCCTACGTATTATCCTGAGATACACGGACAGGAAGGTCTCGGTCCAATCAGACCCCCTGAGAGCTTATCTGGTGAACTGACCAATTTCTCAGAACTCTACAAGATCATCAAGGACCAGGACGATATCACCATCGTTGACGTGGGGAGAAATACATCCCTTGCCACCCTTCACTTATTAGGTGAAAACATCGTCGAGGAAATCAAGGAATTTTACATTATGGGAGGCGCCTTTTTGGTTCCAGGAAACGTCACCCCCTCTGCAGAAGCGAACTTCTATGGGGACCCCATTGCATCACAGGTGGTGGTCAGGGATCTGAACAACCTTTACGTCGTACCCTTGAATGTCTCGAACAAAGCCATCATCACCATGGACCAAATCCGCTACATCCAGCAGATGTCAGATAACCCATTGATCGAAATCATGGATGAAGTCATGGAATACTATATTGATGCTTATAAGAAGCTCGTCCCTGGTATAAACGGTGCACCCATGCACGATGTCGTGACCCTATCCCTGATGGTGAACCCGGAAATGGGGAAGTCCATCAGAAGGGAGATCAACATCTTGACCACGGGAACAGGAATGGGAACGTCCATCGCAGACTTCAGGCCCAGTTCCAAGCCCGCTGAAAAAAACATCAACATCTTCCTTGAATTGGACTATCCAATGTTTGTAGAAGATTTTATCAATGTCATGGGAAAGGCAGATGGGAAACCATAAAAGATTATTGAGCTTTCTTTTCGAAATAAACAAAGACATTCGTGATCCATTTCGCGATCAGACCGACAACTACGTATCCAATGAATAAGGTGAAATAATTCATTCCCCTGCTCATCTCAAACAGACCGAACGCAACAAGTAATGGCTTGAAAGCAAATGCAAAGACTGCACTGAGCAGTAACATGAACAGATAGTAATTTTTGTGATGGTTCAATGTGAATTGATACATGAGCATATAGGCAACCGGGACCACGGACACATCCAATGAAACCGAGCTTGCAAGCACTGGAAAGATTTTATATGGATAGAACCACTTCACCATGTTAGCTCCTATCGCATCTACGTATGTAAAGAAAACATGGACATTATATCCATAGAACCCTAAAAGAAGGGCCTTTCGTTTATCTATTCTAAAAAAAAGCACGATCAATGGAAGAATAAACAATGCAGCCAATACCCAAAACGGCCAGGTGGCAAAATCAGAATATTCCTGCCAGTAGCTGTTCCACACTTCGGTTTGATTCTCCTGGATCTCTTTTAAACGGTTAAGCATTGTCTGCTGGGATTCAGTCATGGTACTCGCTCCTTTAAACGTATATGCTATAGTATGAGCATGAATAGGACCGAATATGTTTTCCCGTACAAAAAGCGGGTCTTCCTATAGGACGACCCGCTTTTCTTCCTAACCATCGATGCTTGTTACTTTTTTCTCTTCAACTGAAGAATGCTCCGGCAGCAGCAATACCTTGCCTTTTTTTCGACAAAATATTATAAAATGATTTGCGGATTATATTTCGGGATACCGGATTAAAACTCGGGGAAAGCGGATCATTCTTCAATAACCGGATTATAAGTAACGGAAACCGGGTCATGAAGTGTAAAAAAGCAGGATCCTATTCAACCAAACTGATCCCCACGCCTTTTCACCTTCAAATACCGGCCAGATTTACTGATCTCATAAGCGGATTGCCCTCTTTTTCTCACTTCTACCGACAAAACAGACGACTTCAGCAATCCATTCCCATCTATAACCGAGGGATCTATCAGTCTCACCTTCCCTTTATGATGAATGTCAAATTCGGCTTTATTTTCTTCTATAGATACATCTTGAGTCAGTTCATTTAGGAGCATCTGAATGTGGTCATCCGTCTTTTGGAGTTTCAGGAGTACCTCTTTATCCTGCCCAAGAAAATCATCCAAGCTGATCCATCCTTTTTCTAATGCAGCCTTTAGAACGTTGGAAAGTGCGTGATTTCCATATATATTCAATGGATTCATGAAAAAGTCAATGACCTCTGTATAATACGTTTTCACAAACCACTCCGCTGCACCAATGGTTTTCACACAGATCTTTCCTTCCACCACTGCGACTTCATCCAGGAAATCGTGAGCCTCTTTCAATGAAATAAACCCGTATCTGTACATATCCCTCAACGTGTAATCCACTCGATCTGCACAAAGTTCAGGTGCGGGTTGCTCAAGTAAGGACCATTGGGAATCATCAAGGAGGATATCCCTATAGTCATAATCGTACTTCTCCAAGATTTCAGGAATTTCAGAATCAAGGATGACCTGTTCAAATATGTCTTCGTGATAATCCTCGGAAAGATTATCAAGAACCCCATCGATGACGTGAGAGAAGGCAGTATGGGACACATCATGCAGCAATCCTGCAATCTGCTCCTCTATTTGCCCTCCCAGTTGTTTGACCAAGAGCATCACACCCACTGAGTGCTCGTATCTGGTTACATTCCACTCCTCATTGACCAGGAAGCTGGCTCCGCCTTGATGGATCCCCTTTAAACGTTGAACCGTATCACTTAGAATCAGTTCTTCCAGTACCTTGTCTACTTTGTATTCTCCGTACAGCTCATCCTTTATCCACACTACCCATTCCCCCTTACATATAAATAAAAGTGCCCCCGATACTCAGGAGGCACTGCGCTACGATAACAAATCGTCATTAACCAATTGGACGCCAACATAGTTTCCCTATGTCACCTATATATTTTCGAAATCAGCATATACCAATATATAGTTCGTGGCAAGGAAAATAATCTTATTCGCCCCACCCCATTAAGCTTGTCATTCATTGTATGGCCTCTCATAGTTCAAGCCTCAAATGATCGAATACAACTCCTCCACACTCGTCACAACATAATCTGCATGAGGATTCTCTTCCATCTTATCCGTAAAAAAGCAGGAGCTGATCCCGGCATTCTTCCCCGCTTCCAAATCCAAATCCCGATCCCCGATCATGATCGCTTCAGAAAGATCGATATGATGAGTTCGAATCAAATGCTGAATGGCATCCGGACTCGGCTTTCTCTCAAACCCGTGCTGGGAGGTGATGAAGTCAGTAAAATAGCCAGTCAGCCCGTAACTCTCCAGCATCTTGATCGAAGACTCGCCTCTGTGGGTGTACAAATAATTCCTTCTGCCAGTGGAATGAATATACTTACAAAGTTCCACAATCCCTTCAAAGGGCTTGGACAAATCGAATTCCACTTCTTTTCTCCGGGAATCGTAGGCTGTAACAAAATCTTTCCCAATCCCATACTTTTGTTCATAGTATTTCAGAGCGGATGTCATCGATACCTTCATCTGTTTCATGATCTCCTCTAACGGCTCTTCGAATCCATGACTATCAAGCGTTTCCTTGAAGCTCCCCGCCATCACGGGATATGTATCAAAAAGTGTGCCATCGAAGTCCCAAATGATATGTTTGTACACGGTCATTCCCCCTCTTATGTAAACTATCCTAATTTTACCACAAGCAATGCCCTCTTCGTCCATAGGAGAAAACGGACATCTACAAAATAGGAAAATTATGCTAAACTATCTTTATAAAATAATCAAGGAGGGCCACCATGACCCGCTCCCAGTATCACCTTTTCCTTATCGGTTCTGCCGCCCTGTTTCTCTCAGGCATCATCCTTCTTTCATACAGAGCATACGGTTTGGGAATGCTGCCGGTGTTAGGCCTTTTCACCCTCCATCTCTCTACAAAACAGAACCGATCCGTCAATTCCCTATTCATTTTCTTCCTGCTCGGGTTACTGGCATTTCAATTCGCAACCGCCTGGATCAACGAATGGAATGTGTCAAAAGAAACAAAAATCCTGCTGAACAGAAGTTTCCTTCTATTCATTCTGCTGGCATTAGTACTCTCACATTTGAGATTAAAAGAAAAGATCCGTTTCTTCACTGAGTTTCCAAATTGGAAAAAGCGTATCCCCATGCCTTCCCATACCATTTCTATGCCTTTATTCTTACTGATTGGGCTAGCGGGATCAAGCACCATCTTCATCCCACTCATCTGGTCCTCAAGCATAAGTGAAGTGAAATCATTATTCCTTTTTGCTCTAGGATTCACCATCCTCAACGCTACCATGGAAGAGCTCATCTGGAGAGGCGTCATGCTGTCATCGTTGAAACGAAACGTCTCCGTCCTTTATGCCGTCACGGTCACAAGCCTAGGGTTCGGTCTCTTACATCTATCCATCGGAATCCCGCTGCTTCTCAGCCTCCTCTTTTCTTTCGGAGGACTCTTCTATGCCATCGTGGTGTTAAAGACCGAAAGCATCTATCCTTCGATCGCTTTTCATATGGTGATGAATATGGGGATGGTGTTGAATGGGTGGATAAATTAAATTTCAGTTCTTTATGAAGGAGAGTGAATGAATAGATGAATATAATAGAATACTGGGACCTGATCACTAACCCTACAGATGAAACGTACCATTCCCTTATTAAATTGCTTTGCGAGCATTCAGATACTTTTTACTTCATCACCAGAAAAGAACTGTCTTACGATCAGGATGTTCTTGCAGAATTCAAACCACATATCACCGAATCATACCAAACAAAAGAATGGGCAAATACCATCACCTTGGGCCCACCAGCCACCGTTTATCTAATGGAAGCAAATGAACAGACCTGCAAATTACTGCAACACTATGCCAATGGTTTATATGACTGGGTGGCCCCAGAGTTGCCGGAAGACTTAACCTTTATCAAAAATTCGTTCACCTGGTTTTCATCCACCTCCCATGAGGAATTTGGCGGCTTTTCCATTCGTTCCGCTTATTACAGGAGATTAATACACTCTGTACCTAACTTAAAGATTCAAAGAATAGAATAAGCGTGAAGTAAACGGAGGTGAAAATATGGAGATTCCATTCATGATTCTAGGGGCACTGGTTACTCTACTAATCTTCTACCTGGTTATTGAAAGAGCTGTCCGGGACGGTATCAACAACTCCTCCATTGGGCAATTTCTTGAAGAAAAGCATGGCATTAAAGAACCTCAGGGGGACGAGGATTTATACGACGAAAAGTAATGGGCGGATATTAATCACTATCTCCAATCAAAATATGGTACTATTAATTAACAATAAATGGAACTAAAGGAGATAACGCGATGAAATACCTTAAATCCTTTTTAGCCTTCGAATGGATCACGATCATCGGGGCTTCAACGGTCCTCTATACACGCTGGGACTTCCCTCTATCTGTTTGTATCAGCATTGTGGTACTCGGGATAATCCTTACGCTTTACTTCACAAAAAAATATGAAAAGAATGAGGAACAGAAGACATTGGACAATGTATGATCCATATCATAAAGACAGCAAATCCGTTCAGTAGGAGTCATGTATGCAGAACAAATTATTCCTTTTTATGCAAAACCATTTTGATGGTATAGTGCTTCGGCCATCCCTATTTTATTCGTCTACATATGGTCTGCGCTTTGAAATATCCATTCCAGGCGTCGATCATTTAAACAAGAGGAACCTGAAGCAAATGAAGGATCGAACGACTTGTCTATTCGACCACGTATTCAAAGATTCAGATGATATTCTTCTCATTACGGATGTTCACACCATGAAGCATGACCGGTTTCTTGAGAATAGGCCCACAAAAGTGTATCAGAAATATATCAGGCGTAAGGACACTAGGTACAAGCTTTTTTATGAGCTCTTCCATTTTGAAGAAGAAGATGAAAATATGGTCACACATCGGTTCATCCTGCCGTGTCAAAAGCATGATATCCGGTATCAACAACTCCTAATGGCGATTTCATATCAGGACTTCCCCCATCCGACGCAACTTTTAAAAGGCTCCCAACACGCGGGTATAGATATTTACTTCGTGAATGTCACACGAAAGATGATTTTTCATCTATACGATGACCGTGGTTGCGACATCATTGCGTCTGATAAAGAGGACCTGCGTTCCCTATACAAAGAATGTAATGATTGGATATTGGATTATGATCGGGTGCAGATTGATCACATGATGAATAACCATTAAAAAAGGCACTTGGTCTGAAGAGGGAACTCGTCAGACCAGGCGCCTATTATTTTGAAGCAATGGGATGATTCTCTTCCAAAGGAGTTCCCTACAACTTCCCGTCAACCTCCGACGTATCGACATCATCGCCGAACCAGTCACTCAACTTCGCCTTGGCCTTCGCTTTCACCTCATCATCGATATACATCGCAACCTGCAATAAAGCGAGACCCAGGGCACCAAGGTCATCTGTAAACCCTACTCCCACTGCCATATCCGGAATGAAATCTGTCGGAAGGATGAAATACCCGAGTGCCCCGATGATGACCATCTTCGACTTCTTCGGAACATCCGGCTTTTGCAGGACAAAATAAAGGAGAAGCGCCGTATACACGACGGAATGTCCCGCCTTCAAGCCATACCTTTTCAACTTATCCCAAAACTTTTCCTCTGAAAAATGCTTTTCGGTGTTATCCATTTCACTTCCACCTCCGTCATGAGACGAGTGAACGTCTCTTGTTCCTTTTATTGTAGAAGGTTTACTGGAAATAGACAAATGTTTGGAAAGATGGAGTTTAAACCTTAGGCATCGAAGTACGTTATAATCCAAGTACATAAACTTATATAGGAAGTGATCCACTTGTTAAATGCCATCATCTTATTCGTCCTTGCCGGAATCGCAGAAATCGGCGGAGGCTACCTCATATGGCTATGGCTCCGGGAAGGGAAGCCATCCTATTGGGGATTGGCCGGCGGAATCGCCCTTGCCCTCTACGGAGTCATCGCCACCTTTCAGTCTTTCCCTTCATTCGGCCGGGTTTACGCAGCTTATGGCGGGGTGTTCATTGTACTGTCCGTCCTATGGGGATGGGGAATCGATAAGAAGACTCCCGATGTGTATGACTGGGTCGGTGCCGGGATTTGTTTGGTTGGGGTTGGTGTGATGCTGCTTGGTCCGAGGCAGTAAGCTCTCATTTCAATCGTTACATCAATTTATAGGAAAGTAAAGAAGGTCCGTCCCTCAATTCACATGAGGGACGGACCTTCTTTACTAATCAATCACCAGATTCTAAGGGCCGGTATGCAGCAACACCAACACCTATTCCCCAAATCCATACTAGTGGTACATGGACAACACTCTCTCCATATCACCAAGTAACTGGTTTAATTCACTATGAGTTAAGCGTACAAGGACTTGATCGTTTAACGTGATGATCTGCCCATCCTTGTCGTGTTCATGCTTTTTTAAATAGTGATAAATACTATCGATTTGATTTTTATTAAGGACCGTTTGTGTATCGAATTCTTTCACTTTCTGTAAAGAAAATTCATTCATGGTTGAGTCAAACTCACCTGTTATCATTTGCCCTTGCAAGAACATCCTTTTCCTCCTCATTGTGGCTATTGGTTAAAGCTAGTTTAACCGGTTCCATGGAACATAAACCAACTTGCCATCAACCACCTAAAAAAGCAGGAAACCTGTACATGTTGGTTCCTCCGACCATTCTTCCGGCTTTGCCCCCTCGCTTCACGTTTTCCTCATGCTGCCCTTATATCTGATACGTTTGAGTGTATAAATTGATTAAGTGCCTGTCCCCCGGCAAGCTAGCACAACCTCTTTCCTGGTAAAATCATTCAAGTCAAACCTCATGATTTCTGATGTAAAAGATGTTATTATTTAGATGTCTAATAATTAGACGTCTAAATAATAGCAAGGAGGCTCAGGCTGCCATTGTCGATAGAATCGAAAATTGATCAACTAAAGAAGGTAACGGAGGGAAACATGATGGGAAGACTGGACAATAAAGTAGCAATCATTACAGGCGGTGCTTCAGGTATAGGTGAAAAGATGGTCGATCTCTTCAGTAAAGAGGGTGCGATTGTCATCGCTGCAGATATTAATGAAATGGCATTAAAAAAAGCGAGTGAAAAGAAGAATGTGTATGGAATGAAGTTAAACGTCACGTCCGATGAAGAATGGGAGACGCTTGCCCATGACGTGAATAACCGGTTTGGTAAAGTCGATATCCTGGTCAATAATGCCGGTATTTCATCAGAAAAGCCTTACCAGGAAATCGGACTCGGAGATTGGGATAAGATGCTATCAATCAATGGTTATGGTCCGTTTGCAGGTATCAAGCATGTAGCACCTTTGATGGCACTAAAGCAAACGGGATCCATTATTAATATTTCTTCCTATACCGCACAAATCGGTCAGGGATTTAATCATTATTCAGCCTCAAAAGGAGCTGTGCGATCCCTGTCAAAAGCAGCGGCCACTACATTCGGTCGCCAAGGCGTGCGAGTAAACGCCCTTTTTCCTGGGATTATTGAAACTCCAATGACTCAAGCCCTGCAGGAATCCAAAGGCCTTCTTCAACAATTGGTTCAGGCAACCCCCTTGCAACGCTTAGGTAAGCCCGAGGACATCGCCAATGCGGCATTATATTTCGCGTCGGACGAATCCTCATATATCACAGGTGCCGAATTAGTCATTGACGGAGGTTTTTCCGCTCAATAATATGGTATGGTAAGAAAAGAATTCTTAAAGCCCCTTTCCTACCAGGGGCTTCTTATCCTTTTACAGAAAGCAGGCCCTTCACATGATGAAAGATCAAACAATATTTGAATTGCTCCATACCATGGATCAGGTTACAAATAAATTAATTATCCAGTGGAACAAGGGTTTTAAAGAAAATCTCGGAATTTCCCACATTCTTGTCCTAAGTCACCTGCAGGTAAACGGCAAAAGCCGTCCGTCGGATATCGCTAAGAACCTGGGGATTACTCCCCCATCCCTGACCCACCTAGCCGAAAAGCTCGTCACCAAGCAATTGGTGGTCCGCCTCGTCGACGAGAACGACCGGAGAATCAGCTATTTAGAAATAACAGATAAGGGAATCGACATGATCCACAAAGCATCACAAGAAGGACAAGCCCTGCGGCAAAACCTTTTTGAGAAGCTAACCAAAGAGGAAAGACAACATCTTTTATCAATATACGAGAAGTTAAATCAATACTTATGAAGTCTTCCTTTCGGGTGACACCTGAAAGAAAGACTTTGCTTATTCGATAGAATTCCCCCACCTGATCTCCTGCTCTTAACACATGTTCTCATCCATTCTTAAAACCTTTTTACCCCTGTAATGGACGTCCAGAACAAAAAGAGGTTCAGTTTTCTCGTAATGGTCCATTTGGTTTCTGAGACTTTCTAATGGCATTCCGGTAAATGTTGGTTGGGCAGTGTCAATTAAGTTTTGGATCGCCTCAAGCCTAACGCGCGCCCACCACAGGCGCGTTGTTGTTGTTGTTGTTCTCTACTATCTCTTTTTTCTCTAAAAATCTTCTTTTTGTTTTCGCGTCTGTTCCGTACCGTATTTATGACTGATTCACATCGTTACGGGCATGGGGAATAATGGGTCGCCATTCTAGGTGTATATCCCTGCCTCTAGTAATTGAATTCGTACCTTATCACCATTTTGGGTTACCCCCTTCCACTGATCGCCCATTCACCCTCAACCTTTATATAAAGTTTTGAATCAAAACTGGATACCTTGTGATGAAGGTTTTTATCCTTATTCTTTGAACATGATTCACCTTCATTATCAGAAAATTAACTTTATTTTTCTTCCACCCCATCATACAATGAATATATCGAAGTTAAAGGAGGCTGTTTTCATGAGAAACATTGCTATGGTAACCGTACAATCATATAAGGGTGGAACACCTTTTTAACGTTGACGGTCTTCCCCCTTATATGTGTTCTGTGAAATAACACATTAAAGGGGTACATTATGCGTTTTCCAATTAAAAAATTTCTTTCGTATTACAAACCGTATCGTTCGATTTTTCTTATGGTGTTGTTCTGTGCGTTGATCACGTCTTCCCTGACTCTCGTTTTTCCGATGCTTGTTCGTTATGTGACGAAGGATGTTCTGGCAGGAAGTCTTTCCACGGCTTTTGCCGATGTCCTTTGGGTCGGCGTTTTGATGATCCTTCTTGTAATCGCCCAAAATATCGGTAATTATATTGTGGACTACAAGGGGCATGAGATCGGGGCACGAATGGAGACCGATATGAGAGGTGAATTATTCGCTCATCTGCAGAAGCTTTCTTTCAGCTTTTATGATAAAGAGAACACGGGTCGGTTGATGAGCCGGGTATCGAATGATCTCTTAATGGTATCGGAGCTTTATCATCACGGACCTGAAGATTATGTGAAATATCTCGTTCGTTTTCTTGGAGCGTTTGTGATTCTGTTCTGGGTCAATGCTCCGCTTACCCTTGCCGTTTTTTGTTTTTTTCCGGTCCTCGGATTCTTTTCGCTATATTTCAATAAGAGGCTGAACCGGTCGTTGACGGATAACAAAGAGCGGATCGGCGATATCAATGCCCAGGTGGAGGATTCCTTATCGGGCATCCGGGTCGTTCAGTCGTTTGCCAATGAATCTCTTGAAATCAGGAAATTCAACGTGGAGAATCAACGGTTTCTGGAAAGCAGGAGAGGGACTTACCGAGCGGAGGCATACTTCTATAACGGGACGGAAGCATTCATTCAATTGATTACGATAACCATCATTATTTTCGGGTCCGTTCAGATTGTGAATGCGTCCCTTGACCTGGCTGATTTGATCACCTTTCTCCTGTATATAGGCTTTATGATTGAACCCATCCAGAGGCTCACTCATATGAGTACACAATTCCAGGAGGGTGTGACAGGATTTCAGCGATTCATGGAAATCATGAATACCAAGCCGGTCATCGAGAATGAGCCTGAAGCAAAGTCTCTCTCAAACGTGAAGGGACATATCTTATTAAAAAACATATCATTTCACTACGAACCATCCTTAGAACCGGTATTTGAGGGTTTATCTCTTGAAGTACTCCCGGGGGAATACGTAGCTATCGTCGGACCATCCGGAGCCGGAAAGACAACCCTTAGCTCCCTGATCCCCCGTTTTTATGACGTCACCTCTGGCGGGATTTATGTAGATGGTGAAAATGTGAATAGCCTGGACTTGAAGTTCCTCAGAAGCAACATCGGGATCGTGCAGCAGGATGTGTACCTTTTTTCCGGAACCGTCATGGATAATATCCGATATGGTCATCCCGACGCGACAGACGAAGAGGTGATGATGGCTGCAAAGCAAGCCAACGCCCACGAATTCATTATTCGTTTGCCTCAAGGATATCATTCCGAAATCGGCCAGCGTGGCGTGCGATTATCCGGAGGCCAGAAGCAGCGGCTCAGTATTGCCCGCGTCTTCTTGAAGAACCCGCCCATCCTCATTCTAGATGAAGCCACAAGCGCCTTGGATAATGAAAGTGAAAGCATCGTCAAGGAATCCCTGGAATTGCTGGCAAGGGGAAGAACGACGCTCGTGATCGCCCATCGTTTATCGACAATCCGGAATGCCGAAAGAATTGTGGTTTTGTCAGATGGGAAGATAGTTGAGGAAGGATCACATGATTCGTTACTGAAACAAGCTGGTCCTTATTCAAGACTGTATTCGAAGCAGTTTGAGGTTCAGGTTTAAGGAAAGAAGGCTCTCCCACCGAAATGGTGGGAGAGCCTTTCAGATTCACTTATTTTACTTCCACCGAAAAAAAATCAGAAAAGAGTTACCCATTCAACCTCTCCCGCTTCATAAGCATCCCCATCGGAAGATACGTCACAAAAAACACCAAGAGTGCCGCAATTTCCAGATTGATATAATACATGACACCCGAACCGAAAAAGGAAAGGATCGTTTTGGATTCCGTCGGATTGGCTAAGTAGAAGAAATTCGTGTCGAGAAGAAGGTTAAGAAAGAAGATCGGCAGGGCGAGAAGGTTGACCATCAGGAAGCCGGTCCATACAGCTTTTCTTGGTACCCGGTATCCCTCATACACGATGAAATAAAGGACGGACCAGGCAATGGCCGCATGATGGAGAAAGTATTTAAGAAAGCGAAAATGAGGAAATTGATAAGCCATTTCTGGTGTTACCATGCTTAAGATCGGAGGGAGAAACCCGATAAAGAAAAGCAGATAGAAGGCCTTCCGATTCGGCTTGAGGAATAAATAAATCGCGATGAATGTACTGACAGAACAAAGCTGAAGTGGCAGATCCCCCACCTCCCACGTCCCTGTTGCCACAAGCCAGATATGCCACGACACTTCACTCAGGACCAACATCCAGAATAACGTCCCCTTTATGAATGACTGATACCTCTTTAGGAATCGTCTAAAGTAAATCAACGTAAACGATATAGCCGCAAACATCAAAAGCACAGCAATATGTGGAACAGAAAACAACTCGAACGTCTGCATCTCTGTCACCGAAAACATCATGCCACCCCTATTCCTTTTGAAAGTGGTTATCATGAATAGTCTATTCGGCTTATAGGTTGATTAAGAATGGAGTTTACAAATAGAAAAAGCCCCCTTTAAAAGGGGGACCCCCATCCTACATCGTAAACGGCGGAATGTAACGTCCATCCACATCCGTGAATCCATACTCCTTCGCCAAGTCTCCGGCTTTCAACACGTGACCCGTCTTCTCCATCACCCCTGGATCCATCGAGAGCGCCTTGATGGCACGTCCAACATAATAAGGGGTCTCCGATTTCCTTAAGTCTTCAGATTCCTGCCAGCTTTCCTCGTCCACTCCCATATGGTCGAGTACAAGCTCTGTTCTCATGAATCCCGGCGAAACGGCAAGGACCGTGATATGATCCTCTTTTAGTTCTTCTGAAAGTCCGTACGCCATACGCACCAGTGCATTTTTCGCCAGATCATAATAGAACTGCCCCGTGTACTTGCCATCATCCCAGAAAGTCGTGTGAATGATAAGCGCTTCTTTATTCTCACGGAGCAACGGGATGGCAAAGTGGTTCGTCGCCAGCTGAGCCCGCACCCCGGCAGTGAACATCGTATCCCAATTGACGAGGGGTAGTTCCCAGAACGGACCCGGATTCACTCCGATGTCATGGGCTCCCCACACATTATTGATCAGAATATCCAACTTCCCTTGTTCTTCACGGATTTGTTTGATGACCGCTTCTGTTTCTGAATCAATGGTATGATCACAACGGACCGCAATCCCCTTCCCACCAGCCTCTTCTATTTGGGAAACTGTGTCTTCGATTGTTCCAGGAAAATTTTGCGTGGAATTCCCTTTTGTGCTGCGTCCCGTGACATATACCGTCGCTCCCGCTTTTCCCAATTCAACGGCAATCGCGCGTCCTGCTCCCCTGCTTCCTCCCGTTACAAGTGCAACCTTACCAGTCAGTGATTTCATATATCCCATTCCTTTCATCTACAAGATACGTTCATTATACGATCCTATTCTTGACACCAACTGTCATATTTAATTAAATTAAACTAATCGTTTAAGAAAAAAGGTGAAAAAGATGAGAGGCGACCGACTGGTATCCATTCTTTTATTATTACAAACACACGGCCAAATGACTGCAAAAGAACTGTCAGAGAGATTGGAAGTTTCCGAACGGACAATTTACAGAGACATGGAAGCACTAAGCGGAACAGGGATACCCGTGGTGGCTGAGCGCGGGAAAAACGGAGGCTGGTCCTTACTTGAAGACTATCAGACGGATCTGACCGGTTTGAAAGAATCTGAAATCCGTGCGTTGTTCGTTTCACCTTCAGCCCATCTCCTCGACGATCTCGGCTTGACCCGTACGTCCGAGGAAGCGAGAAACAAACTTATTGCCTCCATTCCATTGATCTACCGGGAAAGCGCGAAAGACGTATGGAATCGCATCCACATCGACACAAGCTCATGGCGGAAGCAGAAAGAGAAGCGAGCATCGTTGGAAGTGATCAAAGAAGCCATATGGACAGAAAACAAACTGACCATCACCTATCAAAGGGCTGACGGAAATACGGACGATCGCACCGTGTCACCACTTGGTCTGGTGGCCAAGGGGGATCTATGGTACTTGATCGCCTCCAAAGAAAATGGAGACATCCGCAATTACAGGGCTTCCCGGATCCAATCTGCCGTTCCTTTAGAGGAAACATTTGAACGACCAAAGAAATTCAACCTGGCTCAATATTGGAATTCTTCCACCCAGGCCTTTATCAAAAAATTACCCTCATACGAAGTGAAGGTGGAAGTCACCGCCTCCACCTTGTCGAGGCTGACATTCACCGGCCGCTTTGCACGAGTACTTGAAATAGGAGATAGGAGAAATAAGGAATGGATACCCGTTACTCTCTCATTTGATACAGAGGAAGAAGCCAAGGGGTATCTGCTCGGATTTGCCGATCAGGTGAAAGTCATCGAACCGAAGGAACTTCACCAGAGAATTCTTGAACTGGCAGAAGCTGCAGTTGCTTTCTATAGACAGGAGAAATAAGGAACGACCCGTCAACTTGACGGGTCGTTTTTATCCAGCCAAGCACAACCATACACAAATCGTTGACCGGGTAGAATGGTTAATCCTATGTATGTTTAATCCTCGGAATCTCCTTGAACATGTTAAGAGTATCAGAGACACATTGTTCACTTGAATATCCATTCCCATTCTCTACGATATCCATCCTGGCATAAATCAATTTTAACAATGCTTTGACCTCTTCTTCCGTTAAGGAATCAATTGTATGAATCATGTTTTCAAATTGTTTCGTCATACAGATATGCCCCTCATTACTGATTCGTTCTATTGACATACGGTAGCCCGTTAGTACATAACACCCTGAATCGACACCAGAAACCCAAGTAAAGAGACCACTAGAAATACATACCCCCTATAAGACTTCTGGTTCTTCTGAAATTCTTCCACTCCTATGATGAACATAAGCACAGCTAAAAATAGCATCATGAGCGGTAACAGATCAAACTTCCCAGTGAACAAACCATGAACCGATAAAGACAAAACGACTATGCTTATTAATCTTCTTACTATTTTCAATCCATTTCCCATTGCCTGATCCTTCATAAACTCATCCATTCACACATGTTGCCTGACCCACAACAGGTCAGGCAACATCGTATCTTTCAATCTGAAAAATCCTATTTCGCATCCTTATCCGGCTGGTGAATTCCAAATACATTGCCTTCCGTATCTATGTAGTAACCTTGCCACGCCATTCCCGGAAGGGCGTACTTAGGCATCGCTACCTTGCCACCATGTTCAAGAATGAGTTTCTCCGTTTCATCATAATTCTCAACACCCATCGTACACGAATATCCGTTCATCGGCTGGTTCGGTTCAGGAGGGGCACTTTGACGCTGCATCAACGCACCATTGATTCCCATCTCGTTCTCGTCCCCGGTCACAGCTCCGACGTAAGGCATTCCTGCGTATTCACTCCAGTCCTCGAACTTCCAGGCGAATACTCCGCCATAAAACGTTTTTGCCCTTTCCATATCATCCACATGTACTTCAAAATGCACTAATCTCCCCATTGTTCATACCTCCTTGAATTCTATCATTCACTATAATCATTCTGTTTTTGAACCAAAATCCCTTCTTTTTCCTTGAGGTCTCTTCAAAATTAAATCGAAATCTGAAATTCTATGATCCAAATCATATTTAGATGCGTTCCCTTAGCGCATTGATCTAAAGAATTTATATGTCAGAAACCCAATTGTGTGAGAAATATGAAAAACAATTGTCCATCTTGTTACATATCAACATTTTTTCACATTTTCCAACAATCATTCTCTTGAATAACCTATGATCCTTCCATACTATTTAACTATAAAGCGATTTCATTCGAAAGGACGTTGATTATGCTGCCCATCGACAGACAACAACAAATTTTAACATGGCTGGAAGAGGAAGGGACACTTCGGGTATCGGAAATCAGCTCCCGGCTTGAGGTTTCTGAGATGACGGTGTATCGGGACTTGAAACCTCTTCTTGAAGAGAACAAGGTCCACAAAACCTCCAACGGCATTTCAACCACCAAGGATCAAGGCATTCCTACGAATACCTGTATCTATTGCCTGAAGCCTGCCACTTCCAGAAGATCGGTTCAATTAGTGAAGAAGGATCACACAATCGAGCAGGCCTGCTGCCCTCACTGTGGATTACTCCGTTACGGGGACATTCAGGGAGAGGTGGTGCAGATTATGTGTCGTGACTTCTTAACGGATATGACGATAAGTGGGAAGACCGCCACATTCCTGATCGACGCCGACTTAAACCTGAACTGCTGCCAGCCCCAGGTCATCGCATTCGAATCGAACAAGCATGCCCGCCAATTCCAAGCGGGATTTGGAGGGCATCTTCACAGCTTTCAAGAGGCCATCGCGGTTATTTCAGAAGAAATGTCGGGCTCAGACTGCTGTCATGACTAAGAAAAGAGGAATCTACTATGCGTAAAAAATCGAACATGTCTCCTTATCAAACGATTTGGAGATGGCATTTCTATGCGGGGATCATCATTTCCCCGTTCTTGCTCATCCTGGCTGTGACGGGGTCCATTTATCTATTCAAGCCACAGATCGAACAGAATCTTTACAAAGAATATTACGAGGTCAAAGCACAAGGGGAGAAACTTCCTGCTTCGGAACAAATCGAAGAAGTGAAGAAACTCCACCCGGATGCACAAATCACCAAGTATCGTCCGGGAGAAAGCCCCGAACGCTCCAGTGAAATCGGTATCAGCACAGAAGAAGGCTCTACCACTGTCTTCATAGATCCCTATACAGGGAAGTCGCTGGGTGAGTTAAAGCCTGAAGACCGGATCATGGAAAAAATAGTGGAATTCCACGGGGAGCTGATGGCGGGAACTCTCGGTGACCGTATCGTCGAGCTTGTCGCCTCCTGGGCCATCGTTCTGATTGTCACAGGACTATTCCTATGGTTTCCACGTAAAAAGGACAAGCTTTCGGGAGTGTTCTTCCCACGTTTTGGTAAAGGAAAGAGCATCCTGCGCCGGGATCTTCACGCTGTACCCGCTTTCTGGATTACAGCGGGAATGCTGTTCCTGATCATGACAGGCTTGCCATGGTCGGGCTTCTGGGGAACGAACTTCCAGAATCTCATGACCAATGCCGGTGCCGGGTATCCTCCATCGATTTGGACAGGGGAAGCACCTCAGTCAGTCGTGAAAACAAAAGAAATCGCCGACGTCCCATGGGCTGCGGAAAACCTGGAAGTCCCTATTTCGGCACTCGAAGGCTACACTCCCGTATCAATCAATGATGTCGTGAGCATCGCCGACAGAGAAGGAATCGACCCGAGTTACACGGTATACATCCCAGAAGGTGAGAAAGGCGTCTATACCCTTTCTGCTTTCCCTGCCAAAGCACAGAATGAGGTCACCATGCACCTTGATCAATATTCAGGAGCCGTCCTGGCTGATTATCGCTACGACCATTACGGTATCGGCGGGAAAATCGTCGCCATGGGGATCACCCTGCATACTGGCACACAATTCGGTTTCATCAACCAATTGATCAGTCTCTTCATTTGCCTAGGGATCATCCTGGTGGTGGTGAGCGGATTCTATCTATGGTTAAAGCGGAAACCGAAAAAAGAAATGGGCGCACCGAAAGCGCCAAGCATCTTGAAAATGAAGCTCTTCCTGCTTCTCATGATCATCTTGGGCATCCTCTTCCCACTGGTTGGAATTTCCTTGATCGTGATACTTATTCTTGACTGGCTGGTTATCAAACGGATTCCTGCTTTAAATAAATTCCTCGGTGCGGAATAAGAAAGGACGATGCTTCATGAAAAACCTTAAGAAATACCTTGGTCTCATCCTGATCTGCACGATGCTCGGTGCCTGTTCCCCGAAGGAGGATGCTGCAGACCTTTACCGTCAGGAATCCCCCCTTCAGGTGGATATCACCATGCCTGAAGACTTTTCAGGAAGTGAGCCGATCAAGATTGCCCTTACACAAAGCGGTCAATCCGTCGATGATGCCGATTTTGTCCATGTCGAAATATGGAAAGGTGACGGCTCCTTCCATGATCAAATGGAAGAAGCCGAAAATGCCGGAGATGGTACCTATACATTTAACAAAAAGCTGACGGACGATGGACTCTATTACATCAAGGTCCATGCCGGAAGCAACGGATCCACCATCATGCCGACCCTGCCTTTCGCTGTCGGTGAGCTGTCCAAAGCTGACGTCGAAGCCCTGAACGATCAAACTCCAGGTGATAGTGGAAACCATGAATCTCACCACTGATGTCAAAAGACCAAAAGCAGATACTTGCTTCCGGTCTTTTCTTCTGAATAAAAAACTTCCCTCATAATCACTCCCCCATATTTTCCCTCTAAGAGACTACACCTTTGCTATAATGGATTCATAGACAAACCACCGAAAGGAGACCCCATCATGATTATTCGGGAAACCAAAGATTCATTTATCATGATCAGGCAGCACGACCACGCCTTTTTATCCGGCGAAACCATCAAGCACTTTAACCGGAATCTACTAAAATCAGATGAATTCTTTGAAGATGCCTTATATGCAGCCTATCAGCACGACCGGAGCTGGATTGGTTTGGACGAGACACCGATCTGGAATGACAGGGAGAAGACCCCCTACACCTTTTCAGACTACCCACTCCTGCCAAAGCTCGCATTCTATAAAATCGGGGTGGACGAGATCGAGAGAGTGAACACCTATGCGAGTCTCCTGTGTAGCCTGCACTTCTGCTCCTTCTTTTCACAGTCTAAAAATAAAGACTGCCTTGTTTTCTTAACAGGAGAAGCCAGGAGACAAATGAGACTTAAGGAATCGTTTCCTGATCTTGATGAAGAATTACTTCAGCAGCATTTTCACTTACTCCAATTCTCAGATAATCTGTCTTTATATCTGTGTCTGAATGAGCCCGGTGTGGGTAAAGAGGATGAGCATCCGTGGTTTAGGAACGGCTTTAAACATACAGAGATATTTCACCATGATCATCAGCCACTCACAGTCAGATGGATGAATGAAAAGGAAGTGACCCTTGATCCTTATCCTTTTAACAAGGACTTCCACGTATCGTTGCAGTACAAAATAGTCACAAAGGGATTGATTGAAGAGATGGGGATTGCTGAGGCTTATGAGAAGAGTGATATGGAGGAAATGAAGATTCAGTTATGCCGGTCATAAATGAGGCAAACTCCAAGGTAAAGAATCCACCTAGTGTCGTTTTTCATACGTACATTTTCACACCTGTGGAGTGGTTTCAAATTGCTGCTGGAACCAGGGAATTGTTTCGCTCGAAGTCCATAAAAAAAAGACTGCCTCCTGTACGTTGATCACTCACACATACAGGAGGCAGTCCCCTTTTACTCCCTATCAAAGAAGCCCTTCTTTTCCCTCTTTTCGAAGAAATACATGGAAATGGCCCCCAATCCTACATGTGTTCCCACCGAGACGCCCATTTGCATGATGTAGATATCTCCGGAGTAATCGGTTTCAGATTGGATTTTGGATTTCAGGTTTTCAGCTAATTTTATATCGGATGTATATCCGATGATGACGAATTCGGTCATCTCACGGTCATACCGGATGGAGAATTCCGTCACGTAATGCTTCAATACTTTTTTAAGGCCTCTTTCTTTTCCAACGATTGCGCCTTTTCCCTTTTTCATGGACATGATGGGCTTCAGCATGAGCAGCTTGCCAATAAAAGCGCTGGCATTGGTGAGTCTGCCGCTTTTCAACAAATGATCCAGGTCGTTTACGGAAAGAAAATGCTTTACCTTCTCTTTGTATGTTTCATTAAATGCGACGATTTCATCAAATGTCGCTCCCCGCTCCCTCATATGCGCACTTTGCATCACAAGCATGCCGCTTCCATGGCTCATGCAGGTTGAGTCGACAACATGTATGTTCACCGTAGAGTCACGATCTTCCTCATAGAAATACCCTTTGGCAATCTCCGCTGATTGATACGCCCCACTCGTTCCGCTGGACATACAGATACAGATGATCTCCTTATATCCATCCTTAACGGCTTGCTGCATAATAGCAACATACTCAGCCGGACTCGGCATACCTGTAGTAGGGAATTCCGGTAAGTCCTCCATGATTCCATAGAATTCATCCGGCCCAATGTCTACCCTGTCTCTATAGATCTTTCCCCCGATATTAATCGTCAATGGGGCCAAGCTAATGTCGTATAATTCCAATACGTCATTTGATAAATCACAAGTTGAATCAGCCATAATTTTTATCATATAGATCCTCCGGTCACAATCTAACGCTATCATACCTTATGATCGGAGTGGATTGATACTTCTTTTTCTTACCAATGGCAGGTGAGGAGATTCTTCTATTGTCGATAGGAAGGCAGCGCAAAAGAAGATTTTCTTACGTCAATCATCAAAAGCATGTGGACGGTTCTCTTACTTTGGACGCAACAGGATCGTCCACATCCTTTGCTTGTCCTGCTATTTTTCCGGAAGTAAGATGATCTTCCCAAGTTTTCCTGAATTCTTGAAGTACGTTTGTGCTTCTCCCGCTTTTTCGAGGGGATAGGTACGATCAATGACCGGCTTGATCATACCTGCAGTGATGGCATCAAGCATCCGTTTAAATTCGTCTCTCGTTCCTAAGACCGATCCATATAACGTGATATGTTTTAAATAGATGGTCCTAAAATCGAGTTCCGTCCTCTGTCCCCCAGCCGAGCCTGATATACAAAACTTCCCCCCATTCTTTAAGACGCTTATGGATGTCTCAAACAACGCATCCCCGACTACATCCAATACAGAATCCACGGGACCTCCATTGACTTCCACTATTTCATCGGCAAGGGTATGGGACTTGTAGGATAATACATGAGTAGCCCCCAATTCTTTCATTTTATCTTCCAAACTCATGTCTCCCACAATCGCAATCACCTTTGAACCAAATACTCTGGCGGCGATTTGAACATTCAATGATCCCACACCACCATTGGCACCAGTCACGACGATCGTCTCTTCCGGCTTAGCCTGGATCTGCTCCACCATATGCCATGCCGTCAATCCGCTGACAGAAAAAACGGCACTTTCATCATATGCAGGGAGAGGCATATCATAACAGAGTTCTGACGGCCAAACGACGTATTCGGCATACCCTCCATCATATTCGGAACCAATGAACGACATATCCTCTGAAATGTGTTCGACCCCCCCCTTGCCGCTTGAAGTGAAAGGAAACAGGACGACCTTCTTGCCGATCTGGGTCTCCGGAACATCGGCACCCACTCCTACGATTTCACCCGTAATATCCGAGCCGGGAATTCTCGGAAACTGAACACCTTCAGGACGCCAACCTGACTTCTCTCCTGTTCCATATGCGCCTTCTCTCATCCAAATTTCAGTATTGTTAATGGCACATGCTTTGACCTTTATAAGGACTTCACCTTTATCCGGAGTCGGGGTCGAAATATCAACCACTTCTAATTTGTCGATTCCTCCATATCCGGTCACTTGAACAGCTTTCATTATACTCTCCCTCTCTTTTATTCAATCTTAGTGGTTAGTTTATACCCTTATTGAGAAGGCATACAAACTCTTGTTTATTTATATTAATTCTCCTGAGCAAGACCAAGAATTTCAACCAATAAAACTATTTTCAGAATAAATTGACAAACACACCACAAAAGATCATATAATGGTATTACCATATATATAATTGGTATGACCAATTAGGAGGTGTACATTACAGTGAAAGAACGTTCATCAGACATTATCGGCGGCAAACTCATTCAATCCATACTGGAAGGGCACATCAAAGTTCATGAACCACTGCAATCCGAAAGAGAATTGGCCACCCGCTTTCAAGTAGGAAGACCCACCATCCGGGAAGCACTGCAGAAGTTGGAACGGGACGGATGGATTGCGGGACGGAAAGGGATGCCTGCGATTGTGAACGATTATTGGAAGCAGGGGAATTTAATGACGATCGTGAATATCCTCGAGAATCAGGAAGAAGTACCAGATGAATTCATCCATCATATGCTTGAGCTTAGAATCTCTTTGACCCCTACCTATTTCAGTGATGCCATCCATCATCACAGGCTCAAGGTCATTTCACTCTTTGTCCCTCTTGAAGAGGTACAGGATGATGCCCGATCATATGCGGATTTCGACTGGCAGCTGCAGCAGAGTGTGGCCATGCTGTCGCCCAACCCCATCTATCTTCTCATCCTCAATAGCTTCAAAGACTTCTACATCAGGATGGCCGAGAAATATTTCAGCGAACCGGACCATCGCAAAGCTTCACGTGACTATTACGAAAAACTGTTGGACCTCATCTTAAAAGGGGACATCAAACAGGCAGAGCGCCTCATTAAAGAAATGATGGAAGAGAGCTTACGGTTGTGGAAACAAAAAATGAATGGGGGCAATGGAGGATGAAAGAGAATCGATTGTATCGTGATTTCTTCTTACACTTTGATATTTTGGTCATGGTAGGTATCTTCCTTGTGGTGGTCGGCTTTTTGATGGCAATGGAGCTTTCGTTATCCACCTTCTTATTTTTTGCGATTGGGATCGTCGCCTACATGTTCAGTGAATACCTCACCCACCGCTTTGTCTTTCACATCAAGTCACCGAAAAACGCTTTTCTTCTGAAATTGATTAAGCGTCTGCATTACGACCATCATAAAAAACCCAATGACCTGAAGCTTCTGTTTTTACCCATTTGGTACAGTGTTCCAAGCCTGTCCATCCTATGTCTGCTGTTTTACTTCGTGAGCGGCTCGATTTCAGCCACCCTTGCCTTTGCAACCGGCATTCTGTTCATGTTCTTTGTTTACGAGTGGAAGCACTATGTCGCCCATCGCCCCCTCAAGCCGAAAACACGGTTCGGGAAATGGCTCAAAAAAACACATATCCTGCACCATTACAAAAACGAGAACTACTGGTACGGGGTGTCCACGCCTTTCGTCGATGCATTATTCGGTACCTTAAAGGATGAAAAGGATGTGGAAACGAGTCAAACTGCGAAGGATTTGGAGAAGAGGGCGTGAAAAAAGTCCAATCGGGTTGATCCGATTGGACTTCTCTATTTTACTCCCACTTAAACACATAACTAGCCAAGGCAAATCCGCCAACCAGCCAAGCTCCCAATATAAGAGTCTCCGTACCCAATTCCAAAAACGGGGTCCCAAGATTCATCGTCTCCCGCAACGCCGAACTCAGATGGGCGATCGGCAGCACCTTGACGATCGGCTGGATAAGATCCGGCATATTGTTGATCGGGAAAAACACGCCACCAAGGAATAGCATCGGAAACGTCACGAATCCAGCAATCGGTCCGGCACTTTCCGGGTTCTTCGCCATACCTGCGATGATAAAGCCGAGTGCCATAAACGCAAGGGTCCCAAGGATGATGAAGAAGATCATGGCCAGCCAAGAACCTGCTACGTTGATATTAAAGATGAGATCGGCAATCAGGACGACGAGCAATGCCTGGGTTCCGTTCAGTACAAGGCGTGCCGTGATCTGGGCCGCGATGAACGTGGATGCTTTCAATCTCGTCCCCTGCATTCTCCGGAGGATCCCCCGTTCACGCCAGGCGGAAATTTGACCTGCGACCCCGTTCATGTTGTTGCTCATGATCATCATGGCGACGATACCCGGTACAAGGAAATCCACATATCGGAGGTTAAGAGCCTCGATTCCTACTTTCTCGACCGTCACTAGCGGCTTATAGTCCACCATGTCCTTGCTGTATTGATCGATGATTCCATTCACCACCGTCAATCCAAGTTCTGACGTAGTCAGGTTTTTCTCGTTATAATATACAGGAAGGGAGGAAGCCTCGTTCCCGTCCTTCAGGTTCTCTTCATATCCTTTCGGGATTTCGATCAAAAGCTGGATATCCCCATTTTCAACGGCTTCTTTTCCCGACTTCACGCTCTCATATTTCGTAGTCTCTATTCCCTCATTTTTATAAAATAAGTCCTTTAAGTCCTTGGATGCATCGGTGTCATCCCTGTCGGTCACCCCTACAGTTAAAGAGAGTGAATTCCCTCCGCCTGCAAATGACCCGAGTGCCACCATCAGGATGACCGGGAAGAGTAACGTGAAGAAGAGGACCTGCTTGTTTCGTCCAAAAATCCGTAATTGTGCCAAAGTTAACTGCCAATAAGCTCTCATGATTCCCGCAACTTCCTTCCTGTCATATGTATGAAGACATCCTCTAATGTCGCCTGACGCGTCTGGAGGTCCTGAATTTTCAAGTTGTGCTCAGTCGATTTAGAAATCAGGGCGGTCAGGGCCAGCTGAAGTTCGTCGGTATAGAGCTGGACAAACGTATCCTTGATGGCGGCTTCCTCGACTCCATCCATTTTCACAAACCACTCCTGTTCAGGTGGATTGTTGAGATGGAATTCAATCGTGCTCGTTGACTGCAGTGTTTTCACCAGATTCGTCGGAGTGTCAAGGGCGATCAATTCCCCTTGATCCATGATGCCGATCCGGTCACAGAGCACATGGGCTTCATCCATATAGTGCGTGGACAGAATCACCGTCTTCCCCCGCTCCTTCAACCGCAGCACAATGTCCCACAATGTCCGTCGCGCCTGAGGATCAAGTCCCGTCGTCGGTTCATCCAGAAACACAATCTCCGGATCATGAATCAGGGCCAGGGCAATCGCGAGCCTCTGCTTCTGCCCGCCCGACAGACCCTTGATCCGGTCCTTCCGCTTCTCGGTCAGGAGCATATCCTCGATCAATTGATTGATGTCCACATGACTCGGGTAAAAGCTCGCATACAAATGAAGGATTTCCTCCACCTTCAACAACTCAAACAAAGAAGTCGACTGAAGCTGAACCCCGATCACCTCTTTCACCTTGTTCACTTCTTTCCTTACGTCATATCCCGCAAGTGCAGCCGTCCCTTCATCAGGCTTCCGAAGTCCCACAAGCATCTCAATCGTCGTCGTCTTCCCGGCCCCGTTCGGACCAAGCAATCCGAAGATCTCCCCCTTTTCTACCTGGAACTTCACTCCCTTCACTGCCGTAAAGGAGCCATACCTTTTCACTAAATCTTTTACATCCACCATGACTTCGTTCGACATAACGAGCCTCCTTTTACAAAAATGTAACCGCCCAATAGTGAGCGGTCCTTCTGTGTTGTTTATACGCGATGATGATCTGAACGCCAATTTTGTATAGTTTTTTTAATATCATTAGGTGATAATTCTTTTGTCACTGCTCTTTCCACTAGCCCTGGAAATTCTTCATCCGGTGAAAAGCGGAGCGCAATCATCTGCTTCAGGGATAACGAAGCATCCAGCGATTTTCCCGTTAAACGATAATAGCGGAAACTTTCCTCCGTGCGGATGATTCGATCCTGAAGCTGAAGAGCATAGGTTCTTAGCTTTACCCCTATAAGGATTATCGTCAACACAACAAATAGCACAACAAAGCTTAACAAAGTCTCTGTCCCGACATTCTTAACGAAAAACGTAATCGTCAGGATGAGTGTAATGAGGGATAATAGGGCAATTCCAACATGATAGACCGGATCGATCTTACTGTGACTTTCATAGTTTTGCTGTTTCATATGTACCTCCTGAGGTTTGTAGATTCATTATAACCTAGATGCGGAACAAAAAAAGAGCATACCTAAGAATATTATTCCGGCATGTGATCTACAATTCCTTCTAAATCTAAACCTTTTTCCACCAAGATCCATAGCCTATTGGCAATCTCTTTTTGCTCAAGTATTATTATCTATATTTTTCCATATGATAATGATAAGATAGTAACAGAAGCAACACCTACAGGACGTTCACCTGCTTTTACCTAACAGGGTTTATAAAAAAAGGAGGTTTTCGAAAATGGTTTGGTTATTTGTTCTGATTCCCCTTTCCTTCATGATTGGAGTGGTCATCGTGGGCAGTATCAAAGAAACTTACTTTTCTCAAGGGTACCTTACTGGTGATTGCTATGATACGCATAAGAGTGAGGGCTATAATGCTTATTGCCAGGGACAGTCCAATCATTTGAAGTTCTGGACTGGCGGGCGGTAATTTGATAAGGAAGAAGTTGTGTTTGAAAGGCATTGCTGAGTGCAATGCCTTTTTCTTGTTGAAATACGAAAGCACATGATTCATTTATCCACATTTGGGTAAACTATCCTTATCATCATAAAGGAGGTCATTGTATGCATAGGAAAACAACATGTATCTTCTCTGTCCTGTTCTCTTTGGTTCTTTTAGCCGGCTGTAATGACAAGGAAGAGGTAAAGAACCCTCCTGAAAATGCACCAGTTGAGGACACTGCCAATAATAATGAGGGAGCGAAAGATGAAGCTTTTACTTTTGCGAACTTTGATTTAGAGGTTGACTACAAGGGAAAGAAAACAATCGACGTGGATTACGAGAACGAGAAAGACTCGACGGAAGCGAAATATCAGGATGATCTCAATGATCAAAATTTGACTTCTGATGAAGCGATGGATAAGCTTACCCCGATCTTCAAAGATTTCTCGTTTGATCAGGATACCGATGAACAAGAGGTCATCAAACAAGTGAAAGAAGCATTTTCAGTTGAGGATGGCTATGAGAAATTCGAGCTGGAGATTACATTCCCTAATGGGACGGAAAAAGAATACAGAGAAATGTAAGCACCTGCTTTCTTTCAAACAAAGGGACAATTCAACCGTTTTTATTCGATTGAATTGTCCCGTTTTTACTTCAACTTATTTATTTGTTCCGTCAGCTCTTTAAATTTCCGATCCAGTTCCTCATATTCCTTATCCCCTGCCATCATAAAACTGAGCCTTCCCAACACTGCCTGTCTCTCCGTCTCAAGCTTCAACCGCAGCTCTTCCTGGTCATCCCGTTCTGAAGCAGGCTCATTCAACTGTTTTTGAATCCTGCCGTGCGCGATCACGAGTTTCGTACTCGTCGTTTTCTCTAGAAAATAACGGTCATGGGTCACGACAATCAAAGTCCCATTGTATTGCGAGAGGGTTTCCTCAAGCTGTTCACGGGAAGCAAGATCAAGATGGTTTGTCGGCTCATCCAGAACAAGCACATCTTTTTCTTCTAGAATATACTTCATCAGCTTGCACTTTACACGCTCTCCCATACTCATATTCCCGATAGGTTCCCGCCAGTGGGTCGTCTGGAATCCCAGGTGCTTCATGAGCGTCTGGACTTTCCCTCTCTCCTCGAAGGTTTCCTTGTGGAAAAGCTGTTCAGGCGTTTCGTCAAGGGGGAGGTCGAACACTTCCTGCGTCAGATAGCCGATCTCTGCAGATGGTGAAATCCATACATCACCGTCAGCCGCCTCTTGCCCCATGATTACCTTTAATAATGTCGTCTTCCCGCTTCCATTCGGTCCGATGATCGACACCTTTTCCCCATGCTGGATCGTGAAATTGGCTTTTCTGAATAGTATTCGTCCCTCAAATGCTTTCTCCAGATTTTTCACTTCCAAGAATCGCTTTCCTGTTTTGTTTGAGGCCTGAAGGGAGAATTGCACAGTATGTTCTTCCGGCACCGCATCCACCTTTGCTTTTTCAAGCTCTTTCAGAAGACGCTTCTGCTTCGATTTCACCTGGCTGTCCGTCCGTTTTGCTTTTACCCGGTAGTATTCTTTAAATCCTTCCTGTTTCGTGGACTGGGCGTGGGCTTTTTGTGACCAGGATGTGAGCTCTTTCATCTGATTTTCGATCCGTTCCACCATTTTCTGCTGCTTCTCGTATTCACGCTGCTGTGTGAGCCGTTTCTGTTTTCGCGCTTCCATGTAGCTCGAATAATGACCTCGATGCTCAATCAGCTTCCCATGTTCGATCGCCCAGATTTTGTTCACCGCTTGATCTAAAAAATACCGGTCATGGGACACGAGAATGATCGTCCCCCTATACTCCTTGATCTGATTCGTCAGTAGTTCCATGCTCCCGTGATCCAGGTGGTTCGTCGGTTCATCCAATAGAAGGAGGTCGGCATTATTCGCAAACCCTTTTGCAAGCCGGGCCTTCAGCTTTTCTCCGCCGCTCAAGTGCAGAAACTCATGATTCGGCACCTGCCATTTCTCCAGCAGCCTTGCTTCAGAAGGTGTCGTTTCGTCAAAGGAATAGGAATCCGTTTCCTGTTCGACCATCCCGATGTTCAAGTCGTGATGCAACCACTGGATTGCACCTTCGGAAGGCACTAAATCCCCGTGGATCAACTGAAGCAGAGTAGTCTTCCCTGCGCCATTCTGCCCGATGATCCCGATGACATCCCCTTCCTGTACACCAGCATTCACTTTCTCAAATAATCTCTGTTTCGTCACTTCATAGCTTATATTCACTAACTTCATTAATTCTCTCATACCATTTTCCCCTCTCATCAAAGGGAGAACAAAAAAATCCTCCCATTTTTTCTGGAAGGATTAGCCGTACCTGTCGCGCTCAAAGAAAGCTATTATCGATCAATAGCTGAAACAATGTATAAAAATGGGCAGACTAATCCTATTTTAGTTAATTTGAAATATGGAATTTCAAACCTCGCGAAAATAAGATCAGTTCTTCATCGTCCACCCATCACTCCTGTAATATTTAGTAAATTCACTATATCATGAAATGATTTGGAAGTGCAAAAAAAATTGAAAATATCTAAAAAAACCCAATACCAATAAAGGATTAGATTCACAATCAGTGGTATGATAAAAACTGAGGTCTAGTATTACATTAACTGGTCGACCAGCATTATGTGTTGGCTCGATGTTTAGTGGAAAGGAGCACTTTATTTGGAATCAATCTGGTTAGAATATGGATGGACATTACTGATCCTAATCGGCCTTGAGGGATTATTATCTGCAGATAATGCCCTTGTTCTCGCCGTCATTGCGAAACACCTTCCCGACGATGAGAAGAAAAGAGCCATCAAATACGGAATTTTCCTTGCCTTTGCCTTTCGTTTTGGTGCCTTATTTGCGATTTCCTTTATCGCAAATGTCTGGCAGATCCAGGCGATCGGAGCAGCCTACCTTCTTTACCTGGGCTTAAAGCATGTCATCAAAGCACGCTTTGGAAAAGAAAACGAAAATATTCGTGAAGACACAGAAGAGGAAGCTGCCGGAAAAGGATTCTGGCCGACGGTCGGGAAGATTGCATTGGCAGACCTTGCCTTTGCCATTGATTCGATCCTAGCAGCTGTGGCCCTTGCCCTTGGACTCCCCGATTCTCCCCTTGATGATTTTGGCGGGATGGACGGCGGACAATTTATCATCGTTGTCCTCGGAGGAATTGCCGGGCTGATTTTGATCAAATATGCTGCAACCTGGTTTGTGCAGCTGCTTGAAAAGCGCCCTGCTTTAGAAACAACCGCCTATGCGATTGTCGCCTGGGTCGGAGTGAAGCTCGCGGTCATCACACTGGCTCATGAAGATATTCATATCCTGGATCATGATTTCCCTCATAGCACCCTTTGGACCCTCACGTTTTACGGAGTCCTTGTGGCTATCGCCTTGTTTGGGTGGTTCGCACCGGGAAACAAAGAATCTCAGCATAGTGAAAGTTAGGTGAAAAAAATGCCCTGTGAATCTTCACAGGGCATTTTCTTTCCAAGACTGACTCCCTACACTCCCGGGAACCAGCCAGGCGTATTCACAATTGCATTCCATAACGGATCGGGAACGACCAATTCTTCCTGTTTCCCTTTATCTATCTCCGTCACAATGTCCTCTTCTCTTCCTTCTTCTATCTTCTTCAGCCAATCGGGATCAATGATCAGTTCACGACCAAGGGCCAATAGCGGAACGCCTGTACTGAACGCTTTATGTGCATCGTCGGCAGAATAGATCGAACCTACACCAATCAGTGGTGTACGGTCACCGATGGTTTCCAATAGATAGTCCATTCTTGTTTTCTCAATGTCCTTAACGCCTCTTCTTGGCTTCGAGAAGAACTCAAACAGGGAAACGTGAAGATAATCAAGGTCCCTGTCTGCAAGGGCATCTACAAGGGTAAGGGTATCACCCATTGTGAATCCATTGTCTTCAGGCTCCTCAGGTGAAAAACGGTATCCAACCAGGAACGATGGATCCGCATGCTCAGCGACCACACTCTTCACCTTATCCACGATGGCAAGCGGGAACGTCATACGTTTTTCCAGGCTGCCGCCATAACGGTCTTCACGACGATTTGTCATCGGGGAAAAGAATTGATGGATCAGATAACCGTTCGCTCCGTGGATCTCCACGCCATCATATCCCGCTTCTATCGCTCGGCGGGTCGTCTCACCGAAAGCATCGATGATATTCTCGATCTCTGCTTCTGTTAATGCTCGGGCTTTCTTCTCTCCGTTCTCACCCTTTACGTCACTAGCGCTCACAACATCCCCATCTGGAACCAAATCCTGAGGACATTGTACACCTCCGTGGAAAATCTGGAGAACGGCTTTTGCCCCCTGATCTTTGATTCCCTTCGCCAATCTCTCAAGGCTCGGGATCATTTCATCGGAGTCCCCGCCGAACTCACCCGGGAATCCCTTTCCATCAGGTGTTACATACGTGCAAGCCGTGATCACCATGCTGACATCCTTGGAACGTCTCGCATAGTATGTGACCTCTGCATCCGTAACGTTACCCTGCTCATCCGAAGAGAAGTTCGTCATCGGCGCCATGATGATGCGGTTCTTTAATTCGACTCCGTTTTTGAATGTATAGGGGGATAATAGCTCTTTATATTTATTGTTCATGATTTTGCCTCCTTGTGGTTGTTCAAGGGACATCTTAATAGATAAACAGGTTTATTGACCAGACATCTGCTTGGAGGATGTGCCGGTAATATGAAAAATGGGCATCCCTCAACGACTGAGGAATGCCCTATTACTTGCTTTGTAGTGTGGTTTCAATCAAATACTCAAAAAATTTCTTTACGGCTTCATGGGAGAAATCGATGTCACCTGCATTATCTATATCAACAATAATAGGAGTAAAGTCATCGCCATCACGAACAAAGCAGTACCCATCTCTTTCTTCGAAGATTCTCTCAATCCCATAGCCGAATTCAATATCTGTGATCACAAAACCATCATTTAATCTGCGTCCAATTGTATCTGAGTAGTAGTGTCTATCATGAATATCATCATATCTTAGATACCTTACCTTCACCTTTCCCACTAAACTCTTCCTTTCTTCTAAAATTGTCGCTGTCAAGAAAGAGGATTCCAACAATTTTTATTTGAGAACCAGCTTCGCCACAACCTCCACATGTGCGGTCTGCGGGAACATATCCACCGGCTGCAAATATTCCACCCTATACTGTTTCTTCAAGTAATCGATATCCTTCGCCAGAGTCGATGGGTTGCAGGAGACATACACGAATGTCTTCGGTTTTACTTCTTTTAACGTATCAAGAAGCTTGTTGTCGCAACCGGTTCTTGGCGGATCGACCACGACGACATCAGGACGCCAGCCTTCGTTCTTCCACTTAGGCATGAGGGTTTCGGCACCCCCGACGAAGTATTCGGCATGACTCACTCCAAATTTCTTCGCGTTCTTCTTCGCATCATCGATCCCTTCCTTGATGACGTCCATGCCGCGGATTTCTTTCGCTCCATCAGCAAGCCATAATCCGATGGTTCCGACTCCACAATAGGCATCGACGACTTTTTCTTCACCAGTGAGGGCCGCTGCTTTTTTCGCTTCGTTGTAGAGCTTGCTCGTCTGTATCGGGTTTAGCTGGAAGAATGCGCGTGCGGACAGTTCGTATGTGAACTCTTCCAGGCGTTCTTCGATGCTTTCTTTACCTGACAGATGAATCGTTTCATCTCCAAAGACGAGTGCAGTCTTCTTCGGATTGATGTTTTGGGCGATGGAAACGACTTCCGGTAGTCGTTTCTGGATCTCGTTGATCAGCAATTCCTTGCGGGGGATTTTTTTCTCAGACGTCACGAGTACGACCTGAACTTCCCCTGTTTCAAACCCGATACGTGTGACGATTGTTTTCAGGATCGGCTTTTTCTTTTTATCATCAAAGACAGGGATGTTGAAATCATTAATGATGCGCTTGATTTCCGTTGTCACTTTATTTGTAAGCGGGTGCTGCACGATACATTCGTCGATGTCGATCAGCTTGTTTGAATTCATGCTATATAGGCCTGCGATAGCCTTGCCGTTTTGAGTCCCCACTTGGAATTGGCTTTTGTTCCGGTAGTGCCAAGGGTTGTCCATTCCAATCGTCGGGCGGATGTCCAGGTCTTCCAATCTAAGCTTTGTGTGACGCTCGAGGGATTGGAGCAGGATATCCCGTTTTGCATCCAGCTGTCCTTCATATGAGAGATGCTGAAGCTGACAGCCTCCACACTGCTCGTAGACCGGGCAGGGGGCTTTGGTGCGTTGTGGTGACTTCTTCCGGATCTTTTTGATGCGGGCTTCGGTGAATTTCGGGTGGACCTTGGTCACTTCGACGACCACTTCTTCCCCTGTCAGTGCTCCTGGTACGAAGACGATCTTTCGTTTAAAGAATCCGACTCCTTCACCGTTGATGCCGATTTTTTTTATCGTTAGAGGAAACTGTTGTTTCAGCTCGATTTTCACTTCATTGTGCTGCTTTTTTTCGTATTGCTTTTTCATTGGTTCACGTCCGTTCTATTCGATACTTCTCCATAAATACAAGGATGCATAGCTTAAATAAGGATGCCAGGATGTGCTGAATTGGTCAAGCTCGTCCATGGTCGGTTTTTGATCCATTTGGAATAGTTTCTTGATGGCGTTTTGGATGCCGATGTCCGCTTTCGGGAACAGGTTTGGCCTGCCGAGTCCGAATAACAGAAAGCTTTGGGCTGTCCATGGGCCGATGCCGCGGATTTTGGTAAGTACCTTGATGACTTCTTCGTCCGGCTGCCCGGCTAGTTTGTCCAGGTCCAGTTCTCCGCTTGCTACCTTCTGTCCGATGCCAATTGCATATTCCGCTTTCCGCTGACTGAATTGCAGCTCCCGCAGTTCTTCCACTGTGAGGCAGGCAACTTTTTCCGGTGATGGATAGAACCAGACCCCGTCCTTCTCCCAGCCGTATTTCGTCACAAAACGATGGGTCAGCGTGAAGGCAAACTTCAGGTTCAGCTGCTGATGGATGATGCTTTTGATAATCGTCGCAAACGGGTCGAATTCCAGGATGATGGGCGTGCCGATATGCTCCTCGAAAATCGGCTTCAGATCAGTTTGCAGGAAGTGCTCGTGCATGTCGCGAAGACCGGTGTGCCACTGAAAAATGTCCGAAATCCGGTTTTGCTTCTCTTCAAGGCTCTCTTCCTTTTCAAATGTCATACTGAATTCAGGCTGATCCGTGGTGCCTGTCGCCTGAACCTTGATGACCTCCCCATTCCCATCCGGGAGATAATATGGAACCTTCACGCTTCGGTTTTCCTGATCCACTGCATTCAACGGATCCAGCGCGAGCCTCTCCAATACCCGGTCAAAATTATACGGTCCTTCAACCTTAACATCCCTTATCACCATCATCCTCATCCTTCCGCACAAAACTTGTAAGTGTATTATAGCATACCGTAAGTGTAACACTTCAACGTTGTCGTCCGTCTGATGCAGTAGCTGAGGGACGGACCTCTAAAAGTACTGGAGCAGCTAAAGTATAGGGACAGTTAAAATAATAGGGACGGACCTCATGGAATTTCCGAAAGGGATGATTTGGTTGGTTAGGAAATCGATAATGGCTGGTTTGTTCCTTTTATTCTGTGTTGGTGGTTGTGAAGAGCCTGGGGATCAGGTGGAGACTGAAGCAGGGAAACAGGTGGGAGCTTATGAGCCTGTAGAAACAGATGTAGTGAATACTCATGGGAATATAGAGAATATGGAGCGTTTTGTAGAGTTTTTTAAGAATGTTAGGGATGATGTGGAGGATCGCATTCGGATTGTTACTTATACAGAAGAAGGTGATCCTATCTTACATGACATCGAGTATGACGGGGATGTACTTCATTCCGTTCGGGACTCACGCCGGGATACGTTTGGTAGGGGTGAGATTGTAGAGATGTCTTGCGAGAATATAAAGTATATACAAAATGGGAAAGTGGCGGACAATATGTACAAGTTGGCCGATTGTGACCGGAAAGATCCCGATGACAGTGTGCTTTGGTTTGAAGGGACGGACCTCAATTCCTAGGACCAGGTCCTAGGAATGAAGGTCCGTCCCTCTATTTTTTCACCATTGGATGTTCATTCAGGCTTTTGAAGGTGTAGCCTCTTTTCTTTAGGTCTTTTATGGCTTTTTCCATGGCGTCTGCGTTGTCTTTGGAGACGGAGTGCAGAAGGATGATCGCGCCTGGATGTGCCTGGGCCATGATATTGTCGTACGAGTATTGCCAGCCTCTTTGCTGATCGGTTTTCCAATCGATGAAGGCGACTGACCAAAAGACGTGGGTGTAGCCTTCTTCTTTCGCGATTTGAAGTGTACGTTCAGAGAATACGCCTCTTGGGGGACGCAGGTATTTCATTTCTTTCTGACCGGTTAGTTCTTTCGTTTTCACTTTTACTTTCTCCAACTCTTCCCGGATTTTCTGATCGGAACTTGCCGTGAAGTCCGGATGATGCCAGGAATGGTTCCCTACGATGTGTCCTTCTTTCACCATTCGCTTGACCAGGTCTTCAGCGCTTAGTAAGTAGTGACCTGTTACGAAGAAGGTTGCTGGCACTTTTTCCTGTTTCAACACATCAAGGATCTGTCCTGTGTAGCCATTTTCATACCCATTGTCAAAGGTTAGATACAGGACTTTTTTATCCGGTGACCCCTTATAAAAGGCGTCATATTTCTCAAGCAGCCGATCATGCTGTGCTCCTGCTTCTGCAGGGACTTCATTCTGACTTTTCTTAAATCCCCAGCCAATCGGGTTATTCGAAGCTGCATAGGCTTGTGCCGGGATGAGCAATACTAAGATTGACGCTATGATCAACACTTTTAGTGATTTCCGCAAAATTGAACCCTTCTTTCACATTCCGTTTCCCTTAGTTTTTGAGAACGGGAAGGATTCATGTGTACTAAAAGTATCCATAAATGGGTGTGATCTTGGGAAATGAATAAATTGCTTGTGGGTTGTCCAAACTCGCGCAGGGATCCTTTGAATTTGTACCACTTTAACCGGATGTTGAGCAAATGGCAAGCACGACTTCCATCAACTGCAAACCATCAAAGACCAAGGTCCGTCCCTCTCACTCAAAAAACGTCTGATACTTCGTAGCCATTTCAGTTAGTTTCCCTTTATGTTCATCGATAAATTCAGATACGGTTTTTTTATCCCAAATGGCCTCGCCTGTTGGGAATTCTTTAAATTCATCCTGGAGGTTCTTGACCATTTTGTCCCTTGAAACGGATACCATGGATTCATCTACCTGGAAGTGATATTCCTGGGCATTCGGAACGAGAAGTGTCAGGTAGATGGCGTTGTAATAAAAGTTCTTCCGGTCGGCATGCTTACCGTCAAACCAAAACTCATCCACGTCACTTTCAGGAAGGCTCCCTTCTTTATTCCCATAGGTCACCTTCACCATTTCCCCTGAAAGATCGATTGCCTGAATGGTTTCTCCACCGGGTAATTCCTGAAGGATCGCACTGACCTTGGAGTTATCCCCTACATAGGTTCCGCTGTTTTCTTTTAACATATCAACGTTTACATCTTCAATGGAAGTAATATTCGATTTTTCACTATTGCTTGCACACCCAGTTAAGAACACCATCAAGGAAAGAAACAACATGCTCACTAATTTATTGAAAATCATCATAGCCCTCCAGCTCCTGTTTGTATGTAATACGAAAAACATGTGTTTATGGTTTCATATTTTAACATAAATACCCAATAGAAAAACCACCCCGCATCATAACGAGGTGGTCCTTTTTCCTTTATTTAAAAACAGGCTCTTTAAACTGAGCTAATTTTTCCAATGACGATTTATCCACTTCTTCATGAAGGCTGTTTCCATGGGAGTCCATCGTTACAACCGCTGTGAAGCCTTCCACATTCAGGTGCCACATGGCTTCAGGAATACCGAACTGCATCAGATCCACTCCGTCTACCCCTTTGATGCAATCTGCGTAGTACTGTGCCGCTCCACCTATGGCATTCAGGTACACACCGCCATGATCTTTCAAGGCAGCAAGGGTTTTCGGACCCATTCCACCTTTTCCGATGACCGCCCGGATACCGAAACGCTTCATGATGTCCCCCTGATAAGGCTCCTCACGAATCGATGTTGTCGGGCCAGCCGCTTTCACGTGCCAGTTGCCTTCATCGTCCTTCAGCATGACCGGACCACAGTGATAGATGATTTGACCATCAAGATCCACTGGTGCATCATTCTCACTCAGATGCTTGTGGATCGCGTCACGTCCAGTGTACATGCGGCCGTTGATTTGAACCACATCCCCCACTTTCAGCTCACGGATTTTTTCTTCCGTGATTGGAGCTTGTAGTACCACAACGTTCGGCTGTTCCCCCGATGAAGCCGCTGCCGTTTCAAGCTCAGCTTCAGATCCTTGAGTAAGATCGATCTTCTCGCCTTCCTGATAGAACCATTCGTCGATACCGCCTGATTCCACATCAAGCTTCACTCCTAAACGACGGAATGCCCAACAGTTATACGCAACAGATACGAAGAAGCTGGCAGGAATGCGGTTCATTACGCCGACCTTACATCCTAGCAGAGTCGTTTCGCCGCCGAATCCCATCGTGCCGATTCCAAGCTCATTCGCATGGTCCATCACATACTCTTCTAACTTACGAAGATCTTCATTCGCATTCACATCATCAACGGAACGGAATAATTGTTCTTTTGCCAAGTCATAGCCTGAAGAACGGTCTCCCCCGATTCCGACACCGATGAATCCGGCACTGCACCCTTGCCCTTGGGCCTGATACACCGAATGCATCACGCATTTACGGATCCCATCCAGGTCACGTCCGGCACGGCCCAATCCTTCAAGCTCGCACGGAAGGCTGTACTGGATGTTTTTATTTTCACAACCGCCACCCTTTAAGATCAGGCGCGCATCGATATAATCCTTTTCCCACTGCTCGAACTTGATGACCGGTGTCCCTAAGCCAAGATTGTCCCCTGAGTTTGCCCCAGTCAATGAATCCACTGAGTTTGGACGAAGCTTTCCGTCCTTCGTCGCCTGTACCATCGCAGCATAAATCGCTTCTTTGATATCAAGCTGATTCACGCCGACCGGTGTTTTTATTTTAAAAGTCGGAAGTCCCGTATCCTGACAAATCGGTGATACATTGTCATCCGCCATCTTTACATTATTTGAAATCGTATCCAGGCTCATCGCCGAACGCGTGCCGGCGTTCTCACGGGCTTTCGCCGAACGGATCGCACGTCTGACATCCTTTGGCAGGTTCGTGGATGTTTCCACAATCAATTCGTACATACTTTGCTGTAAGGTCTCTTTATTCATCGTTCTCCCCCTCTAAAGATCTCAAAAACAGTCTTAATTTTCATACATTATTATACTCCTATAAGAATGAGATTGAAAGGGATTTCACAATGGAATTTCCTTCTCGAAATAACATGAAACCTCGTCTTCTTCCTTATAAATGTACCCGTTGTTTTGGTAAAACCGGATAGCGTCCGACCACTGTTTGTTGGTTTCGAGGATGAGGTAACGAGCCCCAAGGGAGTGTGCTTTTCCTTCCAGGAATCCAAGCATGATACGGCCGAGACCACATTTCCTGTATGGGGATCGGACTGACATTCTCACAATCTGATACGTGTCGTCTGATTCTTTTCGAATCGCTCCTGTGCAGATGATGTCGTCACCCTCTTTTCCTACAAAAAAATGATTCTCCGTGCCGTCATATTCTACGGATATGTCATGAATATCCGGATTCAAGGTGTGATCGATGAATCCGAATCGTTCGAGGAAACCTGACAGAACCACGTTTTTTGCCTGCTCGCACTGGTGTTTTTCGATTGGTGTGATGATCATGGGGATGGATCGCTCCTTTAATAGATGTTTTTATTAAAGTTTGACGTTTTAGCGGGGAAATCCTGCTTGGTATTCTTGTCTACTATTCTGCATAGGATGAAGCGTGAGGTGTATGGGGCGGATATAAAAATTATAGACCGTTATGAATTTTTATCGACCGTTGTTCAGATTTATCAACTGTTATTTCATGTTTTCAACCGAATTCATCCGAATATCGACCGTTATACAAAATCCAACAAATTTCACAAAAACACCTTCACCACCGCTACCCACCTCGCGACCCAAATCATAGGTCCGTCCCTCAAAAAAAATAAGAGCCCCCTAAAGGACTCTTACTCACTCTTCTTAAATTGCTCGCATTTTACTTCTATATCATCGATCATGGCGATCAGGCGATCGATATCGTCAATGTCAGCTTGTTCGGGATCGATTGAGTCCAGAACGTCGACGAACAGGTTCAGGCGTTGTTTTAAATAGCTCACTTGTGAGTCTTTATCGTTGATAGCTTTACCCAAGAGTTCTCTCTCCTTTCAATACGTTTACTATGGTAACCAATAACTTTCGGATTGACAAGGGCTGGGCGTTTCTCAATAATGAATAGGTGACTTATTAATAAAGGAGCTTTTATAATGAAAACTGATACTCTCTCCAAGAAAATGTCGATTGACCATGATCCTTGGGAGGCTTATTTAGATGTGGATGAGCATGGTGATATCACGCTTTCCAATATAGAATTCACCACCACAACGCTCTGTAACATGAGATGCGAGCACTGTGCCGTCGGTTATACGTTATCTCCGAAGGATCCAAGCGCCCTTCCCATTGAATTGATTCTACAGAAGCTCGACGAAATCAAAACACTTCGTTCCCTTAGTATTACCGGCGGAGAGCCGATGATGTCAAAGAAGTCCGTTGAAAATTATGTCTTGCCCTTACTCAAGTATGCACATTCCAGAGGCGTACATACCCAAATCAACTCAAATCTGACCCTGGATCTTGACCGATACTTATTAATTGCCCCTTACCTGGATGTCCTGCACATCTCGCACAACTGGGGAACGATCGATGAGTTCATCGATGTCGGCTTTGCCAATATGGAACGAAAGCCAACGAGGGAACAGCGCCAGAAGCTATTTGACCGCATGATTGAAAACAGCCGTGCACTTTCTGAGCGTGGAGTCCTTGTATCGGCAGAAACCATGCTAAATAAAAACACACTGCCTTACCTGGAAAAAATCCATCGCCAGGTTGTTGATGAAATGAAGTGTGGCCGTCACGAAATTCACCCGATGTACCCGTCGGATTTCGCGTCAAGCCTTGAAACTCTTTCATTGGAAGAAACAAGGGAAGCAATCAGAAATATTCTTTCCTTCCGTGATGAAAACGTATGGATGCTATTTGGAACACTTCCATTCTATCCTTGCAGCTCTTCACAGGAAGACTTGGATTTTCTGAAGGAGCTTTATGCCGCTAAAAATGTCAGCGTCCGCAATGACCCTGACGGCCGTTCCCGTCTAAACGTCAACATTTTCACTGGAGATGTCATCGTCACAGACTTCGGCGACACGCCACCACTTGGAAATATAGCAAAGGATACCCTGCCTGACATTTTTGAAAAGTGGAAACAACAGCCTCTTGCAAAAGAGTTGAATTGCCATTGTCCAATGGCTCGCTGCCTAGGACCGAACGTGCTCGTGAAATCAATGTATTATGGAGATGTAGACTTTTCGAAGCGTGAAGCGAAGATTTCCCGGTGAAAATAGTGTGAAGGCTCAAATCTATTATGGATTTGGGCTTTTTTCATGGAAATTTGGGATCTGATTTTCTATTTATTAACTAACTTTCATGCCTCGTCGTGTCACTTTGGCTGTTTGTTGTGCCACTTCCGCCCAAATTTGTGCCACTTTGCGTGTTTGTTGCGCCAAATTGTGGACAGCACGCGGACTCGCAGGCCAAATACACATTGAAAACAAGCCCAACACAAGGTCCGTCCCTCTCCAACCAAAAAAAGAAACACAACGGACATTCATCCGGTGTGCTTCTTATCCGATTGGGCCGCGGTCGTTTTTCTTGAGTGGTTGGGCTATTTTTTCCAGGGCTGGATCCATTACATTGTATTTTTGTTTTTTTAACTCAGCATAGATCTTTGCTCTTCTCGCCCCGAACCATACTCTTAAAGTGATGAATGCCACTAATAGGCCTCCAAAAATAAGTAGATACTCCATGATATCCCTCCTTCAATTCTGAATATTCTAATTATTATAACATATCAAAGAAAATAATAAAAGAGTGAAATAAGTTTTACCCCATTTCACTCTTCCTCAAACATTTATCTTGGTGTTTCGCTTGCCATGAAGCCGAAGTGGACGTGATCCTGGACCGGAATCCATGCTCCGACTCCTTGGGATGTAACATTTTTCACGACGACGGAGCGTTTTGTTCCTTTCATCACAAGGAACACTTCACCGTAGGTTACTTTTCCTTTTTCGTTAATCGCCGGAGCGTAGGCATAGAGGTATCCAAGACGTTTAGGTGAAATATTGTACACCTGATCCTTCTTCGTACCTGCACCTACAATCGTTTGGAATGCAAGAGGCAGCTTTGACTTATCCATTGCTTTGATGAGCATCATTTTTTCTACATCATCTGCGTGTGGTACTTTAGCCGTCAAACCGCCCTTCACTACTTTTTGTGCTTCCTGGACGTAGTGGATTTGGTAGTTTGATTTACCTCCGCGGTTATCGAAGTAGTTCGTGTTGACCTTTTGATATTCCCAGTTAGGGGATGTCTCGGTTGAAGCATAGTTTAAAGGCCATTCCCCTAAATAAATCGTTGCCCGTAATCCAATGGTTGGTGCTTTATTCATCGTGGATTCATTCAGCATACGGATCAGGTTCGGATTTTCTATTTTCACATTCGATGTTTCGATCAGTTCCTGGGACCACTCACTCGGTTGGAGATACGGTTGATCCTGGGTTGAGTTGGGATACGTATTTTCCTTTGCTATATTTAATACTGAGTTCGGGATCTTTACGCTAGTATCTTCAGGTGGTTTCGGAGTTTTCTCCGTCGCTTCCTTGTTTTCTTTTTTAGGATTATTTTCAGCGTGAATACCCGTTGTTGCAACGAAAAATGCGAGTATGACCATAAGAACAGTGCGCATGATTTTCATGAAATTGACTCCTTTCAAACTAAACTTAAGGGTTTGCCGTTAGTTTTTCCTAGTTGGAAAAGCTTATCCCAAAAACTTTATTTGAAAGAATATTTACAAAATTCAAATTTCATTTTATACTATTAAGTATAAGAAAACAGTCAGGCTTCTACCTACAAAGCAAACTGGTCTGTTTTCAAACATTCCTACATTCCCTAAAAAAGCAGCGGAGTTCGTTATTGAACTCCGCTGCTTTTTTAATCATACTCACAGGAACATTCTTCAGGTGGACAGACACATTTGATGTGCACGTCATATGGTTTGGTGGAAACTTTCTTACCATCAATGACGACAAAAGCCTGGATTGAAATACGATCATGCATTCCGTATTCAGGAAGGATTTTTGCTGAATAGTTTCCTTCCTCGTCTGTGATGGCAGGGTTTGGCGCGATGGTACCCTTAAAGTGCTTTTCTTCTATTTCAAAGTGTACCTTGATATCTTCAAGTGGCCTGGAGTCACATAGTACTCTCCCTGTGAGGCGGGCTCCTTTACACCCCACATACGGAGGAACTTTAAGCGTCAGTTTGACCTCCTTACATTTCAGGCACCCCGCATAAACAAAGGCTTTTTTTGAAATTTCCTTATCCCCTACCACGGCGCTTGCCGAATACATAACATCTTTGAACGGCGTGTTCGGCGGCACTTTGACGTCACTGGTAAACCTTCCATGTTCATCTGTAGACACAACATCAGGTTCAAACTGTAAAACCGGACTGGACAATTTCACTTTCACATTATCCAATGGTTTCTTGTCACAACATACTTTACCGCTCACTTGCCCGCAGCAGTCTATTTCTTTTATATGATCCAGTTCAATGGTCGGATTTTTGCATGGGCAATGGATTTTCACCGTTTTGATCATAGACTTGATCACTTTGTCATCTAAAGTTGTCATCGCCTGAATCGATATGTCTTCAGATTTTCCCGATACTGGTGTTATCATTGTTTCATATTCACCTTGATCATTGGTCCGAGCAGGATTTGGCTTCACTTCCACAGCACCTGGTGATGAACCCAAGATATCAATCGTGACCGGTGCATGTCGGATGGGGATTCCGTCACATGTTAATTGTCCGGACAATTTGGCGCCTTTACAAGGGATGACCTCGCACTCCACTTCGAGAGTCAGTTTTGGCTTTTCGCACCTTTTACAGCCTGCAATGACATGATCAATGTCTGTCACTGTTTTCCCGCCAACCACCGCTTCCGCCTTATAGAAAGCAGACTGAAATTCAGTTCCACTTTTCACCTTGACGACCGATGAAAATTCTCCTTTCTCATTGGTCACCGGGACAGGTGGCTTAAACTTCAGGATTGGGGATCCGGTTAATGTTACCGGGACATCCGCCTGGGGTACGCCATCACAGGTGACTTTCCCAACCACGATGGTACGGCAATCGATCTTCTTTAAGTTCTTTAACTTTATGTCCGGTTTCTTACATTTAACGCAGCGAACCTTCACTTCTCTGGTTTCTGAGGAAACCCTTTTACCGCCAATTTTAGTTGTTGCTGTAATCGTGATGGTCTCATTCACATCTGGAAATAGGACCAGGGTTGCAGTGAATTTCCCGTCACTTTGTGTGATCGTAGGATTTGGAGTGATTACTATACGTTTGGATTGTGATTCAATGATAAATGAGATGGCCGCATTCCCTATTGCCCTTCCATCGCAAATGAGTCGTCCAGAAAGCTTTGCACCCTTGCACCCGACCGGCTCCTTGATCGGATCCAGCGTCAGTTCAGGATGTTTACATTTAATACAGTCCACTCTTACTGATATCGAGTCCCTGATGGTCTTCCCAATGACCACTGCCGTTGCGGTCACGATGACGTTAGGTATAATCGAAGTTCCCGGAGCCACCGTCACTCTCGTTGAAAACCGGCCGGTGCTGTCCGTGACGGGATTCGGGTCATCAAAGACCAGACCCGGGAATGATGAAGACAGATTAACCGTGACACCTTGAAGGGGATGATAATCGCATAGCACCCTGCCACTGATGATTCCTTCACAGCTTATCATTCCTTTTTGATCTAGTTGAATGGTAGGATTTGTACACCCTTCAAAGGGAAAAATCCCGGGACATCCTCTCGGAGGTAAATCGATTTTACAATCAATAACTTTGCCTAAGGTCGGTTTTTTCTTTTTTCTCACCATTCTCATTCCTTTGCACAAAAACTCTTCTGTTATCTTATTCAGGAATGAGTAGGCGGTTCACACGATTTTTCACAGGACAAAGAAAAGACCCGACAGACTCATCTGCCGGGTCCTCCATTTTTTTATAGAAGATAAAACCCAATCCCCATGATGACGTAGGCTGCCAAAAGGGTAAGCCCCTCAAACCAGTTCGTCTCCCCGTCATTGGATATGACGATCGTGACAAGTACTGCTGATACCATGGCCACCAGCTCCGGTAACGTAAACACAAGCGGCATGCTTGTTTCGAAAAACAATGAAATCAATACAAGAACAGGTGCTACAAACATTGCGATCTGCAAGGTCGACCCGACTGCAATCTCCACAGCGATATCCATCTTATTTTTATAAGCCATAATGATCGCCGACGCGTGCTCAGCAGCATTTCCGACGATGGCTACGATGATGACCCCGATGAAGAGCTCGCTCCAGCCGAATGTGTTCCCGACTTCTTCAAACGTATGAACGAGGCGTTCCGATACATAGGCAACGGCAGCAGTGGAAGCGGCAAGGATCAGCAATGCTTTCCCCTTACTCCACTCCGGCTCTTCATGAGCGTGCGCACCTTCTTCGCCTTCATGCTGATACACCCCTCGGTGAGTGACTAATTTAAAGAATAAGGCAAATAAATAAAGGGCAATCAAGATGACTGAAACACCGATGGATAGAGACATGGTCTTCGCTTCGTTCATATCCTGGGCGAATACTTCCGGGATCACGAAAGCAACGATAATGGCAAACATAAGCAGCCCCGAGTTGTGACGGGCATCAAACACGTTAAACTTCTGACGCTTAAATTTGATTCCCCCTACAAAAAAGGACAACCCGGCAACGAGGAGCAGGTTCCCAAGTACGGATCCAGTTAAGGACGCAAGTACGACGCCGATCAAACCAGCTTTTAATGCAAAAATAGAAATAATGAGTTCTACCGCATTCCCAAAGGTCGCATTCAATAATCCGCCGATACGGGGTCCTGACACAACGGCCAAGCTTTCCGTCGACCTTCCCATAAAAGCAGCAAGGGCAATGATCGTCACACAGTAAATTACGAACATGATGACATTAGGCCAATGAAGCAGTGAGCCGATGACCGAGATCGGAACTCCGGCAAATACAAGCAGTGCAAATACTTTATTCATGTGTAAGATCCTTCTTTCTAAAAGAAAATTTGTTTAAATCACACGAGATTAGACACATTATAGATAGAACCCAATTAGGAGGTACAACCCATGGCACAAACCTTAGAAGGTAAGATCGTTGAGCTGTTTTCCCACCATAAAATCGGCACCCTTGCCACGATTCGCGACAACAAACCATATTCGCGCTTTATGATGTTCTACCATGAAGACCTTACACTCTACACCGCAACCAATGAACATGCGCACAAAGCGGAAGACATCGCACAGAACCCTCATGTTCATATACTTCTGGGCCATGACCGCGATTCCGATCATGAGCACTATGTAGAAATCGAAGCAGAAGCTTCCGTCGAAGAATCCAAAGAACTCAAAGAAAAATTCTGGAACGACCAACTCAAATCCTGGATCGCAAGCCCCGACGACCCGGAATACATGCTCCTCAAACTCACACCCAAAACCATCCTCTACTACGAAAAAACAGGCAAAGAACCCCAGGAACTAAGCCTATAGAGGACACATAAAGAGGGACGGACCTTTGAACAGATGAGAACCTTGAATTGATGAGGCTTATGCTGATTTGGAGGTCCGTCCTTTAACAGTTTACTGTACTGAGGGACGGACCTTCATCTAGTTATAAACCTTGATACAATAGGGCTTACGTTGAGTTAGAGGTCCGTCCCTCACCACTCTATAGCATTAAAGGACGGACCTTTACCCAGTTAGAAGCCTTGATACAACAGGACTTATACTCGTGAACATGAAGGTCCGTCCCTCATCGCTTTACTGCACTAACTCAAACGTTTCTTCGATTTTGATGCTGTCTTGTACGGATTGGACCATGGAGCAGTTTTTGCGTGTGAGCTTCATGGCTTTTTCGATTTTGTTTTTGTCGAGGTCCGTCCCTCTTATGGTGAAGTGGAGGGAGATGGCTTCGACTTGGTTGGCTTCGGCTTCGTTGCGGGTTACGTCGGCTTTGATATGTATGTCGTCAAATTCGATGCGCATTTTCTCCAGGACTTTTCTGAGCACTCCCCCGCTGCACACGGCTACGGATGAAACCAATAATTGGAATGGGCGAAAGCCATACTCTTCGTTACCCGAAACCTCCAGTTTCCCAAACCCTAAATCTGTGTAAAATCCGCCTTCTTGCATGTTAAATTCCATTTTCATTTCATTCCTTCCTTATTATGTTAGTAGATGTTTTGATTTTACTCCATTCGTTTCGTATTGCCAAACAATGAAATTGGGAGTACCATCTAAGAAGTAATCATCAATGATTGGGAGTTTTTGCAAATGAATCAAACACTGACCTTCCGCTTCTGGGTCCTTGTCGGAATCGTGGCGATTTCAGGCTTCTCACAAGGTATGCTCCTTCCTTTAATCGCCATTATTTTCGAACAGGACGGCGTTTCTTCCTCCCTGAACGGATTAAACGCAACCGCATTATATATAGGAATCTTACTCGCTTCTCCATTAATGGAAAGACCACTTCAGAAAATCGGATACAAACCGATGATCATCATCGGCGGAATCGTGGTCGCAGCGTCACTCTTACTGTTCCCGGTCTGGAAATCCTTCTGGTTCTGGTTCTTCCTGCGTCTTTGCATTGGAATCGGCGATCACATGCTGCACTTCGCCACCCAGACATGGATCACATCGTTTTCACCAAAAGAACATCGCGGACGTAATATATCCATCTACGGGGTCTCTTTTGGAGTCGGTTTCGCCGTGGGACCGATGATGACACAGCTCATCACCATCCATCAGGCATTGCCATTCATCATCTCTTCCTTATTAAGCCTGACCGTCTGGATGTTCGTCTTTAAATTACAAAACGAATTCCCCGATCAGCAAAATATCGGCAGTGCCTCGTTCCTTGGATCGTTCCAGCGCTTCGGAAAGGTTCTCAAATACGCATGGGTCGCCCTTTTGCCTCCATTGGGATATGGATTCCTGGAAGCTTCATTAAACGGGAATTTCCCTGTTTTTGCCCTCCGAAACGGTCTTTCCATTGAAGCCGTCGCCATCCTCCTGCCTGCTTTTGCCGTGGGAAGTATTATATCCCAGGTACCACTTGGGATTTTGAGTGACAAATACGGAAGACAAAATGTCCTGCTCATCGTCATGATGATCGGTTTTCTCTGCTTTTCGGCCGCAGGAATCGTCTCTGAATCAACCATGGGCTTATTTATCTGCTTTACGTTAGCCGGTATGGCGGTCGGATCGACTTTTTCACTCGGTATTAGTTATATGACTGATCTTCTGCCAAAAGAATTACTTCCTGCCGGAAACATCATGTGCGGGATCTTCTTCAGCTTCGGAAGCATGATCGGTCCATTCGTTGGCGGGATCACCATCGACTGGTTCAAGGGCTCAAGCTTCTTCTATCTGATCGCATGCATGATGCTGATGATTTTTGTGAGCCTGCTCGTCTTTTCCATCCAAAATCGACGTGGAGAAATAACTCAGAATAACTAGCACAAAACTCTTTCCATTATCATATACATGTGATAGGATTAGATTATAATAATTATAATTTACTAACTTCATATAAAATCAACTAAGAGCACGTGCTGTTTTGCTGTCACCTTTCATCGGTGGCAGCTTTCGTCGTTTTATAGGGGTATTGACGTTGATTATTATTCTCAATGAGAATCTCGTATTTTCATTTAACTAAAGGGAGGAATACGCTATGAGCTCACAATCCAAAGCCTTATCCATGGGGACACCTAATGAAAAAATACACTTCTTTGAAAAAATTAAGCCTCATGCAGAGTTGATTGCCGCACTGGTCAGCGGTGTGTTTATTTTACTGGGATGGTTGACGTCAAACAACGACTCCACCTTAAGCATCATCTTCTATCTCCTTGCCTTTGCCATCGGCGGGTTCGCCAAAGCCAAAGAAGGAATCGAAGAAACCATTGAAAACAAAGAACTGAATGTAGAAATGCTGATGATTTTTGCCGCAGTGGGCTCTGCCATCATCGGTTACTGGACAGAGGGCGCCATCCTCATCTTCATCTTCGCAGTCAGTGGGGCACTTGAAACGTATACCATGAACAAAAGTCAGAAAGAAATCTCCGCACTCATGCAGCTTCAGCCTGAAGAAGCATGGCTCGTGACAGGATCCGGCGAAAAGAAAGTCCATGTCTCAAGCCTTGAAATCGGCGATCATATTCTGATCAAACCGGGTGAACGAGTGCCAACGGACGGTGTTGTCGTAAAAGGAACAACGTCCATCGATGAAGCAGCCATCTCCGGGGAAGCCGTCCCGGTCACCAAAAATCAAAGAGATGAAGTGTTCGCTGGAACGGTCAACATCAACGGTGCCATCACGGTTGAAATGACCAAACCAAGCAGCGAAACACTTTTCCAAAAAATTATTGATCTTGTGCAATCCGCGCAAAGCGAAAAGTCGCCTTCACAGCAGTTCATCGAACGCTTTGAAGGAACGTATGTAAAAGTCGTGCTTGCAGTTGTCTTCCTGATGATGTTCCTCCCACACTTCTTCCTTGGATGGAGCTGGACGGAAACATTCTACCGGGCAATGGTCCTGCTCGTTGTTGCTTCACCTTGTGCACTGGTTGCAGCGATCATGCCAGCAAGTTTGTCGGCGATTTCAAACGGTGCCCGCCATGGAATTCTTTTTAAAGGCGGCGCCCACTTGGAAAACTTGAGCAACATTAAAGCGATTGCCTTTGATAAAACGGGAACGTTGACGAAGGGGAAACCAATCGTAACGGATATAGTGGTTGCGGATCATGTGGATGAACGTGACGTCATGGCCACCGTTGCTTCGATTGAAAACCAGTCGAACCATCCACTTGCTCAAGCCATCGTCCGCCACGCAACTCGCGAGTTAAATCTGGAACTCTCTCAGCCTGATTCCCTCGAAGACGTATCCGGTTGGGGAGTCAAAGCGCTTGTGGACGGATTTGAATGGAAGATCGGGAAAGCAGATTTTGTGGATAAAGTGTTGGCAGAACAATTTATGGATGGAGCCTTTGGAAGAATCGCTTCTGAAGGAAAAACGACGGTCTTCGTTGCCAAGGAAAATGAAATTGTCGCTATGATCGCATTAAAAGACGTGGTGCGTAAAGAAACCATCAAAGCATTGCAACTCCTGAAAGAGGAAGGCGTCCAAACCATTATGCTTACAGGAGACAATGAAAAGACAGCCCGAGCCATTGCCGAAGAAGCCAAGGTTGCTTCCTTCATTGCCGAGTGCCTGCCGGAAACGAAAGTAGATGAACTGAAAAGGCTGAAACGTCAATTTGGTACGGTCGGAATGGTCGGGGACGGGATCAACGACGCACCTGCACTTGCAACGGCCAACGTTGGAATCGCAATGGGCGAAGGAACCGACGTTGCCCTGGAAACAGCCGATGTGGTCCTAATGAAAAACGACCTCACCCGTATTGCTGAAGCCATTAAGCTTTCGAAAAAAATGAAGCGGATCGTGCAACAAAACGTGGTGTTTTCCATTGCTGTGATCATGCTGCTGATCGCGTCGAACTTCCTGCAAATCCTGGATCTCCCTTATGGGGTCATCGGGCATGAAGGTAGTACGATTTTGGTTATCTTGAATGGTCTGCGATTGTTGAAATAATGTTGATAAGCATCCAATCTTGAGGGCTTGGATGCTTTTTTCTTGAATACGCGGTGAATTCGTCAGGGATTTAATTGCGATGATTGAAATAGAATGTCGGTCCATCGATCCTCCGCCACTTATCCACACCCTTATTCCATCCACAATGACTCAACCATTTCTCCTCTTAAAATTATCCACAATCCACAGCCTCAGAATTCGTTCCTCCCTTCCATTCCTCCCACTACTAAACAACCAGGCCAGTTATCCACATCCCCTGCCAAACACCTCCCCCTACCAAGGTCCGTCCCTCCACCTAATAATATTTTACTAAAATAATATTTTGTTGTTGCTTTCTTGAAAGGGATATCATAAAATGTGTTTAGTCAGTGCAAACGGTTGCATCTATTTTCATGTTACAAAGCACGCAAGTCATGAATAGGCACCAATCAGCATTTCATTTTAATTTGAAATGTAAACGCACACATGTCATTCAATGTAAAATATATAGAAAAATAGATTGATATTAAAGGAGGAACGGGTTTATGAAGAATTTATTGTCGTTTGATTTCTGGCAGAAATTTGGGAAAGCGCTGCTTGTGGTCGTGGCCGTCATGCCAGCTGCAGGGATCATGATTTCCCTCGGTAAGTTGATTGCGATGATGGGTGGAGACATCACATTAGTGCAAACGATTGCAAGAGTAATGGAGGATATCGGTTGGGGTGTCATCACCAATCTGCACATCCTGTTCGCCGTAGCCATCGGTGGTTCGTGGGCGAAAGAACGTGCAGGCGGAGCCTTCGCTGCTCTGATCGCCTTCATCCTGATCAACCGGATTACCGGAGCGATCTTCGGAGTCAATGGAGATATGCTTGGGGACCCTGAAGCAACGGTCTCTTCCCTTTTCGGCCAAACATTAGTCGTTTCTGATTATTTCACATCGGTCCTTGGTGCACCTGCTTTAAACATGGGTGTATTCGTCGGGATCATCTCAGGTTTCTTAGGAGCCAATCTTTTCAACAAATATTATAACTACAGTAAATTGCCTGATGCCCTTTCCTTCTTTAACGGAAAACGCTTCGTACCATTTGTCGTGATTGTGGGCTCCATCGTCATCGCTGTCATCATGGCGATTGTATGGCCATTCATCCAGGGGTTACTGAATGACTTCGGTCAATGGATCGCAACATCCCGGAACACGGCACCAATCATTGCTCCATTCATTTTCGGTGCGTTGGAGCGTTTATTATTACCATTCGGTCTGCATCATATGTTAACGGTTCCAATCAACTACACGGAACTCGGCGGAACGTACAAAATCCTGACTGGTTCAGGTGCAGGTTCGACGGTAGCCGGTCAAGATCCACTTTGGCTTGCCTGGATCGCTGACTTAAACAATTTCCTGGCTGCAGGAGATACTGAAAGCTACAAACAACTATTAAATGACGTCACACCTGCCCGCTTCAAAGTAGGTCAAATGATTTTATCCACAGCTGCCCTGATCGGTATCGCTTATGCCATGTACCGTAATGTGGATAAAGACAAGAAGAAGAAATACAAATCCATGTTCTTCTCAGCTGGTTTAGCTGTATTCTTAACGGGTGTTACGGAGCCTATCGAATTCATGTTCATGTTTGCTGCCCCACTTTTATATGTTGTGTACGCGATCATGACAGGACTTGCATTCGCGATTGTGGATATCGTTCACATCCGCGTTCACTCATTCGGATCCATCGAGCTTCTGACTCGTGTGCCGATGATCATCAAAGCTGGCCTGTGGGTCGACCTTGTGAACTTCGTTATTGCCTGTATCGTATTCTTTGCTCTTAACTTTACGGTTGCCAACTTCCTGATCAAAAAGTTCAACTTCCCGACACCGGGGCGTAACGGGAACTACATTGAAGATGAAGCTACAACTGGCGGCGGTACCGTAAGTGCTGATTCCATCGCACCGAAAGTCGTTGCCATGCTTGGCGGTAAAGAAAACATCGTAGACGTGGATGCATGTATGACCCGCCTTCGTGTAACAGTAAAAGACACAAGCCTTGTCGGGACTGAACAGGAATGGAAGAAAAACGGAGCATTAGGACTCATCCTGAAAGACAAAGGCGTACAAGCCATCTATGGTCCGAAAGCAGACGTCATCAAATCTGACATTCAAGATCTACTGGGAGCTTAATACATGAAACTACTCACGTTGAATTGTCACTCATGGCAGGAAGACAACCAACTCGAAAAAATCTCGATCCTGGCACATGACATCGCGGAGAAATCCTACGATGTCATCGCCCTCCAGGAAGTCAGTCAGCTGATCGAAAGTGAACCAGTCGGGTGCTTCGTTAAAAAAGACAATTTTGCCCTCGTCCTTCTTGGGGAACTGGAGAAACTCGGTGTGACAGATTACACACTCGTTTGGGACTTCGCTCATATCGGATACGACGTGTACGAAGAAGGCGTGGCAATATTAACGAAACATCCGGTCGTCGAAGAACACCGCTTCTTTATCTCAAAGAGCCATGACCAATCCTACTGGAAAACCCGTAAGATCGTGGGGGCCACCATTTCATATGAAGGAAATCCCTTCACCTTCTACTCCTGCCACCTGGGCTGGTGGACGGACGAAGAAGAACCGTTCAAGTTTCAGGTTGATTCCTTGATGGAACAAGTCACTCCTGAATCCCCCTTCTTTTTAATGGGCGACTTCAATAACAATGCATGGGTTCGTGAAGAAGGATACGATTATCTTCTTTCAAAAGGACTCCTGGATACATTTGATGAAGCTGCCCAACGGGATAGAGGCGTCACCGTTGAAGGGAAGATTGCCGGATGGGATGAGAACAAGGTCGATTTGAGGATTGATCTTGTGTTGTCCAGTGAGAAAGTGGATGTTAAGTCTTCACGTGTCATCTTTAATCATGTAAATAAGCCTGTTGTCTCGGATCACTTCGGGGTTGAGGTGGTCCTGGGTAAAGGAGAAAGCAGCTGATCTTGGATTGGCTGCTTTTTTTTTGGTTTTTGGCTTACGGTTGGATCGGGATCGGGATCGTATTGCTTTTTATGGTTGATCTGCAGGATTTCTATTTTGTTGGTTTGTCCTTCAGGAAAATTATCTGCCACTTTTCACGTTTTATCTGCCGTTCTGGAGATTTATCTGCCCTATTTCTATTTTATCTGCCGCTCTGTAGATTTATCTGCCAAACTACAGTTTTATCTGCCACCTTACATCTTTCGACAAACTTCTCATCACTCCCCACACGACACAACTTGACTGAACGCTCAGTCAAACACGCTCACCACCTCCCCCCAAAACATCAAAAAAAGCACAGCGCCCAAAGACGCTGTACCCCAACTTACTTCAACTCCACATTATCAATCACTACATCATGTGAGCCAAGCACCTCTCCAGTGGCCCCCAGTAAAAACTTAACACTCGTTTCCTCCCTCAAAGGGGTCGTAAACGTATATTCAAAGCGATCCATATTTTCATTAAGTTCCGCAATTTCCGAGAGGTACCTCGTATATTGACTGTTTTCCAACGTCACTGCCATCGACCGGGCTACTGAAGAGCTTGCATCGAAGGAAAGCGTGTATTCTTTCCCGGGCTCAAGCACCAGATTCCCTTGAAAGAATTGGACACTCCAGGCTTCCATACCTTCATTCTCGATCGAGATCCTTGCCTCACCTTCATCATGGTGAACATTTGCTCCTGCATCAAAATGGATGTAGGACTCCCATGGATCTAAACCATTATCGAATGTCCCGTTTTTAATAGGAAACGGATCAACGGGTCCCGCCTTTTTCAATAGCTTAATATTATCCAGCTTCACCTCATGAGTGCTGCCCCCAAGGTGGATGACCAGCTGCGCTTCCAAATCCGTCATATCCGGCATCGAGAAACCCATGCCATGAGTTTCCCAATCATCATTCAGAGGAATCGTTTCCTTTGCATAGGAAACATCTCCATCCTTGCTTCTCATCTCAATCTGAATATCGCGGGAACTCTCAGCCACCCCGTCCAGTGTCAGTTTATATTCACTTCCAGCTTGAAGCTGAACACCTTTTTGCACCAATTGTACTTCGTCTGTATCGTTTAAAGGCTTGGACGAAAATACCCGCTCTTCAGGATCCACCTCCATGGATTCAGCATTCTCGGAATCTACCAAGTTCCAGTAAAGCAAACGGTCGGGGAACCCTTGGTCGAACGTTCCATTATAGATAAGGTTCCCGTCAGGAAGCACAGGCTTGGAAGCATCCGGATCCACTTGCACGGGAGGGATTTCCTCGACCCGGACATTTCCTATCCAGACAGGCAGGGTGGACAAGCCTAAATTAAACTCCAGTCGGGCTGCAAGATCGGTTTCCTCAGTCATTTGGAACACCGTTTCATAGGTTTGCTCCTGATCCGTTAACTCAAACGACTCGCTTCTTGAATACGTGGCATATCCCCTCTCTGCACCTCCGCTGACTTTTACATTGATCGGACGCACGGCATTCGACTTCGCATCAAAGGACACACGATAATAACGTCCTTTTCCGATAGAGGCATCTTGTATCAGCTGTACAGAATAAGGTTGATTACCGGGCTCCTGTATATCGACTTTTGCATAGTTCACGTTATCCACCTGATCGATGGACACATTCGCTTTCCCGCCAAAATCAGGCACGGTCAAGAAATACCAGTAATCCGTGTTCTCCACGCCTGCAATCCCTTCTACCTCTTCCCACTCTTGATCGAAACCATTATTGTAGATAAGGTTCCCGTCTTCAAGGGGTTGTTTTGCCTCATCTGGTAAAGGGGACTGCTCGAAAACTGGTAACTCCGGATCCTTATACGGTCGGCCCGTCAGATCATACACCCGCACATAGTCAACGTTCATGGATTGAGGGAACATGGTATCTTCTGTTGGATCCCCATCAAAGTTACCGCCGATCGCCAGGTTCAATAGCATATGGAATGGCTGATCAAATGGAGCTGGATACGTGAAATTAGCCGACGTGCCGGTTCCTTTGCTATACCAATTATTTTGGGTCTGGCGTAGCTTTCCATCCACATACCAGCGAATTTCCCCCGGTTCCCATTCAACCGAGTACACATGCTCGTCTGCAATGGTCGATCCATCTTCAAAGGCATAGTGAGCGCCAGTGTACTTGTTGTTTGGCCAGCTTTCACCATAATGAATCGTGCCGATCGCTTCATGGGGATTGCTTCCCTGGGCCTCCAATATGTCAATCTCCCCGGAAGCTGCCCATCCACCATATCGATCATCTTCAGGAAGCATCCAGAATGCCGGCCAATACCCTTTCCCAACCGGAAGCGACGCCTTCATTTCGAATTTCCCATACGTTTTTGAAAAAAGACCCTTCGTTTTTAGGCGAGCCGATGTATAAGAGTACCCCTCATACTCTTCTTCTTTAGCTGTGATGACGAGCTTACCGTCTTTCGTCTTCGCATTTTCAGGGCGGTCTGTGTAATATTGCTTTTCATTATTCCCCCAGCCCGGGATAAATTGACCGTTTGCATCGGTATACCCGTTGCCGATATCAAACGTCCACTTTCCACGGTCAATCTCTGTTTGATTAAATTCATCATGCCACATCAGGGACCATGGAGTGGTGAAAGAAGAAGCGTCAGAAGTTTCTTTTCCATTAAAAGTGACGGGGCTATCCAAAGTTGCTTCTTGTACGGAACCATCACCAGTAATGACAGATCCCTTACCTGCCTTCAACACATGGAGCTCTTTCACTAATCCATTAGTGGGAAGAGCGACATTTGAAAGCGCGTTCAATTTTACCCGTTCAGCAATACCCCCAAGCTCTACTTTAGCCTGACCCTTTTTGGCGGTAGTTGTGATTGTATCAAACTCACCTTGCAGTGTAGCTTTTTTCTTTTTGGAAGGGGAAGAATATACCGTTACATCCTGAAACCCTTCCGATGTAATTTCATTTTCTGTTAACAAAACCTGTCCATCGAGACGTGTATCATTGACATTGGATTCTCCAGAAACGGTAATCTCAGTAGAATGAGCAGGTGTTTGAACAGAGAGGCTATGTAACTGGGAATCTTTCAATTCAAAGGTTTCAGGCGCTTTCCCTTTCACAATGGTGGTGCCAAGGACCGTCACATTCTCAAATGTAATATTCTTCCCTGCACCAGGGGTGATGACTAAGTCACCTTTAATCGTTTTATCCTTTAACGTCGAATCTTTGAGGTGATATGGCTTTTCTTTGTGATGCGATGCTTTTCCTATGTTTCCTGGTGTAAGGCTCATGATGAGACATGCGGCGGTAAAAGAAGTGACTGCTTTTTTGATCATTGGAACGCCTCCTGTTATTCGTTATGTCTCACGTGGGACATTTGTATATAACTATAAAAGCATCTCCACTCTTTGACAACATTTTTTTACAATAACAATCCCATTTCCCACGAAAAAAAAATGCTTACTCCATTGGGAATACAGCATTTTTTCTTCTTAATTTTTTTGACGGCAGGAATCCCGTTTGACGAGTGCAGCTTGAAAAGGACTCATATTTTCATAGGGGATCTCCTCGATTCTGTGAATCAGTTGCTCTACCAGTGACACGGCCATCTCTACTCTTGGAACATTCATGGTCGTCAGTGCAGGAGATGTATATTCCGTAAGCAATAAATTATCAAAGCCAATGAGAGACACATCGTCAGGAACACTTCTTCCGGCATCTTTTAAAGCCTTGAGGGCACCGAATGCGATATGATCATTGGAACAAACGATAGCTGAAGGAAGAGTGCCCTGCCCGATCCAATGATTGACGGCATCCCTTCCTGAATCTTCGATGAACTTACCGTTGAATATGTAATCCGATTGAATGTGGATCCCTGCTGCTTCCATCGCTTTTTGATAGCCTCTCAAACGCTCCATTGCTGCAGGATTATCTTCATCACCCGTAATGATCCCGATTTCCACATGACCAAGCTCTATGAAGTGATTGGTCGCCCCCATCGCACTCACTTCGTTTTGTAATACGGGCATCGGGATCTGAGGTGTCCCCCCCGACACATTGTTTTGATCAAAAACCCCCACCAAAAAGCCCGCTGAAGTTATTTGATCCACGATTGATTGGACGTTACTCCAGCTGATGATGATTCCCGCATCGATGCTCTTTTCACGGTAAAGCTTTAAAACGGGGGAGGAATCATTCAGATCCGTCATGGTCACAAGCATATTATAGCCCCGCTCCGAGCAGGCATTGATCATGGCCCCGATCACCACACTGTAAAAAAGGTCATCCGAATAAATACGATGCTTCTGAGGATCCTGAATGATAAATAGCCCGATCGTGTGCGTCTTTTTCTTCACGAGTCTTCTCGCTGACACATTGGGCTGGTAGTGATTCTCCTCCATAACCTGCAAAATGCGATTTCGGGTCTCCGGTCGTACCTGATCCGAATGGTTCAACACCCGCTGTACCGTCTTCCGTGATACCCCCGCAATCCTCGCGATATCAAATATATCCATAGGCTCCTCCTGAAATGGTTACTTCTTTCTATTATAGCGAATGATGACTGGGCGACCAACGCCTCCCTCAAAAAAAAAACAATTGAAACCTCCACACCCCCTCATCCGTATATACACTATAAACAGAAGCACTTGAAAGGGGAACACTATGGGAAATATATTACTATTTTCAGTCATTGTCGGATTGGTCATGGCCTTACTCGTCGTACCGATGGCAATCATGAAAAAGCAGAATAAAAAAGAGGGGTATCCGTCCTTTGCAGCACTGTTCGGAGCCACCCTCCTGATCACGACGATCATTGTATTCGTCTTCTATTACATGACGAATCTCGATCAAAACTTTACAAGTATGTGGATCTTACTCATCGTTGCCGCCGGGTTCGGTGCCACACTTGCAACCGGGACCGAACGAATGGTGAAAGGCGCACTGTTCCTAGGTAGTCTCCTCGTTGGGGCATACTTCCTGACCGCCTTTGTGTTCAATGCCGATCAGAAATTTGAATCAGCGAAAATGGACGTAAAAACGGAAATAGAAGCCTTTGATGAAAAGGAAACGCCGGCAAGCGTCCCTCCACAATTTGCCCGTAACAAAATGAAGAAAGCATTCGGTCAGGTACCGAATACGAGTTACTATGAGCTTGGACGACTGCAGATTCAAAAGGTCAATGGGGAGTACGTGTACATTGCACCGGTTGAATTCTCCGGATTCTTCAAATGGTTCAAGGGGGATGAAACACCTGGTTACTTCACGCTAAGTGCCACCGATTCATCAGCAAACCCTAAATTCATCAAAGAAGAAATGGTCTACACACCATCTGCCTTCTTTAATAAAAAAATCGAGCGACACATCCGCTTGAACTATCCGAAGCAGATTTTCAATGGTGATGTTCAGCTGGAGATCGATGACGAAGGAAAACCATTCTATATTCGAACGTACGGTGAGTTCATTTCTGCACGAAACGGATTTGAAGCGAAAGGAATCGTCATGGTCGATCCTAAATCCGGTGATACCAAGTCATACAAAATCGATGATGTACCGGATTTCATTGACGGAGCGATTTCACCGGAAACCGTCAGCCTCCAGAACAGCTATTTCGGTAACTACGTTCAAGGATTCTGGAACAGCCGCTTCGGTAAATCAGACGTCAAGCTTCCGTCAGATGAAGGGACCGAAGCCAATGTAAGCCCTATTTTTGACGAAAATGGTGACATGTACTACTTTACCGATTTCACCTCGCCAAAAGAAGGTGTCGATTCCATGCTCGGTTACTCCCTGACGAACTCAAGAACGGGAGAAGCAACGTTCTATACAGGAAACCTTGAAGAGTCCTACATGGATTCACAGGGAGCCCTGCAGATCATCCAAAAGAAATTCATCGAGAAAAAATGGGATGGCGAAATGCCGGTGCTCTATAACTTCTACGGAGAAGCAAGCTGGCTGACTCCGGTGCTCGATGCGAATGGTTTCTTACAAAACTACTTCATCGTCTCGGCAGCCAACCCGGAAATATCAGCCTATGCCAATACGCCAAACCAGGCTTTGAAGCAATACAAAACGGCACTCCAACGAGGAGGCGGCAGTGTGGACGGCAGCTCGAAAGCAGAGGAGAAACAGACAAATGGTACAGTCGTCCGTGTCTATAAAGAAAAGACAGGTGACTACACGGTCGTATCATTCTTACTCGACAACGGCAACAACTATATCGTTTCCTCGGAAAACAGCTTACTTGCGATCTACCTGAAGGAAAATGACAAGGTGAACGTGAAGTACATGGATACAGGGGAAGAATTCCTGCCAGTGAAAGAACTGACCATCGAAGGATTATAATAAAAAACGATGAGGGCACATGAGCTCTCATCGTTTTTTTATGATTCACCAGCATTCACATAATACACCAGATTATCCGTCCACTTCCCAAACTCATAAATGAATCCTTTCCGCGTGCACTCATACTGCATGCCGACACCTTCTGCAAGGCTGATCGATGGAGCGTTATCGAGATTGATATGGGCCTCGATCCTGTGATAATTCAATTTCACAAAAGCCAGCTGAAGGGCTGCCTTCACCGCTTCCTTCCCGTAGCCACGGTTCCAGTAGCGATTATGTACCATATAACCGACCCTGCCCCAGTTAAAGTTGTACCGCATCAGAGTGGAGAAGTCGATGGTCCCGATACTCGCGCCACCTTCTTTAAGAAAGATCCCCAGAATATAGACCTGGTCCCGATCGATCATCTCATCATGCTTCAGAAGCATCTCCCTGAACCAAAACTCCGTACATTCACTCATGTCCTGATAGCCAACATCATATTTATGCTGGGATGGGAGCCTGTTCAGATTTTCCCTTAACCAGTTTTTGTAATCTCTGTTTACAAAGGGTCTGATGACCAATCTTGGTGTTTCGATGGTCAAGTCCTTATGTTTCATCCTTGCCCCTCCCTTTTCGTTCATTTCTATTTTTAATAGTATCAACCTGCCATTTAGAATGGTAGCCCTTTTTCTAAAAACCGGAAGGCGTCCCTCCTCTGAGAAACGCCTTCATCATTACTTGTCTTTATACCATTCTTCCTCTAGTTCCTTCTCAATCTGCTCATCGGACAAGTATTCTTCATCCAGCTGCTGCACATGCTCGGTGATCCGGTTAAGCTTGGAATGCACGACCCAAAGGCTGATGACCACGACTGCCATGAATAAAACGAGGATGAGTTCAAATTCCATATAATCGATGCCTCCTTTACCTATGTTTATTAATCAAACACGGGAAAAAGAAGGCTTTGGGGAGAAAAAGGACGGAAGAACCATTCTTTTGTCTCTTAATACGCTTTCGCCCAATAGACCAGGTGTTTCGCACCTTTTTCACAACACACACATGTATCCGACACCTCTTCCTGTTCAAACGGCATGCAACGTGATGTCGCACTCGTTTCTTCCTTGATCGTGTCCTCACAAGCCCGGTCCCCACACCACATCGCTTTTACGAATCCGCCTTTTTCCTTAACGGTTTCTTTGAACTCTTCAAACGTTTTGGCTACCGTTGTTTTTTCATCGCGGTGATCTCTCGCTTTTTCTAAAAGATTGTGTTGAATGTGTTCCAGAAGTTCGGCTACTTTCCCTTCCAACTCTTCCTTCTTGACCGTGATCTTCTCACCTGTATCACGCCTCGCTAATACCACCTGACCGTTCTCGATGTCCCTTGGTCCGACTTCCAGGCGAAGTGGGATGCCCTTCATTTCATACTCATTAAACTTCCAACCCGGCTTTTTATCACTCGCATCGATGTCAACACGGGCAACCCCGGCAAGCTGGCTTTTCAGATTATAGGCAAAATCAAGGACACCTTCCTTGTGCTGGGCAATCGGTACGATCATGAGTTGAGTTGGCGCAATCTTCGGTGGAACCACAAGCCCTCGATCATCCCCGTGCACCATGATCATGGCACCGATGATGCGGGTCGTGAATCCCCACGACGTTTGCTGCACATACTGAAGCTTTCCATCACGGTCCGTGAATTGAATGCCGAATGCCTTCGCAAATCCGTCACCTAAATGGTGGGACGTTCCTGATTGCAGGGCTTTCCCGTCATGCATCAGGCTTTCGATCGTATACGTATATTTCGCACCGGCAAACTTTTCTTTTTCTGTTTTTTGCCCCTTGATGACCGGGATCGCCAATAGCTCTTCGCATAGCTCGGCGTAAACCTCCAGCATTTTCACCGTTTCATCATGAGCATCCTGATCGGTCTCATGACACGTATGTCCCTCCTGCCACAGGAATTCCAATGTTCTAAGGAATGGACGGGTGGTCTTTTCCCAACGGACCACATTGGCCCATTGGTTGTAAAGCTTAGGCAGATCACGATAGGAATGGATAATGTTTTTGTAGTGCTCCCCGAACAATACCTCAGAAGTCGGACGCACGCACAGCCGTTCCGCTAACTCCTCTTCCCCTCCATGGGTCACCCATGCCACTTCAGGCGCGAAGCCTTCGATATGATCTTTCTCTCTCTGAAGAAGGCTTTCCGGTATGAAGAGTGGCATATACACATTTTCATGCCCTGTTTCTTTTATTTTTGCATCGAGGGCATCTTTAATATTTTCCCAAAGTGCATATCCGTAAGGTCTGATGATCATCGACCCGCGGACGCTTGAGTAATCAATCAGCTCTGCCTTCGTCACGACATCTGTATACCACTGGGCGAAGTCTTCCTCCATGCCCGTTACATCTTTTACAAATTCTTTAGCCATTTGTGAGCACCTCATTTTTCGTTGGATTGGTTTTAACGGTGATATTTGGATTTTATCGGCGATATTTTAGATTTAACGGCGAAATCCTGATTTTATCGAGCGAAATTCCGAATATATCGGCGAACTGCCCGACACCCACATAAATCAAAAAAAGCCCTGCTTCTCATCAGGGACCATTTCTGGCGGTACCACCCTGATTCAAAGCAAAGCTTTACACTCATTCCATGATAACGGTATCGGACCGCTGATATCTTCATTCGATACAGAACTTAGAGGCAGGTTCAAAGGTTCATCAATGGGAGCTTTTCACCAAACCGCTCCCTCTCTGAAAAGACAAGATCCCTTTACTGATCCTCGGCAATGTTTCAGTTATTTTAGATGATTATATATAGATATGCAGGGGCTGTCAATATTTGTTACATAGAATATAGCTTCTCCATCTCACGACCAAAGAAATCATTCCCATTCCTCTCATCAAAATCCCCTGCGATCTCTTCTGCAATCTCACTCATCACATCAACGGCAAATCCCGGTCGATGGCCGGCTTCAACAAGCTTTCGGTGAAGAACGATCGCACTCATATAAAAGTAAAACATCCCATAAGGATCCTTTCCACTATCCGCATACTCGATGTGACGCTCTAAAACTTTAATTCCCCTGACAGGTTCCGTTAAGGCAAGGAACCTGATATGTTCGGAAGCTTCTACTAAAAAGTGTGGCTTATCATAAATGAAAAAGTATCCTTCTGACTGATAGCGCAAGGCTTCCTTCACCCGCCCATCTTCATAATAAGGTAAGAGCAGCTTACTATAGGTCAAGTGGGGGATTTCACCACATGTCACTTCTTTTGATAATAAAAGCATTTCAATGGGGCGGGCTTTTTCCTTTTCCCCGGTAAAATAAAAATACTCAAGCTGTGTCTGATATTCACAGGCTTCACAATCTGAAAGGGAATCTCTTTCCGCTCCTATCCATTTTTGATAATACTCTTCCGCTTCTTCTGCATTCCCTGTTTTCAACGCCCGTTTATGCTGATGCTGATAGAAAGGACGCAGACTATAGCCATAACGGTCATATGCTTCTTGAAAGTCACTGAAAAATGCATCTAACTGCTCCGTGTCAATGCCGGGCATCTTCACCAGATGCTCCGCCATCCATTTATAGATCCAGAAGAAGCTTTCCACCCAATCCTGCAGGTTCTCTTCATTATCTATAAAAAAGCCATTGCACCACTCAAAATGATCGAATAATTCCTCATACTCCCCAAGATAGTTGACGGTCCTCATGATCCCGAACCGGCAGCAAAACTCCTTATAGAGGTCCTTTTCTTTCTGAGCAATGAACAACAGATCCTCCAAGCCGTTCCACTTCTCAAAGCTCGCCTCCACGCGGTCCATCAACTCTTCCCATCTGTCCCAGTACTGATCTACCGTTATCTTCATCACCCTACCCCCTTTTTATTTATTATAACATTCAGAATAATTTTCCAACTGTTTTCCCAAAGATTTCTTCATGGTGAATACATATAGAACCAACGTAACGCCTGCCATGATCATCGACCCCGCAGCCACCACAAAACGGATCGATATCAATTCGGCTCCCACCCCAATAAGCACCGTGAAAAGGATGACCAGTACCCCTTCCAATAATCCATATATACTAGCAACCCGTCCCATGATCTCAGCGGGTATATGTTCTTGATAAAAGGTTTCAAACCCTGTCGTCGAAAAGGCCAGGGCGAAGGATAAAACAGCGAATCCGATTGCTGCACCAAGGAAACCAGGTGAGAAGGAGTATAGTAAATATCCTCCCGAAACAACCATTGAACCAAATCCCATCAGGTGCATATAATTGAGTCTGTGAGAAAGTGCCGTGTTCAGGATCGATCCCAGTATAAATCCTGCCCCTGCAATGCTTACGAGAAATCCATACGTGCTATTTGAGAGATGCAGCACCTCTTTTGAAAATGCGGCTTCCAGGGAATCAATCGCTGCCGTCATCACCAGCATACAGCTGAACAAAACATAGAGGACCATCACATAAGCGGTGCGCCGGCTGAATCTCCACACCATCCGCCAATCATCTTTGATGACTTCCCATTTGGTATCACCTTTATCAACGGGGCTCCCATCCTCAAGCTTCGGTAGAAAGAGGGTGATCACTCCTGATAAAAAGAGGGCCAGTGCATTCATATAAAGGGCAAACGTCGGTGTCCCCATCATGAACATCAGTCCGGCAATTCCCGGTCCGATGAGAAACGCACCCGATCCGATCAATCCCCGGAGAGCATTGAATCGCTGTCTATTCCCCCGCGGAATGAAGGTCGTGATGTACGCCATGGACGCCGGATAAAACATGGCACTTCCCATATTGATGATCAACACAACCGCATACACCCACCAACTCGACGAAAGAAAAGGCAGTACCGCAATCAATAGCCCTCTGAAAAAATCAAGCCCCGCCATCAAATTCCGCTTGTTGACCCGGTCAATCAAGCTTCCGGCCCAGGCATTGGTCAAAAGGGCCGCCACAGGATTCAATACATATAAAATCACCACGGCCAAAGGTGATCCCCATTCATCCAATACAATCAAATTAAGGGCAATTAAATAAATCCACCCTCCGACATTCGAAATCCCGATACCTGCTAACAGCAATAAAGGATACTTCCACTTCCTCATTGATTATTCCTCCCCGCGATATGTTTTGTGAAACAAAAAAATCCCACCCCCAAGACGTTGATCTTGGGGGCGAGATTATTTATCGCGGTGCCACCCCAGTTCGTTAATATGTCACCATACTAACCTTTTCAGGTACGGACAACCGGCTTATACCCTAGCCCGATAACGGGAGCTCCCGTCACACCATCCCCTTATACGGTTCCGATGTACTGCTCAGAGTCTTGGTTCAATACCGTCCCTCTTGCTCCTTTTCAGCTTCCGGAGCTCTCTGTAAAGATTTCAGATATCTACTCATCTCTTCTTGGCATTTAATTGAAATTTTTATTATGATAGCATGATTAAGGGAGGAAGTAAATGGAATTTTCACATTATCAGTCTCTGTTTCAATATTTCTTCGTACCCTGGTTTTCTCTTGATGATGGTGATGATCAGTTGGCGCAGCTCGTCGAATTCCCTTCTGTCAGCCGTCGTTCCACAATCTGAATGATGATACTCATATTCATCGTCATCCATTCTTATCTTCATCTTGTAATTCTCAAGAGATAGAATGGTGCAATCTCCCCGGTACGACAACTGCTCGTTCCCTTTCAGATTCAGGCTCTCTATCTTTGTGTAAACTTCACTCATTTCTTCTTTAGAGAAGGTAAGAGCTTTTTCCTCACCATCTTGATTTGTGATCGTGTCGGTAAACGTACTTATGGTCGTCCCCCCATCAAAGCGGATTTCCACATCAAAATTCGATTTATTCGTGAAGAAGCCACTCAGCTTCTCGCTACCCAGGATTCCCCATTGCTCTCCCTTCACGACGGCAAACGCAAATACAACGATGAGAACAATGGAAAAACTGATCAATGGCGCATACCACCTGCGCCGATATTCTTTTACCGGCTTCTCTACAGCCACTCTTCTCCTTACACGATCCTTCATGTGATGATTAAAATCGAATCCTTTTAATCCTTCATCCGTCATTTTTTTAACCTGCCTCTGAAGCTCTCTATCCATCCTGATGCACCCCTTTTGGATACATTTTTTGCAGTTTCTCTTTTCCAGTTTTCAATCGAGTTTTCGCCGTATTGATATTGATCTCCAAGCACTCGGCAATTTCCGTGATTTTCAGTTCCTCATAATAATACAGAAAAAGCACTTCCCTGAATTTGATTGGCAAAGATAATAATCTGGTATGCAGCTCCCTGCCCGTTTCCCTATGTATCATTTGGGATTCCGGCCATCGACTCCTTCGCTCATGAACCAATTCACTAAGCTTATTTGTAAAAAGCAGCTTCCTCGTCTCCCACTTCTTCAGGTGATCCTTACTCTGATTGATCGCAATCCGTATGACCCACGTCTTCAATGAGGAATCTCCCCGAAACGATTCGTACCTTTGATAAAACCGGACAAACACTTCTTGAGCGATATCTTCAGCAAGACTGTGATCCTTCACATAGGAATAAGCTATATATAGCACCTCTTTGCCGTATTCATTCATCACTTCTTCCAGCATTTCCTCCTTCGACAGAGTGAAATCGCGTACCTGGTCTTCATTCAAGGGAGATCACCTCTTTTCTACTACTTTGACGAATATGGAGAGGAAAAAGTTTGATTTTTTTAGTGGGATTGGATATTCGAAGGGAGTGTGGCGGGATGAAGTGGTGGAATTTGGACTTATCGACCGTTCTTCATATATTGACAAATTTCGCACGACCAATCGACGCCTGATCTCTACACTGAAAAAATTATCTGCCGCTTCTGTGATATATCTGCCGTTCTCACGATTTATGTGCCATTTTTCCAGTTTATCTGCCGAATTCCTGATATATCTGCCATTTTACACACTTCGCCAAGGTTCTCACAGTACCGACCGCTGCCCCAAGCCCAACCTTGCCGCCTCAGGAGAAACACCATCCAAAACCAAAAAAAGAGCACTCCCCAATTCCCGAGCGCTCTCCCCCATTAGCTCCCCATCTTACGACGAGTATTGCTGGGCTTCTTTGTTTGTTGACTTTGCATGCGTTGATTCGAAGCCAGACCGCCAGTTGCTTGCTTGCCGCCTGCCTGTGCTTCTTTTTTCTTTGCCAGCTGCTGCTTCATCGCTTCCTGCAGGCTGATTTTTTTCTTTTCTGGCTGTATTTGCTGATCATTATTATTCGACATAATGGAATCTCCTTTTGAGACTACTAAATTTTTGAAACTACCTTCATTATAATACATCTACCATCAGAAAACATCTCAAGTTCCAAATAAAAAAGCCAATCCGTAAAGGATTGGCCGTCCTGTTCTAGTGGTATCCATTCTGCCCGTTTGCAGAACCGGATGTTTTCTGTTTCGGTTTGTGCTTGCCGTTTTGCTTTGTACCGCCGTCTTTTTTCGTTTTCTTTGTCATTCTGAATCACTCCTAATAATTAGTCGTCATCAAGAAAACTTGTGGTTTTTGAACCATTCTTATTTTGTGCAAATAAAGAAAAGAGTCTCCCGGTAATTACCGGAAAACTCTTTCCCAATTAGGCTGCTGATTGAGGAACGTCCTCGTCGACTTGAATGACGGATCCATCGTTCAAGCGTTTTCTTAATGTGTAAATAAAGGCTAAGATTGCGGCGATGGTTACGACTGTTGCTCCCATATACGCCGTGCCCATTGATAAACCGAAACCGATCGGAGCACTCAGGATATACGTGAAGGTCACCATCGTCATGAAGATCGCTGGAATCGTTGCGACCCAGTGAGGTTTCTTTTGAAGGGCCAGATACATGGCACCTACCCAAAGGGCGATCATGGCTGTCGATTGGTTCGCCCAGGAGAAGTATCTCCATAATAGGTTAAAGTCGATTCGTGTCAACACGACCGAGATCACGAACAATGGAATCGCAATCCAAAGTCTGCTGGACATTTTCACTTGTCCTACTTTGATATAATCGGCAATGATCATACGCGCACTTCTGAATGATGTATCACCAGATGTGATAGGAAGAATGATAACTCCAAGGATAGCAAGTGTTCCACCAATTGATCCAAGCATAAGGATCGATACTTCACTTACAACCGCTGCAGGTCCGCCTTCTTTCAGGATGGCATTCAGTTCACCTGGCTGGAATAAGCTCATGGCAGCTGCTGCCCAGATCATCGCAATGATCGCTTCTAGAATCATCATACCGTAGAAAATTTTGCGTCCGTTCTTTTCATTTTGCGTTGTTCTTGAAATGATTGGTGATTGTGTGGCATGGAAGCCTGAAAGTGCCCCACAAGAAATCGTCAAGAATAATAATGGGAAAATCGCTACTGATTCAGGATGCATATTCGTTAAGCTGATCTCGGGAATATCCGCCCCGGTAATCACTAATCCCGCTCCGATACCAACTGCACTCACTACAAGCAGGGCTCCGAAAAGTGGGTATACTTTACCGATGATTTTATCAATCGGTAATAGGGTTGCGACAATATAATAAATAAAAATTGCAGCGATAATGACACCTAAAGAAATCCAAGCAGGAGTCAGATTCGCGATCAATGCTGCAGGTGCTGTAACGAAAACCGTACCAACCAGCACGAGTAATAGAATCGAGAATGCGTTCACCACATGCTTCATCGTCTTACCAAGGAATCGTCCTGCAAGCTCCGGTAAATGAGCTCCACCGTTACGGATCGATATCATTCCCGTTAAGTAATCATGAACCGCTCCGGCAAAAATTGCACCAAGTACGATCCAAAGGAAGGCAACCGGTCCATAAAGTGCTCCCATTATCGGACCGAAAATGGGTCCTACACCCGCGATATTCAACAGCTGGATCATGGAGTTCTTACCTGTTTTCATTGGTACATAATCCACTCCATCCGCCTTCGCATAAGCAGGAGTCGAACGACTTTCATTGATTCCAAAAATCTTTTCAATTAATTTTCCATATGTGAAATAACCGATAATTAATACAACAATCGAGACCAGAAATGTAACCATGCTTATGATCCCCTTTCGCTCATTTATGAATACGCTTTCATTATAGCAAGCATATTCACCGTTTCGTCACATTCTGTTCAAGATGTCGGAAATCGGGGTTAAGATGTTCTGAGCGGGGGTTAATGTGCAGAGAAAGAAGAGAAGGTGTTACTGATGAACAGCTTGGTGCGCGGCTCCGAATGCGCGATTTGTACCAGACACCCAAAGCCAAAATTGTACCTGGAACAATAACCCGCATATGTACCAGGTACAAATCCTCTACCTTGTACCTGGTACTAACCAAATACCTACAACTCCAACCGCTCCCTCAATTCCTTCACATAATTCCTGCTCACCGGAATCGCCTCATCCGCTCCATGAACCTTCAACTGAAATACGCCGCTTCCCCACGGGATGAGCTCCTCCACAAATGGCAGCTGAACGAGGTAGCTTTTATGAACCCGGAAAAATGGGTATGTATTGAGCTTCGATTCCAATTCCTTGATCGGCAAGCGGCACGTATACTTCTTCTTCTCCGTACATATGAAGGTTTCCCGCTCTTCTCGGAAGATATATAGAATGTCTTTCGGGCTGATGAATACAATTTTATCTTCATCCTGAACCGCAAGTTTCCCCATGGACGGGCTCCCGCTCTGCTCTTTCATTCCCACTTTCAAAAGATTCTTCAACCGCTCCATCGTTTGAGCGAGCTGATCTTCTTCAAAGGGCTTCAATAAGTAGTCAACGGCTTCCACCCGGAACGCTTTAAGGGCATAATCCGGATAGGCAGTGGCAAAGACGATTTCCGGTTTGTGCTTCATTTTTTGCAGGGCTTCCGCTAAGTCGACTCCGCTCATCCCCGGCATTTCAATATCAAGAAATAAGACGTCGGGTTCTTTTGTTAAAATGATTTCCAATCCCTTTTCAGCAGAACTTGCTTCACCGACTACTTCCACCCATGAATAACCGCTTAAGAGATGCTTCATCTCCTCCCGGCTATAGGGCTCATCATCAATAATGGCGACTTTCATCCTTTTTCACTCCTTACCGTAAATTCAACGGCGGTTCCGTTTCCTATTGATGATGTGATCGATAGACCTGATCCTTTCCCCATCATCATTTCCAATCGCTTGTTCACGTTATAGAGCCCGATTCCTGTACCTGACTGTGATTCTACGGGCTCAAGCAAAAGCTTCTCCACCCTCTCTTCATCGATCCCGGCACCGTTATCCTCCACACGGACAGTCACCCTATCACCATTCGAATCAATCGATATCTTTAACACAAATCCTTCCTCCACATTCTTCATCCCGTGCTTAATCGCATTTTCAACAATGGGCTGAAGGGTAATAGACGGAACTTTAGCCTGCAGAGAATCTTCATCAATCTCATACACCACTTCCAGCCGGTCAAAGAATCGTGCTTCTTCAATGGCGAGATAAGCCTTTACATGCTGTCCTTCTTCTTTAAGGGTCGAGGTGGATTTTGTGCTTCCTGTCAAATTCTGACGCACAAATTGAGATAGTGAAATCAGCAGGGTCCTGGCCTTATCGGGATTGATCCTCGTCAACGACACGATGACATTGATGGTATTGAACAAGAAATGTGGATTGATCTGTGCCTGCAGCGCCTTTACTTCAGACTCTTTCGCAAGCTCTTTATGGGTATCGATTTCCGCCAGTTCAAGCTGATGGCTAAGCAGGGTTGCGATCCCCTTCGTTAATTCCATCAGGATCGGCGAGATCTCTTTTTCCGAATGAAAGTAGAATTTAAGCGTTCCGACAATTTCATCCCCTTTTAAAAGGGGGGCCATGATCGCGGCTCCCAATGGGCATCCATTCCGGTCACATTGAATATCTTCTCTTCCCACCTTCATGAGCTCTCCCGTTTCAATGACCCGTTTTGTCGCCTCCGTTTGAATCGGGCGCCCTTGTTGATGGTGATCCGAGGCCAGACCAACATGAGCGAGGATGTGGGAAGTGTTCGTGATGGAAACTGCCAGAGCGTTCACATCTCTCATCAGGATTTCACACGTTGCCTGTGCAGAGGAGACATTCAATCCTTTTCGCATGTATTTCACCGTGCTATCAGCCAATCGCAGTGCTTTCTGGGATTGAGCCGCTCCCATTCGCTCTTCTTCATAAAAAACACTTTTAATGATCAACAGGAAAATCCCGGCTCCGACTCCATTTGCAAGGATCATCGGCCATCCGATATCGGAAACGAGTAAATAAGCATCATCAAATGGCTTTGATAATAGAAGAATGAGAAGCATCTGCATCCCTTCTGCCACAAAACCAACCAAAAACGCTTTTTGAGGGGAAACAAGCCGGTTCTTCTTTTCCCGCTTCCCGATCCACCCAGCCAGTAATCCAGCTAACACCGTCGAAATCCCGCAGGAGAATGCCGTGAAGCCTCCAAGAAAATACCGATGGACTCCTGCGACCAATCCTGCTCCAAGTCCAATCCATGGACCACCCAGTAACCCAGCGACTACGACACCGATCACCCTTGAGTTGGCGATCGCTTCATTCTGTTGAAGATGCCACTGCCATTTCGTGTATTCCTCTTGAAACGGATTCACAATCAACCCTGTATATGTACCGATGATCCCGAAGAATCCAAACAGCAGGATGAGGAGCAGTGTCTGGGTTTTCTTCACATGGGTCCGCTTCTCGATTAAATGACGGAAGAAACTGATCCTCGTCATGACAAAGGCTATGGTTACAATGATACCAAGCCTCTCCACCATCGCAGCAATCAACATAGGCTCCACCTCGCTTTCTATTTCACATCAAAAAAGAAGACCCCCTTAAACACGAATGTTTAATAGAATCTTCCCCTACTTGAACCTGTACTATGTCCGGGGAGTGATTTCCCCTATTTTAACACGAATCTTTATCTTTAATCGTGACCAGTGCATTGATTTCCCCGCCGATCATGATGATGATTCCCGTTAAGTAGAACCAGATCATGAGGACGATGATCCCTCCGATGCTGCCGTATGTGGCTGAATAATTCCCAAAGCTTCCGACGTAATAAGAAAAGGCCAAGGATGCGAGTACCCAGCCAAGCGTCGCAAAGATTGCCCCCGGGAACGCACTTAAGCATTTGATCCGTTTACTTGGAGCAAAGAAATACAGCCCAACGAAAATAATAAACAGGATGATGGGACTGATCGCCCAGCGAATCCCGTTCCATACCGTTAAAAATTGCTCTGAAAATCCGAATTGAGAAAATAATAAAAGACCGATCTGTTTCCCGAACACCGGAAGTAAAAGAGCTATGACAAATACGAGAATCATGGCTAGTGTCAATAGAATAGACATGAGACGGGTCGCAATGAATGATCTTGTTTCCTCTACATCATAGGCACGATTTAAACTTTTCACGATGGCATTCATCCCATTGGATGCCGACCATATCGTGGCGATGATACTGACAGACAGTAAACCGGAATTCCGGTTCGACATGACGTCCTGTAGGGTTTCCTCGATCATGGACATCGTTTCACCCGGTGCAAAATCCCTGACCAGCCCCAGTATGTCCCCCTGCTCGACGGGAAGGTACGGCAAGAGTGTTACGATAAATATCAGCAGTGGAAAGAGCGATAAAAGAAAGTAATAGGCAATTTGTGCGGCCAGCCCCGTTACATCATTCGCACTAATATTTGAGAAAAGACTTTTTGAAAATCCTTTCCATCCTCCTTTGACCGTCTCATCCGACATGTTCTCACCTCGTTTCGTTAATACCCCTTAAATGAAGACGCAATAGGTTGGCTCTCTTCATCCTGAGTTGTTAGTTCATTTGATGTTTCCCTATCTGAAAACGTATCTTTATAAGCTTCTGAAGAGTCTTCAAAGGTTTCTTTCGTTTCCTCGATGATTTCTTTCACCTGTGGGGTCATCCCTTTGATTTCATCTACCTTTTCACTGATGAATTGAATATCCCTGCTGACCTGATCAGCTGTCGTACGTAATTTCTCATACACTTCCTTCGATGACTCGACCAGTCTTTGAGGATTTTTTGAGTATGTTGAAATATAATTCCCACTGTTCTTTAAAGATGTACCCATTTCCTGACGGGTCGTTCTATCCAAGAGGGAAACCAGCCCTCCTGCCACGGCACCTAACAAAACCCCTTTGAAAAATTTATTGCTTCCCATATGTATTACCCTCCTTCAATTGATTGTCTTTTTTTATTTTTTCTAATAACTGGATGCAGCCCGACTCCACAAGATCATACACTTCTTGAAAATTCCCCGTGAAATACGGATCGGGAACATCTTTCTCCCGGCTTTCTTCCACCAGGTCCAGGAGCTTGAACACCTTTACGTGATGATCACGATCAAGAATCTTCTTCATGTTTTGTACATTCGAAGCGTCCATGGCCACGATGTAATCATATTTCTTATCTTCACCATGAAATTGTCGCGCCAGCAAACCATCACTCTTTATATTATTTTCTCTAAGAACGGCTAAAGTTCCTTCATGAGGTTTCTTCCCGACATGCCAATCTCCCGTGCCTGCAGAGTCAACCTCAATCACGCCATCCAGATTCTCTTCTTTAACCTTTGCCCTGAATATCGCCTCCGCCATAGGGGACCGGCAAATATTTCCCAAACATACAAACAACACAGATACCATGAACGTGCCTCTCCTAACGTTTTAACTTACCTACTCATTTCCCATTCCTTAATAGTGTAAAACATTCTCCAAAAAAAATCCTTCTCAGTTGGAAGTTATGTTGACAGGGTGGACGAATCATGGAAAGATAAATGTAATGAATGCACGTTAGAAAGGACGATCCCTAATGGATTTATCACAAAACACAACGGAAAATATCGAGTTCATGGTCACAGCCATTAAAGAAAAATTGAAAATAGTCAATGCCGGTGCCGTAAAGCCTGAAGATTTCAATGAAGAAATGTATGAAGATCTTCATGACCTTTATGTAATGGTCGATCGCAAGGACAGATTCAGCCCTAGTGAAATGACTGCGATCATTGAAGAGATGGGTAACCTGCGTAAATAATAGTCAGTCGTTATATGAAAAAAGGGACATTCCCTCAAAGGTACAAAATACCTTGGGGAATGTCCCCTTTCATTTAATTGTCCTATTTAGAAAGGAGCGCCAGTGATTCACGGTTGAATGCCGGAAGATCATCCGGTGTCCTGCTTGTCACAAGCTGGTTGCCACATACGACGACTTCTTTATCCTCGTATGTCACACCTGCATATTCCATATCTACTTTAATGGACTTGAAGCCTGTCGCTTTTCGTCCTTCCAGTGCTTTTGCCGTAATTAATAATTGTGGACCATGGCAAATCGCGAATACCGGTTTTTTCTCATCCATGAAATGCTTTGTAAATTTCACGAAACGGTCATCTGCACGCAGCTGATCGGGAGAGAATCCACCTGGTAATAATAAGGCATCGAAGTCTGCAGGATTGACGCTATCGATACTTTCATCGATTTTCACCGTTGCATCGCCCTGCTTCCCTTTCACAGATTTCCCTTTTTCTTTTTCGATCGTCACAACTTCGTGACCCGCTTCTTTAAACGCTTTTTCAGGATCTGTAAATTCTACGTCTTCAAACATGTCTGTGATTAACGTTGCTATTTTAGCCATAAAATTGAAACACTCCTAGTTATCGTTTGTTTTTTTATCACACATGTACTTTACCCTTTGTGCATACATTCAAACACGACTCCCTTATTTATCCATCGTGAATTGAGAAAAAATCGTGTTCCTCTGCACTTCATATACCTCTTTACCAACGATGTCATTGATGATTTGAATATTCCGGTCCACAGCCAACCCTAAGTTCGTTGCCCCTGCACCGTGAGAATGCTCCAGGCTCGTCACCGTATAGAAATGATGCCCCCGGTCTTTGTTCTCTTTGAATTCCAGCTTATAATTCCGCGAGACTTTATACTTCTTCTCATCTTCCCAGACGATTTTGTCCTCGAACTCCTCAAAAAACCATTCGGGAATATTCGGCTTATAACCCGTCGCCAAAATCACCTTATCCGTCTGATATGAAAAATCACGCTCTTCCTGCCATTGACGGCAATTCAGTACGTACTGATCCTCCTCTTTCCGAATCTTACTCACTTCCGTTAAAGGCTGGATCGTAATGTCCGGCGAGCTATTACTGACCGAATGATTATAAAGGATATTGTAAATATTATTGAGGGTATCCGGATCGATCCCGTTTCTGAGCTGATCTAACGTTGCTAATGCCTCCACACGCTTCTCATACGTCAGTCCATGAAAATAATCCACATAGTCAGGGGCAAAGAATTCCTGTCCCAGCTTCGACGACTCGAGCTGCAAAATCCCCTCGGAACGGGTCAGCCATGTCAGCTGGTAAGACCTGTTCTCCTGCTCCTTTAATAAATCAAAGAACACCTCGGCAGCACTTTGCCCGGACCCTACAATCGTAATCGAGGACCCTTCCATCGTCGTGTTTTTATGGAACAGATACTTACTCGTGTGATGGACGTCCACATCCGGCAGACCATCCATTCCGTCTAAAATCAACGGCTTGCTTCCCGTGCCCATCACCACATGCTTCGCATAATAAATCTCACGCTCGTCGGTCAACCGGTTATCGATCACAACCTTATAGCAGTTGCCCTCATCCGTGACCCCGATCACTTCACTATGAAATTGACAGCAGCTAAGCTGACTCACCACCCAGCGGGCATAATCATTGTACTCCTGCCTTGGCATTTCAAACTTTTGAAAAAAGAAGAATTTATATAAGCGATTATGAGTATGTAAATAATTCAAATAACTGTACCGGCTTTGTGGATTTGCAAACGTCACCAAATCCGCAATAAATGGAACCTGCAGATCCGTCAGATTGATCAACATCCCCGGATGCCACTGAAACTCCGGAGTCTGATCGAAAAACTTCACCTGCAGATCCGTCTTCTCCTCCATTAATGCCGCCAAACTTAAATTGTACGGCCCGATCCCGATACCGATACAATCATATACATCCTGTCTACTCAATTGGCTCTCCTCCACATCTGTAATCATCTTTTCTATTTTTACCCTAAAATGACAAGTGATTACCCTTTTTAGTGAAAATAATTGTGACGGATGTGTACGGTGGGTGAAAATTTTGACTGTTGAATTTCGCTGGATATTTAACAGTTGATTTTTAAACGGAATTTGACTGTCAAAATATGTCCGAGATTCAGCTGCTGAACTATTTTGATTGATTTGCCTTAAGAATTGCACCCTCAACGGTGTTTTTTATTATACGAGATTGAATATTGGTTCGGGAAAGGGACAAATGTGTATTGATGCGGTACCTCAAAGGGGTTGTGAAACTCTTTATTATCGAGTTTCCCTATATATTTTCGACATTAGGATTATATTATCGACTAAGGATAAAACGATACAAATCGACATACGCCCAAACAAAAAAACCAATCCCCACCACAAGGATCAGTTCTTCCTGAATATCATCACATACCATCCGCCTTCTTTCACGATTGGTTCGACGGACTCCACCTTGAAATTCGTTTTACCTGCCAATGTCTCCATTTCCTTCTGAGACGGAATCGGATACAGGTTCTGGAATGTCATGAAGAAGCTGTTGAAGGCGCTGGAAAACTGCTGCCCGTGCTTTGACTTCTGCATCGGGGTCAGAACAAAGAACAAGCCTTCTTTTTCAAGCCATGTCGATGCTTTTTCAAAGAATTGCAGTCTTTCGGATGGATCGATATAGTGAAAGAGATTATTGGCCATGATCATGTCAAAGAGCTGACCGGGCTCATATTCATGCAGGTCCTTACAAAGGATTTCAATATTTTTATAGTCACTAAGCGACTCTTCTGCAGCCTTTGCGACGGCTTCATGAATCTCGATCCCTACCATTCTCTTATCAGGATGGCGATCTCCTATTCTTTTCACATACCCGCCTTCCCCACAGCCTAAGTCCAGTATAGAATTCACATTGTATTTTTTTATTGCCTTCTGCACCTTCGGAAAGGCAAAGCGCTCTAACAGGATCGACGTTTTCGCTACAGTCGAGCCATGGACATCCGAGTTGAAATGCTGCTTCGTTTGATTGCGCAATAATTGAGGATACGACAACATGGCGGGTATGTGCAGCTCCATCATTTCTTTCAGCAAAATACCTGATGAATGTGGGTCTTTCTTTGAAGTCGGCAGCTTCCAGCGGTTCCTTGTGGTGACTTTCTCATCCTCCACCCGCTTCATATGCTTGATGGTGATGCCGACCTCCACCCACTGTTCGAGGAGGTCCATTTCGATATTTTTAGCAAGTGCCACTTCCTGTATGGAGGCTGGCTTTGTAAAGCTGTCAAACAGATCCATTTCATACCCTACATAGGCATGCCAGCTGTACAGGAACGGCACATTCTTTTTCATCCAAGTTCTTGCCCGCCATACTTTCACCATTTCTCCGATCATTGTAGTGCCTCCTTCCCTTTCCAGGGGTAATCCTGGACTTCCGTAAATTTTGTGTGGGATTTTTCTTCTTCTGTCAACGAATCCTTTCTGATTGGGAGCACTCCCCCCTGGACCATCCGGTCGTACAGGGTTTCCCTCCACATGCCGAGACCGGATATGTTCAGCATCTGCTTGTATTGCGAGATTGAATCCCTTTCCATGCGCTGCAGGCTCTTGTTCCTCAGCCAGCCAACCGGGCGATACGGATACGAATAAACGAGGGCCGATAAATGACTGAGATGCATTTGATGGGCCACCCTTCTTTTCCGGACCTTCGGATACCATTCCAGATTAGCCGGATCTAATTTACCTGCTGAATACATATCACACAGCAATTCTCCAAGAATGCTCCCATCCTGTATCGCCATATTCATTCCTTCTCCTGCCATGGGGTGTACCGTGTGGACGGCATCCCCGATCAGGGCAAGATGGTCCTTCACGTAAGTTTCCGCATGATATTTCAACGGGACCATCAGCTGGATTTTCTTCCAGTCCTCAATTTGGTTCACGTACCCATCGAGATCCGGGCACAATTGGATATAGAGCTTATGAAATTCTGAAATCGGTTTTTTCCTGAGAGTTTTATATTCCCCTGCCGGGATGAGATAGACGGATCGTACTTCATCGTTTGGCAACGGGAACAGCCCCAGGAATGATTGATATGTAGAAATGATGCGTCCCTTCTTCATTTCCTTGGGCCGTGGAAATGTAACCGTCAAGAAATGATGGTTGTACTTTTTTCCCTTCACCTCCACTTCCATATAGTCACGGGTGACAGAGCTTCTTCCTTCCGCCCCGATAATGAAATCACTATGAATCTCTTGTATCTCTTTCGTCTCCCGATCCTCGATGGTCACCGTATGACCGTCTATTTTCTTACATACTGTATTCGATCGATAATGAAATGTTGGATACTCCTGCCCTTTATCCCGTAAGATCTCCTTTAACGTTTCATGATGGATCATTAATGAATAAGGGTATCGACTGGGAAGGATCGAGTAGCTCATCGTGGAATTTTCCGCTTTTGATTTAGCATTTTTCAATTCAATGAGTTCCAAATCGGAAATGATATGGCCATTTTCGAAGACGGAGTCGATGACTCCAAGGGAATCAAATATTTCCAGGCTTTTCGGCTGGAGGAGTTCGCCTTTGTATACGGAACCTGGACCTGGTAAACGTTCCACAACCGTTACGTCTATATTGCACTGCGCTAATTTCAAGCCGAGTGTCAGTCCGCCAATTCCTCCACCACTTATAAAGACGTTTGTCTCCATCTCTCCTCACCTCTTTCTCTCTCTTTAACCTTTTTCCAGTATGTTGAAACTTGGCGATGTGCTCCATCTAATCGCCATTAGTAGACAAGTTCTTAAGAATGAAAAGAGAAATAAGAAATTTGTAGAACGTACTATTTCCCGGAAAATATCAGTGATTGATAGCTTGGAACCACTCACTTTTTACAATTTTTGTCGGATTACTTCCCTTGGTTAAATCGACAAAATAAAAGAACTCCACAGTAAGAGTTCTCTCTCACATGTGGAGTTCTTTCTATTTTTCTTTTGCAATCGGCAGCAAGATCGTAACAGTCGTCCCTTCGGTTACATTGCTTTGAATCGATAGTGAGCCGTGATGCTCTTTGATGATTTTTTGGCAAATCATCAGTCCGAGACCGGTACCTTTTTCTTTCGTGCTGTAGAACGGTTCTCCTAAATGCTTCATGCGCTCCGGCGGGATTCCATTTCCATTGTCCTGGATGGAGATTTTCGCATAACCGTCTTCTTTTTCAAGCTGAACACTGAGGAGGCCCCCACTAGGCATAGCTTCCAGGGCGTTTTTCATGACGTTTAATATGACTTGTTTCATTTGATGGGAATCACAATAGATTTCCGCTTCTTCCACAGAGAACCTTACATCGACTCCTTGCTTCAGGCATTCCATCTTAATGAATTCGACTGAGCTTGTGAGCAGGGTCGTCAGGGAAGTCAGGGAAAATTGAACGGCTCTTGGTTTTGCCAATGCCAGAAATTCATTGGTGATGATTTCGATGCGATCAAGCTCTCCCTGGATGACCCCTAAGTAAAAGTCATCCTTCGCATTTTCTTTCATCAGTTGAAGGAAGCCTTTCAGTGTCGTCAGCGGGTTTCTGATTTCATGGGCCACTCCTGCTGCAAGCTGTCCGATCATCGCTAACTGTTCTGATTTCTTCAGTAAGTCCTCATTTCGCTTCTTCTCGGATAAGTCCCTTATGATGGCTGAAATTCCGATCAGGTTTCCATCGTCATTTAAGATCGGGTTCATATTAAAGGCAATTTCGATCGGTGTCCCGTCTTTTCGGTACCGCACCGTTTCATAATCCTTTATTCGCTTCCCGGCCTTGATGGTCATTAAATTCTGTTTGAATTGTCCTACCTGGTCTTCCTGGTGAATAAAAGTGATTTTATTTCCTGTAATTTCATCTTTATTCCAACCGAACATCGATTCAAACTGTTGATTGACCTTTAATACGCTTCCCTCTGGATCTAAAAGGACAATTCCGTCCCCGGCATGCTCGAAGTACGCTTCCAGTAATTCTTTCGCTTCCTTTAGTTCTTCTTCCATCTTCAGTTTTTCTGTGATGTCCTGTCCAAATCCATAAATCCCGATGACCTTGTTTTTGACCCGGATCGGGATGTTGGTGACCGCTACATGGCTTTTGCCACCTTCTCCATTTTCGAAGGTGGTGACAAACCTTGACGCTTCTCCTTCAAGGGCGACTTCAAAGTGATTGACGGCTGTTTGACGGCTGCCTTCTGCTATGAATTCACTGAAGTGACTTCCGATCATATGAGGAGATATATGATTCCACTGCGTTTTCACAGCGGGGTTCACTTCCTGGATGATCCCCTTTGTATCAACCATATAAATATTATCAGGGCTATATTTCACAATCGACTTATACTTTTGTTCGCTTTCGATCAGTTTTCTCTGAATATCTTTGATCAGGGAAATATCTGAGATGGAGCAGATGATTTCCACTACTTTCCCATCTTGTACCACTGGAACGATGGAGGCGATATATTCTAAATCCTTGTATTCATCCTCATACGTCAACTCTTCCCCTGTTTCCCATATGCGCTTTAATTTAGGCTGGATTTTACCTAAATGATGGGAGTCAAATACTTCTTCAATGGTTTTACCAATCACCTTTGAAGGAGTCAGATTTAATTTTTTCAATAGCTCCCCTGCCGCCATCTCGATAACAAATTCATTATCTCTCTTATTGATCTTGTAGGTGATTGTCTTTTGGAGCCGAAGTGTGTTCTCAAGTTCCGCTTTCAATGAAACCAGTTCGTTTTCATAGTTTTTCTTTTCCGTGATGTCGTGAAGGATGATTCCGACACTGTCGACGGTCCCATCGCTTTTGTAATTGGCCGGGGAGATTGTAATATTGCATGTAATCTTCCGTTCCTTATTCATCATGAAGGTTACTTCTTCCCCGGTTGTATTCACTCCCCTTATTCCGTTCATCACTAAGGTGATAAAGGCTTGATTCTGAAGGGGTGTTTGATTACACAGAGACTCACCCAGAACGGTATTCGGAATATGAAACAGCTCCTGGAAGGATTGGTTCATTTCCACTACTTTCCCTTTGTTATCAAGGATACAAACACACGTCGGGGTGTTGAAAATAAGAGACTCATATATGGCCGAGCGGGAGTTATTCGAATAATCATGGGAAACGTGCTTCTCTCCACACACCTCTGGAACAACCATCACTAATTCTTTTTGTTCATCTATCTGTTTACGTTTAACCGTGTAGGTATAATGATTTAATCGGATCGAACAATTCTTTTCTACTAAAATTTTCTGAAGAAGATTTTCTTCTTGCAGGGTCAATCCTTTCCACTCTTCATTCTCTACTATGAAAGTTTGGCCTTTCACATCTATTATTGCAGCCGGGACTGGAATCGAATCAACACTCAATGCATGATAGGGTTGCATATCAGCCATAGTACCTTCCTTTTTCGTAACGTTATTTACCACCATTTTACCCTACCTCTTCAAACATATAAACGGTTAATCCATTTCATAATAAAAACCTGGGCATGACCATCTGCCCAGGTTTCACTATTTTTCACATAGATTAGTAACTTTCTACCTTCGCAAGCTTTGCATACTGAACGGCAATATCTGCCCCTACATGAGCATTGTTTTTTACAAGTGCGATATTTGCTGTAAGGCTCTTTCCGTCTGTTAATTCCTTTACTTTGCCCAGGAGGAATGGTGTTGCTTCCTTTCCGGCAATCCCTTGTTCTTCTGCTTCTTTTAATGCTCTTTCTATGATTCTATTCATCTCGTTTTCATCCAGTGCGTCCTGGTCAGGGATCGGGTTAGCTACCACCACGCCACCCTTTAAGCCAAGATCCCATTTTGCTTTTAAAATGTCTGCCGTCTCTTCTGGTGTGTCAACTTTATAGTTCACTGAAAAAGGACTGCTTCTTGTGTAAAAGGAAGGTAAGGATTCTGTTCCGTATCCTAAAACAGGCACCCCTTTCGTTTCCAAGTATTCCATCGTCAAGCCTATATCCAGAATGGATTTTGCGCCTGCGCAGACAACGGCCACATTCGTCACGGCAAGTTCTTCAAGATCCGCTGAAACATCCATCGTCACCTCTGCATTTCTGTGAACACCACCAATGCCTCCTGTCACGAAAACGGAAATATCAGCAAGCTCTGCGCAGATCATGGTAGCAGCAACCGTAGTCGCTCCGTCCTTTTTAGAAGAAAGGATATATGGGATGTCGCGGCGGCTTGCCTTGATCACATCCGTCGCCTGTCCTAAATATTCAAGCTCTTCATGAGACAATCCGATCTTGATTTTCCCGTTCAAAATGGCAATCGTTGCCGGCACTGCCCCCTTTGAACGAACGATATCCTCTACTTCACGGGCGGTTTTCACATTTTGTGGATAAGGCATTCCATGAGAAATAATCGTTGATTCCAATGCCACAATCGCCTTTCCCGTCTTCCTTGCTTCTGATACTTCCTGTGAGTATTCCATATATGAATTGATATTCACGTACCTTTCCCCCTAATCAATAGTAATGACTAAACTCTTGTTGAAGCTTGGTCTTGTTCAACGTTGGTGCCACCGTAAATTTAGATTGCAGAGTAATCGACGAGCAGATCACCCCGATCCGGCAGGCTCCGTCTGTATCGGATCCTTTTAAATAACCGAATAATATTCCTGCGACAAGGGCATCTCCAGCACCGGTCACATCAGCGACTTCTACCTTGGGAGGGAGAACGGCTCTCGCCTCTTTATAAGTAGTGTAATAAATTAATCCTTGATCTCCCCGGGTAATCACGACCCTTTCCGCCCCCCTTTGAGTGATGGCTTTGGCCGCTTTAAAATAGTCACCCTCTGTCTCGATCGTCATTCCTAAATACGTTTCTGCTTCCCCTTTGTTGCATATGAACCAAGAAACCCCTTCCAATGATGTTGGCAGCTTCAACACTTTCGGTTCAGAAACCGGGATGATCGTAAGGGGCACTCCCTCCGTTTGACACCTGCGGATGATGTATTTAAGTACTTCCTCTGGAAAATTGGTGTCAAGCAGTACCATTTCCGATGAAGAAATCAATCCCCATCTCTTATCAATAAAACCAATGTCAACGCTTTCATAAATGTTCATATCAGCAAGGGCAAACAGCATTTCCCCTCGTTCGTCCAATATGGCGGAGTAAGCCCCGGTGCTTTCATTTAGAAGCCGCTGGGATGCGGATACATCGGCATACGACTTCGTTTGAGATAAAAGCCAGCTTCCTTCCGTATCTTCTCCTACAACTGTTATCAAATTGGCCAGTTTTCCTAACCGTCCTAAATTCTCGGCAATATTGCGAGCCACGCCACCACTGGATTGCTCTGTTCTAGCAGGGTTTGATGTTTCAGCAATCAATTTTCCGTCCAACTGAAGCTTCCGGTCGATATTCGCTCCCCCGATGCACGTGATCCCGTTTTTCTTCGGAAGAACATACGCACGCCCCATGATTTTCCCCTGCTTCACCAGATTCGAAATATACCCCGCAACGGCTGAGCGTGACATCCCGCTTCGCTCGGACAATTCCTGTTGAGTCATAAATGGATTTTCCTCAATATACGTCAACAAAAGCTTTTCTTTTTCGTTCACAAGCTCCCACCCCTATAAAGAAAAATAACTTTTGTTAATATTCTAAACTTTTGTTTGAATTTAGACAAGATGGAAAATAAAAGAAAAGCGTCCCGATATTACTCAGGACACTTAATTTCATTATTTACTTGCCTTTACCTCATACACATGTTGACTCGATTCAAGGATATGGTCGGGCTTAGGCTTGCCGGCACTCGCTTTATGACCTGCAATATGCTCAGGGCTCTTCTCCCAATTTTTCCAATCCGCTTCCGACTCCCATTGAATCATGACAATCACTTCTTCGTCGCCGCGGCGGACTTTTTTGACGAGGACCTTTAAGTCTATAAACCCTGGCTGCTTTTCAATCAATCCCTCACCAGAAAACCTTTCAACCACTTTAGATGATGTTCCCTCTTTCACTGCCAGGCTCTTTATTTGATAAAACATATTATAAACCTGCCTTCGCATCTTCAACCATTTGTTTCATCGATTGAAGTCCGCCTCCTGAAAGGTACCATGGGCCACCATTCAGATATACGATTTTTTCCTTTTTGTAGGCGTTCGTCTTTTGTACAAGTTCGTTTTCAATTGAATCTTTGACGCTTGCGTTAGGATCAAATGCAGCATCACGGTCGATCACAAACAGTACATCTGGATTTTGTTCCAATACATATTCAAACGTAACATTTTGTCCGTGAGTGGATTCTTCTATGTTTTCATCAGAAGGCTTGAATCCAAATACATCGTGAAGAATTCCGAAACGTGATCCCGGTCCGTATGCACTTACTTCTCCTTCATTCCCCATCAAGATCAATGCTTTGCTATCAAGGCCTCCAGTTTTCTCTTTAATGCTGTCGACCTCTGCTTGAACATCCTCTAATTCCTTCTTCATTTCATCTTCTTTATCAAAGATTTCTGCAATGGTTTCCATGTTATTCGTGAACGATTCCATGTAATTGGTATAATCCGTTTGAACATACACAGTCGGAGCGATTTTTGCGAATTCTTCATACATTTCCGATTGGCGTGCAGAGATGAAAATCACATCCGGCTTCATCGAGCTGATCGCTTCAAAATCCGCCTCTTTCAAACTTCCTACGTTCGTATAGTCTGAGCTGCTGTACTTTTCCAGGTATGGAGGAATGGTTGCTTGCGGTACTCCCGCTACTTCCACTCCAAGTTCATCTAACGTATCAAGGACACCGAAATCAAACACGACTACCTTTTCAGGGTTTTGTTTCACTTTCGTTTCGCCAAGCTCATGCTTTACTGTGATTTCTTTCGTTTCTTCATTTCCACTGGACCTCTTCGCTTCTATCGTTGATTCTTCCTTTGAACCGCACGCTGCCAAAACTACTAAGACTGTAAGTAATATTGTTATAAATGACCATTTTTTCATTTTCTTTTCTCCTCTTTTTTTATGAATTAAAATACACACAAATCCGATTGTCATTCATCTGTTGCACAGGAATATCCATATCATAGATTTCCTTTAATGTTTGGGTTTGTATGATGGTATCTGTTGAACCTTCTCTAATGACCTTTCCGTTTTTCATCGCTACGATTCTGTCTGAATAAACAGAGGCAAAGTTAATGTCATGCAGGACGATGACGACCGTCTTTCCCAGGTCATCTACTAATCTGCGCAGAATTTTCATAATCTGGACCGAATGCTTCATGTCCAGGTTGTTCAGGGGTTCATCCAGGAGAATATAATCGGTATCCTGGGCGATGACCATGGCAATGAATGCCCGCTGCCTTTGCCCACCTGATAATTCTTCTAAGTAGTTCCCCTCTAAGTCCACCAGATTCATATAATCAAGCGCCTGGTTAACTGCCCTCTCATCATCTTCTGTCAATCGTCCTTTCGAATAAGGAAATCGTCCAAACGATACCAGTTCCCTCACCGTCAAACGGACGTTAAGAAAGTTGGATTGCTTTAAGATCGCGACTCTTTTGGCAAGATCGTCTGAATTCATTTTCCTGAGATCGGCCTGATCCAGTATGATTTCACCACTATCTGAATCTAGCAAACGGCTTACCATTGATAATAGGGTAGACTTCCCGGCACCATTCGGTCCAATGAACGAAGTGATTTGACCAGGTTGAATCGTGACAGTCACGTCTTCAACCACCAGCTTTTTCCCGTAAAACTTGGACAGCCCTCGAATGTGTATCATTTGGCTTTACTCTCCTTTAACAAAAGATATATAAAGTACATTCCTCCGATGAAGTTCACAATCACGCTTAGAGTCGTGGAAAACGTGAAGATCCGTTCTACCATCCACTGTCCGCCAACGAGGGCAATGACACTCATCAAGCTCGCACCGGTAATGAATATGCTATGTTTGTAGGTCCGAAAGAATTGATAAGCTAAGTTCGCGACAATCAACCCGAAAAAGGTAATCGGCCCGACCAAGGCGGTAGAAACAGCAATGAGCACAGATGCAATCACCAGCATACGACGCACCATCTGATCGTACGGGACGCCAAGATTAATGGACATTTCCCTTCCCAATGACATGACATCCAGGTAATGGATCTTTCTCCAGCCAAACATCATCACGATGGTGACAATGAAAAGGGCAAGCCAAACCAGATCTGCATTAATGTTATTGAAACTCGCAAACATCTTATCCTGAACCATTAAAAATTCATTGGGATCAATCAACACTTGCAGGAATGTGGTGATGCTTCCAAAGAATGTACCAACGATGATTCCGATCAACAATAAAAAATAGATTGGTTGATTACTATGACGAAATAATAATTGATACAGGATAAGGGCAAATACAATCATGGCTGTAATCGATAATAAGAAGTTTATATTCTTGTTTATGACAAGTATGTGATCCGATCCCAGGAAAAAGATCATTACTGTTTGAAGAAGAAGATAAAGAGAATCAAGCCCCATAATACTCGGTGTTAAAATCCGATTATGTGTGATCGTTTGAAACACGACCGTTGAATAGGCGATCGCGACTCCCGTAATGACCATGGCAAGCACCTTCATCCCCCGCCGAGGCAGTGCATAATCATAGCTTCCATTTAGCTCGTAAAATAAATAAACACCACAGAATAATAGAGAAATCCCCAGTAAAATAAGCATTTTCCAACGATTACGCATATGCCTTCCTCCTTACCAGCAAGTATAAGAAGATGGCACTGCCGATGACCCCAACCATTAAACTGATCGAAATTTCATAAGGGTAGATGATGACCCGACCCAAAATATCACAGACAAGAAGGAAGATGGCTCCAAGTAAGGCCGTATGAGGTAATGTCTTCTGTAAGTGATCTCCTTTAAAGATGGAAACGATATTGGGTATGATCAACCCCAGGAATGGAATCATCCCGACGGTCAATACGACTGTCACCGTGATGAGCGCAACGAGAACGAGACCAATATTCACTATTTTGCGATAAGAAACACCAAGGTTCTTTGAGAAGTCCTCCCCCATCCCGGCGACAGTAAATCGATTCGCATAAAGATAAGCAATGATCATAATGGGAATGCTTATGTATAAAAGTTCATATCGACCTTTCATGATTAATGAGAAATCACCCTGCAGCCATGCCGCCATATTTTGAATCACATTTGCCTTGTAGGCAAAAAACGTTGTCACCGAAGATAACACATTCCCAAGCATCAACCCGACGAGGGGGATAAAGACTGCATCCTTGAACTTGATCCGATCGAGTATTTGCATAAAAAGCAGCGTGCCGGCTAACGCAAATGCAAAGGCAACAATCATCTTCTCAAGTATCGAGGCATTCACAAACACAATCATCGATACAAGGATCCCAAGCCTGGCAGCATCTATGGTTCCGACTGTCGTAGGGGATACAAACTTGTTTCGACTCAAGCTTTGCATGATCAAGCCTGCGATGCTCATTCCCGCACCAGCAAGTAAGATCGCAAGCAATCTCGGTAATCGACTGATGAGAAAAATCTGTGTCTCTTCGGATTGAAATTGAAGTAAATCCATCGGTGTAATATGGCTCACTCCTACAAATAAAGACAGGAGTGAAAGCAAGATGAGGGTAATAAAAAGGTAACGTTGCTTCATGACTATCCCCAAAACTTTTATTGAATATAATTGATATTGAAAATCATTATCAACTAATACAAACCTATATTACAATAAGGTTTCAAGAGGAGTCAACAACTAAATGAAAATCATTATCACTAATTCCATAATCATCCACAACTGGAAAACGGCTCAAAATACGCAGTACAGTTAGAATTACACACAAAAAAAGACTTGCTCCCCCTCTCGGAAAAACAAGTCTTCTGAACTATGAGATTTTCTTTTCTTTTACCTTGCCAGTGTCTTTCATGTAATACTCATCCGAGGTAAAGAATTCATGAGTAAGCCTCTTCACTTCTTTACTTAAAAGAAGGACCGCAATGATATTCGGAATTAAGATCGCTGCAAGGGCTAAGTCAAGGAATTGCCAAATGACTTTTGCTGCACCAACTGAACCAAGCACGATCGCAACCGTATAAACAATTTTGATCCCTTGTGCTGCTTTATAGCCGAATAGAAACTCTGCCTGCTTTGCTCCATAAAAGACGATGACGATAATCGTCGATAGTACGAAGAAAATCAATGAAATCGTAACGAGGATACCACCAAACTCCCCGAAATAACTAGAGAAAGCTTCTGTTGTTAGTGCTGAAGGATCATCCAATGCATTCTCAGCAGTCCAGACCCCTGAAGATAACACTACGAAGGCCGTTGCTGTACAAACGATGATCGTATCAATCACGATTCCAACGATTGCCCATAGCCCCTGCCTGACAGGGTGATCGGTTTGTGCAGCAGCATGGGCAATCGGTGCCGTTCCTAGTCCTGCCTCATTGGAATATAACCCACGTGCAAATCCCCAACGGATCGTCTCAGCCACTGCCACACCGGCGAACCCACCCATTGCAGACATTGGTTGAAATGCGTTCGACAGAATCAGACTGAAGAATTCCGGCACTGCATCAATATTCATAAATAGGATGACCAATGCGCTTCCTACATAGATCAGAGCCATGAATGGTACAAAAATTTCCGTCACTTTACCTATACGCTTTATGCCGCCAAATACGATTAATACAACGATGAGGGCAACGACAATGCCCGTGATAAGTCCATCAACATTAAATGTTTCTTCTACCGTTGATGCTACAGCGTTCCCCTGCACCATCACACTTGGAATCAGCTCGATCATAAGGGCGAAGGCAAACCATACACCGAGCCATCTCATGTTTAACCCTTTCGTCATGTAGTACATGGGACCGCCAACGTACTCTCCCTTTTCGTTCTTCTCACGATAGCGAACCGCAAGTACACTCTCGGAAAACTTAAGGGCCATCCCGATTAAGGCAATCACCCACATCCAGAAAACAGCTCCCGGCCCACCAAACATGATCGCTGCCGGTACCCCGACAATATTCGCTGCCCCGATGGTGGATGATAGAGCCGACGTCAATGCCTGAAGCGGCGTCACCGTTCCCTCGCCCTTTGGCTTTTTAAAAACGCTCCCTATCGTTTGCTTAAATATGTAGAGGGGATAGCGAAATTGTATGAATTTCAATAAAAACGTCAGGTACAAACCCGTTGCACCAAGGACAATGATTAATGGAGGTCCCCATAACCATGCCGAAACTTTACCTATGATGTCAAAAAACGTATCCAATCGTGCTCCTCCTTTTTAGTAGAGGCAGTGGCTAAGGTTTGGAATTGGTGGTTGGGGCAGAAGTAAATGATCGTTCAAAAGTATGTATAATGTCCTTCACTTTCATAAATGAGACCCCTGTTCCTGAAAAATTAGCCACAGCTTCTAAATGGTTTTTCAAACTTTTCCCTAAATTTGGTGGTGTGAAACATTTTGTTTGAAAATCGGAAAATATGAGGATGATTTATTTGGTGAAAGTCTATTAAAGAGAGTTTTGAGAGGGGTGGCCATTCGACAAAACCCGTTCATTTCCCCGGAAATACGGCAACTTCTGACCAATAAAAAAATCTGCAGCCAACTTCTGACTGCAGATCCTGATTCTTATTCTGAAACCCTGGGAAGAATCAATACTTCCACCCTGCGGTTTTGCCCACGGCCTTCTGATGTAGCATTGTCGGCAATCGGTTCAAATTCTCCGAACCCTTTAGCACTGAACCACTGGGGATCAAGCTTCGGATTGTCCAAAATGATTTTCATAAAATTGACGGCCCTCATGACGCTTAGCTCCCAGTTTGAATCGTATTCGGCATTACTGATCGGCACGTTGTCCGTGTGACCGCTAATGATGATGTTCCGTGGGGGATTCATTTCAAGGAGTGCCGATAATTCACCTGCCACACTCAGGTCACTGCCTTGGACTATGGCTGATCCCGAGGCAAACAGCACATTGTCCCGGATCGTGAGAAGCAATCCTTCATCGGTAAGCTTCGTGACGAATTGAATCTCCAGATTATTCGTTTTGATATACTGATTGATTTTTTCCTGAATTTCCTTTAACTCTTCCTGATCCTTCAGAAATGCCTGCTTATCAAGCTCTTCCTTACTTAATTCCTTCTCTTTTTCCTCATCATTCCCTGCAGAGGCTGCCTGTTTGCTTTCCTGATCGCTCGACTGCTGGGGTGCTACTGGACTGGGGTATTCCATCATTCCGGTTCCCCCCGTGAAAATTTCACTAAACACCTGGGAGAGTTCCCTGAATTTCTGTGCATCCACCGAACTTGACGCATAAAGCACGATAAACAGGGCAAGTAACAGGGTCAGCAAATCCGCGTAAGGTATCAGCCAGGACTCGTCCATATGCTCGTCGTCATGTTTCTTCTTACGCCGCCTCATCCTCATCCCCCTTTAACAACAATATTCGTTCACTTGCCGGTAAGTAGGATGCCAGCTTCTGTTCGATCACCCGCGGCGATTCTCCCTCGATGATCGACAGGATCCCTTCTACCATCATCATTTTCATCTGTACTTCACGCTTTGACTTACGCTTCAGCTTGTTGGCAAATGGATGCCACAGAACGTAACCCGTGAAGATACCGAGGAGTGTTGCAACGAAGGCCGCGGAAATGGCATAACCAAGTTCATCCGTATTGTCCATGTGACTGAGGGCCGCAATAAGCCCAATCACCGCTCCAAGTACCCCGAGGGTCGGTGCATAGGTACCCGCTTGAGTGAAAATGAGCGCCCCGGCACTGTGTCTCTCTTCCATGGCATCGATTTCTTCATGCAGCACATCCCTTATATAATCAGCGCTTTGTCCGTCCACCGCTAATGAAAGTCCGTCCCTCAAAAAAAGATCATCGACTTCCTGGGTTTTGGCCTCGAGTGCAAGCAGTCCTTCTTTTCTTGCAAGATCTGCCAGTTGGGAGAAAAATTGAATGGTTTGTTTCGGGTCCTGCAGTTTTTGTTCTTTGAAAAGTATACCGAATAGCTTCGGGACTTTTTTAATTTCATGGGTTGGAAAGGCAATGGTCACTGCTGCCACCGTTCCAAGTAAAATAATCAAGATGGCTGCAGGGTTAAGCAAGGCAACAGGGCTCACTCCTTTGAAAACCATCCCTACTCCAACCGCTATCAATCCTAAAATGACTCCTATCAAAGACGTCTTATCCATCGATCGCTCCACCTTACTCTTTGTAGTCTACTACTAATATCGGATGGAACTTCTAATTATTGATAGATAAAAGAGTTCGAAATTTTCTCTCGAATTACCGTAAACCGTTATGAAAGCGCAACCTATTTTTGTCGATATATGTAATATATAGGTATTTATATTAAAGGAGAGAACTGTCATGACCCCAAAGCAATTGAAAGAAGTCGATAGTAAAAGAAAAAATCTGCTGCTCCTGATCACTTATTCCATCAGCCTGATCGCAGCCCTCACGTATTCCATCATGAATGAGTCAGGGATCATTACCGTAACGGTATTCGCATCACAGATCATCATTCTCGCCGCATATTTCATTGTGTTGCAGCTAATGTTGAAAAAACCACATTCCTTTGTATATTTCAGCATTCCCACTGTTTATGCCATCATCGGAATCTGGCTTTTTTTAGAAGGGTCCAATCCAAACGAATTGGTCATCTTATTATTTTTGGCTGTCATCAGTGCGATTCATTTTAATCCAGTGATCTTTGGGATCGGTTACGTGTCCGGACTCGCCTTATTCATTTTGAATGGCGCCCTTGCACCTGCAAACGACCCGATTTTCACAGAATTATTCATCCCTGCTTTACTTGTATATGTACTATTGGGGACGGTCCTTGGAGTGGTGATCCACTTGAACCGAAATCAATTCAAACAGCTTCAGGAATTTATCAAAATGACAGAAAGCGAAGGCATGAAAAAAGAAGAACAACGAAACTTTCTACAAAAAGAATTAGCGACCATCTCAACAAGCATTCATCAAATCAACGAGCAGATACAAACCCACCTCGTCTCACATGATGAAATGAGGACGGCCGTGAATGAAATATCAGCAGGAAGCGTCACACAAAGTGATCAGATTAACAACATTGCTGCTGTTTCCGAGACGACGATGAGTAAAATGGATGAGGTTTCCAAGCTTTCAAACAATCTGACTGCCCATTCCACACAAGCGAATTCCATCGCTGTTTCAGGCAGTGAACGTGTCACTTACTTGCAGGAAAACATGATTGAGTTGAAGAATATCATTGAAGGCCTTCGTCAAACTTTCAGCGAATTAACAAGCAAAATTGAAGAAACGAATACGTTCATTGGAAGCATTCAAGACATTACGGACCAAACCAATTTGCTCGCTTTAAATGCGTCCATTGAAGCGGCGAGGGCAGGAGAAGCCGGGCGGGGATTCAGTATTGTAGCCGATGAAATCCGGAAACTGGCAGAGATTACGCGAAACACGGCCACCCGCATTAACGACAATCTCGCTTCTGTTAACTCAGTGAACTCTTCTGCTGTCGAAATCATGAATCTCAGCTCAGAAAAGCTGGATGAAAATGTCGGGGCAACCGGTGATGTAACAGAGTATTTCACGACACTGCGTGAAAAGCTTGCTTCCCTGTCAAAAGAGTTCGAGACCTTAACTTCTACTGCATCAGAAGTAAGTGGCCAAACAGAAGAAGCTGAGCTATCGACGAAAGAGCTTGCAGCTGTCATTCAACAGACCTCTGCAGGGCTAGAGGAAATCAGCGCTACCATTGAAACCCTTCATGGTGATAACCGTATGATCGCTCAATATGTTCAAGAAACCGCCACAAGTGCCGAACGGATTCAACGCAGTGTCGACGTGTAAAATGTGATAAACTAAAAGCATCATTAGAGTACTAAAGGATGTGGCACCTTGAAACGAAGAATCATCATGATGATTCCCATCATGTTTATCGTAGCCGTGGTAGCAAATTGGATGCTCGGCAAAGGATACTCTGAGATCCCTTCCGAAGCCAAAACCATGATCATCATTGGAGCGGCCCTCTTATCTGGAGTGATCTCATTTTTCTTATTTAAAGATGAGCCCGAGAAGAAATAAATAAACACCACTTTCCTAGTCGAAAGTGGTGTTTTCATTATTTCAGGAGCTTATTTTCAATTTTATGTTCATAATTTTTGAATAGTGAACCATTCGTTTTGATTCTTTTCTTCGAAAGCATCGCGTTGTATTTGAGCATGTTTTCACTCAGGCTTTTTTTCAGCTCCTGCTTCTCCAGGTCATCATCACATACCCGCAACAAATCTTCAATGCGCATCATTTCTTTTTTCACATTCATTTCATCCGTTGAGTAGCCTACATTCTTCATCATCCGATGGGCCATCTTCAATTCCTGGGGCACTCCTAAATCATCATCTAAATTAAGCGGTTTACCGAATCCCGGCAGCTCTTTAAAGTCGCCATCCTCATAAGCCTTCTTAATCCGTTGCTCGGACATGATCATCGAAAAATCCATTGATAATCCCCCCTACTCCAAACTATTGTGGTCGCGGCTCGTCTCAGACCTATCGATCACTCCCCACTTGTTACCAATAGTATATCCAAAAAACTCAAGGTTTGTATGCATAAGATGAGTCTATTTTCTGACAATTCATCTTCACATATTTTCGAATGAGCTGGAAAAACTACCTGTATCACGGATGAAAAGGAGTGGCTGACATGGCACGAGGAAAATCGTTCGAATCTAAGAAAAAGGGACATCCAGGAAACTTCCCTCAGAATAGTACACCAGAGGGAAAACACTCAGAAGACCCAGCTGGGGATGAAGAACTGATTGTGACCCAGGAAGCGTTTAAAAACCGGGTGGATGAGGACGAACATCGACTGTAAATACAAAAAACGCCAGGAAATCCTGGCGTTTTCTGTTTGAATGGCTGAATTCGGGAACTTCATCACTTTTATTTTCAACTTTGGATTTTATTTTCAAATCCAACCCCCGAACCGCTTTTTATACACTCACACTTTCCTTCTTCGATAAATCCATCGCTGGTCCGAAGAACTCGAAGTGAATGTTAGCTTCAGGAACTCCCATCTCTTTCAATGTTGTGATGACAGCTTTCATAAATGGGACCGGCCCACATACATAGCATACCGTTTCTCCATCCACATATTGTGTAAGGATTTCTTTGTTCACATATCCTTTATAATGACCTTGAGATTCGTCACGTGGATTTTCGTAAATATAGCACGCTTCCCCATTCATCAACTCTTCCATTAAACCGTCGACATCTTGTCTAAAGGCATGTACCCCTTCATGTTTACTCGCATGAACAAAGGCAGTTGGGCGTTCCGGTTTCGTTCGAGCGACCGTTTCAAGCATACTAATCATAGGCGTGATTCCGACACCTCCGCTTATCAAAGCAACTGGTGATTCGCAATCCGTTAAATAGAAATCGCCTGCCGGTGCACTGACTTCAATCTCACTTCCTACGGCGACCTTGTCATGTAAGTAGTTAGACACTTTCCCTTGAGGATCGAATTCGGCTTCTCTTTTAACAGAAATTCTGAAGAGGTTTTCCATAGGCGCGCTTGATAAACTGTACTGACGGATATGGGTGAACTCTTCACCGGGAATGGTCACCCGAACAGAAATATATTGACCCGGCATGTAGGTTGGGACCTTGCCCCCTTCTTTTGGTTGAAGATAGAAAGAGGTAATACTACCGCTTTCCACTACCTTTTTCGCTACGATAAACGGTTTAAAGTCTCTGTATCCGGCGTCTTTGTTCTCCGTTTCTTTGTACATCTCTTCTTCTACATCAATAAATACCCCGGCGATTACACCGTATGCTTCTCCCCATGCTTCAATGATCTCATCTGTCGCTGCGTCTCCAAGAACTTGCTTGATGGCTTGCAGTAAATGCTCGCCAACGATCGGATAATGCTCAGGCTTAACGCCTAAACTTCTATGCTTGTGAGCGATTTGTTTTACAACAGGCAGGATCATCTCGAGCTTATCGATATTCTGTGCAGCTGCATACACCGTATTGGCTAGTGCGGTTTGCTGTCTGCCCTTTTTCTGATTGGCATGATTGAAAATATTTAGTAATTCCGGATGATTAGTAAATAAATTTTTATAAAAAGTGGACGTAATTTCCGTTCCTTTGACTTCTAGCACAGGCGCAGTTGACTTCACGATTTCAATGGTTTTTTGAGATAGCATTTTGGTCACCTCTAAAGATATATTTTAAATACATCTTTAGCGTACTCCTCTTTTTTACACAAAGCAATATATAAAATACATCTTTAACAAAACAGCCACATTTAGACACAAACATGCTTCCTTCTGTATAATAAATGTATCGGATCGGAAAGGTGAGATAAATGAGACTAACTTTATACACTGACTACTCACTGAGAGTCCTAATCTTCCTGGCATCAAAACCAAAAGAAGAACTCTCTAATATAAAAGAAATCGCTGATGCCTACAGCATCTCAAAGAATCACCTGATGAAAGTGACGTATGAACTGGGGAAAAACGGTCTGATTGAAACGATCCGCGGCAGAAACGGCGGCATCAAACTGGCACAATCCCCGGAAGATATAAATATCGGAAAGCTCGTCCGGACCACAGAAGAAGACTTCCATCTTGTCGAATGCTTTGATGCTAAAAACAACAGCTGCGTCATCACTCCAGTCTGCGGACTTAAGCATGTACTCGGAAAAGCGTTAAACGCCTACCTCTCTGTCCTTGATGAATACACCCTGGCCGATTTGATTCAAAACCCGATGGACTACAGGTTCCTATTTCAAGAGCAGCAGGACGAAGCTTCCACCTAGTTATGAAAACTCCTCTCCATTTCAATGGGAGGAGTTTTTTGTTTGGGATGGAGAAGTGTCCAGATTGCACCAGTTACCTTTCACACGATATGTACCTGGTACAACTTAACCACAAATCACTCATAACCAAAACCAAAAAGCCTGTTTTCCAACTGAAAACAGGCCCTTCTCCTACTTCTTACTCTCACTATATTTAAATGTCATGAACATGAATAGGAAAAAGCTGAGTAATAACGTGCTTCCCCCTACTATATAGAAGACCATCGTGAAGCTTCCCGGCAGGTTGAATGGATTTAAGTTATACATCCACATTCCAACGGTTAATCCAAGCGAACCGATGATTGCAGTCCAGACATGTGCAAATGCCAGTTTCGAAGATTTCGGCACTTGATAGGAACGATAATAAGATGAATATGCAAATAAGCTTAACCAGCCGACTACTAAAATATGAGCATGAATGGGCTTAAACGCATATGATCCGGCTCCTGCCATATGAGACCCAAGAAATGCTCCAATAAACCCATAGATGGCAGACATTCGTAATAATAGAACGTTCCACTGCACTGTTTCTTCCCCCTTTTTGATCTGAAGTATTGCTTCAATTATTATAGTATAGTTTCCCCGAGGTTCGCTATGTTTCTTGTTCGGATGCCACAGAACGTTCATTTTCACCGCGCACGATACAAATACTTTTCCATTCTTTCGCATACGATAGAAAGATGGGTGTAAACACTTGCAAACGGTGCCCGCACTGATACAATAAGAATGTAATAGAACATTCTGAAAAAAGGAGAATACATATGACTAATTTCCAACAAAATCTTGAGAAATACGCAAGTCTTGCTGTAGAAGTCGGCGTCAATGTTCAAAAGGGTCAGACCCTGGTCATCAACACGTCCATCGATTCGGCAGAATTCGTCCGCTTAGTGGTAAAGAAAGCCTATGAAGTAGGAGCTAAGCACGTGTATGTGAACTGGAATGACGATATTGTCAACCGCACGAAATATGACCTTGCCCCTGACGAAGCATTCCAGGAGTTCCCTCAGTGGAAAGCACGTGAAGTGGAAGAGCTTGCTGAAGGCGGAGCTGCATTCATGAGCATCGTGTCTTCAAGCCCTGATTTGCTTAAAGGGGTAGATCCAGATCGTATCTCAAACTTCCAAAAGGTAGCTGGAAAAGCAATGTCCAAATACCGTCAATTCATTCAATCTGACAAAGTAAGCTGGTGCGTACTGGCCGCTCCTTCTAAAGATTGGGCTGCAAAAGTATTCCCGGATGCTTCTGAAGAAGAGCAAGTGGACTTACTTTGGGAGGCCATCTTCAAAGCAGTCCGTGCCGACCAGGCTGACCCTGTCCAGGCATGGAAGGATCACGACGCAAACCTTCATGAAAAAGTGGAATACCTGAATGACAAAAACTACAAAAGGTTGCACTACACGGCACCGGGGACGGACCTTACGATCGAGCTTCCTCAAGGTCACCTGTGGGTAGGAGCAGGAAGTGTGAACGAACAAGGAACCACTTTCATGGCCAACATGCCAACGGAAGAAGTATTCACCGTTCCATTAAAGACAGGTGTGAACGGAACAGTATCAAGCACGAAACCACTTAGCTACGGTGGAAATGTAATTGACAACTTTACGATTACATTTGAAAACGGCCGCATTGTAAACGTTAAGGCGGAAGAAGGCGAAGAAATCCTGAAGCGCCTTGTGGATACAGATGAAGGATCTCATTATCTTGGGGAAATCGCCCTTGTTCCTCATCAATCCCCAATTTCTCAATCGAATGTGTTATTCTACAACACATTATTCGATGAGAACGCATCAAACCACCTTGCGATCGGTAATGCCTATGCATTCTGTATCGAAGGCGGAAAGAAAATGAGTGAAGAAGAGCTTGAGAAGAATGGCTTGAACAACAGTATCACTCACGTTGATTTCATGATTGGTTCTGACAAAATGAACATCGATGGAATTAAAGAAGACGGCTCGACTGATGCAGTATTCCGCGATGGCGGTTGGGCGTTTTAAGATTTGACTGTGGAGGATCCCGGAAGGTGGTTTGGCTGCCTTTTGGGATTTTTTTATGGGGATGAGGTTGGATTGGAAGAATATCGCTTGACTGAGCGCTCAATCCGTTGGGTGTAACTGGAAAGTGACGCATAGATTGAAATTTTGACGCAATAATTTTGAAAAACGACGCATAAATCAAAATATAGACGCATATAATAATATTTTGACGCAAAAAACCTGTAAAAAGACGCAATCCTTTCCTTTCGATCTGGGGTATCCTTCTCCCATGATCCTCTCTACCTTCCAATCATCACGTTATCAGCACATTTTGAAAGAAATCCTCCCCTTCCGGTTAAAAGCTCACCCATACTGCTTCGTCAATGCAATGGCTGCAATCGTCGCACCTGCTGCCTGGGCATAGCTTCCGAATGCGGTGATCTGTAATCCGATATCCTTCATTTCGTTTAAAATATATACTTCTCCTATCGCTTCAATTGCTGCACCAAGGGATTGAAGTGAATTTCCAGCTGCAAGAAGATCTGAAAACTCCCGCGTACCCAACGTGGCCCCATAGGCTTCCAGTCCTGCCCCTAAGGATTGGATGGTGTCACCAAATATATCAAGATTCAATCCTTCCTCTTCTCTTCCTTTAAATTGGAGTTCAGCTGCTGCGACATTGGTTACATTCCCTGAAGCTTGAATCCAATCACCGATCACTCTTAACGTTTCTCCAAACGAACCGTCCGACAGCTTTTCCGCTCCCACCCCCTGAAGTGCATTTCCTGCCGCTTCAAATCCGTTTCCGATAGAGACCAACCGAAACCCGAGAGGCTCTTGACTGTATCGTTCTTCTTGTATGACCATGGTTTCGCCAATTGCTGCAATCACCGTTCCGATCACCTGCGTCCAAGCACCAGTAATAAGGATAAGCCTATCGATCACCTCCATCCACCGTTCCTTTCCCCATCAATATTTTTATTGTATTCAAAAAGGAGAAATTGGTATCTTTAGACGCCGCCTCAACATGAGTAAATATTTTGTAAATACCAGTAAATCAGTCTTGTTTATTTTGTCCTATCGAGCTATGATATTCTAGTTCATCTAGCGTTTCATGAGGGGAGGAATTTAGATGAGAATTCGGGATTGGGACCGTAATTTAAAGGTCCGGCTGTTTGGGGAAGCAGCGATCAACATTACGTTCTGGATGTTCTTTCCGTTTTTGACGATTTATTTTACAGAGTCATTCGGGAAGCAGACGGCAGGATTATTATTGGTGCTTTCACAGGTATTCGCTGTACTCGCGAATCTGATGGGAGGCTATTGCGCGGATCGCTTCGGGCGTAAGCGGATGATGGTCATTTCGGCCTTCGGACAAGGCTTTGCCTTTTTAATCTTTGGCCTTGCCAGTTCACCTTGGCTCGATTCAGCCATGATCGGCTTTATCTGTTTTAGCTTAGTAGGGGTATTCGGTTCGTTTTATTGGCCGGCAAGTCAGGCGATGGTCGCCGATGTGGTGGATGAAAAGGACCGCAGCCATGTGTTTGCCGTCTTTTACACGTCCATAAATATCGCGGTAGTCGTAGGACCGATACTTGGCGGGATTTTCTATGTTCACTACCGCTTCGAGCTTTTAATTGCCGCTGCGCTTATTTGCATGTTCTTAGCTCTTCTTTTATATAAAATGACGAGGGAAACAGCACCCAGAGACACTAGTAAGCTATTAGTGACAGAAGGAAAAAAGAAAGCCTGGCATAGTGTGATATCAGATCAGATGAAGGATTACAGTGTTATTTTTAATGACAAAACGTTTTTATTATTCATATTAGCAGGGATTCTTGTGGGTCAAACGTTTATGCAACTGGACCTGCTGATTCCCGTATATATTAAAGATGTGATGGATCAAGCCACTCTGTTCAGCTTCGGGGACTGGTCATTGACCCTTGTGAGTGAGCAGGTATTCGGGTTAATACTATCTGAAAATGGATTCCTGGTGGCCCTTCTTACAGTGGTCATCACGAGATGGATCACTAAATTCCGTGAGCGCAATGTGTTCATCCTATCCTCTGTCATCTACGCCGTTTCAATCTTTATGTTTGGACAAACAAGCTCGGTTTGGATGTTTGTGATTGCCATGGCGGTGTTCACATTCGCAGAGCTCATGACAGCAGGTATCCAGCAAAGCTTCGTTTCAAAGCTTGCACCGGACCATATGAGGGGACAGTATTTTGCCGCAGCCAGCCTGCGCTTCACAGTTGCGAGAACGATCGCACCTCTATCCATCACTCTATCGCTTTATGTGGGATATGATTGGACATTTATCATCCTGTCGATCCTTGCTCTGGTGAGTGCAGGACTCTTTTTCATCATGTTCGAGCGCTTCGAAAAAGAAGAATTGGAATTGAAGAAAGCTGTTCAATAAAAAAGGAATGATCCATTGAGGATCATTCCTTTTTCTCATATTACAGTCCTAAATTAGAACCTTCATCATCAGACTGTAGCATTGTATTTAGACCAAGATCTGTCGAAAGACCAAGGTTGAACTCAGAGTCTGAAGAATCTTCATTCTCCCATTGAGTGTAACTTGCATCTGCATTTACACCAAGGTTAGACATTAGAGAAGATTCATCTTCTTCATCAGAAGTCAAGAATCCAAGAGTTGTATCTGTACCAGCATTTAATCCAGCACTTGTATACTCTTCTTCTTCAGAATCCATTGATTCAGCCCATAGTCCTGCTTCAACTGCGTTCATGACATTAGTGGCAGATTCGTTATCTTCATCGTTCGTCATAGCACCTAGCATCAGGTTGTTTGCTGCGTTTGTTTCAAACTTAGAATAGTCGTCGCTGTTTTCAACTGTTGTCATAAGAGAAGTATCTTTCATCGCTTCTACTTTAGACGAGTCACCATCTTCTTTATCTTCTGTTCCCAATACAAGACCATTTGTCGATTCAGTACCAAATGAAGCTTTAGAAGAATCGTCTTCTTCGTTGCTTTCAGCACTTACCCAAACATTTGAATCGGTCATAGCATCAGCCATTACTTCATTCTCTTCATCAGATGCAGAAGCATTCAGACCGGAAGTAAGGTTTCCAGAAGTAGTAGTGGCATAAGAATCATCTTCTTCATTGTACATTGTTTCGTTCATGATACCAGCGTCAGTATTAGCTCCAACTTCCGCTGATCCGTCTTCCCCTTCAACAGCTGCGTTTACATCTTGTGAGGCTCCCGCTTCTGTTTTGGAAGTGAAAGAATCATCTTCTTCACTGTACATGGTTTCATTCATGATTCCAGCATCCGTATCTGCATTCACTTCTGCTGATCCGTCTTCCCCTTCAACCGCTGCGTTTACATCCTGTGATGCTCCCGCTTCTGTTGTTGAAGTAGCTGCATCTTCTTCTACTGTTGTTTCGTTCATAACAGCTGCATCCGTATCTGCATTCACTTCTGCCGATTCATCTTCTCCTTCAACCGCTGCGTTTACACCCTGTGATGCTCCCGCTTCTGTTTTTGAAGTAGCTGAATCTTCTTCTACTGTTGTTTCGTTCATAACAGCTGCATCCGTATCTGCATTCACTTTTGCCGATTCATCTTCTCCTTCAACCGCTGCGTTTACACCCTGTGATGCTCCCGCTTCTGTTTTTGAAGTAGCTGAATCTTCTTCTACTGTTGTTT
>NZ_JBNNJT010000002.1:0-85014 GCF_050270195.1 Rossellomorea sp. NPDC071047 | reverse complement strand
TTCGTTCATAACAGCTGCATCCGTATCTGCATTCACTTTTGCCGATTCATCTTCTCCTTCAACCGCTGCGTTTACATCCTGTGATGCTCCCGCTTCTGTTTTTGAAGTAGCTGAATCTTCTTCTACCATTGTTTCGTTCATAGCAGCAGCGTCCGTATCTGCATTCACTTCTGCTGATTCGTCTTCTCCTTCAACCGCTGCGTTTACATCTGAAGTCGCTTCTGCACCATTATTCGTAGTAACAGAATCATTCTCTTCATCGACGACGGTTTCGTTTACGACATTTGCATCAGCATCAGCATTTGCATCCGTATTCGATTCTTCATCTGATCCACCGATGTTTAATCCATTTAATAGACCCTCTTCAGAATCCAGGATGTTGACGTCTTCCAGTATTCCATCATTGCTGTTAAGCAGAGAATCATTACCTGCTGCTAAGCTTGTTTGACCTCCGATTGCAAGACTTGCTGCTAATCCACCTGTCATTACTAATGTTCTAAATACGCTTTTTCTCATTTTATTTTTCTCTCCTTTTAAAAGTTTTTAGTTTATATACCTTTGAAAAGAAGAGATTGCCTGAGGTGGTTGGGACGGTGGTGCGTTTAACCATTGATCATAATAAAGATTCTTTTTCTCATATAAATTGGCTTTTTGGAAATTGACGGCCCCTGCTTGCTGGTCCGACACATACCATAAAGAGCTAGATCCGGTGGTTTGCCCATTCATTCCACTCGTGCTTGAAGGCTGACTTGTGGAATTAGTGGTTGTTGTCGTTAATACCGGTTCCATCTTTTTGGCAGGTGTGAAAGGACGTTCCTTCTGGTTTTTCGGTTCTTCAACCTTGAAGGCTTCCTTTGCCTCAACTTTAGCCGGTTTGGTAAGTATTGAGTCTTTTAGTTGTTTTGCTTTGCTAATTCTAATGGAATTTTCATCAGGGACATCTTTTTTGAATGTTTCCTTCTGAACATCCTGAACATCTTCTTTCTCCACTTCTACTTTCTCATCCACCTTAATGTCAACCGATGGCTCATCGTTTACTTCTGTTTCAACGATTCCAGTGTCCACTTCAACAGATGGTTCGTCTGAAACATCTGCTTCTACTACTCCTGTATCCACTTTTACTTGTGGATCCTTAGAAACGTCGACATCGACAATCCCTGCATTTACTTTCACTTCAGGATCTTCTGATAGATCGACTTCTAATAAAGGCTCATCGTCTGACAAAGAATCTGTAACTGGTTCTGTCGTTTCTTCCACCGTGTTCGTGACCGTATTGGTTGTCGATTCAACTGTATTGCTTACCGATTTCGTTGTTTCTTCAACAGTATTGGTAACGGACTTCGTTGTATTGTTCACCGTTTCCGTTACAGGAGCCGCTGATTCCCCTACGATATCGGTAACCGGTTTTGTTGTACGTTCCACGGTTTTGTCTACAGTATTTCCGACCGTTTTGGTTGCAGAATTCACTTTATTTGAAACGGTCCCAGTCGTCTGATCAACCATTTCTGTCACTGAATCAACTGTACCCGAGAGTATATTCCCTTTTGATTGATTCTCCTCCTTTGAAGTTTTACTTTTCTCTTCAATGGAAGGTTTGTCCTTCTCCTCGTCAGGAGCGGATACGGCTTCATTCACGGTTGACGTTGCTTCATCAGTGACAGCGTCGACTTCATTTGTCACATTGGAGAGAAGTCCGCCATCTGCAGAAGCAAAAGTGGGTATACTGATGACTCCCAGAAATAGCAAAGCCTGAATTAGGCGTTTATGCACTGCGTCTTGTCACCTCCTTCCGATTCGCTTTTTTGGGGTGTGGTGTACCTGAGACCGGCACCCTCCATCCAATTTTCACAAAGCTAACGAAGGTGGTTCAATTTTGGATCACTTTTTTTCAAAAAAAATAATTTTCCCTGAAAAATTTTCAGAAAAGGATGAATCCGAAAAATTCCCTTTACCCCCTTTTTTCATGAAATATGAGATGTTACAATGTACAACCGTAAGCAATCTTAACGTAGCTCATACGAAGAGCTAGTCGGAGATTCCAATCAATAACAAGCAAAGAAAGGATGTTGATTTCAATGCATATCGGAAGCAAAGGCTGGTACGTACAAGAACTAAAAAAAGCAGGCGTACGCCACTACGAGGAACGCTATGTAGAATCCTACAAAAAACACGTTCTTGCAAACCTATTAGAACGTACAAAATAAGAAGACACAAGAGAGGGACGGACCTCGATTCCTATGACCTGGTCATAGGAATGAAGGTCCGTCCCTCTTTTTTTTGGAATTTTGTTAAAAATAGTGAAAAAGAATCACCACGTTTTTCCATGCTTTTCTTTTTTAAAAACCATTGTGATAGTGTTCAGTCGTGTGATAGAGTAGAAAACATATTTCAAATCAACTTCATACGAATTCCTTATATATCTATGGTGATATGGACCATAAGTCTCTACCTGGCAGCCGTAAAGTGCCGGACTATAAGGAAAGTCTTTTCTATATGCTGTATGTGTATGGAGACTTTCCCTATTTAATAGAGAATGTCTTCATGCACTTTTTTATTTTCTCGAGAGGTCTGACATCATACCACACAAACTGAGAATTCGTTGAAGATTACATTTTGGGGGATTGTATTATGAGTTTAGTATATGGCATCTTATCATTACTTGGAGTTCTATTTTTGGCCTGGCTGCTGAGCAGCAACCGATCAAGCATTCAATGGCGTACGATCATCATTGGGATCTGCCTGGAATTCCTGCTTGTCTTATTTGTATTAAAAGTCCCATTCGGACAAACCATTTTGAAAAAAGCTGCCCTGGGCGTACAGAAAGTCATCGACTACAGCAATGAAGGAATCATGTTCGTGTTCGGAGGATTTTTTGAGAAGGGAACGAACATTTCATTTGTCTTCGCAATCAATGTTCTGGGTGCGATCATCTTTATTTCTGCACTCATTTCAGCACTTTACTACTTACGCATCATTCCATTCTTTGTAAAATATATCGGAATTGGATTGGGTAAGATCCTTGGGACAACAAAGGTTGAGTCGTTTAATGCAATCGGAAATTCCTTTCTTGGATTAGCAGAGGCTCCCCTTTTGATCAAGCCTTATTTAGCTAAGCTGACGCGTTCTGAACTTTTTGCCGTGATGGTTGGGGGAACAGCTTCGGCAAGTGGAGCGATTTTAATCGGATATTCCTTGATGGGAATCGACATGAAATTCCTTCTTCTATCCGTCTTTAGTGTACCTATCGTCTCTCTTGTGATTGCCAAAATCATCGAACCAGAAACAGAAGAGTCCAGGACGAATGGAGATATTTCGTTAGGGAAAACCACTCATACGAACGTATTCGAAGCGATTTCGGAAGGTGCCCTGAGTGGTACTCAGCTGGCAATCAATATTGGTGGACTGCTCATAGCTTTTATCGGGATCCTTGCTCTCGTCAACGGATTACTGGGTGCTGTCGATATGAGTCTTTCCGCGGTCTTCGGCTACCTGTTCTATCCACTGGCTCTTCTCGTCGGTATTCCAATGGATGAAGCGTTCCGTGCTGCCTCCATTATCGGGACGAAGCTTTCTGTTAATGAATTCGTCGCATACAAAGAACTTTCAGGAATGATGAGCGAACTTTCACCGAAGACTGTTGCGATACTATCCGTTGCTCTTTGTAACTTTGCGAACCTGTCTTCGATCGGTCAATTGATTGTCGGATTAGGTTCTTTGGAGCCGACACAGCGTCCAATGGTTTCTAAATTAAGCTTGAAGGCCATCATAGCCGGTACACTGGCGAGCTTCATAACGGCCATTGTCATTAGTATATTTCTATAATTTTTTCTCGATTATGTTTCTTCCGCCCCCCTTTAGTGAATAGTATAAGGTAGCAATCTTTTTTCACATTGACAACGGAAGGTGAATTCATTGAGAGAAAAAAAGTTTATGAAAGAAACGAAAACAAGTAAAACGACCCACGTTCTTCCACCTGACACCAACCATCATGGTACACTGTTTGGTGGAAAACTGATGGCCTATATAGACGACGTGGCCTCCATTGCCGCTACTCGTCACGCCCGCAAGCCCGTCGTAACGGCTTCAACAGATTCCGTCGACTTCCTGCAGCCCATAAAAGTAGGGGATGCTGTGACTTTGGAAGCGATGGTCACATATACCGGTCGCAGCTCCATGGAGGTTTGCGTGAAGGTCACTTCAGAGGTGCTTCTAACAGGAGAAACCAATGTGGCAGCCATCTCTTTCTTGACCTTTGTTGCTTTAGAAGGCAATAAACCAGCCGTCATTGCGGAAGTCGTGCCGGAAACTGAAGAAGAGAAATGGCTGAACGAAACCGCCAAGAACCGTGCTGAGCACCGTAAAGCACGCAAAAAACATAGTCAGGAGCTTGCGGAGTTTTTCCGTAAAGCGTATTGATGAAGGAGAGATGCTTGTAGAGAGCATCTCTTTTTTTGTGGAAGAATCCGTTCGCCGATATATTTGAAAATTCGCCGTTAAAAGTGAGATTTCGCCGTTATATTGAAAATTCCGCCGTTAAAATAGGATTTCCGCCGTTAACTTGGAATCCGGTCTCCTGCCGAATATTAATCGTACGAAAATTCATAGCCTAAATTAATACGACGAATCAGCACTTCGCTGATATATGTGGAATTACGCTGATAAAGGTCTGATTTCGCTGATATTTTGAAAATTTCGCTGATAAAAGGCAAATTCCGCTGATATCTTGCGTCCGATGTCTAAAACGCTTCTCATTTCCCTTCCAAAATCCATCCCCTCCCCCTTTTCCGATCATATCAATTGTAGTTCCACACCAGATAATTGTAATTATCCATTTTAGTTGCCGATTCCCCACCAAATAATGGTGAATATCCAAATAACATTACCAAACCAATGTACACAACCACACCACACACTCACCCCGTAAACTCCAATCACCCCCACAACACTTTTTTCCCTCCTCCCCTTCAAAATAGGTCCGTCCCTCCGATAATACAGAGGGACGGACATGTGAATGTCTCAATTTTTATTTTTGGAGGTAGTGTTTTGAAAAGAATAATCAGCATGTTTCTTTTTGTCATGCTTGTTGTGGCGGGATGTTCCACGCCCATGACGGAAGAAGCGAGTATAGAAAAGCAGCAGAGTATTGGAATTCTTCTCTCTGACACAGGGCTTGGAGATGGATCGTTTAACGATTCAGCATTTAGAGGGTTAGAAAGGGCACGGGATGAATTAGGTATTTTATTTGATTATAGAGAAGCACCGGATGGAAACTTTGAAGAGGCACTTCAGGAGCTTGTCGATCAGAAGCATGAGCTTGTGATCGGACTTGGATTTTCGATTCAAGATGCCATTGAAAAGATTGCAATAGAAAATCCTGACCAGAAGTTTCTATTGATAGACGGATTTTCAGATGTGGATAATATCACATCCATTACGTTTAAAGAACATGAAGGCAGCTTCCTTCTCGGAATGGTGGCAGCTATGAAATCAAAAAGCAACACGATTGGATTCATTAGTGGAGCCGATGTTCCTGTCATTCAACGTTTTGAAAAAGGATTCGAACAAGGGGCTCAGTACATCAATCCTTCCATAAAGGTATTGAAGGATAACGCCGACAACTTTGGTGACGCTGAGCTTGGCGGGAAAATAGCGGAGAACCAAATGAAACAAGGCGCCGATTTTATTTATCCTGCCGCTGGTTTTACAGGCGTGGGAGCGATTCAGGCTGCGCAAAAAGCAGGCATTTTATCTGGAGGGGTCGACTCGGATCAATACTTCATTGCCGAAAAGTCGGTTGTTACGTCCATGGTCAAAAAAGTGGATAACGCGGTTTTCAACATTACAAATGAACTCATTTCAAATCAAAAAATAACTCAACAAGCCTATGAGCTGGGGCTCAAAGAAGATGGAGTGGGACTAGCCCCCATTCGTGTCACGAGCTTGTCTCCTGAAGAAACAAAACAACTAGAAGACGCTAAAGACAAAATCATCTCTGGGGACATTACAATTAAATTGCAATAAATCTCATCTAAGGAGTATTCTCATGGCATTAAAAAAACGATTACTGATTTTGGGACTTATCCCCCTTATCCTTTCGACGATTATCATTGGATACATCGTCTCTCAATTGATTTCTCTGCAAAATTCTGCTAATGAAGATGTACAAGTGCTTCTTGAAACAGAGACATTGCGGGGAGATTTGATTGTGGCAAAGCAGGCACTATCCAATTACTCCGTCAATTCAACGGCAGAAAACAAACAAATGGTAGAAGGTATGCTGGAACAAACTTCTACGCAGATCTCCGTTTTGAAAAAGCTTTTGACCGTTAAAAATCAGCAAGAAACGCTTTCCTCCATCGAGACGAAATTCACAGATTTGAAGACTGTCTCAGATGCTGCTCTCACTGAAATGAACAAAGCGGAGATCAAACGACAGTCGATCCGCATCTCCGGCGTCCTGAATGATATGTATCTATTAACGAAACAAACAAATGATTGGTATCAAAGCCTTTTAAAAGAAAACAAGAGGCAAATTGAATTTATTGTGTGGGTGTCAGTGATCGGATTCATCTTAACCATCATCCTTTCTATGACAGCATCTACTTTACTGACACATCGAATTGTGAAGCCTTTAAATATTATGGTGGATAACGCTGAAAAGATGGCCAATGGGGATTTAACGATTTCAGTTGATTCAATTAAAGAGAAAAACAGTAAATTTGAAGTGGACAAACTCCAAACGGCTTTTCACCATATGGTTCTGAACCTGCGGAGTACGGTTCAATCCGTCCATGATATCGGATCAAATGTAGAGAAGTTCACCCAGGATGTACGCTCACAAATGACGAGTTTGGCAGAAAGCAGCAACCAGGTGGCGGTTTCCACTGAAGAACTGGCAAAAGGAAGTCAATCCATCTCTGAAGACATCCAATCAACGGCTGCTTTAATGTCTCTGATGGGTGATGATTTTGCCCAGAATGTGAGACAAAGCGGAGAATCATCCGCAAGCAGTAAAGTGGCATTGGATTCGGTGAAGCATGGCCGGGCATCCTTAAATAAGCAGCAGGAATTTGCTGAAATGATCGCTGAATCTTCTTCATCCATCATGGATTCCATCGAACATTTTGCCCAATATACCGGTGAAATCGAACATGCCTCCCATGCGGTCAGGGAAATTGCCGATCAAACAAATCTCTTAGCACTAAACGCAGCAATCGAAGCAGCCAGAGCCGGGGACGCAGGGAAAGGATTCGCCGTCGTTGCCCAGGAAGTCCGAAAACTGGCAGAAGACTCATCCGTTGCAACCGAGCGAATCGGTAACATGGTCGGGAATATCAAAAATGGCATCCACTCTATTATGGAAGCTTCTCAAAAAGGAAAATCCCTTTCCACCCAGCAAGTGGACTCCATGAGTGTGACAGAGGATGCGTTTAAAGACATCTCCGGAAACGTTTCAACCATTTATGAAAACCTAGTCCAACTTGAAAATGGCATGCAAGCTTCGAATGAGCGTACCAATCAGGTGATTGCAGCCATTGAAAACATCTCGGCAATCACAGAGGAAACCGCTGCCGGAACGGAAGAAATCTCTTCTTCTACAGAAGAGCAGCTGAGGTACTTCGAACAAATGAATGAACAAGTAGGAAAATTGAACGGAATGACAGCAGAAATGAAAAAAGAGTTGGAGCGGTTTACGCTTTGATAATGGAAAAATGCCTCTTAGTGGGGCATTTTTTCTTTTAAAAGAAATAGGCTACAAGACTCCCCTTCCCTTCATTTTCACCTAAGCCCCATCCCATATGACCACCCGTGTCTCCAGAAAGATCCATTCACCACCATTCGACTACTCCAAACATCCCTATCTATATTACAGAACGTTTAAATTTTTTTAACGAACAATAAATCAAGGTCCGTCCCCGCGTACCCGTATAGGTATATAAAACCCCTCCATTATACACTTTCACTTTTTTAAGAACGCTTTCACTTCTGTCATACTTTGTAATAATTTGTCGGTGGTAAATATCTCCACCTTCATAACCCTCAAAAATCTCCTATACTGTATAGAAGGTTATACTGTCTAGAATTCTTATAGTTGGAGGAATATTGATGTTATCAAACTCTGAAATTGGTATCGATTTAGGAACTGCAAATATACTTGTTTATAGTAAAAATAAAGGAATTATACTTAATGAACCATCTGTTGTCGCAATCGACACAGAGAATAAAACGGTATTGGCGGTTGGAACCGAAGCCAAGAGCATGATCGGGAAAACGCCTGGGAAAATCGTGGCAGTACGCCCGCTTAAAGATGGTGTGATTGCCGACTTTGACGTGACAACTGAAATGTTAAAACAAGTGATGAAAAAAGCGAGTAAAAAACTTGGATTCTCTATTCGCAAGCCAACGGTAGTTGTTTGTACTCCTTCTGGTGCTACAAGTGTTGAGAGAAGAGCGATTCAGGATGCCGTGAGAGGAAGCGGCGCGAAATCCGTGACCCTTATTGAAGAACCTGTAGCTGCTGCCATCGGTGCTGACTTGCCTGTAGGTGAGCCTGTTGCCAACGTAATCGTTGATATCGGTGGCGGAACGACGGAAGTAGCGATCATCTCTTACGGTGGCGTTGTTTCCTGTAACACGATCCGTATCGGTGGGGATCAAATGGATGAAGATATCGTTCAGTACGTTCGCAAACGTTACAATCTGTTGATTGGTGAAAGAACCGCTGAATTAGTGAAGATCGAAGTCGGTCAAGCATTGATCGACCATGAAGAAAGAACGATGGATATTCGTGGACGTGACCTGGTGACGGGCCTTCCAAAAACAATCGAACTATCATCAAACGAAATTCAGGATGCGTTAAAAGAATCTCTTCTTCACATCTTGGAAACGATCCGTGCGACATTGGAAAATTGTCCTCCTGAACTAAGTGGGGACATTGTAGACCGCGGTGTGATTCTGACTGGTGGTGGAGCACTTCTGAACGGACTTCAAGATTGGTTGAGCCAGGAAATCGTTGTACCGGTTCACTTAGCTCCAAACCCATTGGAGTCAGTGGCAATCGGCACAGGACGTTCCCTATCCGTGATTCACAAATTGCAAAAAGTAAAATAAACACAAGATAAGGCTGGGACAAAAGTGTTTTAGTCTAAGTAAAACCCGAACCAATCCGCTTTTTAGAGGCAGATTGGTTCGGGTTTATTATTTATTTTTGGTCCATTTGATTTTAGCAGTCTCCAGCGGTTGATTGGAGTGCAAGACGAAGACTCCTGCGGGAAAAGTAGCTTATGTGAGACCCCGCAGGCTTGCCGAGGAGGCTCACGGGCTACCCGCGGAAAGCGTAGTCTTGCACGGAAATCATTAGCGGCATTAAGAACCTACACTTCTATTGTTCGTCTTTATTTCGTGATTTTTTAGTTTTGTCCCAGCCTCATCTTGTTATCAATCCCAAATCCCCCTATTTACCCCACTAACATTTTTTTCAAACATTTATGATCCAAAATCTAATTCCATTCGTTAGCTTATTAAAATTGAGTTCCTCTCCGTTGTTTAGTATCCTTATTTTATATGTCAAAGATAAGGAGCGTATTATGCCCAATGATCGTCACGATATAGAACTGTATCAGCAAGTATTAGCCCAGGATTCAACAGCATTACGACAACTTTATCAACAATACGAAAAACTGATTTATTCATTCTCTTATAAAATGACGGGTGATCGGGAAATTGCAGAGGAAGTGATTCAAGAGGTATTTATGAAACTCTGGAAAAAGCACTCTCCCTATGACCACAGTAAAGGAAAATTTTCATCATGGCTGTTAACGATGACGAGAAATACCTGCCTTGATGCGATCCGCAGGCGAAAGAAACATGAGTCTGTTGAATATATAGAGAAAGACTCCCTGCAAGTGACCCATGAAACTCCTGCCGATCAGTTGGAATGGAAAGAAAAAGGAGCAGCGATTCGGGAGTGTATCCAGTCGTTGAAGGATGATCAGCAAAACATTGTGCAATTATTTTACTTCAAAGGATTGACACAACAATCCATTGCCGATTCAACTGACACTCCACTAGGAACTGTCAAAGGAAGGATCCGTTTGGCGCTAAAGCATTTACACACGTGTCTTAAAGGGAAAGGAGGTCAATTCGAATGACTACACACCAATGCGAATACTTACTGGATTACTACAACGGTCATTTATCTGAAATTGAGAGAGCACAATTTGAAAAGCATCTGGAAAGCTGTCCCCAGTGTCAGGAAGAACTTCATGAACTGGAGCATCTGGCAGAGTATATGCCTTTCGCATCTGATGTTGTCGAGCCTCCCAAAGACCTGGAAGACCGTGTTTTGGCTAACATTCTGGGTGAAGAGAAGCCAAAGGCTAACGTCGAACCTTTCTCCAATAAGAAAAAGAGATCATGGTTCCTTCCTTCTGTCGCAGCAGCCCTGGCCCTTTCCTTAATCGGGAATGCGTATCTGTTTACACAGATCGAGGACCAGAACGAAGTGGTTGAACAAGCAACCATCGATCAGGTGATACAATATGTCGACCTGGCTAGTGTCAGTGGAAATGCCAAAGGTACGGCAAGTATCATCAAGCAGGGTGAACAAACAAGCATGGTGGTCCAGGCTTCTGAGCTTCAGGATCTCACTAAAGAAGAGGTGTATCAGGTCTGGCTCATTAAAGATGATAAACCTGAGCGTGCCGGAACATTTGTCACGAGTAAGGATGGCAAAGGTTCTGTCGTATTCAAATTTAACGAAGAGTTCACGAAGAAAGATTGGGATACAGTGGCCATCACCCTTGAGCCTGATGCGAACAGCCAGTTACCTCAGGGGGACATTGTGTTAGCTTCGGAAATATAAAAAAATTCAATAAATGTTTTTTCGCCGGGCAGTCCTGTACTGCCGGGCTTTTTTCATTTCTAGAAGTAATTATTTCGTGTTTTTCGCCTATCGAAATGTTTGAGAAATTCGTACCAGGGAAATAAGTCCTATGTAACAGAAGTTATACAAATATTAAACAGTTTCTATTCATTATTCTTTTCTACTTTTTTAAGCGGGCTACATAGTATAAGAACCTCTATCCCTGTATCTTTTACACCCTACTTTTCACCCCTATTAAAAAATAATAGAAAGAAATTTTAAAAAATGTGATCCATGTTTAAACTTCTGTCGTTAGCTCTATGAAAATATAAAAAAAGGAGAGATTCCATTATGAAAATGAAAAAAAGTTATTTAGCAGTCCCATTAAGTATGACATTACTAGTACCGACTGTAGGTACAGTTTCTGCCCACAACGGTGAAGATCATTCACATGAGGCGAAAGTGGATACTCCAGCAGGAGAATTAAGAACAACCTTAGATCACTTACTTACTGAGCATGCATACTTAGCGGTGGAAGCAATGAGACGTGGAGCTGAAGGTGCTGAAGATTTTGATGCAGCGGCCGGGGCCCTGAATGATAACGCAGCTGATTTAAAAGGAGCCATCGCTTCTGTATACGGTGAAGAAGCCGGTAATCAATTCAACACCATCTGGACGAATCACATCGGGTTTTTCGTTGATTATGTAAAAGCAACGGGTGCTGATGATCAAGCGGCAAAAGACGAAGCACTTGCAAATCTTGCAGGCTACAAAGAAGAGTTCTCTACCTTCCTTGAAACGGCAACTGGTGAACGTTTAAAATCTGATAGTTTGGCAGAAGGACTTCAAATGCATATCAACCAACTGATCGGTGCATTTGATAGTTATGTAGCCGGAGATTATGAAAAGGCTTACGAATACGAGCGTGAGGCAATCGGACATATGGGAATGGTATCAAAAGGATTATCAAGTGCCATCACAGATCAATACCCTGACAAATTCGAAAATACGATGGCTGTTACACCGGCAACGGACTTACGGTCAACTCTTAACCACCTGTTAACAGAGCATGCTGCCCTTGCGACGATGGCGATGCAAAACGGGATTGACGGATCAGAAGATTTCGATGCTTCTGTTGGTGCCCTGAATGCAAATACTGAGGACCTGTCTGCAGCGATTGCTTCTGTATACGGAGAAGAAGCAGGTAACCAATTTAAAGATATGTGGTCCAAGCATATCGGATTCTTCGTTGATTATGTAGAAGCAACAGGTGCTGAAGACGAAGCAGCAAAAGAAGAAGCCCTTAAGAATCTGGATGGATATCGTGCAGAATTCTCCAAATTCCTTGAAACGGCAACGGATGGCCGCTTGAAATCTGATGCCCTGGCAGAAGGACTTCAAATGCACGTTGAGCAGCTGGTCGGAGCATTCGACAGCTATGCAGCCGGGGATTACGAAAAGTCATGGGATCAAATCCGAATGGCGTATGAGCATATGCTTAATCCGGCAAAAGGATTATCAGGAGCGTTTGCTGATCAGTTCCCTGACAAATTCAAAGCCAATATGCCTTCTGAAATGCCAAACACTGGTATGGGTGGAACAGCCGGAAACGAATTCCCATTCGAATTCCTTCTTGCAGCCCTCTTAATCATCGCTGGTGGAACGACACTGGGAATGAAAAAATACGCTACACACAAAAAATAATGTTAAATGATGAGAGGGACGGACCTATTAAGGTCCGTCCCCCAGTGTGAAGATGAAAGGAGTGGCTTCACATAATGTATACTATGAGGGTTGTACTACTTGTGCTTGTACTATTGCCCATTTCTGCCTGTTCTTCGGGATTTAGTTCAAGTTCCCAAGAGGAAAAAGCGGCCACGCAAACAGCCGAGGAAAAGCCGAAAGCTCAAAAGGCTAGTACCACCACTTCCCCTTCCCCATTTGCTGATACGATCATTAAAGATGAGCGAAGCGGAATCGTGCCAACGACCATTGAAATTCCTGCAATCGATTTATCGGCACCAGTAGAAGCTGTCGGATTAAAAGAAAACGGGGAAATGGACGTTACCGAAAGTTTCGAGAAGACTGGCTGGTACGAAGGCGGATACAAGCCGGGCGAACCTGGAAATGCTGTCATAGGTGGTCATGTGGACAGCCGGAATGGCCCTGCTATTTTTTATAACCTTAACAAACTTTCAAAAGGTGATGAAATCATTGTTAAAAATAAAGATGGTGATGACCGCATCTTCGTTGTAACGGATATGAAGGAATATCCTTGGAATGACGCCCCTCTTCAATCGATTTTCGGATACTCCCACGCAAGCACCCTTAATTTGATCACTTGCACAGGTGACTTTGACCGTTCCTCAAGAAACTACAGCAAACGGCTGGTCGTTTTTACCGAATTGAAGCAATAGACAAACAGCACGGACACCAGCCGCTGCTGTTTTTTTATGGATATTTTTACAAAATAGAGAAACCCTAGTAGTAAGGAAGGTGACAATCATGAACGAACAACAATTAGAGGATTTGTTCAGCTTTTATGGATATGAGGATTTATACAGACGATTCAAGACGCCTCTTTATGTGACTGGCATTATGGATGATGCAGACGCAGAATTAGTTGAAGATTTCTTTGAGAATTTCACATTCGATAGTCCTGTTTTATTTGATGAGTTCAGGTTTTGGTTTCAATATTATGAAGTGTCCAAACGCCCGCCCTTTACGTTTTAAAAAAAGCTGCTTTCTGTAAGAAACAGAAAACAGCTCCCCTTAATAAGGCGCATCCTGATAGAAATAATTCGTCGAATTCCACTTATTCTCGTACTCTTTATGAAAGATATGAGTCGTTGCCGGCGACACAGGCGGAATCAGCCATGTCCAATCCCCTGTTACATCACGTTCTGCACTCTTCTCGTTTTCCTCGAACAAACGGAATTGCTGGGCAGCCGTGTGATGATCCACGATGTTGACTCCATCTTCTTTAAAGGAATGGAGTACGGCGACATTTAACTCGATCAGCGCTTTATCTTTCCACAACGTTGCCGCTCTCGACATATCCAATCCCATGCAGCTCGCTACCTTCGGCAAAAGATTATAGCGGTTCTCATCCGCAAGGTTCCGTGCGCCGATTTCCGTTTCCATATACCAGCCGTTAAATGGAGCTGCTTTATATGAGATGCCTCCGATTTTCAATTCCATATCAGAAATGATCGGAACTCCATACCACTTCAACCCCAAATCCTGGAACCAGTCAAATTCTGGGTGGCGTAGAGGAACCTCCAACGTAAGGCGAGCTTCAATCTCTTTCCACTGTGGAGGTCCGTCCCCGATTTGCACAACGAAAGGCAGGACATCGAAGTCAGTCCCATGTCCTTTCCAGCCAAGTTCCTCGCATTTCTTTGTAAAATCGATGGAATGCGGATCTCCTGCATACTGCCCATCCTCTACATAGCCTGCATACCTGATCAATTGATGATTCCATAATCGGATGTCAGGCTGCTGTGGCTGAGATGGTCTGAAGATGGTAATCGTCGGACGAATTCTTCCATTATTGGAAGCATAGTCAAGGTGGCGCTCTAACGCTCCGAACACCTCGTCCTCCGTCGACGCTTCCCGCTCGTCGAACACGTTCAATGAATTCCAAAACAACCTTCCAATACAGCGATTGCTGTTTCTCCACGCCATCTTGGCTCCGTGTACAAGCTCTTCCCTTGTATGAGTATAGGTTCCTTCTGTACTTAGTTCGTCTTCTATTTGTTGTAAGCGAAGCACCATGTCTGATTCGCTTTTATTTAATTCCTGATAACATTGCTCAATGAAGGCCTTCGCCTCATCCAAAATCGGTGTCAATATAATCGCTTCCCTGCTTTCGTATTCAGCGCATACTGTACCTTCAAGTATACCATTTATCCTATACTCTTTTCCTTGGTACATTTGAACAAGGATTGAATCTTAAAGAGCCAGTGCTTTCTCGTAGCAGCGATATTCCTGATGCCCCTCTGGTTTAGAAGTGAAATAGACCGATCCCCGGTACTCATAGCCCAATTTTTTAAAAAGGTAATTGGCCCCCGTGTTTCTTGAATAGGCATCTAACCGGATGCTCCCGAATCCTCTTTCACGAGCGAGCTCTTCACACCTCTCCATGAATACTTTACCCAATCCATTCCCCTGCTGAAGGGGATCAAGAAACAAGGCATGAATCACCCACTCGTTCGCAAATCGCCACGGAATCTCGGACCACTCCGGAGACTGCCATTCATTCAGGGTCGCGGATCCTGCTATTGTTTCATCTATCATGAATACATATAGATTTCCATTTATCATTTCTTCTTCAAAATATTCACGGCTTGGATAGTGATCATTCCATTGAAGTAATCCCTTTTCATCCAGATCTTTTTTACATCTTAAGTAAACATCCATAATCGTGCCGAGATGGTCAGGGGTCGCTTGCATTAGTTGTATGTTCATTTTTACTTCCTCTTCTTATCATTGAATTTATGTACTCTTCTAGTGTTTCTAGATGATATGTTGGTTATACTGAACCCCCACAATCAACCTTTCACGGATCATGAGAGTGTTGATCCCTTCAGCTTTTCTGCCACTCTCTCCCCGGCTGAGATCCCGGATAAATAAGCACTTTCAAACCGTGTCCGTCCCGCTTCATCATTTTCTCTTAAAAAAACATCCCCACAAACGATCACACGCTTATTCCTTCCAAGTTCCACATAAGGGGAGCGAACGACTTTTTCTGCCTCTGCATATTTCCAGCGTTTCAATTGAGCATCGACCAGTTGATTTCCCTCTCCGAGATGAAGCTCTGCAACCTTCTGAATTTCACCCAAAATAGTGTCGTCCTCAAGGTCAAAGCGCTTCTTCGACCAGGCTCCCGTCATATACACACTCACCGTTACGGTTGAAGAAATTCCTTTCTTGTGATGATCCACCACCCGTTCTACTCCAGGGGGCAACTGTTCATCCTTATGTCCCGGTGCAGGTACGATGCTTTCCTGGTCAAAGGTGAACATACCTACGAAACAAGGAGCGAACGTGATATGCCTCAGTTCCTTACTCTCGATCTTAGATAGCAATGTAAGGGCTTGAGGAACAGGGGCCGTTACGATGATATGTTCACCAAGGATCTTTTCACCGTTATCCAGTTCCACTTCCAGAGGTCCGTCCCTCCCATCCAGTATGGAGGAGACTTTCGTATTGAGCTCTATAGGAAGTGCTACGGCCAGTTTTTTGGCCAGGGCGTTCATTCCATTGACTGAGGTGTAGCGCGGGTAGGGGTCGCCAAACCACTTTTTGATCCAGCCTGCCTGGAGCCATTTCTCCACGTCTACTTGAAGTTCTGCGGAGCGCACGGTGAAGAATTGCGCACCGTGATCGGCTTTTCCGTCATCGATCCGCCTTGTGGCAAGTCTCCCACCTACACTTCTACTCTTTTCAATGACGATGATATCCGTTATGCCATTATCCATTAATGTTTTGGCAGCCATGATCCCTGACAGGCCGCCACCGATGATGATCACTTCTTTTTTCAACATTCACTCTCATCCTCTCTTTTTTCCATTATACAAAGGGCATTGGAAATAATGGAAGGGAGATGACTTCAGCGTCACCTCCCTCTACACTAACCCATTAATTCTTCTAAATCCCCATACATTTTGTCCCGCTCCTGCTCTTTCTGTTCTTTTTCCTTATACAGTTCCTGAAGGATGTCTAAGTCTCCTTGTGTAAGGAGCATCTCTTCAATGGAAAAAATCTCTTCTTCAACCCGCTCAAGCTCAGCTTCTATTTCTTCCACCGTCCTCGACGGTTTTTTCGGAGCTGATTTAGGAGGTGCTTCTTTCTTCACAACAGCTGCAGGCATTTCCAGCGGAACAAGTTCAGGGAGCTTTTCCTTTGCCCAGCTATAAGGACCATCAAAGAAATAAAGTTCACCCTTATGAATCCAGTACGTTTTCTTAAATAACTTATTTAAAAAGTACCGATCATGAGATACAGCCAGAATCGTGCCTTTAAAGTCCTCAAGAGCATCCTCCAACACCTCTCTTGAATCAATATCCAGATGATTCGTCGGTTCATCCAGGACAAGGAAGTTAATGTCCTGATGCATCAATTGGGCAAGGCGGAGCCTCATCTTCTCCCCTCCGCTCAGCTGGCCTACTTTCCTGAACACATTCGGTCCATAAAATAAGAACCCGGCGAGAATATGACGGGCATCCCCCTCTGTCACGGGAACCTCTTCCCGGAACGCATCGATCAAACGAACACTTGGATCCTCCACCGTAAAGTGCTGGGAAAGATAGCCTAACTTCACATTGCTTCCTATTTTCACAACACCTGCATCGGCTGTCTCTTCTCCGAGAAGCATTCTGATAATCGTTGATTTACCGGTTCCATTCTGTCCGACAATCGCGGTACGATCCTTGAAATGAACGTTGAGATCGGCGTTACTGAACAAGCTTTTGTCTCCATAAGACTTTGAAGCATCCTCCATGGCAAACACGATTTTCCCGCTTCGATCACTTTCTTCAAACTCCAATCCCATCTTCTTCCGGTCCAGAATCGGGCGTTTGATCTTCTCCATCCGTTCTAACGCCCTTTCCATGTTACGTGCCCGTTTATGCAAAGCTTCATTAGGCGGATTGGCCTGATTCGCCCATTCCCTTAACCGTTTGATCGCTTCCTTCATTTTCTTTATCTTCTTCTGCTGCTCCTGATACGCTTGAAACTCAATCATCAAACGCTCTTCCTTTTCCTTCACGAAACCGGAGTAATTCGTATGATAAATCGTCAATTCCCCGTCCTCTAAGTCATACACCTGCGTAATCACGTTATCGAGAAAATAACGATCATGTGAAATGCACACGACTGTGCCCTCATACTCTTTCAAAAAATCCTCCAGCCATTCAACGGCACCGATATCCAGGTGGTTCGTCGGTTCATCAAGGAGCAGGAGATCAGGCTTTTGCAAGAGAATCAAACCTAAACAAAGCTTCGTTTGTTCCCCGCCGCTGCAGTCATTAAAGTCCTTATCCACCAGTTCACTGATATCCAATCCATTGACGATCTTTGAAATATTGGATTCAATTTCATATCCACCGCCTAGGGTGAATCGGTCCTGAGTTTTCCCGTATTCCTCTAATAAACGGTTCAGAGTAGCGGCATCATGCTCGGTCCCCATTTGAAGTTCCAACTCTTTTAATCGGTCACCGGTCTTGATTAATTCAGAAAACGCAGAGCGCAATACATTGAGTCCTTTCGTCCCTTCCGGATAGTGAGGGATTTGCGCAAGATAGCCTACCTTGGATCCCTTTTTAAAATGAACAAGACCTTTATCAGGGGATTCGACTCCTGATAATAATTTAAATATCGTCGTCTTCCCGGTCCCATTTCTGCCAACGAGACCGATTCTAGCTCTTTCCGGTATTTCAAAGGATAAGTCCTCAAATATTAAATGTCCTCCAAACATCTTGCTTAATTCCTGTGCGCTGCATAGTATCATGTTCCTCTTCCTTTCGTTCATTTATTTTAAGGTAAGAGGGTCCGTTATGATCACAAAAAAACCATGAGGAAGCAGAAGGCTCTCCCATGGCTGATCGAAGTGCGATTGTACCGCACTTCCCCTTTCATAAAAGAAGGCATAAAAAAAGAGAGCGAAAACGCCCCCTTTTTCCGATTCTTTATAGAAAAGTGATTGGAATTGAGACCTCTTACCGTTCAGTATTCATATCTATTTGCTGAAAAAGGGCATAAGTGTCCCTTTGAACGCAAATACATGAAAAATTGCACGGCAAATGTAAATATAGTCTAAATACTTCCCACGCAATCCTACAGAACGATTCATCTCAATTCCACCTCCTTTTCCATTACACGTTAGTTAATATCACCATTATATAATTATTCTGAAAGCTTTTGCAATGTGTTTATTCCTTTTTATATAAAAATCTTGAAAGCACAAGACCGATCACTCCGATTGGAATCAGGATCATGGCACGGATTGTGAAATCCAGGAACACGAGATCTGCCAGGAAGAATTTCACCAATGCCAGAGCTAAAAAACTGATCCCTACCCAGCGGTAAAAGGCATCCTTCCTGCTTTCACCGAAGATGAGATAAGCAATGGACAGAGCGGCAATTGCTACGGTGAAGGCGGTGGTTCGCGGGGTATAGTCCCAGCCGATTACAATGAAATCCGTCAAACGTAACACGAAGAACATGACAATTCCTGTCAACACCACTTTAATCGGCGTTGTCGACACGTTTAAGAAAGAGGACTCATTTTTATTGTAGTGGGAAAACAGATACACATACCCAAAAGAGATCACAAAAATCGGCAGCTCAATCGTAAAGAAATCATCAGATGCACCGACCAGTACCCCGAGGAATGAACACATCATCAAAAGAATGGAAGCAACCAAACCAAGATAGCTTTCCCTTCTTCCAGCAAGCCATAAAAGGGCAGTTGCCTGAAGGCCGACTAAGACAAAGCGCCAATCGTATTCTAATAGTTCAAATAAGAAGAGGAGCACATGCAGGAAACCTAAGACGAGCAGGACATCCTTTGTTTGTTTCTTTTCCTTCGGTTCAATGAACGATACGCCGATATACACCGCTGCGAAAGTCACATAGTAATAGAGTGGGATTGCTGCGTAAATATCATTCAATAATCCAAGAAGGATGAATGAGCCTGATACTAGAGCAGGAATCATTTCGGCACTCACCCGCTCATCCCGGCCCAGCACGATTAACAGTAAAACATAAGCGTGCTGAATCGCAAATGGAATCAGAACGGTCAGCGTCATCGCCCCTACACCAAAGGCCGCAAAGAAAAATAATGAGAAATAAAGTAAATAATAATGAATATTCCAGGCAATCCGGTAACGTTTCACCGTGCTGAACGTCATTAATACAAAGAACATTACTAACTCATATCCGTAAAACAACCACTCATTCCGCTCATCCCCTGCGAAAATAAACGGAAACAGATACGCTCCTGCCCCGATCAAGCACAGGATCACTTCAGAACTATGTTTATGAGAAGTCCACAACCCGACAGAAATAATGACGAGTACTAATAGATTTGTGATGAGTCCGCCTATATATCCATACAAAATGTTTGCTGAGAATAACGTAATGATCGCAAGGACGATGCTCCCTGACAGTAGTGTGAGGGCTAACTTCCTCTGATCCCTGATATATCGTTCTCCTAAGAAATACATCACGATACTGATGACAGCCCCCGTTAACACCCTTAAACCGGGCGTAACCCAGCCATTTTGAGAAGCAGCCATAAAGCCCCAAACGCTTCCTATCAATAGAACAAATAGAAACACTTTCGGAAGCCAGCGTTCCACTGAAAAGTCGAATGGTTCTCTTTCAATGAATGGCTCATTTTCCTCTGCAGGTAATTGCTTTTCAGGTTCCGTATACACTTCTGCTTTTTGGATAGCAGGTGCTTCACTTTCGCTCTTCGCTTGTATCAACTGCCTTTTCACAAGGTATAGCTCTCTTTCCAGAGTGCTGATTTTCCGTTCCAGGCGTTCAAACTCTTCTTTCTCCATTTTTCCACCCCCTACCTATTATTTATACAGGAAGAATGGAATATTTTCCTTTATTTTCTGGAAAGTAGAACAATATTTTTGACAAGGCTCTATTTGTAAACATTGTTGCTATTTAAACAGAGAAAGTACAGCCAGTGAGCATCCACACCGATCTTTTGGGTCTCTCCCACTGATTATGCGCAGATTACAAAAAAAGTAAATTTACCTATTGAATGAATCGTACTGTAAAAACATGGACCGTTCCTTTCCGCTCCAGGCACTTGCTTTCCGCGGGGAGGAAGTCGAGCCTCCTCGGGCTTTTGCCCTGCGGGGTCTCGACTTTTCCTCTACCTCCCGCAGGAGTCAAGTGCCTTCCGCTACAATCCACTCTCTGCTACTAAATTCTGACAGCTATAAATATATATACAGCTTTTATTCCTAAAAAGGACCATCTACAAAGGAGTAAAAGAAAATTTAATGTTAACTCAGATCGGTGGATCATCTAACTATCTATCAAATGAAACAAACAATGCTACCGTGGAAAAGGACAACTTATAAAGAGAGCAGTAGTCCGTTTTCTCCAGATAGTTTTTGTCACTTTTAAGCTCTGTCACGAAATTCCCTTTTAGATGGTGAGGGGAACTGTGTAGACTCCTGCGGAAGTACGGTCGTGCCGAGACCCCGTTCGGCTCAGCTGAGGAGGCTCGGCCGAACGCTAGCTGCAAGCGAAGCAGTTCCCCTCACCATCTGAGCATACACTGATTGACAGAGCCAATGCAGTTCCTATGTAACTAAAAATCAATCTTTGCAAAAAGAGCTTTTGACAAAGAAAAAGCTCCACCTTATTGAAAAGGTGAAGCTTTGTTTCTATGCCAGTCGTTTGAAGTTTTGACCTAGTATTTCATTCATCGTATGAACCGTGATGAAGGCACGATTATCGACCTGGGTGATGAACCCTTTTAACTTGGAGAAGTCCTTTCGACCAAGGATGGTCGTGATGACTTCCTTTTCGTCGGAAGTGAAGGCTCCCGTTGCCGTATGAATCGTCGCTCCTTTTCCCAGTTCATGGACGATATAAGACTTGATCTCATCGCTGTAGCGGCTGATGATCACAATCTCTTTATTTGAATTGAATTGTTGCAATGCATAATCGATGACGAGTCCGTTCAGGATGACACCGAAGAATGCATACATTCCGACTTGCGGTCCGAATAGTACAGCTGAAGACATAGCAATTGATAGATCTGCCAGCAGGACGCCTCTGCCTACATCTATATTGAAATATTTATTAAAGATCAGGGCCACGATATCCGTTCCACCCGTTGATGCCTGCTGGTTGAACACAATGGCCATCCCGGTTGCGGCAATGCATTGACCGATAATCAATTGAATCAAAATATCATCACTCAATGGCGCACTCATGGGAGCAAATCTCTCTAATAACCAAACATAGAATGAAAGGGCGAAACTTGCGTAAATGGTTTTCGCACCGAAATTAAAGCCGAGAAAGATCACACCGACGATAAATAACACGATATTGATAATGATCATGAACAGTCCAAGGGATAACCCTGGAAACAGATCGTTCATGATGATCGACAATCCACTTACTCCCCCTGTCGCTAAATTATTAGGCGATAAGAAAAAATGGACATTCACCGAAACAAGAAATGCACCAAGATTCATCATTAAGAAGGAAAATATTCTTTGTCGCATCACCGCAACCTCCTTTTTCTTTAAAATTTTTATTGGTATTCCGTAAATAGTTGAACAACGGGATTATAAAGCCCATGAAGACCCTTTGTAAAGGGAATCCGGTCAAAAAAATAAGGTTTAATAATTGTGAAAATTGGAAGGGTTTGCAGATGCGATGAGGGTGGGGTTTGGGTTTAATGGGGTATAAGTTGGGGTAAGGTGGGAATTTCGGCTTTCACCGAAAAAAGCTCCCTTCGCCAAAGAAGAGAGCTTTCGTTCACCCAAATTGTTTCCGATTCCGTACAGATCCTATATGAAATTGAGGAATGGCAATCCCGATCAAAATCAGCAGGATTCCTATGAACTGCAATAATACCACTTGTTCATGGAGAATCCACATGGCTGCGAGTATAGCTGCCGGAAGTTCCGCTGCTCCCACAATGGTCGAGAGACTCGAATCGAGGTGTGGAGTACCGATCGCGAAAAAGACGACGGGAAAGATACTTCCGAAGATGCCGACGAGTAGTCCAAAGTCTGCCATTTCAACAATCTGAACAGGTTCATGAATGAAAGAAGGACGAAACGCGATGAGGACTACAAGTAAACCGCCAAGGGTAATCATCATGCTCTTTTGAATCGTGGGCACTTCTTTTGCCACCTTGCCGCTGAAGAAGATAAACAGGGCAAATGTGATGGCTGCAAAGAAACCGAAGAGAATTCCCATACCATTTTCAGACCATCTGAAACGTTCAGAAGAAATGACCCCTCCTGCAAGCAAGGTTCCCATCCACAGAAATAAAACGGAAAGAAGCTTCTTATTGGAAGGGAATTTTTTTAAATAAAGCGATTCAATCAAAACGCCGATCCATGTGAATTGGAACAACATGACAACTGCAATGGAAGCAGGAACCTCATGAAGGCTGAGGCCATAAAAGACCCCAGTCAAGCTAAGAAGGATTCCGACCCCGAAGAGCGAGACCCAATGCGTCTTAGTCATCTTTATTTTTTTAGTAAAAAGAAAGGCCAGGAATAACATAGCCACTCCAAATAAATACTGTATACCCGTTACATCTGAAACAGAGTAGCCTTCAGCAAATCCGAGCTTCACGACAGAAGCATGAATCCCGTAAGAACTTGCTCCAATCAGCACACAAAGAGATGCGTTTAACGGCTTCATCCCGCTCCCCCCTTTTCTATCTCTTCCCGCAAGTATAATCCCGGATATTTATTTCGGCAATAGAAATATTCGCCTATCGTTAAACAAAAAAGAAGAACGATTCCTGAAGCAGAATCGTCCTTCCCATCTTATCGGTTATCAATCTTCTCCGGATACAAATCATGGTTCATCAAGCGGTGGTCTGCCATCGTTTCGTATTTCGTACCTGGCTTTCCGTAGTTACAGTATGGATCAATGCTGATTCCCCCACGTGGAGTGAACTTCCCCCACACTTCAATATAGCGTGGATCCATTAATTCGATCAGGTCGTTCATGATGATGTTCATGCAGTCTTCGTGGAAATCACCATGATTCCTAAAGCTGAATAAGTAAAGCTTGAGTGATTTGCTTTCCACCATCTTTTCACCAGGTATATAGCTGATATAGATGGCAGCGAAGTCCGGCTGACCTGTTTTCGGGCAGAGACTTGTGAATTCAGGACAGTTGAACTTCACAAAATAGTCCCGGTTCGGATGCTTATTGTCGAATGCTTCCAAAATATGTGGAGCATACTCGAATAAGTAATTTGTTCCTTGATTTCCTAATAATGATAGATCTGTTAAATCTTCGTCTTTTCTTCCTGACATGTAAAAATCCTCCCCTTCAGAGTGCCTCGAATGAAGGAGGACATAGCATTAGCCTAAGAATCGACATAACAGGCAAGGAAATTGCAAAAATTGTATTATCCTGTTACGCTTAAAGGATAACATGTTTAAGAAACCACATGTTAGATTCATAGAACCATAGTTTTTTATAGAGGGTTAATGCTATGAACCTCTCTCAGTTACTTGAGCGACAATTTGTGTTACAGAGGTTATATTAAATAAGAATATAGGGAAAGTCAATCCAATTAAAGATTGAAATTTGTAGCAGGAATTTCGATTCTTTCTATTGAATATAGTAATTGTATTTTTGCTGGGAGTGATCATAATGAATCAGCTGGTCCAGGCTTTCACCAAGTCTATTCTCGCGGGAGACGTGCATTCATTAATGGAATTACATTCGTCTTCTATTCACTCAAAAATAGATAATTTTACTTTTTATGAGAAAATTATTAAACCATCTATGTATAGAATCGGTGATCTTTGGGAGAAAAATCAAATTACCGTTGCAGATGAGCATTTAGCTACTGCGACCCTTAAATATTTACTTGCTACCGTATTTACCCATCAAGAAGCTTTGGAAAACCATCCTAAAGCTCTTTTATTTTGTATAGAGGGTGAACATCATAGTTTAGGACTTGAACTTGCGAATGAAGTGTTCAAAGAAAAACAATGGAATACCCGTTACTTGGGAGCAAATGTCCCTGTTAAGGATGCCCTAACATTTATTGAAGCGTGGGAACCCCATGTCGTTGGGATTTCAATCGGGATGACAACGGAACTGACTCGATTGAAAGCGTGCATCGAAAAGATCAGAGAGCATAATCAAGAGATTGAAATTCTGGTTGGCGGTCGATTGATTTCAAACTATACCCTGGATTTTCTGGAAAAATCACAGGTAGAAAGCTTTAATGACTTGTTAGAGCTCAATGAATACCTGACAGATATGTCTGAACAGCCTGTTTCCCAGAAAGGCTAGCTCCTTCATCATATTTAGCCAAACTTAATAAGGTTCAACTGAATGTTATCCCACATGAACCTCCTCTATAAGTGAGGAATGGGGCAATGACGTCCATTAACCTTTCCCAAGGGAGTGATCATGTGGAAAATCTGCATTTATGCCCGATTCCTTATCTACTATTGGACAGGCAATTTAATTTAATAGATGCGTCAAATACAGGGTACGATCTTCTAAAGCCTGGAGAAAACTTCATGTCTATTGTAGAAGAAGAAAGCTCACCAAAGTTCGCCCGGTTCATTCATAAAAATGCATCCGGTGAAATGGAATTGAACCTGAAGAAAAATAATTCATTCGAGTTGTTTGATATATTCTTTCAGTTCTCAGATATGCAACAATATTTTCATGTGGCCGTCATTTCAAAGGACGATCAATACAAGAAAGTATCAGATCAAATGAATGGCTTGTTCGATCTCATGGGTAAGTCCACATATCCAAGAAAAGAACCGAATCTGACAGAGGTGCTGGCTAAAGTATCTTCTTTATATTTAAAACTTTCCAATACGTCAGATTGGAATCGGCAGGAAGTTATGGATAAAATAAAAGAGATAGAAAATCACCTTCAGCAAAATGTGAAGTGATAATAAATTTTATAGGAGAAGACTATATGACTTTATTAACGAACATACTTGATTACAACCAGCAGTTTGTAGAAGAACATTCCTACGAGGAATACCGTACAACCAAGTTCCCAGACAAGCGCCTAGTGATTCTTACTTGTATGGATACTCGTTTAGTAGAGCTGCTTCCTAAGTCCATGAACATGAAAAACGGCGATGTGAAGATCGTCAAGAATGCAGGTGCCGTCGTGAGCCATCCGTTCGGTAGCATTATGCGCAGCCTGCTCGTTGCAGTATATGAACTCCAGGCAGATGAAGTACTCGTGATCGGTCACCACGACTGCGGAATGAGCGCCATCAACAGCGATAGTATCCTGGACAAAATGAAAGAACGCGGGGTGGCAGATGAAACACTCGACACCGTCAACTACTCCGGAATCGACCTCCACGACTGGTTGAAAGGCTTCAGCTCAGTACAGGAAAGCGTCGCCCACAGCGTCGACATGATCAAAAACCATCCGTTGATGGATAAAAAGATTCCTGTCCACGGGCTTGTCATCAGTCCGGAAACAGGGAAGCTTGATTTGGTTGTGGAAGGATACTAAAAAAGCCAAAATGCCTTGCCCAGAGGCAACAATCATAACAAAAAAATCCCTGAAGGCGAATTCGCCTTCAGGGATTTTTGCGTATATAGAGGGACGGACCTCCATTTTTCCCATAAAGCCCGTCCCTATAGCATTCCTGCCAATTGATATTAAATTACAGGTCCGTCCCTCTAGAGAACCCCTTCAATTCCTTCAGGATCGGCATTTTTTCCATTTCGTCTTCGGTTACGTGTTCCCATTCGATGCCGTGTGGTTTTGGGTATGGGGTGTGGGTTTCCGTGATTCCTTCTTCGGTGATGATCCAGTCGACGGCCAGGTCATAGGAATCTCTTGGGATATCGTCCCCTACAAGTTGCTCACTGTTAATGGTGGTGATGACCGGCACCGGGCTGTTCCCGATTTCACGAAGTATGGCATATTCGCGATCGGCATACCCCTCTCCTTTTCCGAGCCTTCTCCCATCACGGTGAATCGCAACGGAACCAACTACGATTAAGTCGATGGCAGGTATATCTGTGAGCGGCACTACTTTACCATATGTATTCATATGCTTGATACTAGCTGCCTTTCTCTCTTCTCCCCGGGGCACCCATTCAGGCTGGATCATGACAAATCCGTCCTTTAAGCGCGGAGTTGGAATGAGCAGGGTTTTCCCATCCTTCAACACAGATGCACGAAGTGGAAGCTGAGGTGCATCCGGATTCACCTTTACGACCTCAGCACCCTTGTAAATTTCCATATCCCGAACAAAAGAAGCAGCTTTTTCAGCTCCTTTGAAATTTGGAATCCGGCCCGTTAGAGGGAATGGAAAACCGCCTAACTTTCTCTCTGTCAACCGATTCCATACCTTATGCCTGATTTCATCTTTCTCACTCATATTTTTCTCTCCTCTCTTTTCAAAAAAAAACCTGGAAACAGGTACTAATTTACTCTACAATGAAATCTGTTCAAAATTCCCTTAGATGGAGGTGAATAACATGTAATTCTATGGATTTTTGGTTCTTGTCCTCATCGTTGCTGCAGTCGCTGGCCTTGGCGCAAGCTTTGCCATGCCCGTCGTGATGAAGACACCTGAAACGTCATATCAGGCGAAATTCTCTTTAGAGCTTAGCAAAAAGATCGAAACCTTTGCAAAAGTCGGCAGTATCGTGTTACTTATTACTGGTCTCATTATGGGTATTATGAATCCTTATTTATTCAAAACAGGTTGGTATATCGCGTCCATCGTGATCTACATAGGTGTTCAATTCATTGTAGCAGGCATCATGCCGAAGAAAGTGAAGCAAATGGCCGAGATCATCCACAGTCACAGTGGTGACGACGTTCCGGAATCATACGGAAAAATCAACTCAGAATTAAACCCTTCAATATCATTATACATAGTGCTGCCATTATTCTTATCATCCTAATGTCTATTAAACCATCTTAATCTGAGTCGCCAGCCTGCTTGATGTGCGCTGTTTTTTTATGGGGGTTTGTGCGAGAAATTGGGAGATTCATTTTCCCATATTTTGTTTTTTAAAAAACCGAGCGATATAAGAATCAACTCGGTTCTTTCGTCTATGCTGTAGCTTCTTTTGATGTAACATTCCCACCACTTTCATTGTTTGGTGTTCTTTTAATTTTTGGTACAGGAATGAAATAACTGCTAAATGGAACCTGCTGAATAAGGCGAATCAATCCTACACAAATTAATAATACGGCGACAAATAATATCGGAAGATAAATCATGTTCCACGTAGAAGCAGGCAAATATATTTTCATCAAGTGCAGAACGAAGGGATGAATTAGGTATATCCCCATCGAATACTTCCCTAATAACGTCAGAGGCTTTTTCAAGACACTCCACTGAGAAAGTAAAGGATACATTCCAATAGTAGCAATGCTTAATAGTGGTATATTTAATAAATTACTTGGTCTTCTGTTCGTAAGATCTCCATTGATTGTATACTCTATAATTGCTCCTGCTGTTATGAGTATTGATAAGGTTAACATCATCCAAGGAAAATCAGTTGCAAAATCTCTAATATCCTCCCAGAAGAAGGCCAATAATCCTCCGAATGAAAAATAGAAAATCCATAGCGGCATGAACGATTTACTTGCCATAAAGTTTCCGATAAACCCTTCAATTCCGGGATCAAAACCGATCATATTATAACTAATAAAAAATGAGATGATGGTAAAAATAATTAATCCCATTTTCGTTCTAAACAGTTTTTGCAGAATAGGAAAGATAAAATAAAATTGAACGATAATAGCAATAAAATAGAGATGATAGAAGTGACCGCCTGTAAAGATCTTTACGAGTTCTGTTTTTATTGCTCCAATCTGTTGATTATCAAAATAATAGAGTAAGAAGCGATAGACCAAGCTCCATAATATCAATGGCATAATGATTTTTGAAATCCTGGAAGTAACAAATTTATTAAAAGAATACGTGTTTCTTTTTACTTGATAGAATAATAGAAATCCGGCAATCACTACAAATATAGGCGTTCCAAAACGGCCAACTTGATTTAAAAAGTATGAAAACCAATTAAACGTATTATCATTCATTGAGTAATAAGTAGCTGATACGTGAACTCCTAATACGGCTAAACAAGCAAATGCTCTTAAAAAATGTATTTCAAAAAGATATTTTTTCTTTTTTGTTGAAATGGATGACATGGTATCTCCCCTTTCTTGCTGACAATATCATAGGTAATTGTAATAGAATCAGACATAAAAATCCCTGAACAAAATTAAAAAGAAACTTTGGTTCTAAATTAATTTGGAATACTTTCATACCATATTACTTTCAAGGAATCCTTAGTAATCAGTATGAAACCTATTTAAATTAAACTTGTTTTGCTTTATCACTTACAAAAAATAAGAACAATGTCTTATAGGGTATACTAGCCATTCTTCAACAAATAGCGACAATTTTCAACATCAACTTACTTGAAAATTAGGTAATAACTGGATCAAATGCGTTTCTAACTTCAAATAATAAGACCGCTTGAACAATCCAAGCGGTTAATACCTAAAACCATGACCCCCGACACCGATCACCATGACACGTAAACCTTGTCTGCAATTTCATATATTGATACATAAGAAGAGCATGTCTCCCTTTTCGACTATCATGGTTGATTTCATTTTTCAGCTTCCTCATAAACATCCGATCACACTGGCAGCTTGGGCCGTATCGCTCATAGCAAAGGTCATGGGCCTTGCATGCTGCGTCGACTGAATTGATGGGTGCCCCTGGTCCGCTGCATCCTGGTCCACACCACTTGTAATCCGGGAAAATACACAGATTTGGAGCTGTCTCATTTCTTCTCATATCCATCTTCCTTTCTTCTCACTCTGCACACTAGTACGTTTTGTTTCTCACAAAAAGGGAAATACACTCCATGTAAGCAAAATAAATTACTATATTGTATGTATTTCAATCTGGTTAGGATTGTCCTAAAGCCTATCTGATTAGAAAGAAAACAATAGGAGGAATGAATAATGGCAACTTTTCAATTAAATGATACGGTACCAAATTTCACGCTCCCGGCAGTTTCAGGTGAAACGTTCTCATTTGAGGACCATCAAAAAGAACATCAAAGCTGGCATCTAATCGTTTTCTTCAGGGGCTCATGGTGCCCGGTATGTCAGGAAGAACTTAGAGAGTTACAAGCTAACAAAGAGGATTTTGAAAAGCATAATGTTCACATACTTACGATTTCCAGTGATAAATTGGAGGACTTGCAGGAGTTTGCGAACAAAGAGGATTTAACTTTCCCTGTTTTAGCAGACGAAAAGTTAGAGGCAATCAAGGCCTATGATGTGTTCTATCACGGTGAAGATGCCCCATATGAGGATCACGGACAGCATGGTGAACCTGCTTACTTCCTTGTGAATGAAAAAGGACAAACCATGTACCAGCAAAGACAAACGAGCCCCTTTGGACGTCCACATGCGAATGAACTTAGAAAAATCGTGAAGTATATCCAGAAAAACGTTAAATAATAGTAGAAGAGGGACGGACCTTGTGTTACTCACCAAGGTCCGTCCCTCTTATTAATGCAAATTCCAAACTTTTCTGCGCTTCTGCAACCGTGAAGGGCTGCTTTTCATGATGGCCGTAAAGAAGCAGGACGACGTTGGTGTAGATGGCTTTGAACCTGGCATATTCCAACTCGACTTCCTCTACCTCTCCATATTCTTCAAAAAACAAATCCCGTCCCGAAGAATTGAGATAACTGTAAACGAGGTTTAAATCAATGGCTCGATGGCCAATATGAACGTCACCCCAATCAAGGATCCCTGATAAGATCCCATTCTCATTCACAACAATATTTTTAAAATGAAGGTCGCCATGCACCAGAGTGGTTTCTGATGGCAATGACTTTTTTGGTACGTGCTGAAGATAGTCTTTTAATTTATCAACCTGGTGAAAAAGATTCAGTTCTTCGATTTCATGAATATTTTTTTCCAAGGTCGATATTCGTTTTTTTACATCTAAACGATTCAATTCATCATGAGGTACTCCCCGTTTCACGGCCTCTGAAGCATCCGTCAGATGAAGTTTCTTTAGAAACCACGCCATTTTAAGGGCTGACTCCCCTTCTCTAACCACCTCATGTGCCCGGGATGGAATCGTTCCTTCAACGAACCGATAGCCTAAAAAGGGCCATTTGTATTGAGGGGAAGGCTCTCCAAAAAAGGTCGGAATCGGAATTCGGAGCCCGAGACTCTTTTCATCGAGCAGTGACAAGAGCTTTCCTTCCGTTTCCAATAGCTTCACGGCTATATTCCGTCTAGGAAACCGAAAGACCCAATCGTTGTTCACTTTCATAACCGTATTATCGAATCCATAGTCAATGATATCTAATCTTGATGGATGAAGTTCCGGAAACTGATTTCCAATTAATAATCTTGCCTGGTCAATGGTGACCTCGACCTCTGCTTCCCAACTATTCACCACATTCACCCCACCTTCCTCAAGTGTTATTCTTTGTAGAACCTAAACTCCATGTGATAAATTTCAAGTAATCGGAAATATTCCAGTTTAATTTACGAGGAGGAATCATGATGTTACCCGAAAAGCAGCAACAAATTCAATTAGTCGCCCGTCCCGAAGGAATGCCTGTAAAAGAGGATTTCCACTTCAAAGAGATTGATGTTCCTAAACCATCCAAAGGTCAAGTATTAGTCAAAACCCTTTATCTTTCCGTGGATCCTTATATGAGGGGCAGAATGTCTGATGCCAAGTCGTATGTAGAACCATTCCAATTGAACGAAGCGTTGGCTGGCGGAGCGGTTGGTTTAATCGTCGAGTCAGAATCTAAACATTTCCAAAAAGGCGATTTCGTTGTAGGGATGCTGCCATGGCAGGAATATTCCCTTGCCGATGAAAAGCAGGTACGCTCCATCGATCCGAATGTCGCTCCTATCTCAACTCACCTTAGTATACTGGGAATGACTGGATTGACCGCTTACTTCGGACTCCTTGACATCGGTCAGCCGAAAGAAGGCGAAACCGTGGTTGTATCCGGTGCTGCAGGCGCAGTCGGCTCTGTTGTCGGTCAAATTGCCAAAATCAAAGGAGCCCGTGTCGTCGGGATTGCAGGTTCGGATGAAAAAGTAAGCTACCTGACTGATACGCTTGGATTCGACGAAGGAATCAACTACAAATCAACGGAAAGCATTTATGCTGCGTTAGAAGAAGCGTGTCCACACGGCATCGATGTTTATTTTGAAAACGTTGGTGGTGAAATTGGTGACGCTGCCCTTAGTTTACTAAATAAACATGCCCGCGTTCCAGTGTGCGGAGCGATTTCTTCTTATAACAAAACGGATCGTGACCTGGGACCACGCGTACAAACCAGATTGATCAAATCAAGCGCACTCATGAAAGGCTTTGTCGTCAACGACTACAATGACCGCTTCAAAGAAGGGGCAACGGAACTTGGTCAATGGCTGGGACAAGGAAAACTGCAATACGAAGAAACCATCACAGAAGGCCTAGAAAACGTAACCGACGCCTTCCTCGGACTCTTCCAAGGCAAAAACATCGGCAAACAACTCGTCAAAATCGCAGAACCAAGCAAGTAACCATTTTGAGGGACGGACCTCCAATTTTACTCATATCCTTTTAAATCAGCGTTTTGGTTGAAGGAGTGAGTGGATGAGGTCCGTCCCTCTATCTTTCAGATACTAATGGACAAACTCACTTAAACTCCTTTGTATCAAGGTCTTAGCTTACTATATGAATGGAAAGAGGTCCGTCCCTCGCACATCCCCATGTTTACCCCCTCCCATTGAAAGGGAAAAGAAGTAGATATGATAAGAAAGATTTATACAAGGAGGAGTAATCGTGAAGAAGTATCAGTTGTATATTAATGGTGAGTTTGTGGATAGTACGTCGAAGGATACGTTGGACGTGATCAATCCTGCGAATGAGGAAACGATTTCTTCCATTCAGTTGGGAACGGAAGAGGATGTCAATCACGCGATTGATGCTGCTCACTCTGCTTTTCTCTCATGGGCGAAGGTCCCTTCCAAGGAGCGTGCTTCCTATTTATATAAAATAGCCGATAAGCTTGAAGAACGTAAAGACCAATTTGTCCAGATGCTGACAGAAGAAAACGGGAAGACATTGGATGCCTCAGAAGGTGAGCTGGATACTGCCATTGAGTATTTCCGCTACATGGCAGGCTGGGCGTTAAGGTATGAAGGCGAAATCCTTGAGAGTGAGCGCTCGAATGAAAATATCCTTGTTTACAAAAAGCCGATTGGTGTCGTGGCAGGGATCGTCCCATGGAACTTCCCGATGTTCATCCTGGCAAGGAAGGTTGCACCTGCGATTGTTACAGGCTGTACGATTGTTATGAAACCAAGTCAATACACGCCAAATACCGCATGTGAATTTGCTAAGATCATAGACGAAATCGGGCTGCCAAAAGGTGTCTTTAACCTTGTAACCGGTAAAGGGTCCGGTATCGGAAACCCGATGTCCAGTCACCCTAAAGTACGCATGGTGTCCATGACAGGAAGCTACCCGGCTGGTTCAAAAGTGATGGAAGCAGCATCGAAGTCCATTACAAAAGTAAACCTGGAGCTTGGCGGTAAGGCTCCTGCCATCGTCACCAAGCATGCAAATATTGATCTTGCCGTCGAAAAGATCAAAACGTCCCGAATCACCAACTCCGGGCAGGCATGCACGAACGCAGAACGAGTGTATGTCCACGAGGATGTAGCAGAGGAATTCATCAGCAAAATGACAGAAGCGATGAAAAACACGACAGTCGGAGATCCGACAAACCGTGATAACGACATCGGGCCTCTTGTGAATAAGGATCGACTCGAGACCGTAACTGCAATGGTCAATACTGCCGTTGAAAACGGAGCAAAAATCCTCACAGGCGGGAAACCCCTCAATATGGATAAAGGGTTCTACTACGAGCCTACCATTCTAGTAGATGTAAAGCAGGATATGGAAATTATCCAGGAAGAGATCTTTGGACCGGTCCTTCCAATTATGACATACAAAGATTTTGATGAAGTCATCGAGCTTGCCAACGATACGGAATATGGTCTCTCTTCATCCATCTTCAGTGAAAATCTTCATGAAATCATGAGAGCCGCTAATGAACTTCGATACGGTGAAACTTTCGTCAATCGTGAAAATTTCGAAGCCATCAATGGTTTCCACGCTGGTCGCGGTCAATCAGGAATCGGCGGAGCAGATGGAAAACACGGCCTTAACGAATACCTGGAAACTCATGTTGTTTATCTTGAGTACGATGAAAGCTATAAAGGATAACACCCTAAAGAAAAGCCTGCCCGCTTTAATCGTAAAAGCGGGCAGGCTTTTTCAATGGTTTCGCCCAACAAAAAAAGTCCTACTAAACAGTCAGGACTTTTCAAACCGATCTCAACAATATGATTAGGCAAGGATAAAGAAATTTGCTAAAGCTAGTAATAATAGAATAATGGCAACTCCAGAACTCATCCAAAGAATATCGTTAAAATCCATTTTCAAATCGGCTAATTTGTCCTTGTTTAGCAACGAACTTCACTCCCTTGAATATTTTCAATAAATCCGATGACTTTAAAAATTGAAAGGTCCAATTTAGGATCTGTAGATGTTGAACAATTAGAGCACTCGATTTGGTGGACATTCATCGTTGAACGGAATTCATTCTCACAATGTGTGCACTCCAGTATATGTAAATCCTTTTTCTTACCCTTACGATCAAACTGAATGCGCTCTCTACCCTGGTTAATATAGCTCACTTTATTCTCTCCCGTCGTGTGTTATTTAGTACATATTTACCCGATGGAAAGAACATAAAACATGATTTATCTGATTTCTTCAAGAAAATGGGCTTAATAGCACATAGGAGATTTCATAGATGATACGATTCACGTCAAGAAACAACCAGCCAAGGCTGGTTGCTACAATCGTTTCTCCATAAAATACTGACTCTGTCCCTTAGGAAAGTCTTTAAGGATCCCGAATTCCTTATAACCTAATTTTTTATAAAAATGAGGGGCCTGGAAGCTGAATGTATCTAATATAACGAGATGGCATCCCTTCTCCCTGGCATACTCTTCTATCCGGTGAATCAGTTTGGAGCCATAACCTCCATGCCGATAGTCATCTGCCACCCACAGAAAATCAATATGGAGATGCTGCCAGAACATTTCTCCGACCACTCCGCCAACGATTTCATCCTCATCGTTCCTCATAACAAAACTGATTTGCTCCAGGGGCGTCTTTGTCTCCTCATCTACTTGTGACATATTGTATTCGATTAATTTCTTTCGTATGTAATCGCTATCTTCCTGGACCCACTGCTTCTCAATATTCATTGGTTCTCCTCCCTTCCCTCCTATTTTTTCCTATTAAGGTCCTTTCGTCAATTCCCTTTTTTTACAAAATAATGTTTAAAAGGGGCCTCTACCGTTTATATGAAAAGTAAGCATTCTATAAGGAGGAGTTCCATGTCTTTCAAAAAAACACTGAGCGTATTGGAAAACTTGTACTTACAAAAACCTGATAAATTATTGACTGTATACTTGAATACGGACCGCAGCGACCACGATCAGCAGGGTGGTGAATGGAAGATTGCCCTCAAAAACGGATTCAACCGCCTGGAAGAATACCTGGAAAGTGCTCCCGAGGAAAAAGAAAGGCTTCAATCCATCCGCCCGAAAGTAGAAAACTATGTATATAGTTTAGAACGTGAACTGCCTAGAAGCTTTATCATCTTCGCTTCAGCCGATAGTGGCATTTGGGAGACATTCGAGCTTCAAATACCGGTTGAAACGAATTTTTATTGGGAGGAGAATCCTCACCTGGATCAATTGAAATCTTTGCATAAAGATTACCCTTACACGGGATTAGTGCTTCTTCAGCAAAATCAAATCAAAATCCTCACCTCCGCCTTTGGAGAGATTCAGTCCAGTGAATTTATGGAATTCGATTTAGAAACAGATGATTGGCGAAAGCATGAAGGTCCCCATCACTCGGACGTCAGCATGGGAAGCGGCGGTGGAAAGGCCAATCAGCAGGAAGAATTTGAAAATCGCCTCAAAGCGAATCAACAACGCTGGTGGAAAAGCCTCGGCAGCATCCTGGACAAAAAGGCCGCTGATGAGGAGTGGGAACGGATCCTACTCGTTGGTGATAAGGAAGAGGCCGCGGTGCTGGAAGACAGCATGAATAAAGAGGTTCATGAAACGATCGGCAAAAACCTGCTGAATGAAAATGAGCATAAGGTTGTGGAGAAGTTACTTGCTTAAAAATGCTTTAAAAGACCATTGTCTTGAGATGAGACGATGGTCTTTTTGTGATGGTTGTCTATCGCTAAATCCTCACACGACAACCACCACCACTCCCCCCTTAAAAACAATTCCTTCAAACAGGCACACGCCCCTCACATAGTCATACACTGAAATAAGGAGGTGTGTGTCCGTGCTTTCACGAATTAAATGGTTATCCTTTTCTATCGAATTGTTTTTGGCTGTTCCGATCTTTGGCAATATTGCTGGTGATGCTATTCCTTTTCTCCTTTGTTTAGTGGCTCTTTGGCATGTGAGCGTGTTGTACATTTCAAGGTCAGAAGATCAGCCAATCCTAGGAAGTGCCCTCGGTATCCTTGCTTCCTTCTTAAACTTTTTCCCGGTCATCCGATTGATTGCCCATGCAATCACTGCAATTGTACTTATTTTTGAAATCCAGAAGGCTCCTGGGATGGAGTGAGTTCCCCCCAAAAAGGATGATTCTCAGAAAAGAGAATCATCCTTTTTGTTCTGTTCCATACTCAAGGAATTTTTCATCCAACCTACTGTACAACCCCTCCAGCATTCACATATCTTGCATTGAACTCCTGAAGGAATTGATTCGTGATGGCATCATCATGGATGATGAGCATGTTTTCGTCATTCACATTATTACCGTTTTCACTCCAGTTCGTCGACCCTACAATAACGGTTGGATCGCTGCTGGTATCGGCATCGATGAGCATCGTTTTCGCATGAAGCTTGCGGCTTTCATTTGCCTTGTACACGGGTGCAGGGTTTGCCCAGCGCGTATTTGGATTGTTCGTACTCGTTTGCGTAGCCGTTCTTCCAGTCATTTCAATACTCGCTGACCACCATTGGTTCCAGAAGCTGGCATCATAAAGACCTTTCACGTCAAAGCCGGTCAACGTTCCCTGGATATCCATATAGCTTCCTTCCCACTTATTCTTCAATTCGTCCACAAGGGCCTGGTCGCTCCATGCGAAAATGGTGAAATACGCGTTTTCGTCTGCTTCTGCTTTTACAAGTTCTGTCATCCGTCCAACCGCGTCATCTCCTGAAGAGAAGTACACCTCTACCGTATCTCCTCCAATGGTCAACGTATGAGGGGTGTTATCTACTTTCCTTGTGCTAAAGTTCGATACTGAATTATTTGGAGTCGTTGATCCACTCCCCCACATTTCTTCAAATTCCGTTTTATAAATGGAGGCAAGTTCAGGAGAGTGAACCTCCACGACATGCTGCTGGTTGCCGTCAAGGATGCCCTGGTTCATGTTTTCCTCAGAACCATATAAGCCTGTTACGGTAAAATTCCAGCTTCCTGTGAAAACCCATTTCCCGTCAACTACAGCAAATTTATTATGCATTTGATTCCCTGGAGAATAGTAGCTGTCTGTCTCTTTCAATTCCCCTTCCACAAACATATGGCCTGAAGTCGCCGTGCTTCCAACCGACACGTTTCGCTGTGGGAAATCACTGTAGCTTGCAGGTAAATCGTACGCTGCCCGCTTCACGGCATCTTCCACTACAAACATAGGGGAGTCAGATAAAATATGAGCATCATCCGCTGATCCTACTACTCCATCCTGACCGCGGACAAGTTTCTCTAAGTATAATCTCATGGTTTCATATCGTTCTGCGTAATGGGGGTCCGATCCATCCTTGGCATCAGCCAGAATCCGGACGTCCACCCCTTGTGCCGCTTTGGCCATCAATGTATCGACCACTCGAGGCAGATTGATTTCATAAGTGGCAAAGTCAATGGACGTTGTCGCTTCATTCAATCGTTCAATGAGACGATCTTCAAGGTTCACGTTGTAGTTAGCTTCGTTACCCGGCATGGCATATTGAGTCGATGCACTTTTGTTAAAGTAGACGTTAATCGCACCAGGCGCCTCGCTTACATTGGTAAGTGATTCACTTCCACTTCCCGAAGGAACAGCTGAATTAGCCACTTTAGGGGTTCCAAATCCACCTTCATAGGAAGCCGTCGATGTACTCCAATTGCTCGGATCCGTTCCGCTGATAGATTGATTGTTTCGCTCCATCGAGGCTTTCGTGGTGTTGTCACCAGCGTACCAGCCGTTCACTTCATCGATTATCGAACCGGACTCATCCTTTAAATAAAGAACTTCATCCGAATTTCCAAGACTTCCTGTATAGACTTGGTCCGCTGAAACAGTTGAAATCGTGTCATCGCTTGTCCTTTCCAGTAAAAAATAACCCTGGGCCGGAACCGATCCGCTTAAGACTATGCTCGGTGATCCGTCCTGGGCTTCAAGGACCCACCCTTCCAATGAAAGATCAGATGTGGTGGTATTGTATAGTTCCATCCATTCATTGTTGTAAGAACCCGCCGTTCCCATCCAGGCCACTTCATTGATTACGGCAGACTGAGGTGCAGCTGCCACTCCTGTGTCCATACTTTCTTGAGGCTGAATGAAACCTCCAGTCAGTAATAACAGAATACTTATAATGGATAATGAAATACTTTTCGTCCTCATACCCTTTTCCCCCTTCAGTTTAAAAACAAATATATATAAATGATTACAGTACAAGTATATTTTGTCGCATTTTGTAATGTAATGGGAAAATGGGCATTACTTTTCTTATTATTTTGTAAATTATGTGTATTGATTGTAAACCTCTATCACAATTATCCTACTGTATTTACTTAATTTTCTATGTAATCAACAAGATTGCTTTAATAGCACGAGGAATCTTCATTAGGTATAAAGCCCTTGCCATCTGACAAATAAAAAAACAGCAAAGCCCTCACCAGACTTTGCTGATTCCTACAATTCAAATTCCCATTCTTCCCTTAATGCCAGGTATAAAAGGAGAAGGGTATCCTCAATCTCCTCATACGTTTTATCCTGCACGTCTAATCCCAGTTTAGGATAGAGGATAAAGGCAAGCTTCTTGGTTAATTGGTTTCGTTCTGAAAGGGGGAGCTGAACGAATCGGTTGCTGTACGTTTTGACCAGCTGCCATTCTTTCGCACCGAGCCGCTTTAATTCCCACGCTTCCACCGTTATATCCTCTTTCCTCAAGCCACGGCGGCGGATTTCCTTCTCTATGGCTTTTTCTTTTCGTTTTCCTTTGACGCGTCGCTCATGAACAACGATGGTTCCGGCAACGAGATCCCCCACCCTCTTATGCTTAGAATGAAGGAAGATCATGACCATACCAATGAAATAGGAGACGGGAAGCATGTCAATGATTCTTAATAGATTTCGAATGAAGCAGGATAGGAGAGTGACGCTGTGTCCGTTTTCCTGCATCACCCGGATCCCCAGCAATCGCTTTCCGATCGTCTTTCCACCCCAGAAGTATTCTAAAGCAAAGAAATATCCCCAGTTGAGAAAAAAGATGGCGATGATGGCGATCCCCCATAGTGTCGAGTTGATTTCCATCATACTAAATAGGCCATCATTCCCCGACGTCGCAAAAAACAGGAGCACAACGATCAGGATGTTTACGATTGTTAACAACAGCTGGTCGATCATAAGGGCTGCTGCCCGGCTGCCTAAGCCTGCAGGTTGGAATTGCAGGGAAACATATTCCGGGGTTCTGATATCGACTTGTTCTTCATGCAATACAATCCCCTCCTTATGGATGAATTTACCTTTAATGGTTTCTATTTTTTTCTAAACTTACTATAATAAGAGATAAGAAATCAAAAGAACAAGTAGGTGTCACAATGAACGTGAAGCAATTTGTCAAACAGCACCGGGAGGACTGGAAGCAGTTAGAAGATCTCCTTGGAACCCTTCGCAAGAGGAAGAACTCCACGGGCCCGGCCATTGATCAATTCAACCGTCTTTATCAAAAGGCTGCCCAGAATCTTTCCTACAGCCAGACTTACTTTCCCGGCGAAGAAGTAACCGGTTATTTGAACGGTCTCGTATCAAAGTCTCACAATCTATTATATAAAGACCAAATCTCAAGTGGAAAACAAATTAGACATTTTTTCTCCACGACGTTTATTGGATTACTGCTTGAACAGTGGAAGTTCGTTGTCACGGCGATGATATTATTTACAATCGGTGCACTCGGTGCCTTCATTTCTGTCGTAAATGATCCTCTTCACCTATATTCCATTCTACCAGCTGAGATGTCTCAAGGTGTGGATCCTTCTAATCTCGGGAAAAGTGACGGACAAGTGGATTCTTCCCTTATGTCGGCTGCCATCATGACCAATAACATCAAAGTCGCCTTCCTTGCCTTTGCCGGCGGTGTGACATTTGGCTTGTTGACGGTCTATATGCTTGTGTACAACGGTATCATAGTAGGGGCCCTGGCCGCTGTCTTCTGGCACCAGGGAATGAGCTATGAATTCTGGGCTTACATCGTCCCCCACGGCATGATCGAGCTTACAGCCATCTTTATTGCAGGCGGAGCGGGACTCTTGATGGGCTATAAGCTCTTTGTACCTGGACGTTTTACACGAGGCTATCAATTAAAGCAGCAAGCGAAACGATCCGTCCAGCTGCTCCTCGGGACGGTACCCCTGTTTGTGATCGCCGGGATCATCGAAGGCTTCATTACGCCTGCTGCCATACCGCTACTCGCAAAATATATGGTTGCCTTTATAACGGTTATCGGTCTGATTCTCTATATGACGATCGGAAAGCTTCGGCTAAATGCGAGCTTACAGTAACCCCCGGTTCATCATATCAATATAGTAAGAAACAGCGGTTGCCGCCAGTTTCTCTTCACGGGCCTCCACCATCAGGAGGCCCTGTTTTTCCCACTTTGCCTTTTCCCTTTTCTTCACGAGCATCTGTTTTTGAGCCATGCTCTTCATCATTGCCTGCTCTGAATCGGCAGGCTCTGCCTTGATCCGTTTGACCAACGTTTCATCTTCTATCCCGATCGTTAAAAAGAGATGTTGCCTCCGCAGGCGCTGTAAGTAAAACAGGGCACTGTCTTCATGAAGAAAAGTGTGTACGTCACTGAATAATAAGAGCAGACTCCGCTTCTTCTGAACCGTTTGAACATAATGGAGGACGCCGGCATAATTAGATTCGGCTGCGTCCACTTCCAAATGATATATACGATGAAGAATCGTTTGCAGATGCGCCATCCCTTTTGCCGGAGGGATATATACCTTTACATCTTTACTGAAAGCAAGGACCGATACATAATCCCCGTTTTGAAGGGCCGCTGCCGTCACGGTCAGGGCCGCCTCCAGGGATTTCTCCAACCGGTTTCCTTTTTTCAGTTCCGCTCCCATCATTCTTCCGCAATCAATTAGGATCGTAATGTACTTACCATGCTCAGGTTCATATTCATTGGTCATCACTTCCCTGAGCTTTGCGGTTTGACGCCAGTTGATCTTTCTGGGATCATCCCCAAGCACATAATTTCTAATCTTGGAGAATTCCCCGGCACCACTTTGCTGCTTACGGATTTTCACCCCTTCATATAGTAGGAATTGCTGAGCACTTTCCAACACTTTTTTCGTTTCGGTAAGATCCGGAATGACTTTCACCACATCATGGAGCTCCATTGTTTTTTGTTTTTCCCATAAACCGAGGGAGCTTCGATAGCGAAGATACAGCTTCGTCAGGTTATAGTCCCCCCTTACCGGCGTCACCACATCATAGGCAAGGGTCCCTGCTGAATCCTGTTCAAGCTTCCCTTCTAAGGGAAAAGTTGTTTGAAAGCTTTGCGGGGTACCATCCAGGATCCGAAACTCCATGCCACGGGAAGATCTGTTTATGATTTCCAGTTCGACGACATAATCCAGACCCCTTTCCATTTGATCCGGAATATGGCGCTTGACGTCTATTTCCTTTTTGGATGGCGACAGAGTCAGATCAATGAGACTCATGACCAGAAACAAGCCGTTCAATATAAAAATGAGCGTCCATGACAGTCCAATAAACGTTCCTGCAAGAAGGATGACGGAAAATAGGAGATACGAGATCAACAACTTTCGCGTCGGCAATATCCCCTTATCTTGGAACAGGAATCGACCCAACAAGCTCTTGGATGACTTGGTCAATGGTCACTCCCTCCAATTCTACGTGCGGGGATAGCTGGATGCGGTGTCTGAGGGCAGGTCTTGCCACAATCTTGATATCATCAGGTGTGACATAGTCACGTCCTGACAGATAAGCCCATGCCCGTCCCGCTTTTCCAATCGAAATCGCCGCCCTTGTACTTGCCCCGAAGCGGATCGATTCCGTTTCACGGGTTTTTCTCACAATCTGCATAATATAATCCAACACAGCATCACTAAGTGTGACATCACCGATTTCTCTTCTGATAGAAAGGAAGGTTTCCATGTCGAGAACGGCCCCTACACTTTCCGCATAATGATTCTCGATCACTTGTTTCAATACATTTTTCTCTTCTTCAAAGGAAGGAAAATCGATATCCAGCTTAAACAGGAAGCGGTCCTGCTGGGCCTCAGGCAAGGGATAGGTTCCCTCGAATTCAATCGGATTCTGGGTAGCTACCACGAAAAACACCTCTTCAAGAGGATACGTTGCCCCTTGGATCGTCACCTGCTTTTCCTCCATGGCTTCGAGCAGGGCCGCCTGGGTTTTCGCCGGAGTACGGTTGATTTCATCGGCCAATAGTACATTGGTGAAAATCGGCCCTTTGATCGTCTGGAAGCTGCTATCCTTCATATTGTAAATCGTACTACCTGTGATATCACTCGGTAACAGATCCGGTGTGAATTGAATCCGGTTGAAGCTTCCCCCGAGCAACTGGGAAAGGGTCTTGACCATCTGTGTCTTCCCTGTCCCCGGGACTCCCTCTATCAATACATGCCCTCCTGCCAGAATCGAAGACAACAAGAGTTTAAGATTCGTACTTTGACCTACAATTCGCTCTTCATATTTCTCCATTAAGGATGTGATTTCTGGTTTCAACGATCCTCCACCTCTTTCCTGAATAGTTCTATTTTTTTCGACCATTGTACGAATTCTTGTTTACTGATGTGTTCTTTCTCTAATACAGCCCTTATCCCAGATAAAACCGAATCGATTTCTTTTTTAGAAACGGTCGTAAATCTCCGTTCTAAAGGTTCATTCAATTCCGACCATTCCTTACTCGTCGGAATCCCCCAACGTTCCTGGAACAGAACTCTGACATAATCAGCTTGAATCACTAAAGATTCTTTGTATTGGCGCCCTTTTAAGTACCAGGCTGAAAGCGCCTTGATTCGTTCATCACTGAATCGGACCGTCTCTTCCCTCGGTGTGAGAGTACCACCAAAACGTTTCCCCCGCATCCAGAGCCAAAGGACGGTGAGGATCAGCAATTGAAGGATGAAAAGCAACAGCCACTGGGGATAGAGACTGGTAAGGCTTGCCTCACTCTCTCCCCCGTGAAGGTATTCATCGACCAGGATCGTTTTCCGTTCCGCTCCACCGCTTTCTAATAGAGTGAGAACCAGCTGAAGATGATCACTATCAAGAATATTCCCGTTCATCACCCATCCCGGTGAAGTAGATACAATCAATTGACCCTTTCCTATAGGAGAGCTATAGGCAATCGTTCCCTCCCGATCATCCAATAGAACGGTATCTTCATCCGACGTTTCTAACCTTACGCCTGATAGAAGATCTGTTTGATATGTATTCCCTTTTTGATCACGTATAAGAGGATTATCGAGCCCTTCCCCTATTAAGACCGTCTTCGTGTCAAACATCCCTTTTGGATTATCCTTTAAAAGAAGAATCGTATTCCCTGCTTTCATGAAATTCTCGTAAGCTTCCATTTCTTCTTGCTCAGGGATTGAGAATGGTTCTATCATAATCAGTAATCGATCAGATTCAGCCACCGGCAGCCTATCAGGTGAAAAAGACCAGCGTTGTATAGAAGCACCTTCGTTTTCCAAATAGGTATAAAGGGCTTTTATTCCAGAAGGAGAGGGAGACTCGGAAACATAGGCCGGATACTCCTTAGGTTTTTCAGGAGAAAGAAATACACCGATGATGATAAATAAGCTTAAAAGTGTGGCGAGCCAGACCCACGCCTTTTTATTTGTTTTCAATGCTCGATTCTACCTCCTTTCTCTTATCCGTAAGGCTGTGAATCCGTTTCATGTTCCAACCAGCTTAGAGCTTCCTGTTTATAGGGAAGATACTCTTCTTCCTCCACTTCCCGCTCACCATAAGCCACCTCATCAAACAGAAGGGCCAGCCTGTAGAAGCGCTCTGCCCAATCCCGATTCACTTTACGCAGTTCATCATAATACTCCCAATTTGTTTTCCAGACCTTTGCTTCGAGATAGTCTCTTTCATGAAAGTATAAAAGAAGGGCCAGGAACATATGGCGGGTTGCTTTCGAATAATCTTCAAGCCCCTCTTGTTTATAAGCTTCTTCTAAATGTCTATCATAGGACCACTCCATCTCATTCATGGATTGGAGTGGTTTATTCGAACGGAATTTCCGTTTTCGGACTCCGTTTCGAATGGCGAAGAATGCTACGACGAGGAGAATGGCCACGCCAATGACAATCAACGTGATCAGGATGCCCGATGCCGCCCCGCCTGTCGGTTCAAGAGAAGGGAACAGTTTTTGCAGCTGTTCTGAAAGCCATTCCTTTGCCTTCTCCCACCAACCGGCGAGCAGTCCCTGAGATTCATCGTGATAGGCCTTATATTCCTCCCCATCCAGGATTTCTTCTAATTGATCCTTTGCTCTATTCTCATTCATCACTTTCTTCACCTAGCTTTCAGATCAAAAGCCCGGAAGCATGATGCCTCCGTAGCCAGACTGGATACTTCATTCTTTCACAGAAGCATGATTCTATTGAATAGTGTTATAATCATCGATCATTTCATTTAGATCATCTGCATCATGTCTCGTTTTAAGATCAAGGAACATAACCCCGAAACCAACGGCGAACAGCATCGACGTAAATAAAGTCACAACGTTTACAATCATGCCGTACAGGACACTATTCCCTAACACCAACCCAAACGTTAATTCGAAGGCTGAACTTACGATTCCTATAATCAAGCCGAAGACAATGAATAATAAAAGAAGGATCCATCCACGCTTCTTCGTCAGCCTCCAGCTCCTGCCGAGACCAGGTGCATCATTTTCTATGGCTGCCGCTCCAAAATAAAAGCTCCAACGAGTTAAGATGTAAGCTACTGCAACCGCGAATGCAAGCAACAGGACAACTCCGGCGACCACAATCCCGACGCCCGGCTCCAAAAGTGCAGCACCGAATACCCCGGCAAAACCGATCGTGAAGATCGGAACAAATACGATACCGAATACAATCACTCCAAATAGGAGACTACTTCCGATAATCGGCCAAAAACGGGAGAATGCTTCCTTTATCACAAGCTTCACCGTAAATTCTTCATTTTTTCTCATATGATTAAGGGCAAATAAAATCGCCGCTTGAGCGATTGGAGCCAGAATGATACTGATAAGTCCAATGAGACCTGTACCAAGCTCTGCTGCCAGATTTACTTCTGGACCCCCTTCGTCCGTAAATTCACCTGAAAAGCTGTTGACAATCCCATCGAACCAGGTTTCCCCGGTACCGACAGTCCTAAAGAAGCTAACCCCTGCTGCCAGTTCAATGAGTGCCTGCAGTAAATAAACAGGCCCTAACAGAATAAGGAAAATAAGAAAAAAGTCTTTAAAGCGGTTCTTGCTCAATCGAAATGTGTGGTCCAGTATTTCACCGAACCCTTTAGGCTTACTAAATTTTGCGTTCACGTCATATCCCCCTACCGATTATTTTTCAATATTTGACAATATATCGCTTATTCTACCATTATTCCTCCTTGCGTTGATGAAAGATTTGTATTTTTTTCGCTCTTGTTACCAAAATGGCACCACTCCTTATCTGATGTATATTTCACGCTTGGATTCTCATGCTTGCCATTTTGGGAAGGAGATCCGTTTGCTTTCTTCTTTTTATACGAAAAAGTGACCCAAAAAGTTTTCTTTTTGGGTCACTTTCTCTTCATTTATTTAGCTAAGTCATGTTTAAAAGCATAAATCACAGCCTGGGTCCTGTCCTGGACTCCGAGCTTGGAGAGGATATTGCTTACGTGTGTTTTCACTGTTTTCAGGGCAATGAATAATTCATCGGCAATTTCCTGGTTCGTTTTCCCTTGTGTCATCAGGAGAAGGATTTCCAGTTCGCGGTTGGTGAGCTCTTCATGGGGATGAGAAACGGTCTTTTGTCTCATGCGCGTCATCATTTTCCCCGTGACTTCAGGTTCGAGAATCGATTGGCCGTTGTACGTCTTACGTACCGCTTCGGCAATCTCACTTGCTTTCGACGTTTTCAGCATATAACTGACCGCGCCTGCTTCCAGGGCCGGGTACACCTTATCATCATCCAGGAAGCTGGTGACGATGATGATCTTTGCGTCCGGCCACTCTTGAATGATCTCCTTTGTTGCCTGGATGCCATCCATTTCTTTCATCACAAGATCCATAAGAATAATATCCGGCCGCAGCTCGAGGGCAAGCTGAACGCCTTCTTTCCCATCCGACGCTTCCCCGACGACATCAATATCCGCCTGAGCCGATAGATAAGAAGAAACCCCGATCCTTACCATTTCATGATCATCTACAAATACCACTTTAATCATTTTTTTCACCTTCATTCTCCACAACGGGAACCTTCACTTCCAAGCGTGTCCCCTTATTCGGTACACTGATGATTTTAAACGTACCACCGATTTCAATGGCCCGCTCCCTCATATTCTGAAGCCCATAGGAGCTTGTCACCTTTGATTCGTTCACATCAAAGCCCTGACCATCATCCACTACCCGTAAAATGATAATGGATTCTCTTTTGATCAATCGAATATCCAAGGAAGTCGCCTTCGCATGTCTCAGGGTGTTTGAAACCGACTCCTGCAGAATCCTGAAGAGATGATCTTCGATTCCTTTATCAAGACTCATGTCTTCTATTTTCCACTCGATATCAAGGGGTACCTTCTGAGCCAATTCGACCAGCAGCTCCTTCATTCCTTCTTGAAGATTTTTTCCTTTCAACGCAACGGGGCGAAGATGAAGGAGGAGAGCCCTCATTTCAAGCTGAGACTGATGAATCATCTGCTCCACCATACTAAGTTGCTTTTCTTCATGAGGCGTTCGTCCAGGTGAGGCTGTTTCCGTGATGGCTGACATCAGCATGGATGCTGCAAATAGCTGCTGACTGACCGAGTCGTGTAATTCCCTTGCCAAACGGTTCCGCTCCTGGGAAACGATTTCCTGGATCCTCTTTTCCTGCTCCTCCGCCTTTTCATTGGCAAGCTTCTGGGAATATCGCGCTTGATCCGTGAGATGCTTCCCTAACGCATCAACCTTTTTCCAAACCTGCTGCACTTCTGAGGTTGCCGTTTCCGGAAAATTGATCGAGCGGCCCTGCTCCACATTCATCAGGGCATCTTCAATCTCCCTTAACTGCCGTTTATCCTTCAATCCTGTCCGGATGCCGAACACGATTCCGATAAGGATGCTTACAACGAGGATAAACCCTGCTCCCGGTATATCCATAATCTCCACTTCCCATAAAAGGGACCAATCCTCCAAGGGATACAAATAAAAATATGACAGCGATAAAAACATCACCATCCCAAGGGAAAAGAGAATGCCTGCAACAATCTGCTTACTGACTGAGCTCATATTCTCTTCACCTCTAAATCCCCGATCCACATCGAGGTGACAATCTTCACCCGCTGGACAGCCGTATCATATCCCGGAGTTTGATAATAAAGGGACTGATTGATCGCTTTCGGCTCCACTTGTTCAAAAATCTCAATCGAGCCGGCAAGTACCGAGTGATGAACACTCACTTCCACATCATACGGAATCAATATTTCAATATTGCCTAAAATGTTTCGAATCGAAACGACGGACGTGCCTTTAGGGAGCACCGTATTTCCAATATCGATGACCGAGTCTCCGATCACACCCTGAATGTTGATATCATTCCATTCATATACGTCTTCCGGAGTCCGTTTCGGCCCGAACCATTCGTTTTGAAGAGCGGACTTTTTCATGAGGAGTGGTTCACTTGTGTGGGTGAACGTTTCCTTAATCGTCGGAGTGATGTATTTAGGATGTTTCTTCGAATCAGCAAAACGGACGATGATAAATAGAAGGATGGCAAACAATAAAAACTTAAACGCTACTGTATTAAAGATATTGATCGCTAAGCTGATGATCCCAAACCACAGCAGGATCTTTCCAAGAGTACTCGGAAGCTTCTTTCTTCCAATATAGATACAGAAGGCCGCAATCGAGAGAAAGACGAGAACCCCCCCATCGTAGAATGATACTTCCAACAGTATTAAAAGGGTTCCGATTAAGATGATCCAGCTGATCCCGTCTGAGCGTAAACGATTGAACAAGGGGGTTCCTCCTTTCTGGTTATGTATTTTGATCATATTTTCTGATTCAGTGCATAAAACCATATCCGGATTTTATATGATGATAAAACGGGGTGAACCCATTCGGGCTCCCCCTTTTTATCGTTACTATTCGTTTTCATAGATTAGAATACCATGTTTTATGAAGGAATGGCTTCCGTTTCCTCTTTTTTCACTTCTTTTTCTAATTTAGCGATCTTTGCGTCAATCGTATTTCGATAATAAGAGGAGTTCACTCCATGCTCTAAATGATCTAAGTATGTTTCAATTTCATCGAATTTAGAGAACGCCTGGTTGTTATAACCGGAAGACGATTCAAGCACAGAATTCACCTTGTTATGGGCACGGGCAATATTCTCTCTTCCCATCAGCTCCATCCGCTTGATGTACATATCCTTCAGCTTGTGCTTCATCTCTTCATATTTTCTCTCCAGCTCTTCAAGCTCTTTCGTTGCTTTCAACTTCGAATCCTGGATGCGCACGGCGCGTTCTTCATAGTATTTTTGTTCCTGGAGGGCAAATTCATACAGACCTTCTTCATTTGCCTTCGATGCAACCTCAGCCTGGTATTTTCGTTTGTCGGCTAAAGCAGAAGCCTGCTGATACTCTTTTTGGAATTCTTCTTTTAATAGATATTGTCTTTCAACAAGCTTACTTACTTTTTCTACTTCCTGCTCACACTGTCTTAAATAATGATTCAACACGGCTATTGGATTTTTCTTTTCCTTTTTATCTAATGCTTCGTGCAGGTCGGACATGACTGTATTTTTAATTCGTTGAAATAAGTTTGCCATATTGTATTCTCTCCTTTAGTTTTTTAATTGTGACCATTCTCTTTCAAAATTAGTGAATGGATCCGATGATTTTTCTTCTATAATGACTTCTTCTGTTTTCCAGTTCTTATAGATCACATACAGAACGTATAGAGCTACCAACCCGATGATCGCCGGGAAGTTGGATATCGAAGCACTGAATGCCGCAAGACCGATCAGTGCCCATAAGATCTTCTTCATTGTTGAGTCTGTTTTCACAAACCCTTTAAAGCTGTAATACATGATCACTAAAGAGATGGCGAGCCCCACGATTGGTCCTAAATTCGCAAGCAGGACAATGGCTGCAATCCCTCCTGCTAAAAGCAATCCAAATTTCTTCATATGTTATTGCCTCCTTTCTTCTTCATGTCTCTATCCTATCTATTTTCCGGGTTTCCCATAACGAGCCTGAGCTTTATTTTCGTATCAGACTTGAGGCTTAGGGGTGGTAGGACTTGTCGTTTATTGGGATTTTGGAGGCTACGAAGTTTGTCGTTTTTCGTAGAACGGTCGATATGTTGAAAATACGGTTGATATATTTTTTAACGGTCGATTAATTTGTATAACGGTTGATAAACGGTCGATAAAGTCGTTCCACTCAAAAAAAACAAGGTCCGTCCCCAAAATGGAACGGACCCTGCCAACTTTATTCTGTTAACTCAAGAAATTCTTCCACATCCGCTATGCATAGCTTGATGCCTTTTTCCCAGAAGGCTTCTTTGGTGATGTCTTCACCGAGGTGCTTCATCGCCAGCTCTTCGACATTCATGACCGCGGTGTCACGGAGTAACGCCATGTATTTATCTTCATAGCTTTCATCCGACTCGAGGGCTTTAGCGTAAATGCTCAGTGAGAACAAGTATCCAAAGGTGTATGGGAAGTTATAGAACGGCACTCCTGTAATATAGAAATGGAGCTTCGATGCCCAGAAGCGCGGATGAACCTCTCCAATGGAGTCTGAGAATGCTTCCTTCTGAGCGTCCACCATCAGTTCGTTGAGTTTATCAGCAGATACAATCCCCTTCTTACGTTCTTCATAGAATCGTGTCTCGAATAAGAAGCGGGCATGGATATTCATGAAGAACGCAACACTCCTCTGCAGTTTATCTTCCACCAGGGCAATCTTTTCGGACTTTGTCTCCGCTTCTTTTACGGCAGCATCCGCGACGATCATTTCAGCAAAGGTGGATGCGGTTTCTGCCACATTCATGGCGTAGTTACGATTCAATGTGTGCATCGGTTTTAATGCATAGGAATGAAACGCATGCCCCAGCTCGTGTGCAAGGGTGGAGACATTCGACATAGTCCCTGAATACGTCATGAAGATACGGGATTGATCACTTAACGGGAAGGATGTGCAGAATCCACCCGGACGTTTTCCGGATCGGTCCTCCGCTTCTATCCACTGGTTCTCAAATGCTTTTTCAGCAAACTGGGCCATCTCTTCCCCGAACCGGGCGAACTGCTTCAGAATGAATTTTGCCCCATCGTCATATGACATGGTGCTCGTCGACTCTGCCACTGGTGCGTCAAGGTCGTACCAATCGAGTCGGTCTTTCCCGATCAATTTCGCTTTTCTTTCCAGGTACTGAACGAAAGGCTGCTTATGCTTTGAAATAGCTCCCCACATGGCATCCAGCGTTTCTTGCTTCATACGATTATATTCCAGTGGCTCCTTCATCAATTCGTCCCAGCCACGCTTCTTATAGACATTCAAGCGAAAGCCGCCCAGGTGATTAAGGGTGCGTGCAAAGAGTTCCTCATTTTGTTCCCAGGCTTTCTCTAACTCTTCAAAAACCTCTTTACGCGTATTGGCATCTGGACTTGAGAGCAGGTTATTTGCCTGACCGACCGATAGCTTTTTTCCATCGTGTTCAATTTCCATGGCCCCCACGATCGTGTCATACATCTGTCCCCAGCCGTGATAGCCATCGACGGCCAACGCCTGGATCAGTGACTCTTCTGTGCTGGACAGCTTATCTTTCGCTTTTTGTCGCCACTCGTTCAGGACAAACGTAATCTCACTCAGCTGATCATGCTGAAGCAATTCACTCCAGATTTCCTCTTTGCAATCTGAAAGCTGCTGCTGAAACTTTGTAAAAGTAGAAGAAAAGTCGGCACTCTGGCTTGTCACTTCAGCGCGGAGAGAATCTGCTTTTCGGTCATGCATATTTTGAGCTTCTAGACAGCTCACGAAGGCACCTGCCTGACGCAAATACAGCATCACTTCCTTTGCTTCTTCAATCAGGTTCCACACCAGGTCAGCATCGTTAGCCGATTGAGGCGGGTGGAATGCCAGTGCATTCTCTGCAAAGTCATTTTTCTTTTTCTCTAATGTATCGAGATGCTTTCTGAATTCCGTTGATTCACTTCCTCCTTGGAAAAAAACATCTAAATCCCAAACATCCGAATATGTATGATTTGTACGGTCCATAATGTCCCCCTAATAGATTTTCTCATTGTCCCTATCCTATTTCTAATTCTCGATAAATCCCTTAAATCCTTCCTGATCTTTCACTAAGGTTCTTTTGGTGACGTTTGGTGCTATTTTACAGAAGAAAGTAATAGTTGATTTCCGCTACAGGATGCTCGCTTTCCGCGGGGCTGGCGGTGAGCCTCCTCGGCTACGCCTCCGGGGTCTCACCTGTCCAGCTATTCCCGCAGGAGTCGATCATCCTTCCACTCCAATCAACTTTCTAAGCATGTATCCTTAATAGAAATCAATAAAAACAATAAGAATTTTGTTTTCTAGTTAATTGTTTTTGGACAACTTGTAGCACTGTCACGAAAATTCTTGCGAAGATGGTGAGGGAAACTGCGTAGACTCCTGCGGAAGTACGGACGTGCCGAGACCCCGGAAGCGAAGCTGAGGAGGCTCGGCCGAACGTCCGCGGAAAGCGAAGCAGTTCCCCTCACCATCCAGCACACACTAATTGACAGAGCCTTGCAGAGCTTATTTAAAAAGACAACAACATTTGAGAAAAGAGCGTTCATTAATCCTTTTTGCCTAACTCTCTTCATTTGGTTTTTAATCTGATAAGAGTGGAATAGTATATAACACCACTACTTACAGGGGGTACACTCAATGAAACTGATCTTGAATATTTTAGCATTCTCTTTAGTGATTTTGATGAATACGCTGGCTGTCACTTTGCCTCTGAATAATCAATCAACGGGGGAAATCAGTGATAGGCTTGATATCATGATTACTCCGGCTGGTTATGTCTTTTCGATCTGGAGCCTGATTTATCTGCTGCTCGCGATTTGGATCATCCGCCAGTTCCCTAAAGACAGAAGAAACCTTCCCCTATATCAGGAAACAAGCGGACTATTCATCCTGAGCTGCTTATTGAATTCAGCATGGATATTCGTTTGGCACTACAATTACTTTCTCATTTCGGTATTTATCATGATTGGACTTCTTTCAACTCTTATTGCCCTTTATAGACGGGTGAAGAGTACAGGTCCGTCCCTCCTGGATATAGCCCCTTTTTCTATATATTTAGGCTGGATCTCGGTTGCCACGATTGTGAACATTACGTACTACTTGACGGACATCGGCTGGAACGGATTCGGCATTTCTGAATTGGTGTGGGCTTATCTTGGGCTGATTGTCGCTACGGTACTCGCGTTCTGGTTCCGCATCGGAAAGCATGACATGCTGTATCCGCTTGTGTTTGTCTGGGCTTTTGTCGGTATCGGAGTAAAGAACATGGCAGAACACTCAACCTATTCCTATACCGCCTTTGCACTCGCCATTATCATCCTCATCTTTGACCTGGTGTATAAGAGAACACGACAAGCAAAGTAAACGAAGGTCCGTCCCTCAGGTCTTCTATTTTTGTATAGGATGCCTTCCGATGACTTACATTAAGTGATAGGGGGTGTGTTGTATGAACCAGCAGAAGAGAAACGTCACTCGTTCCGGAACGGATATTGATGAGGTTAAACGACTCAATCAGCATTCAGGGCTGACGTATAATCAAGTGAAACAGTTACTGGGGGAACAATATAACGGAAAGAAGTAAAATTCCGCAAAAAGAAAGCGTCGACTTAGTCGGCGCTTTCTTGATTCGTTTCATTTTGAGCTTTTATGATTTCTTTTTCACGTTGAACCGTCAGTTTCTCCTGAATCTTATTCTTTTCCTTACAGGGCTGAGTAAGACTGACAATCACATCTCCCTGTTCAATCTTAGGTGAAGCACCTTCCGTAAAGAACTCGATTCTGCCTGCAGGTTTAAGGGCAAACATTAATAATGTGTTCTCATCCCGCTCCTGCAGATAAGATTCAAAGGTGTACTTTTCAGTAATATTCGTTTTTCTGAATACGTCTCCACGTTCGACACGTTTGTTCAGCTCTTCCCACGTCACATGGTTTTGGAATAAGATCCGTCCGCCAATCGTATGGACCATGTCTTCAAGATCATCGTCCCGCTGGCTGCGCAAACTCAGTTGGAATAGGTTATTACGGCCGATTTCAGGAACAAATGTCGTACAGACGAGAGCGTTGTAAGAATCAAGCTCTGTAGCCGCAATCATGTATTCATACGGCGTCATATCCAGATAGTATTCCGTTTGTTCGGATAAGATTTCACCACGGTAGAACGGGATTCCAGCTTTTCTGACCGAAAACAATCTCTGCCAGGATGAATCCGAAATTAAGACCGGAATCTTCAGGTCTTGAAGGGTCTTGGCAAATTCCGTACTGAATTTACTTCCTCCCACAATCATAACTCCCGGCCTTTCATCAATGGCAAGATCCAATTTTTTCGCAAGCCATTTAATGGAGAAGCCATGTGCACATACTGTAGAGAATACCAGAGCAAAAGTCAGGGACGTCAGTATGGCTGCATCCTCAAAGCCTTTCTCCAATAGAACTGAAGCAAAATAACTTGAGACCGTAAGTGCGACAATTCCCCTGGGGGCAATCCACCCAACAAGCAATTTCTCCTTATTAGAGAGGTCCGTCCCTATTGTGGACAACCAAATAGATAATGGTCGGACAATGAAGAGCATAAGCAGGACGAATGCGACGATGTTCCAGTTAAAGATTCGTAAAAGCGTGTCTACCGTTAATGATGCCGTCAGCATGACAAAAATGGTAGATATGAGCAGAACCGAAATGTTTTCTTTAAAGTGGCGCATATCGTCAATGGATGAGATATGCATATTCGCAAGGGTCATCCCCATCGCTGTAACGGCTAACAGTCCCGTTTCATGTGTGATCTGATCTGAAACTGTGAAGCAGGCAAGAACCAAGGCAAAAACAACAGGTGATTTCAAGAACTCCGGTACATGTCCATTTTCAAAAATGAATCCTGTGAATTTCCCCAGTGCCCATCCAAAGACCACGGCAAATAGGGAAGCCGCAAAGAACAGTAATAAGGTTAAACCTGTTACGTCATCGCTTATTAAAAAGTTGATGATTTCAAAAGCGAATACAGCGAGAAGTGCACCGAATGGATCGACAACTATTCCTTCCCATTTCAGGATAGCTGCCGGTCTTGGTTTAAGCTTTGCCTGTCTAAGTAGCGGCAGTATAACAGTTGGACCGGTGACGATGAATAACCCACCAATCACAAAGGAAACAGCCCAGGACAAACCGGCTACATAGTGAGCACCAAGTGAACCTAATATCCAAGCGAGTAAAGCTCCAAAGGTCACAATTCTAAATAAAGGCTTGCCTAATCCCCTTACCTCTCGAAAATTAAGATTTAAGCTCCCTTCAAAAAGGATGATGGCAACCGCCATTGATATAATGGGTTTGAATACTTCCCCAAAATCGTCCTTTGGATTGATGAGACCAAATATAGGTCCCACCAGCAGTCCGACAATCGACATGACGACGATGGCAGGAAGCCTGAATCTCCAGGCAATCCATTGGGAAGCGATCCCGAGTACTCCGACTAACATGATGTTGAATAAAATAGAATCGATCATAGCTTTCTCCTTTGAAGGTTATGAAATCAGGCCATCATAACAGTAGATATTATGTACGTGTTACCAGGATATAAGATTTGTCCCTCTTTGTGCAAAACAAAGAGGTTCAAAAGGGCACATTGTGTTTTTGTATAGTTTACAGTTTAATTCCAGGTTTTAACCAAAGAGTCGTTTCCAATTCTCTACATATTGTAAAGTAATGAAGCATGGTGATCAGAACGGCTCCCGCATTCATTCCAAGAATGACTCCTTCCATTCCAAAACGGGATCCGAGCAAGTATATCAGTGAAAAAGAAAATACACTCGACCATATGGTATGAAGGAGAGCATCCTTCACCAATCCCAGTCCGATTAAAAAGGCTTGGAGTGGAAACACCAGGAAATGAAAAAGAAAATACGGCCAGAGCAGCTTCAAATAATAGGCCGATGCCACAGAATGAAAGAACGTTTCTGTAATATAGTCCCCAAGCAAATAGTATATGAATACTGCAGGAATACCATATCCTAATGTAATCCACATTACCTGCTTAAGATGGGTCAGGATTCCATCAAAGTCCTTTGATGACACTTTTTCCGACACAGTCGGAATTAACACGATTAACATGGAAAAAGCAATAAATGACGGGAAGAAGCCGATTGTAAGGGCAATTCCAGCCAGCATCCCGAAATGCTCGTTCGCCTCAAGAGCCCCCATGCCTGAAAGAACTAACGCCCATTTTATCAAAAATGGTTGAACCGCATGGGTCAGAGCGTGAAAAATCCGCAGCACCGTCGTCGGAATAGATACAGATAATACCGACTTTCTCATTTCAATTGTTGATAATGTAGAATGGCTCTTCTTTCTATTACCCCTAATCTCGAGTACGTAAGCATGAATTAAATAAACAAAGACCACCACCTCACTGGCAATCAGCGTCCCAAGGGCTATGAAGATTGACGTATTGATACCAAAAGATAGAAAATTATAGATTGAAACCAGTAAAAATAGCTGAATTCCTCTACGCAGAAAATTAGCAACTGCAATTTTGCCCATCTGCTGGATCCCCATAAAATAGCCTCTCGTGATCGAAGTGAACGCCACAATGGGAATGACAATCAAAATGAGCCAGCGAATCCCTGGGTGGTATCCTTCGAATAAAGGAGTCCAGGCATATATGAGGACCATGAGAATTAAGAGAATGCACGTCGTGATGACCGCAAATCGAAAAGCATAATGAAGCATGCCCCGATGATACTTTTCTTCCCGTTCGGCAAAGAACTTGGAAAGACTGATCGGCAGCTCCATGCTTGATAAAATCACAATCAGAAACACAGTCGGCAGAATCGACATATACGAGCCAAGCCCAGCCTCTCCAAGCTCCCGTGCCAAAATCATATTGATCACAAACTCCAAACACTCACCTAAAAAAGCCGTCACCACCAGCACCAATGTACCTCTTAAAAACAAACTCATATGTTTGTACCCTGCCTTTGTTTTAGATGGTCTATTCTATGATGGTTGTCCGGGGAATATGTGAAGGGGGGCGTGACGGAAATGGAGTTGGTGCTTGATTAACAAAAAGCAGCCCTCCCCAGGGCTGCTTTCAATCTTCTATTGAATAATGAATGTAGCTATAGAATGGGAAGGGAGCTTAGAAGTCATCGATCCCTCAGCACAGGATATTGAAATTTCTTCATTCCCGCGATTCGCATTCATAGCAACCAACACGATTTCCCCATCTGGATTTTCAAAGGACGTAGCCAATATGGAGTCATTGGAAACTTGACATCCAATACGTCTTGCACCAGGCTTGATATATTTACTAAAATGTCCAATATAATAATAAGAGCTATTATAGTGAACCTCGTCCGTTTGAGTATCTACGATCACCGGCGCATCACAATAATTCCCTACATGATTGGGCCCGCCTTCTTCATTCAATACTAAATTCCAATCGATCCAGGCTTCAAGATAATTGTTCAAGTCACCGATGATATTCCTGCCGTAACGCTCACCTGTAACCCATGAACCTACTTGGACCCCGCCTTCCATGCACCCTTCTGTAAAGATCAAATGCTTGTCAGGAAAAGCATGATATACTTTAGAAAGATTTTCAAACTCCTCTGAAACATACCAGTGCAAACCAGTTCCCCATACGTACTTAGCTGCTTCAGGATCCGATAATACGGCATGGGCACGCTCATATATCACATCACGATTATGGTCCCATATGATGACCTTCACATCATCATGCCCATTTTTCGTCAGGGACGGACCTAGATGATTTTTGATGAAGTCACGTTCTTCCGCTCCTGAATACAGACAGGAATCCCATACCTGCTTTGCTTCCGGTTCATTTTGGATTGTGATGCCCCAGATCCGGATCCCCTCTTCTTCCATCGCCTCTATATACTTAGAATAATAATCAGCCCAAACAGATTCATACTCTGATAAAAGCTTCCCGCCATTGTTCATTTCGCCGTTCGTCTTCATCCATGAAGGCGGACTCCATGGGGATGCCATAAGTGAAAGCTCTCTCCCTGCCACTTCCATCGCTTCTTGAATAAGAGGAATCACGAGCTTCTTCTCACGTTCGATGGAAAAGCTTTCTAACGACGTGTCTCCATCCTCCACATACGTATAGTTCCCTAATGAAAAATCACAGCTATTGATATGTGTTCTGCCTAAACGATAGCCCAAACCTTTTTCCGGATCGAAATACCGGTGAATGACTGCTTCCCGCTTTTCCGGGCTGATGAGTGACAGGCTGTATGCTGCTGCTTCGGTGAACGCGCCTCCAAATCCTATCATTTCTTGATATTTCCGCTCCGGATCAAGCTCGATATGAGTAGCGGATGGAGCTTGATCAGAAGAAAAGGAAACCGGTTCTTTTTCAGAGAACCGATCTCCAGTTTCTTTGGCTGTCAAAATCACCTTTACTTGCTTTGCATTCATTGTGCAATTTCCTCAGCATTTGTGTGAAGACCATGCTTTCCTTTATGATCACGGATGATTTCAGCGTATCGGAAGGCGCTGTCTTTCCAAATTCTCTCTTGTGTATCAAAATCCACATAAAGAATTCCGAAGCGCTTATCATATCCGAAGCTCCACTCGAAGTTATCCATCAGTGACCATAGATAATATCCTTGAATGTTCATGCCTTCATCATTAAGGTCAGAAACGGCTTGAAGATGCAGATTCAAGTAGTCGACACGTTCCTTATCATGCACTCGTCCATTTTCCAACACATCGTCATACGCCGCTCCGTTTTCAGTGATATAGATTGGCAGATCCGTATAAACTTGTCTCAGGCGGCGGATGAGATCTTTAAATTCATTCGGGGCGATATCCCAGCCCATCCCTGTTTTCTCATAATCGGAGTACGCTCCTTTATGCATGAAGTCATGGGACGCACTGAACTCGACGATTCCACGACTGTAATAGTTGATCCCGAAGAAATCACATTCCGTTGAAATCAGTTCCATATCCCCTTCTTTAATGAAGTCATAAGTATGAACATATTTCGAGAATAAGTTCATCATGTCTTTAGGATATTCCCCCTTGAATACCGGATCCAGGAACCAGCGATTGGAATACCCGTCTGCATTGTTCGCAGCAAGGGCATCGTTTACTGAATCTGTATTTGGATAGACCGGTGACAGGTTCAGCGTGATTCCAATATCCGTCTCGGACTTGAATTCCTTCTTCAGCAGTTCCACCGCTTTCCCGTGGGACAACAGCATGTGGTGAACAGCTCTCACCGCTTCATCCATATTGGTATGACCCGGAGCATGTACCCCTTGATGGTAACCAAGGAACCCTGCGCACCAAGGCTCGTTATGGGTGATCCAAGAATCAACGACCGCATCAAGTTCTGTGAAGCATGCTCTCGCATATTCCAAGAACCATTGTACCGATTCACGATTGACCCATCCGCCTTCTTCATGCGCCCACATTGGAAGATCCCAATGGTACAAGGTCACAGCAGGTTTGATCCCTTCTTCTTGAAGTCTTCTCGCAAGCTTCTTATAAAAATTCATCCCTTCCTGATTGTACTTACCCTTTTCTGGAAAGATGCGCGGCCAGGCAATGGAGAATCGGTACGTATCCACTCCAAGGCGTTTAATATGCTGGATATCCTCTTCGAATCGATGATAGTGATCACATGCGACATCACCGTTATGCTGCTTATACACTCTTCCTGGAATGTCACAGAACATATCCCAAATGGACGGAGTTCTTCCCCCTTCCTGGTGTGCTCCTTCAATTTGATACGATGATGTGGCGGTTCCAAAGGTAAATGTTTTCTCAAAATGCATATGTCATTCTCTCCTCTATTCTTTGATTGACCCTGCTGAAATGCTGTTGACGATATATTTAGATAAGAATAGGAACGCAATCATGATTGGTACGACTGAAATCGCAATCCCTAAATACATCGATCCTAAATTTTGTGCTACTTGAGACCCCTTCAAGAATCCCATCAATACTGGCAACGTATATTTTTCAGGCGAGAACAAGATCACGAGTGGCATGATGTAGTTATTCCATGATCCGATGAACGTGAAGATCGACATCGTTGCAACAGCCGGCATCATGATCGGGATCGCCACCGTATGGAAAATCTTGAACTCACTCGCTCCGTCGATTCGGGCCGCTTCTATTAGACTTGGATGCAAAGTCGTCTTGATGTATTGTCTGAGAAAGAACACGACAAACGGACTTGCGATCGCAGGTACGATCAGTGGGATGAAGGAATCCAGTATCCCCAGGTTCTTACTTAGTTCATAAAAGCCGATAAGCCCCAATTGTCCCGGAACCATCATCATCACAAGCATGAAGACGAATAAGAAATTCTTCCCCCTGAATGTGTAAAAAGCAAATCCATAGGCAGTCAAAGCTGAAAAATATCCTGATAATACGGTCGTGAGGACAGAGATGATCAGACTATTCTTGAAACCCGACCAGATGTTTACGTATTCCATCATATTGGTATAGTTTTCAACCAATGAACTGCCAGGGATCAAGGTGAATCCTGACAGGATCGCTTCATTCGATCTTGTTGCGTTCACAAGCATCATAAGGAATGGGATGAAGCAAATAATCGCCATCAACACAAGCAGGATATAGATGATACTCTTTACAATGTTGTTTCTGGTCTTTAGTTTGGATTCATGTGGCAGAAGTTCGGGTTTTGTTTTTTCTATCTTCTGAGTGGATACGTTTTTTTCAACGGCTGTTTTTCCCAACATGCTTTACACCTTCCTTGCTTGTTTGCGTTCATTTCCGTACATCCCTTTAAAGACAATCGCCGAGAAAATCAAGGTAATGACAAACAATCCGTACGCTACTGCTGATGCATACCCGTAATTGTTAAACTTGAATGCTTGATTGTACAGGTAAAGTACCATCGTATTCAGTGACCCATCCGGAGAACCGATCCCGTCTGTCAGAAGCATCGGCAGATCAAACAGTTGAAGGCCGCCGATCAGGGATGTGATCATGATATAAAGTAAGATTGGTTTTAATAAGGGAATGGTGATCTTTGTAAAGGTCTGCCATCTGTTTGCCCCATCGATCAAGGCAGCCTCGTAGTAGTCCTTGGAAATTCCGGAAACACCCGCCATGACCACTATGAACGAATGGCCGAACCACATCCAGGTAAGGATCAGGGATACAGACAGCTGTGCAGTCGTCGGCTCGTTCAGCCAATTAATCGGTTCTGATATAAGACCTATATTTAATAGAATCATATTTAATGATCCATGCTGCCAGTCCAGTAAGATACCGAACAGCAAAGCGACCGAACTAATCGTGATTAAATTAGGTAAATAAAAGATCGATCTGAAAAATGCCAAACCTTTTAACTTCATTCTCATATCAGAGAAGATTAATGCGAGTACAAGGGCCAGTCCTATTTGCAGGGCAAAATTGATCCCCCATATTTTCCATGTGTTAAAAAATGCTTCCACAAAATAGCTGTCCGAGAGTAACCGGGCATAGTTGGCAAGACCGACAACTTCTGCTGTCCCGCTTCCTGAATAGTTCGTAAAGCTGTAGTAGAATGTAAGCGCAACGGGATAAATACTAAATATTAAAAAGATGATCCAAAACGGGGCAATAAAAACATAACCATATCGGTCTAATTTCTTCATTCCCCAGCCCCCCTTAATTGTTAGAAGATTTGGCAAGTGGCATGGACCATGCCACTTGCCATTGATTTTTACGCGTTAGTTTTTTGGTACTTTTAAATCCGGATATGCGTTTTGTGCTTTTTGATAGAATTCTTTAACAGCTTCTTTTTTCGATTTCTTCCCGTCTACGTACTGCTGAACTGCGTTTCCATAGAATGTATCGAGCTGTTGGTCATATTTCGTTACAATGCCAGGCTCGATTTCTTTCGCTTGTTCCAGAAAGAACTGGTAGTTATTTTGACCGCCAAGGAATTCGTCACTGAAATCACCCTTGATTTCGTTTGTTACAGGCAGGTAGGACAGAACATCCCCTGTTTCTTTCGCCCATTCTGTCAGGAATTCATCTTCCTGGGTCATCATTTTTACAAAGTCATAAGCAAGTTCTTTGTTCTCTGACTTCTCGTAAACTCCTAACCATGTTCCACCCCAGAAGTATGGGCTTGGTCCATTCGTTACTGCCCAGTCTCCTGCTGATTCCTTCACATTTGTTTTCAGTACACTATGAAGACCCCACGTCGGAAGTACATAAGAGAACACTTCAGTTTCTTTCTCTTTTCCATTTTCTTTCACTTTGATCGGCTTATCCATTGCTTCAAACCATGATGGAGACCATTCAGCTGCAAGTGCCGTATAACTGTTCTCACGTAGTTTTTTAGCATAGTCCATAAACTCGATCTTCTGATCAGTCAGCTTTAACTCATTCTTGTCGTTCACCCAAGGTTGGGGATTGTCTCCTTGCGAGAACCAGCGGATGGATCCTTCATCAGGAAACATGCTGTAGCCTTTTTCCTTCATCTTCTCTGCTACTTTAAATACATTGTCCATTGAGTTGAGCATATTCCCAACTTCAGTTGGATCATCTGTACCAAGTACCTCTTTAGCGATACTTCTCTTATAAAATAGGCCTCCAGGCGTCGTTTGCCATGAAAGGGCTCTTACGTTTCCATCCTTGTCCTTACCTAAATCGAATACGTAAGGAACATAGTTATCTTTCATTTCATCCACATTGTATGGATCTTTTGATAAGTTTTCCCAGTACCCTGCGTCTACCCATTGTTTCAGAAAGGCTATTTCACCTGTGAATACGTCCGGTGCTCCCACACCACTTTCAAGTACCGGCTTAAGTTTTGTCGGATAATCCGCTATCGGAACAATGGTCAATTCAACCTTTACACCATTTTTCTCTTCAAATTTCGTAATTGGTTTCTTTAACTCATCAGTGAATGACCAAATCTTCAAATCTACATCTTTACTTGATTTAGAATCTCCTGATGATTTGGAATCTCCGGAGCAAGCTGACAACACCCCTGCCAGCAGTACAAGCGTCATAAATATTCCTAAAAACTTCTTCATCATTATCCCCCTTTGTTCTTTTCAATATAGTTTCGAAAGCGGTTTCGTTCCATCCCTTATAAAAATTCCGAAACCGGTTTCGGAATTACTAAAAAATAAAAATCAATTATTTTTTTCTTTTTTAATAGATGTGCATGATTCTCTAATAATTAGTTCTACTGGAATGATTTCTGTTGTTATGAGTTTCTTCTTTTGAATCATTTGTTTAATTAGTAACTGTCCTGCACGAGCACCGATTCTATCCGTGTCTTGTTTGACTGTGGTTAGTTTCGGTGTAACATAGGCCGACATTTCAATGTCATCATACCCGATGATAGAGATATCTTCCGGTATTTTTAACCCCTTTTCTTTAATGGCTTCCATTGCCCCAATGGCCATATGGTCACCTGCTACAAAAACAGCGGTAGGTATCGTTTCCAATTCTAGAAGGGATTTCATTGCTGCTCTACCTTCTTCAATGGAAAACAATCCACCATTCACAAGGTATTCTTGATGAATCGGAAGGTTTAAATCATTCATGGCCTTAGAAAACCCTTTAATCCTTTGTGCTCCTGCATCGATCTCTGGATCTCCTGAAATATGAGCGATTCTTGTATGCCCCAATGAATGAAGATAGTTCACTGCGAGCCTCCCTCCCTCAATATTATCGGAATAGACGACGCTGCAGTTCTGATTGCTCATATCAATCACGACAATCGGCACATGATTGTTAATCATGTCTTGAACCTGCGGGTCGTTAGGGTCTGAACATATCACGACGATCCCATCCACAGCACGGTACATAAAATGCTCCAAATAACTAGTATCCCGATTGCGCAGATTGCGAGAAGCAAATATTAAATCATAGCCTTCCCGTTCTACATGCTTTCGAAAACTTTCAATGAGGGCGCTAAAGAAAGGATGTTTCATCCCGACCTCGTTGTCCTCAGCGAACATTACACCGATCGTCCAGGATTTTTTTGTCGATAAAGACTGGGCGTGGGCATTTGGTAAATACCCCATTTCAGCCGCTGCATCGAGGATTTTCTGCTTCGTTTTCTGACTCACATCTGTGTAATTGTTAAGAGCTTTAGAAACTGTCGTACTGGAAAAACCAGTCCGTTTTGCTAAGTCATAGATTGTAACCATTGTTATCTCCTCTTCATCGAAAGCGCTTTCGTTAATGTTATTATAGTCTAGACTTTTGATGGAATCAATACTATTTTTCAGAAAATTTATATACAAGGAACCTAAAGAAAAAAAGCAGCCCCGCAACAGGACTGCTTTCCTCAACTTACTCTTTTACTGCCTTTCGCTTCCGTCGACCAATCTTCCCTTTAATTTTCATCAGGATTTCATACACGATCGGCACAACAACAAGTGTTAATAGTGTCGAACTTGTCAGACCGCCAATCACGGTTACACCAAGTCCTTTAGAGATCAACCCACTTCCTTCAAGACCTAACGCCAATGGGAACAGTGCCCCGATTGTTGCAATTGCTGTCATAAGGATCGGGCGAAGTCGGGTGGCACCGGCTTCCAGTAACGCTTCCCTTGTTGATAGACCTTCATTTTCTTTATGGATCACCCGGTCAATCAGGACGATTGCGTTGGTGACAACGATACCTATCAGCATGAGGGCACCAATCATGGAGGAAATACTGATTGTTTCTCCTGCGATCAATAGTCCAACCAATGCCCCGATGATCGTAAATGGCAACGAGAACAAAATGGCAAACGGTGCTAGACCTCCACCGAACGTAATCACCAGGATCAAGTACACAATGGCAATGGCTGCGAGCATCGCTAATCCTAATTGTGTGAAGGATTCCTGGATGTCTTCTGTTACTCCACCCATGTCTACATTGATACCGGCTGGCAAATCGATTTCTTCGATTTCTTTTTGAATGGCTTGTGATGCTTTTGATACATCATCCGATTTTAATTCTCCGCTCACTTGAGCAAATACTTTCCCATCTCGTCGTGAAACGGTATCAGATGTTTTGCCTTCCTGCACTTCAACGACGTCTTTAATCGGTACTTCCATGCCCAGTGGTGATTGGATGGTTTTGTCCGTCAAGTCGTTGATGCTTTCGTATTCCTCTTTTTCAACGTCTAAATAGACATTTACCTCTTCTCCATCTTTTTCAATGGTGGTGAGGACAGGACGTTGACGTGTCTGACCAAGTTCCATGGCGATTTGACCCGCTGTCAGGCCAAGCTCACTCAGCTTTTCCTGGTCTGCGATGAATGAATATTCATCGTACGATTCAGAGATACTTGATCCCACTTTTTTGAAATCTTCTTTATCTTTCATCATTGCTTGAATGTCGTTCACAACAGGTTCGATTTCTTTCAGGGTTTCACCGTACACATACACGACAATTTCATTGCTGCCGGCACTGGCGGAGAAGTCTTGTGAAGCCCATTCCCCTTTATCTGTTGTTTCTTGAAGTTTTTTAATGACTTGTTCTTTTTCTTCAGAGAAATTCTCTGTTTCATCACTGTATTGAACATAGAATATTGCGTTGTTTGAGCTTCCCGGACTCATTGGGTTCTCTCCACCAACCGAGTACTGAATCGTTTCAGCCCCTTTACGCCCTTGGAAATACTCTTCTGCATCTTGAGCGATTTGATTTACTTCTTCTTCTGTTTGACCAGGTTCCGGTTTATACGTTGCCATGATCATCTTTTCTTCGTCTGATGGCAGGAAACTCACACCGATGAGCGGAACCAGGAACAAGCTTCCGACCAGCATCGCGACAGCCAGGAGTGACGTGATGATTTTATGGTTCAGCGTCCAGTTCAATACGCCTTTGTACCAAATTGCTAAACGGCTTTGTTTTTCCACATGCTTCTTCCCAACACCTTTTTTAAACATCGAGTGAGCAAGCATCGGCACAATCGTTACTGCCACTAGAAGTGAAGCCAATAGGGCAAACACGATGGTCAATGCAAATGGCAGGAATAGTTCCCCGATCATCCCCTGAACCAATCCTAATGGAAGGAACACGGCGATCGTTACAATCGTGGAAGACGCGATCGGAACGAACATTTCCTTCGTTGCTTCCCGGATCAACTCTTTTCCTTTCAACAGCTCACCTTTAAGGGACATCCGTCGGTAAATGTTCTCCACTACTACGATGGAGTCATCAATGACACGTCCGATCGCTACGGTCATAGCTCCAAGAGTCATAATATTTAATGTGATATCCATCTGTTTTAAAAGTAAAATCGCGATTAACAACGATAATGGGATCGATACGACGGAGATTAGCGTCGATTTAATATCCCGTAAAAATAGCAGGATGATGATGACCGCAAATATGGCACCAAATAATGCTTTGTTCAGCATGGTGCTGACAGATTCTTCGATGGGTTCACCTTGGTCAAAGGTAGAGATGATTTCAACCCCATCCAAGCTTTTTTCAAAATCTTTCACTTCTTCTTTTACCGCGTTTACAACGTCTACCGTATTGGCGTCAGCTGTCTTCACCACTTGAAGTCCGATGGATTCCTTCCCATTGGTTCTGGAAATGGATTCGGCTTTCCCTTTCAGCTCGATATCAGCAATGTCTGATAGTTGTACGGTCGGGATCTTCATGCCGGCAGGTGCTTCACCGGCAGGCGGAGCTTGAGGAGATTGCCCCCCAGGTGTTTGCCCTTGTGGAGCTTCCATAGATCCGCCAGATGAAGGCGTCACAGGAATCTTCATTTCTTTCAAATCTTCAATCGTCGTAATATTTCCATCAACCATCACAGATTTCTGGCTGTCTTTAAACGTATAAAGTCCTAATGGCGCTGTGACATCAGAACCTTTAATCATATTTTGGACCGTTTCTTCGGTTAAGCCGTATTCAGCAAGTTTTTCTTGATCAAAAACGACTTGTGCCTCTTGAACTTGTTGGCCTGAAACTTGAACAGATGCTACTCCGTCCACTCCTTCAAGCTGTGGCACGATCGTTTCTTCTACAGTCGAAGTTAATTGAGCAAGAGATTGATCATCATTTGCTACACTGAGCGCGATGATCGGGAAAGCGTTAAAGCTTAATCTTGATACTTCCGGCTCATTTACCCCTTCTGGAAAAGAAAGATCCGAAAGGGCATCTTCCACTTCCGTCTTTGCTTCGTCCATATCTTTCGAAAACTTGTATTCTATTTGAACGGCTGAAGCATTTTGATAAGAAGTGGAGCTGACAACATTTACCCCATTTAAATTCTTCAAACGTTTTTCGATTGGTTCTGAAACCTTTTCGGCTACATCTTCAGGCGTAGCTCCCGGATACACCGTCGTAACACTTACAATCGGTGTATTAATGTTTGGTAAGGTTTCGAGTTTCATATTAAATCCTGAATATAAGCCTGCAATAATGACGATGATGGTCATTAACCATACGGCAAACTTATTCTTGAGTACGAAATTGATAATACTATTCACTCTTTATTCGTCCCTTCTCTCATTTTCTGACCGACTAGTCATAACACATTCTAATATAACTGACCGTACAGTCATAAGTCAATATACTTATAAAATAAAAGGTTTATTTATTGTGACCAATCGGTCATAATAGAGTCAAGGAGTTTATCAAGGAGAGGAAAGCATGAAGGAAAAAGAGAAATTAATTATTGAAACATCGATTAAGCTGTTTGCCACGAAAGGGTTTAACGCCACCTCGGTGCAAGAAATCGTGAACGAGTGTGAAATATCTAAAGGTGCATTCTATTTGTATTTCAAGTCAAAGGAAGCCCTTCTGTTAGCCATCATGAACTACTATTTTAAAATGATCACAGCTAAAGTGAATGAAATCGAAAACGAGGATCTGCCTCCTTATGAAAAATTCCAAAAGCAATTAGAATGCCAGTTTATTGAAATCTGTAAACATAAAGAGTTTATCATTATGCAGATAAGAGAGAATGCCATGCCGTTTAACGATGAAATCCATGATCTCCTCAGCGAGATGAAAATGGACACCCATCGTTATTATAAGAAAAGATTATATGGGATTTACGGAAAAAAAATCGAACCCTACTTCTGGGATATCACCATGATGATTCAAGGTTTTTTCCATTCTTATTTAGAATTGGTGATGCTTGATAAAATCGAATTGGATTTTTCCTATTTGTCCCGATTCATATTGAAACGTACGGATGATTTAGTGGAAGGCTTACTAAAAAGCGGGGATCAGCCTGTTCTTTCCTTTGAAAAATTGGATGATTTGGTGAAGGATTTCACTTCTTCGAACAGAATCAATGAATCCACCCTTGTTCATATGATTGAGGACTCCATAGAAATAGCGGAAGATGAAAACAGCCAAATTTCATTGGAAGTCATCAAAGAAGAAATTCAAAAGGATGAGACGCGTATCGTCGTCATTAAAGGGATGATGATGAACCTTGAGGAAGACCCAACGCTTAAGCATCTGATGAATGCATTGAGACATTATTATAAAATCTAATGACTAAAGACCCGCACCTGATCAGATGTGGGTCTTTCATTTTAATTTACACTAAAACATTCTCCCTTAACTTTCCGATCCCTTCCTTACAAACCCCATACTCCAGCCAGGAGCAGCCTTCACATAAATGATCAAGGTCTTCAGGCTTTACCTTTCGGGCCGTTATGCTGATCAATGCTGATTTCATATAGACGTCACCGTATTTCAAGCCTAAATGATGAAGAACCTTGCTGTCTAACGATAGAACATGGTCATTGGAGGCCGCACTTTTTTCACATGCTGTTTTCCCCTTATGAGGGCAGGCCTGGCAGGCGTCATCGAAGGACTGTACAACCTGGATGGGAAAGTCCAATTCCTCGTTTCGTATCTCTCCCACTATGTCTGCCATCACCTTAACGAATTCAGTACTGTATCCCATACCTTGAAACCCGTGAATACAAAGTAGATGATGACCTCTTAATATCCTCTTCATGAAATCCCCCTTTTTTAAAGATTTTGAATTTGATCCGATTCATGGATGGTTACTTTTTCACTTCCAGAACCATTGGCGGCACGGTACATTCCATAAGCCACCTGACGCCCTGAGATGCTTCTATATTTTTTCAACTTACCTACCATTACCGGACGGATGGCTCTTGAGAAGATTTCTCCCGCTTTTTCCCCTAAGCGGAATTCATCTCTCTCCCCTAAAAGAAGGGATGGCCGGAAAATGTGCAGTGCCGGATAATACAGCGCTATTAAGTCTTCCTCCAACTCTCCTTTCACCTTACTATAAAAGAACGGTGAACCCGAGCTCGCCCCGATGGCTGATATGACCATATATTGTTTGGCTCCATGGTCTTTACCGAGCCTCCCCAGTTGAACGGGGTATTCATAATCTACCTTTCTAAACGCTTCCTTTGTCTGCGCTTTCTTAATGGTCGTTCCTAGACAACAGAAAACATCATCGACTTCTTCGTGGGAAAGGAGCTTCATCTGATCGAATGGGATGATTCGTTCATCCAACTTTTCATGCTCCACACCACTCTTTTTTCTCACGAACGAAATCACTTTTTTATACTCGGGACTCTTGATCAGTATCTCAATCAAATGGGAACCGACTAATCCAGTGGATCCTACTACCAACGCTACTTTCGACATTTTTCATTCCTCTCTTCCAAGTAACTGTGTCTTATACTTAGTATAGAGCTTTTTATGTATTTGAACGATACATCAATCAAAAAAGGTGCCAATCATGTGACTGACACTTTTTTATATAATGAAACAAAAGATTAAAGTTCTTATTTTATATCACCTATAACTCTTCATCTTCGAAAAATTGCTGTAATTTCTCATCTTGTTCAGGATCTGCACTTTCAGACGCATATGGATTGTCCTTGACACCTGCCGTATCCATATTTGTTTTAATCGCGAGAAACGGTCCTTTCGGTTCCTCTGCGATGACACGGTCGTTTAACTGTTTGAAATCCGGCATGTCTCTATTTCCTTTATTCACTTCATCTTCCCTCTTCAATCATTCCACCACCATTCTTATAAGCGATTAGAATGATATCCTCGTTCGTTTGCTGACGAAGCTCACTCTCCATATTCTTCACTTGATTTAACGTATCTTCTGATAGGTTTGCCACTGGAAACTCTTTATTCATCATCATTCTTCACCTCTTAACTATTTTCGTTTGCTTGTCCGAATTCTTTTTCTGCAATGAACCCGTTCCCTTCCTCAATTGCATGATGTTCCTCTACTGACTCTCCTGGAACATATACTTGACTGGGATTACGAAGCTGGTTATTCATTGTGAATTCCGGATTTAACGGCGTGTCCATCCGGAACTCTTCAGGTTTCTTATGATCTCTCATTTATTCCACCTCCATTATTTAGTATGGCTACTGATAAAAGAATCATCCAAACTTCATACAGCTCACAAAAAGCGTTAAGCAACTTAAGCTGCTTAACGCCCCATTCATCTTTAAACCCACGTATAATCCCTTCCCCAGCTATCTCGGGCAAGATCTTTGATTTCATCGACAATTTCATTTTCCACAGCAAAGGCATCTCCCTGTTCATAAGGGTTGTAGTGGAAAGCGTAAAGCCTGGAAACAAACTCGTGAAACGGAAGAGAGCATTCTCCTTCCAGTTCCCCATTTTCCATGACGGAAGGTTCGATGCCCTGCCCCCAGTTCTGAGAGCCATCGTTATTCGGATTATAGAAATAGATCCGGTATTCTCCATTGGGATCCTGGGTGATCCTAAGAATCGAAACGGCATGGAATCCAAGGAGCTTCCCATGGACATTTGTGATGAAGATCCCGACCGGATTCGGATAGATCAATCCGTAGTCATCATTGTATTCCGGATGATGAGTGGCATAGAACAGGCGAACGAACCCGGGATAGTCTGAGATGAGGCCTGTTAGTGAGTCAATGACTGTGCTAAACCCTTTTTGAACCCAATCTCCATAGAATTCCGGATTCACCCAGCGGTGTCCATCTTCCCCTCTGAGCGATACACGTCTCATCATCTCACTATAAATACGATCAAGATGAGGGACGAGAACAAGTGACACAGGGTCAAGCTCTTGATGAAGCTCTGGCGCCAGCCCTCCACTTAATTCTTTGGAATGGACCGGTGTTCCTTCAAACATGATATCGATATCTCCATCCCTTGCCGCCCGTGGTATCAGCTCGAGTAAGTATCCTGGAGCATGCTGTGCCCAAAGGCTGATTCCCCGCGCTGTTTGACAAGTCGGGTTTAGGCCTTGGCCAATCCCGATCGGTTGACCGAGGACATTGATGACACCGGCCAGAAGGACAGAATTTGCTGTAATTCCGTCTCCAGCTTTACACGAATTAAGGAGCGTCTTCCGTACTTCCGGCCGAATATCGAGCTCAATCAGCCTTTTCAAACCCGGTGATACTGGAGATGATGATAATACACCCCGCTCAAGCATGAGAGCGAGTCCATAAACCGATTGCTTTGTGGCTGGATAGATTGCCACTTTAATGAGCTGGAATACGAGTTCCTTATGTTCATCCAAGTTTGCTTTTCCTTTGTCATTTAAGTGCAGGGCAGCCGGAACAAGGTCTTGAACTTTTCTGCCGAGGAACCTTAGCAGGATGGCATGCTGAGGGGCAACCAATCCTGTTTCACGCATTGAAGCCGCAAAGGCCACTGCTTCTTTCTCAAGCTCTTCCTTAGACAGGTTCATCAACTTTTTTCGGTACTCACCTGGCTGAACAATGCTTTTGCTGATTGGTGATGGACCTTCAATGGCCGAAACGTACTTCTCCAGCACAAGGCGTTCCGCTACGCTTAAATCTGAATGAAGCATTTTTTTGGCTGTTTCGATCATCGACACGGTCCTTTTTACCATGATCGGACGCTGTGCTGTCAAACGTTCGATTTCTTTAATCAGTGTAGTTGTAAGTGCTTGATAGGAAAGCTTATCAGATAGAAATCGAAATAATTCCGTTGCCCTTTCACTATGCTCTCCACCTTCAATCCGTGCTGCTTCTGTTGCTTCAGGGAAAAGCAGGTTCAGATTCAGGACCATTACTTCATTAAGGAAATCCTCTGCCATTTCAGTCGAAACATCGGGATGTTCATACTGTCCTTCTGCAATGGAGAGCATTCTTAACTCACTGAGAATTTCAATGATCGAAGGAAGCCCCTTCGCTTGAAGAGAACCGGCCACGAGTGGTGGTTGGAGCTTGGACGCCTTTTCCCAGGGGCCATCCTGAAAGACCCCGGCTTTTTCAAAGCGACTTGCGCTCCGATATAGAATCTCCAATCCTTCATCCATATCCAACAATCTTTGTGCTTCCTGATAGACGTCAGTTTGATACATTGATTTCGCAAATGAAGCTGCGCTCTCCAATTCATTAAGCGCTTGCAGAAATCGATCTTCCAGCTTAGACGTTAATTCAAATGCCATTTCAAAACTCCTTTATCGATCAAAATACCAGTGGATGGGAGAATTAAATATAGAAGTTAAACTGTTCGTATTCCTTTAATAGATCCCTCATGATTTCACTGTCTTCCCCATAGAAGAAGATCGTTCCGTAATGATTACCGAAGCCGATTCGCTGAGCTACTTTCCCTTGAGCCGGACTGAACATATCATGTTTTTCAAAATAGGCATGGTTCTCCAGTTCATCGGGTACCTCCAGCTTCTCCACATAATTAACATGAGGGTGGACCATTAAACAACCTGCATGGGCTTTTGCCTTTTCACCTGTAGAAGGGAAAAACTCTCTAAGCTCTTCTTCTGTTGTATTGGGGTCACTGCAAAGGATTTGAGCTTGATATGCATTAAACCCATAAGCCCTCTCAATCAAATCAAAGATATGTCCGCCGGGGACCCTGGCTGCGACTTCACCAAAATGAAGGGTACCATCGGACGTAATGAAATATTCCGGATGAATAACACCGTATTCAATCTCAAACGCATCAATGAGCTGTTGAATCGCCTCTCGGATGATCGGACGCTTTTCCTCAAGGCTTGGAGATGCCGGTACGAAATTAGAGTAGCCTAATCGCACATACTCCGTTATATTTAAAAATTGGATCTTTCCATTATGGATAAACGCTTCACACGAGAATTCCTGTCCGTCTAAATGACTTTCCATCAGAAGCGGAAACTCCGACTCAGTGAGAGCATCGATATCTTCCGGATTCTCAATGGCTCGGTGTCCTACAGACCCTGCTTTATCAAGAGGTTTTACGTGAATGGGATCGTTCTTGTCTCCTTCGACTTTCAGGAGGGCTTCATTCACTCGTTTCAAGAAGCGTCTTACATCTTCCTTATCCCTTGCTTCTTCAAATACACCTACTTTAATTCCGGCAATTTGCGCTTTACGCTTCATCATCCCTTTATCTCTTAATAGTAGAGAACGATTGAAGACGCGTGGTTCGTTACGGAATCGGGAGTTTAATGCCCCGGACCACTCCACACACTCTTCATACAAAGGAACAGCCACTTCTGCACCCATTGCTTTCAGCTGTTTATAAAGATGATCTGAACCTTCATTTAATCGATCGAAGTCCCAACCGATAAAGGCGATATCATGTTTTTCTGCGTATGCCTCAAAATCTGGGGGGCCTACAACGACGAAAGGCCTATTAAGCTTCGTACATGCTTCGATTGCCGGCAGACTCCAACCGATCAATGCCGTTAGATAGGGTTTGGTTTTTTCCTTTCGATCCACGTTCTGTTCTGCTTGCTGTAATTCGAGTTGATCTAGTCCCATATTTTCCTCTCCCCTTGTCACGTATTTATTCAGATTCCTCTTTAGCATAACAAAGCAGATAGGGAGAATGAAGTATTATGCTGAATTTTCAATCTATTCGACAAATAAAGTGGTAAAGTGACATAATCAGCGGGGATGTCTCCAATAAAAAACCCCAAATGCACTCAGCATCAGGGGTCCTTTCTTCTATTATTCACCTAAATCAACATTATGATAAACCTGCTGAACATCTTCCAAATCTTCTATCGCATCAATCATTTTTTCGAATTGAGCTTGACCGTCTTCTGGAAGTTCGACATCATTCTGCGCAAGCATTGTCAGTTCCGCTACTGTAAACTCAGTAACACCTGCACCTTTAAACGCTTCTTGAACCGCATGGAATTGATCTGGTTCAGCGTAAACGATCACAGCATCATCTTCTTCGATAATATCACGTGCGTCTACATCCGCTTCCATCAGGATCTCCATTACTTCTTCTTCTGATTTCCCTTCAATACCGATTACGGCAGTTGCATCGAACATATACGCTACAGATCCACTTACACCCATGTTACCGCCATTTTTGCCGAAAGCTGCACGCACTTCGGATGCAGTTCGGTTTACATTGTTCGTCAGGGCATCAACAATGACCATGGAACCATTCGGTCCGAAGCCTTCATAGCGTAGTTCGTCATAGTTCTCTTCTGAACCACCCTTTGCCTTTTCGATGGCTCGGTCCACGATGTGTTTCGGTACGCTGTATGTTTTCGCACGCTCAAGAACAAATTTCAGCGTTTGGTTCAGTTCAGGATCCGGCTCACCTTGCTTGGCCGCAACATAGATCTCACGACCGAACTTCGCATAAATACGACTCGTATTCGCATCCTTAGACGCTTTCTTTTCTTTAATGTTATTCCATTTACGTCCCATATTGTTTCACTCTCTTTCACATTTATCTATAGATACTTTCACTCTTAAAAGGTATTTTCGTTTCTATTATACATGAAAACAACTATTTTTGGCTAAGTAGATTCCTTGCCACTCTTACCTAAAGAAAGCCGACTCAGATGAGTCAGCTTCGTTCCTGGTATGCACTTATCGCTTCATATTCTTCTTCCAGCAAACGTGGAACGCGAATAAAGATAGGCATCAGTTTCGTATAAGCTTCCGTTGCTTTCGGATCCGGCTGATGGGAATGTACAGAACCGACCATTTCACTCACTTCTTCCAGTGAGTCAATCATCCCGTTTCCATACATCCCAAGGACAACCGCTCCAAGACATGAGCTTTCGAAGCTTTCCGGAACTTCCACTTCCTGATCAAATACATCAGCGAGCATTTGACGCCAAATCTCCGAGCGGGCAAATCCACCCGTTGCCTGAACCCTTTTAGGTGTTCCGATTAATTCTTCCAGCGCCAGAAGAACGCTGTATAAATTCATGACAATTCCTTCTAACACTGCACGGATCATATGCTCTTTTTTGTGATGCATACCGAGTCCAAAGAATGAACCACGGGCTTTTGCGTTCCAAAGAGGTGCCCGTTCGCCTGCCATATATGGATGGAAGAGCAATCCTTCCGAGCCCGGTTCTACTTTAGATGCAATATCCGTAAGTACTTCGTAAGGATCTTTTCCTAACCGGCTGGCCACTTCAACCTCTGCAGAAGCCAGTTCGTCCCGCACCCAACGAAAGATCATACCACCGTTGTTGACTGGCCCGCCAATCACCCAATGATTATCCGTCAAGGCATAACAGAAAATGCGGCCTTTCGGATCCGTTACCGGACGGTCCGTTACAGCGCGTATCGCACCACTCGTTCCGATCGTAACGGCTACGACACCCGGTTCAATGGCATTGACGCCAAGATTCGATAAGACTCCGTCACTTGCTCCGACGACAAACGGTGTGTCGGCTGATAAGCCCATCATGTCCGTGTACTCAGATTTCAAGCCAACTAAGCTTTTAGTCGTTGAGACAGGAACCGAAAGTTGATCCTTGGTGACACCTGCCACCTTCAACGCTTCTTCATCCCAAGCAAGGTTCTCCAGATGGAACATACCTGTTGCAGATGCGATTGAATAATCCACAACATATTTTCCGAAAAAGCGATGGAACACAAATTCTTTAATGGAAATGAACTTAGCTGCCTTGGAAAATAATTCGGGTTCTTCATGCTGCAGCCAGGCAAGCTTTACAAGGGGGGACATCGGGTGAATAGGAGTCCCTGTTCTGCGATAAATCTGCAACCCATTCATTTCTTTTTTTATCTTATCCGCCCATTCGGCACTTCGGTTATCAGCCCAAGTAATGGAAGGAGTCAGAGGCTGGTCCTTCTCATCCACCAGGATCAAGCTGTGCATAGCAGAGCTGAACGACACAAACGAGATTTTCTCACTTGTTTTCGAGGTCACTTCCTTTATACAACTGATGACGGCACGGAAGATTTCTTCGGGGTCCTGTTCGGCGGTTCCCGGTGCCGGTGTATGTAATGGATATTCGACCCCATGACGATCGATCGCTTCTCCCTTTTTATTAAAAAGTACCGCTTTCGTACTGGTTGTCCCGATATCGACACCAATCATGAATTCTGACATTTTCGTTCCTCCTAAACAAATAGAGAAAAGGAAGAAGCGACATGGCTCTTCCCTCTTCCACTATTATTCTATCCTATTTTATCCGATGAATATCCCTATAATGAATACTACAGTAAATCCTACAAAACCGATGAGCGTTTCCATCATTGTCCATGATTTTAACGTATCTTTTACATCTAATCCAAAATAACGATTCACTAGCCAGAATCCGCTGTCATTTACATGAGAGAAGACAGTTGCTCCTGCTGCAATGGAAATGACCATTAAACCAAGGACCGGCCCTTCTAAACCAAGAGTGGAAATTAATGGACTCATTAGTCCCGCTGCCGTGACCATGGATACAGTCGCTGAACCTTGTGCCACACGAACGACCATGGCAATTAAGAAAGCAAGGGCAATCGGAGGCAAGCTTGAACCTGCCATCATTTCACCAAGTACTTCACCGACACCCGAGTCGATCAGAACTTGCTTGAACACTCCACCGGCTCCTGTAACAAGGATGATGATCCCAGCCGGCTCAAGTGCTTTTGTCGCAATATCCTGAACTTCCTGACGTGAATATCCACGTCTTGTTCCTAATAATGTAAACGTCAATAGAGTCGCAATCGTTAACGCTACGAACGGATGACCAAGGAACGTTAAGATTGAACGAATGGTATTTCCTTCATCTAATAGAACACCAGAAAGTGTATTCAATAAAATTAACACTAAAGGAATCGAGATAAGTGAAGCAATCATTGCAAAGCTTGGAAGCTCTTTATCGTACTCGATCTCTTCCACTTGCATATAATCCGGAACCACTGCATGAATTCGTTTCGAAATGAATTTTGCAAAAAGTGGACCGGCGATGATCATGGATGGGATACCTGCAAGAGTACCGAATAAGATAACCCAGCCAAGGTCAGCACCGATTAAATCAGCTACAGCAATCGGTCCTGGAGTTGGCGGAATGAAGCTGTGTGTTACAGCTAGTCCCGCAAGTAAAGGGATCCCATAGTATAATAGCGACTTGCCAGTTTTCTTTGCCAAACCATATACGATCGGTACAAGGATGATGAATCCTACATCGAAGAATACCGGAATGGCTACCAAGAAACCTGTAATACCTAACGACCACTGCGCTTTATCTTCACCAAATTTATTAATCAGGGTTTGAGCCAGTCGTTCCGCTCCCCCTGAAACTTCAAGCATACGACCGAACATTGCACCTAAACCAACTACGACAGCGACAAACCCTAGGGTCCCGCCCATTCCGCTTTGTATCGAAGCGACAACTTCCTGGAGAGGCATGCCTGCGGCGATCCCTACAATCAAACTTACTAATAATAGGGCGACGAAAGCATGAAGCTTCGTTTTGATAACTAAAAATAATAGAAGAAAAATTCCGGCTAATGCAACTAAAATGAGCATTTGATCAGACATCTCTATCCCTACCTTTCTTTCATGACGACAGCTTGGCTGCCAGATTTTTTATAACGATTGATCCTGACTACCCGGGAAAGTAAAACGTTTACAATTTTCCTCTATGTAACTTCTACTCTCTGACCTGCTAAACAGAAGTGGCTTAAAGAAAGTGCATTTCGTAGTTTAAGATAATCAGGAAAATTATTTTCTGTATATCTCTATTATAAAAAATATTTTTCTTTTTGCAACCGTTTACAGAAATTATTTTTATTTTTCTTGTATTCTTGTATAATAATATTATGAAAACCCTTACAGGAGTGAAGTCTATGAGTCAACATCAACATTGTCTAGCGAGTATACGTTCACACTATCCTCAATTTAGCGTGACCGAGAAAAAAATTGCCGACTATATACTTGAAAATCCAACCGAGATCATTCATTCGACGATCAATGGTTTGGCAGAAGATTTAGGAGTCGCTGACTCCACTGTCTTCCGTTTTTGTAAGCGAATCGGCTTTAAAGGTTATCAAGCGATGAAAATTGCCCTTGCCTCAGAAATAGTGACGGGGCTAAAGGACATACATGAGCGGGTTGATGAAGGGGATTCAGCTCAAACCATTGCCACAAAAGTATTCCGGTCGAATATCAAAACCATTGAAGACACATTGATGGTAGTCGATGAGAAAAAGCTTACAAAAGCTGTGGACATAATGTCGAATGCCCGATCAATCGAATTTTTCGGCAGTGGCGGATCAGGCGTCATCGCCCTTGACGCGTATCATAAGTTCATTCGAACCGGATTACGTGTGCATGCTGCAAGTGACAGTCATATTCAGCTTATGACTGCTTCCCAAATGACGAGTGAAGATTGTGCCGTGTTCATATCACATTCCGGATCGACGAAAGACATTCTCCAGGTTCTTGATATTGTCAAGGAAACCGGGGCCAAGACGATCTGCATCACCAATTTTGCGAAATCTCCATTAAGCCAGGGTGTCGATACGTCCCTCTTCACCGTGTCAGAAGAAACGGACTATCGATCAGAAGCACTATCCTCCCGTATTGCTCAATTAACATTAATCGATGCCCTCTACGTCAATTTGATGATGCAGAGAGAAATGGAAGGTCAGGATGCGCTTAGGAAAATGCGCAAAGCTATTTCTGTTAAAAGGCTATAAAAGGTCGATCAGTGAAAACTGATCGACCTTTTTAGTACCATCCATTTGCTATTACCCAACTAATAATCAGGTATTTTTACCTATGAAACCAAACTAGATAATAGGTAAAATGGTTTATTTTATTATTTTTCTACACCTTTATTTATTTCAAATTTCTAACTATTTCTTCTATTCCTATACCAATTGACCTGTATAGGTTTAGCTTCCATCCCATTTTTTCCCAACGTTTGATTACCTGCTGAAAATCTTGTCAAGTCAAGCTTTCCAACCATTTTTTATCGAAATGAATGTATGCTAAGGTTAATGAGAAATGTTTTTACGTGAGACAAGCATTCATGAAAAACATCACAACGAAAGACATGTTCAGAGCCTCTTACAACCTCTAAACTTTTTTCGCGTAGCTTTAGATTTTTGATTGGCAGGTAGAATCTTCTACCTTCTATTCAGGCTAAAAAATGTGTTTAACTTTTCACCGGTGATCAAAATTGTGATTAAGAAATGAATCAACGTTCTCTCGCGTGAACAAATACTGTTCAGGAGATGATCGTTTTATGGAATTACAACAAAATCCACATTTACTATGGTTTATAGGGATATATGCAGTACTTATGATTGGGATTGGTACGTATATGTCTAAGAAAGTATCCAGCAGCAATGATTTTATATTAGCTGGAAAAAGCCTTGGTCCATTTGTATTAATGGGGACATTGCTTGCAACTTGGACTGGAAGCGGAAGTATTTCAGGGGGAGAAACATCTGTCGCATATAGCTTCGGAATCATCCCTTCGTTAATGCTAATGATTCCGACTCTGGTGGGAATCGGGATCCTTTATCTCGTTGCACCTAAAATCCGTGCATTCAGTAAATATACGGTTTCAGCAATCCTGGAAGAAAAGTATGGTTCCACTGCACGAAATCTTTCAAGTGTCATTATCATCTTAGCTTATGTAGGAATTGTTTCTTATCAGATGAAAGGTTTCGGGTTCATTCTAAATTTAACAACAGGCATGTCTGTTGGTCTTGGTACGACCATCGGTGCTGCCTTGATCATTTTTCTAGCCATGATCGGTGGTTTACGTTCTGTTTCGCAAACAGATGCACTCAGTGGATTTCTTATGGTCGGTGGTTTAATCATTACCGTTCCAACCATTTTCTTCATTGCTGGGGGATGGGATGAAATCGTTAAAAATGTCCCTGCATCCCACATGTCAGCCACGGGCAACTTATCCATCATTCAATTGATCGGTTATCTATTGCCATCTCTATTCTTGTTGTTGGGTGACCAAAACATGTATCAGCGTCTGGCTTCATCTAAAGGGGATTCTTCATCAAGAAAAGGACAAATTGGATGGCTTATTGCCATGATCATCATTTCTCCTGCCATCTCCTTAATCGCCTTTGCATCCCGTTCTCTATTCCCGGATATCGATCCAGGAATGGCGTTAATGGCCACAACAATTGCGATGCCGATTGGAATCGGCGGAATCCTTCTGGCAGCAGCGGCTTCCTTTATCATTACAACAGGAAATTCGTATCTATTGTCTGCTGCAACGAATCTGACTTATGATATTTATGGTAAATATATCAATCCAAATGCTTCTGATGATAAACAGTTAAAAATCACCAAGATGTTCATTGTTGTCCTTGGTGCGTTAGCATTCATCATCATTAATTACTTCCCAAGCGTACTGGATGTTCAAATGTACGCTTACACTGTTTATGGCGCAGGCATCACTCCAGCTGTTTTAGCCGTGTTCTTCTGGAAACGGGTGAATGCTGCCGGAGGCGTTTCTTCCATGCTTGCAGGGGTCGTTTCCACATTGGTTTGGGAGATCGTCCTTCAGAAACCATTTGACCTGAATAGCGTTGTCATCGCTGTTCCGTTAGCCATTATTGTGTTGATCGTCGTAACTCTTCTGACGACAAACAAGAATGATGAACAGATACAACAAACTGCATAATCTCATGATAAAAAGGCAGGATTCAGGTATAATGTTTCACCTGAATCCTGCCTTTTAACGTTTAATCGAAATGACTCATCAATGTAGCCTCATACTCACTCAATGCTTCATCCAGCATGCGAAGTCCAGTATCTATTTGTTCCTTTGTTACAGTAAGCGGTGGAATCATCCTGATCACTTCACTATGATTTCCGCATAGATAGAATAATACGCCTTTTTCCAAAGCACGATCCAGAATATCCATTAATCCTTCCTGATTTGGTTTTCCTGTTTGAGGATGAACGATTTCAATGCCGATCATCAGTCCGACTGATCGAATGCTCCCGATCACGCTATGTTTCTCCTTTAAAAGCTCGAGCCTGGAAACGGCATAAGCCCCCATTGTTTTCGTATTATCGAGAAGATTTTCTTCCTTCATGACTTCTAATGTAGCAAGTCCTACGGAACACGCAATCGGATTTCCACCAAACGTCGTCCCATGGCTTCCAAGGGGCCATTGTTTCATGAGCTTATTCGATGCGACCGTCGCGCTCAGGGGAAGCCCCGAGGCAATCCCTTTTGCAATCGCCATAATATCCGGTGTTACATCGAAAGTTTGAGCTGCAAACCAATTCCCCGTACGTCCAAAGCCTGTTTGGACTTCATCGAAAATCAGTAAAATATCGTGACGATCACAAATCTCCCTTACTTTTTTGAGCCAAGCTTTCGGAGGAACGATGTACCCGCCTTCACCAAGGACGGGTTCTAATATGATACACGCTACCTCTTCAGGTGTGACCTGATGATTAAAGAGAGTTTCGAAATCCTTTTCAAGCTTCTCAACAACATATTGGACTGAGTCCACTCCCTCCGGACACTCTCTTTCGTTCGCATATGGAACCTGATACGTCAGTCCTGATGGCTGCATAAACTTTCGATACTTACTCTTGGAAGTCGTGACACTTAACGCACCAAGTGAACGCCCGTGAAAACAGCCGGTAAAGGAAACAACATACGGACGCTTCGTTACATATTTCGCAAGCTTGATTCCACCCTCGATCGCTTCAGTACCACTATTGGCAAAGAAGAAACTATCTAAATCTCCTGGGAGGATCTCTGCAAGCTCATCAGCCAATCGAAGGATCGATTCATACATGATGACACCTGATGGCCCGTGCATAAGTCCATCTGCTGCATCTTTAATCGCTTGTACAATTTTCGGATGACGATGTCCAACATTCGTTACGGCAATCCCAGAGGTGAAATCAAGATATTTCTTTCCGTCCAACCCGTAGTAATAGCACCCCTCTTCTTTTACTACCGGTAAGTTTGGGTGATCTTTTGCCATACTGGGTGCCAGACGATTAGGCATATTTTGAATCAGCTGTTCAAATGTTTGTTCCATTCTAGTAACCTCCATATATGTGACTGACAAATTTGTTTAGTATTAATTCTCTTACATAAAGAAGAAATGAGCCAATAAAGCGACGATAGGTAACGTGATAATCGTACGCTGGATAAAAATGATGAATAAATCTAAAAAGCTGATCGGAATCTTGGATTTGATTAATAGAATACCAATCTCAGACATGTAAATTAATTGAGTCAAAGACATGGCGGCAATGACGAATCTTGTTAATTCACTCTCAATTCCGCTCCCTACTACAGCAGGTAAAAACATATCTGCGAAACCAACGATCATGGCAGGGGCCGCATCTGCCGCCTGTGGAATTTGCAATAACTCCAATAGAGGAACAATCGGATATGCCAATACGTCAAATACAGGAGTATATTCAGCTACCACTAAAGCAATCGTTCCAAGGGCCATTACTAGAGGAATAAGACCAAACCAGATATCCAGGACGTTCTGGAGTCCTTTTTTCGCTACCTCTCCGACACTTTTCACTTCTGATGCTTTTTCCACTGCTTTTTCAAAGCCCCATTGAAAACGGGATACATTATCAGGAACGGTTTCTGAAATTTGCATGCCAACCGGCTCGTAATAGGTATCTTTCTTTCGGGAAAGAGGCGGGATGCGCGGACATATGACCGCAGCTGCTATCCCTGCAATAACCACTGTCCCATACAGTTGAACGAACATTGATTCCAATCCGATGAAGCTGACAATCACAAGACTGAAAGCGATCGAAGCAACGGAAAAGTTTGTGGCAATGACTGCTGCTTCCCGCTTTGTGTAGTAGCCTTCTTCAAATTGTTTCGTTGTAATCAATACTCCCACGGTACCACTCCCCATCCAGGATGCAAGGGCATCGATGGACGATCGCCCCGGCAGTTGGAATAGCGGCTTCATGATTTTCTGCAGCAGGGTACCGAAGAAATCCATCAGTCCAAAATCTAAAAGCAGGGGCATCAATAAGCCTGCAAATAAAAACCAAGTCGTTAAGACAGGAACTAATGAATACAAGACGGTTCCTCCCGTAAAGTCAGAAATGATCCACTCGGGACCAATTCCATTTACCGTCATCACCGCAAATATCGAACCCAGGACGCGAATAGCAATCCAAAAGAATCCTACGTCAAATAATCCTTTTAAAAACGAGTGGTTTACAATCCACTGAGGTTTAAACATTTTCGTATAAATAGCCATAAGTGCTGATATACCAAAAACCACTGTCATGAATAATGGCAGTACACCTTCCAGCATTCCTTGAAAATAAGAAGCAAATATCCCGACCCCGATTGTCATGTTCCCATCATATGTAACAGGTACAAGGAACAACAGTACCCCTAACAAGGACGGAATGATAAACTTCATTGCTTCTCTTGACGTTCTGCCTGACCGGGTTTCTAATTGACTAACATTTTGTTTTCCAACTTCCATTGTCAAACACCCCTTTAAAATTTATCCATAACCCCTAAACATTCGAGAACCACGTATGCGTCGTATTAATATCCCCCTTCTTCACCTTTTCGTTCTTTTCACCTTATTACTTGCAAGTTTCATGCCAATATTTTATTTAATTTTATATTTTTTGAGTTTTCTAACTATTGAAGGTTGACTAACTCCTAAGTTTTGAGCCATTTGGGTAGTTGTTTTATGCTTCTCCCTGGCATTCTTTAATACTTTTTCTTCGACTGCTTCAAGAATGTCCTTTAAGGATTGACCATTGTACTCAAATCCTGAAATATCAGCACTATGTTTTATGTATGAACCAGGCAGGTTTTCCATTTCAATCAATGGCTTGGATGATGTCACAATCAGCCTTTCAATTAGATTCATCAGCTCTCTGACATTCCCTTTCCAATCTTGGATCAACAACTGGTGAACAACTCCTTCATCCAGCTCTCTTTGGCGCTTATATTTTTCACAAAAATGATTTACAAAGTAATCGATCATCGTAATAATGTCTGATGTTCTCTCTCTTAATGGAGGAATCGTTATGGGAACCACATTCAAACGGAAGAATAAATCCCTCCTGAATTCTTTCTCCTCCACAGCCATCTCTAAATCCTTGTTCGTAGCTGCCAGGACCCTGAAGTCAACCCTCCTGTGTTTCGTACCGCCTACACGGTAAAATTGTTTCTCCTGAATGAATTTTAGAATCTTGACCTGGTTTGATAGAGATAACTCCCCTATTTCATCCAAAAATAGAGTGCCTCCTTCAGCGAGTTCTGCTAATCCTACTTTTCCTTTGCGGTCAGCCCCCGTGAAAGACCCGGGTTCATACCCAAAGAACTCTGCTTCAAATAACGAGTCTGGTATCGCTCCACAATTGACCTCAATGAATGGGCCGCCTTTTCGTTGACTTTTGTTATGTATGAATTTCGCAATATGGGACTTACCGACACCGGATTCCCCCAGCAGGAGAACGTTCACATCGACTTCTGCTACTTGCAGGGCAACCTGTAACACCTTTCTCATCTCATCACTTGAGGCAATGATCCCTTCCGAATAGTAATGACGGCTTCTAAGGATTTCAAGCTCGCTTTTCACTCTTTCCATCTCATCTTCCATTTCCGTTAAATACTTTTTCATATTCAATAATTCCGTTACATCATGGGAATAGCTGACGATTCTCACTAGTTCACCCGTTTCATTGAATACCGGGATCCCTGTAACAAGCAGTTTCTTACCTTCTTTACTCGTCTGGACCAACGTTATTTTTTTCTTTTCTTTTAGAACGATCGGGGTTAGTATCGGTGAAAAAACGCCTTCTTTTTCCAGGTCATACACAGATTTCCCTACCATGTCTGCCGAGTTCACGTTATAAATATCCCCGGTTGCGTCACTCACTTTCAAGATTATCCCATCTGTATTGGTTACTAAAATATCATCTTGCAGCGAATGAAGAATCGCTTCATTTTCATTCCAACTTTTTTTCTCTACAGTCACAGACAGCATCCCCTTTGCAAGTCTTGCAATTATTCAATAATGAATAATTATCCTGATAATTTTTATATTAATTCATTTATACCAAAGTTTTTTGACTTTTTATACATTTTTGAATAAATTATTCAAAAATAAATATTTTTACTCAACACATTTGTAGGAGGCTGATTACTTCTATTCAAGGTAGCAGTAGTTGATTTCCGCTGCAGGTGCTCGCTTTCCGCGGGGCGGGCGGTGAGCCTCCTGATATGAACGAAACTGTCAATACTCATTATCCACATCGATTTAAAGGCAGCTTTAATAAAAGAAGCCATTTTAGCTCCTTCTTTTA
>NZ_JBNNJT010000001.1:1407328-1520616 GCF_050270195.1 Rossellomorea sp. NPDC071047 | reverse complement strand
TCCTGCGGAAGTACGGTCGTGCCGAGACCCCGGAAGCGAAGCTGAGGAGGCTCGGCCGAACGTCCGCGGAAAGCGAAGCAGTTCCCCTCACCATCTAGCACACACTATTTGACAGAGCCTTGCAGAACTTATGTTAAAAACAACAATCTTTGCGAAAAGAGCCTTGTTCAAAAATAAAAGGGATATTTTAACAACATACTATGGTATGATGAGGATGGTTTTATTATTAGAATATTTGCTAAATATTTACTGTTATTTTAAAATTAATAGATAAATAGAGATTATAATAGAGGGGGAGCAAAGGTGTCTACTATACAAACCTTAAAAAAAGAAATGAGCAAAGTCCTGATTGGAAGGGAAAAAGAAATCGATCTTCTATTGATTGCCTTACTGCAGGAAGGGCACGTCTTACTGGAGAGCGTACCTGGGACCGGTAAAACTTTATTGGCTAAGACATTTTCACACTGTATTGAAGGGAATTTTAAGCGGATCCAATTCACACCGGATGTATTGCCGAGTGATGTAACAGGCATTCAGTTTTTCAATCCCAAAACTCAGGAATTCGAATTAAGAACCGGACCAGTTGTCACTAATGTGTTATTAGCAGATGAAATTAATAGGGCTACTCCAAGAACGCAGGCAAGTTTACTTGAAGTGATGGAAGAAAAGCAAATCACCATCGATGGAGAAACGGTGTCATTACAACCTCCGTTCATCGTTGTAGCGACGCAGAACCCGATTGAATCACAGCAGGGGACTTTCCCACTACCCGCAGCCCAGCTGGATCGTTTTCTGTTGAAGATTCCATTTACATATCCAAGTTTCGAAGAGGAGCGCAGTATCCTTAATCGATTTAAATCCGCACAGCCTTTAAATACAGTAGAAAAGGTGATGAGCCTGGCTGATATTCAATCTCTTACAAGTCTCGTTAAAGAGGTGCACATATCTGAGGATATCGAATCTTATATTCTCCAGATCACAAGGGCGACAAGGGATCATGAATGGGTTGAAGTAGGGGCGAGTCCACGTGCAAGTTTAGCTCTATTAAAAGCATCCCAGGCTCAGGCATTCATAGCAGGGAGGGATTTCGTCAGACCGCAGGATGTCGTTGCGGTAGCACCATTTGTCCTTCAGCATAGAGTTCAATTAACCATTGAGGCATCCCTTACTAAAACACCTGAAGAATTGATTGACAGAATAATAGAGATGTCCATTCTGCCTGTGGAAGCGAGGCAGGCTCAGTGAACTGGAAACGCGAAGTAGTCGAGGACCCTTATATATCCATGAGTTTAGTGCTCCTTGTCATTGTCGGGGCAGTAAGCTTCTATGTACAATCGTATGTAGGATTGGGGATTTTCCTGTTGATCATCCTTTATTTTCGCGTTCATCAATGGTACCTGCAAAAAGTTGGAGAGGGAGTCATGATCGAAAGATCTCAACGAAGAATAAGGCTTCATTGTGATGAGGAAGATAATTGGGTGTTTAAACTTGAAAACAAAGGACTTCCCATTTGGGGAGCAACATTGAAGTTGACATTTAAAGATATTGTGGAGCCTACAAAGCATCCATTTTCATTGGGCATTGCAAACGAGATCGAGGTATCCATCCCATTCTCCATTCGAAAAAATGAAGAGGGGCAAATTTCGTTGCCTGTCAAAGGCAAGAGAAGAGGTTTATGCCGTATTACCAATATGCACCTTGAGATTCCTCATCTTTTCGGAAGTGGTAAGGTTATCCTGAATCTACTCGATTCAGTTCCAACCACCATTATGGTGTTCCCCTCTTCATCCCCTGTCAGGATGGCTGAACATCAGCTTACTTTAAGGCAAGGGGACGTATCTACTCCCCATTCTTTGTTCCATGATGTGTTCCATCCCGTAGGAACAAGGGGGTACGTACAGGGAGATCGATTTCAGGACGTTCACTGGAAGGCTTCTGCACGAACAGGCGAGCTGCAAACGAAAATCTTCGCGCCTGCTACTCAAAAAGAGTGGATGATTGCCATCAATATCTCTGATCGCTTTGCCATTACAAGCAAGTTGGAGGGGATCATCAAGCATGCAGCTTACCTTATGCAGATTGCCGTGGAGCAAAACATCTCTTTTTCCCTGGTCATCAACGTGAGAACACCGGGAGCTACTCCTTATTATTATCTGCCACCTGGGACAGGACGGAAGCACCGGCAGAGAGGGCTGGAGCTTTTAGCTACGTTATCAACCGATGAATTCACCATACCCTTCCACATCGTCCTCCAGCATTTGTATCTACGCAGACTGGTACCTTCTGTTTTTATTGTTGCCGGTTCGCTTGGGTCAAGGGAAGAGGAGTTATTGCAAAATATCGGCAAAGGCCATCCACATATCTTTAAGCTGAGCTTAGAAGAGGAAGGAGTCGTCACATTATGGAATCGTTCGTTGAAAATTCCTTCCTAACGAAACATAAACAAATGCTTTTTATCAAAATGGGACTGTATGCAGGAATGGATCTTCTGTTTGTACTGTTGGGCATTACATTTCTATTTACAGGTGACGTCGTGTTGAATCAATACGTTCCGGCTTTTTCGATGATGTTGGTATTGGTACTGACTTACACGGCCGTATCCCTAAAAATGCAGAACTTTAATAATTTTCTGCTATATGCAGTGTTTGCCTTGGGGATTGGAACTGGAATCTTATTTTTCTCGGCATCCTGGTGGGTATTGCTTCCTGCTACGATCTTTCTGCACTGGAAGATCAGCTCTCATCTACAGATCAAGGATCCATCAATTGAAATCAGCAGTGGTAATATATTGATTTTTCTTTTTATATCCGCTTTTTCTTTATTCACTGGATCCCTCAGGCAGTTGGAAAACACCTATCTCGTATACAGTCTGCTATTTCTATTATTCGCGTTCGTTGGGACATTCACCTCGATTCAAAGGATGTTGGCCAGTGAAAGTAAAGGAGTAAAGAAGAGTATATATAAACCTTTTGCCCTCCTTCTCACTGTGTTTTTAAGCGGGGGGATACTAGCATCTTTTAGTTCTGTGGTCAGCCAGGGAGTCTATTGGCTGCTTGAAAAGGTGTTTTGGCTATTCTCCTTTTTGGTTAACCCGATCTTTAATTTATTGATTGAATTAAGGGATATGATCATGAAGTTTTTTGAAAGTAATCCGGAAAAAGGAGACGGAAATGAGATTGAACAACAGGTTTATGATGAATCACAGCTGCCTACTCTGGGTGATGGACTTTCATTTTCATGGTTGAATGAGGCACTGCTGGCACTATTGGTTTGCTTTGCTATCATTTATTTGGTCAGGAAAAGGAAAACGTCCTTACATTTATCCACGAGTGGGGGAACAACACCTGTCATGACGACCCGGGTAGCAGAAGCGGGTGATACTCCAAATCAAATAGAGCAGGTCGAATATTCTAAAGCAAGGGACGCAATCAGGAAATCGATGGAAATGTTAGAGGAAGAAGCTTACAAGAATAAAGTGGGGAGACTTCCGAATGAAAACGTCCAAGCTTGGTTCACTAGAATTGAGTTGGAGGAAAGTCCCCAATTTCTTACCATATACGAACGTGTGAGATATGGACGTGGAATTCCGGAACAGGATGAAGTGGATTTTTTCACAAAACGAGTGAGGAAACACATCGAATTCTTGAATACCTCACATGAATGAAGCTGGTGCAGGAAGTTCTCCTTCCGAGCATCAGCTTCTTTATTTCATTCTATTTTAGGGTATGATAAATGTGAATATATGAGAGGTGAAGATAGTGCTGTTTCACTTAGAAAACGTGATATATAAAAATATTGTAAGCATCGATCACATGAAGATAACTCAAAACCGAACAACCTGCCTCATCGGTGAAAGCGGTGCAGGAAAATCTACTCTTCTAAAATTGTTGAATAAAATGAATATACCAGATGAAGGAAAGGTCTATTATAATGAGACTCCCTTACAAGAAATTGACTCTGTAAAACTTCGAAGAGAAGTAGTGATGATTTCACAAACCCCCTTATTGTTCGGGGATACGGTAGAAGAGAATTTGCAGAAGGGTCTTATGTTTTCAGATAAGGCACTTGCTAGTCGTGAGGAACTCATGAAGACGCTGGAAATCGTAAAGCTGGATAAACCTTTGGATGGGCTAGCTGAACGGTTATCCGGTGGGGAAAGACAGCGGCTGTCTCTTGGTAGGGTGTTATTGATGAAGCCACCAGTCTATTTATTGGACGAGCCTACGTCTGCACTTGATGAGGAAACGGAAATTGAAGTGATGAAAAGCTTTATTGAAACGGCCAAAGGTCATGGAGGAACCATCATCATGGTCACTCATTCGACCAACGTTGCAGAGCAATATGGTGAAGAGATCATTACCATATCAAAATAAAAGAAGGAGAGAGTATAATTGGAAAAAGGCCTTATTGATATAGAGCTGTGGAGATTTATCGCAGCATACGTCTTCGTTCTTCTATTGTTATTTATTGTGAAGTGGAGAGGGATTTCCAGGGAGAAGCAGATTATACTCGCCTCCTTTCGAATGACCATTCAGTTGATCATGGCAGGGTACATACTGACCTATATTTTCGATAATCCAAGTCCGTGGCTTACGTTAGCTATCATTTTGATCATGGAAGCCTTCGCCATCAGGAATATTTTTAAGCAGGTTAAATATACAATGGATAAGAAACTGAAAGGTATTGCGGCTCTATCTTTACTAATTGGAACTCTCATTAGCTTATTCTATTTTAATATGGTGGTGATCCATTTCTCACCTTGGTACGAACCTAGATATTTCATACCCATTGCCGGAATGATAGTGGGGAATTCAATGACGGGCATCACATTGGGGATCAATACACTATTAGGGGGATTAAAGGATCAAAGAGAAACGGTAGAAGGAGCCCTGATGCTGGGAGCAACCCCTAAAGCGGCCTCCAAGAAATATGTAGATAATGCCTTTGATGCAGCGATTCTTCCCACTCTCAATAATATGTTAGGGATGGGCATCATCTTTTTGCCTGGAATGATGACAGGGCAGATCCTTTCGGGGATCAGTCCATTAGTAGCCATCGAGTATCAGATTGCCATACTTTTAGGCATAGTGGGGAGTGTTGCCTTAACGGTCATCAGTTTCATATTGATGGGATATAAGCAATTATTTACGAAAGATGCACAATTAAATGTATAAATGCCATATAGTACTACTGTTCTAATCTAGTTTTTTCCTGCATATGATAGAGAAAGAATGACAGGGAAAGGGAGAGTGCTATATGAATTACCAAACAGAACAGGCGCTAAGAGTGAAAAGCTTAGCAATGGATGTAATAGAAGAACTGATGAAAGAGGATGGTAAGCATGAGGTGCAGGAATTAAAACAACTCTCAGAATTATTCTCCCGGTGCATATGCGACTTAGTAAACGTTTATACAAACACCTCTGAAGATCATGAAATGACTCTGAAAGGCACGGTCATAAAAGCAAAAATCGGCTATAATATCATGAAAGCAAAATCTGAAGCGGTAGAAAGAGAATAGTATCATGTTGACTAAACTGGCTCATACTAAAGATTCCCTCCTGAATTGCAAGGGAATATAAAGAGTCAGTTTTTTTGATGAATATACATGAAATTTTACATAAATAGGTTCATATCAGTGGCAAATTTATGAAATACTAAAAAAATAACGCTTTACAATTGTGTATATCTTCATTGCATGCTATTCTTTTTTATTGAACAGCTTTATAGTAGGAATGGATTATTTACTAGAAATAGTTGACGTATTCTACATAATCCATTACTTTAATGAAGCAACCAAAAACAAGATAAATTAAGGAGTCGATTCACATGGCACAAAAAACATTTACAGTTACAGCTGAAACAGGAATTCACGCTCGTCCGGCAACTCTACTAGTTCAAACGGCAAGCAAATTCGACAGCGATGTACATCTAGAATACAAAGAAAAGAAAGTAAACTTGAAATCAATCATGGGTGTTATGTCTTTAGGTGTTGGTAAAGGTGCAGAAATCACAATCATTACTGAAGGTAGCGACGAAGAAGAAGCGTTAAACAGCTTACAGGAAACGTTGAACAAAGAAGGATTAGCTGAGTAATGTCCAGTCTTTTAAAAGGAATTGCGGCATCAAATGGTATCGCCATTGCGAAAGCGTATCGCTTAGTTGAACCTGACCTAAGTTTTGAAAAGAAAAACGTAGACAATGCTGAACAGGAAGTATCTCGCTTCCAGGAAGCCATTGCGACGTCCAAGTCAGAGCTTGAAGCGATCCGTGATAAAGCAAGAGTTGATTTAGGTGAAGATAAAGCTCAAATCTTTGAAGCGCACCTTCTTGTCCTAAGCGATCCAGAACTACTTACACCAATCGAAGACAAAGTGAAATCTGAAAATGTAAACGCTGAATTCGCACTTAAAGAAACAGCGGATATGTTTGTATCCATGTTTGAATCCATGGACAATGAATACATGAAAGAACGTGCCGCGGATATCCGTGACGTGACGAAACGTGTCCTTTCACACCTGTTGGGCGTACAGATTGCGAACCCAAGCATGGTGACAGAAGAAGTGATTGTAATCGCAGAGGATCTAACACCTTCTGATACGGCACAATTAAACCGTGAATTTGTTAAAGGATTTACAACTGATATCGGTGGAAGAACATCTCACTCGGCCATCATGGCACGTTCAATGGAGATTCCAGCTGTAGTGGGAACGAAATCCATTACTTCCTCTGTTGAAAATGGTGACATGATCATCGTTGACGGATTAAATGGAGAAGTACATATTAATCCGACACCGGAAGTCATCGAAGAGTATAAGAATGAGCATGCCCGATATGAAGAACAAAAAGCTGAATGGGCGAAGCTTGTCAATGAACCAACGGTATCCAAGGATGGGGAGCATGTTGAACTTGCCGCAAACATTGGGACACCTAAGGATCTTGAAGGGGTGAAGAACCACGGCGGAGAAGGTGTGGGTCTGTATCGTACAGAATTCCTATACATGGGTCGTGACGAATTACCGTCTGAAGACGAGCAATACGAAGCTTATAAGGCTGTATTAGAAGGTATGGAAGGGAAACCTGTAGTGGTTCGTACCCTTGACATCGGTGGAGATAAAGAGCTTCCTTACTTAAATCTGCCAAAAGAAATGAATCCATTCCTGGGGTATCGTGCGATCCGACTTTGTCTGGACGAACAGGATATCTTCCGTACTCAGCTTAGAGCGTTATTAAAGGCCAGCCCATTCGGAAATCTGAAAATCATGTTCCCGATGATTTCAAATCTTCAAGAGTTCAGAGAAGCAAAAGCCATCCTTGAAGAAGAGAAAGAAGCTCTTCTTGAAAATGGTACGAACGTAGATGATCATATTGAAGTGGGAATCATGGTGGAAATTCCATCAACTGCTGTAATGGCGGATGTTTTTGCCAAGGAAGTAGATTTCTTCTCTATCGGAACCAATGATCTGATTCAGTATACAATGGCTGCCGACCGCATGAATGAGCGAGTTTCCTACTTATATCAACCGTATAACCCTGCCATTTTACGACTTGTCAAAATGGTAATTGATGCGGCTCATAAAGAAGGCAAATGGGCAGGTATGTGTGGTGAAATGGCTGGAGATGAGATTGCTGTACCGATTCTTCTGGGATTAGGTTTGGATGAGTTCTCTATGAGTGCTACATCGATCTTACGCGCACGTTCTCAAATCCGTCAGTTGAATCGTGCTGAAATGAAAGAACTGGCAGTGCAAGCACTACAATTAGACACAAATGATGCTGTCATTTCTGCTGTGAAAAAAGCGACATCAATGGAATAAATTTAGGTTTAGATGGTGGAAATGAGGGTATTATATCTGTGAAGAATAAGGCACACCCTTTGGGCCTTTTCATTCTCATTTCCCCCTTTCTTGTGGATTGAAAGAACGTATTGTTCTTTCAATCCCTTTTTTCTTGTTCAGGGAGTGCATCACTTTGCAAAACGCGTTAGAAGCTTGAACTTTTAAAAGGGTTTTTCCATTCCATTAAGACCCCATAGTCACATGATTCTTCATCTTTAAGGTACCCTTTAACCGCTTTTAACGGAGTGCGTCCTGTTTGTAGAAGAAACGTAATGACGGGATCCTTGAATTCTCCACTCGTTAATTTCTGTATATAATCCTCAATCGGGAAATCTTTGGACACTTTATGATAGGTAGGAACCCGACCGCCCCCAAGTAAGCGATCCAACTTTAAATGAACCACAATCTCAAACATGGCATTCATCAAGACTTTTCCTAGCTTAAATCCCCTATAATCAGGGTCGATACATAGATCCACAACATACAATGTATTTCCATTCTCATTGTGAGTACGGATATATCCATCATCAGTTATGCCTTCCCATGTATGATGAGGTTCTAACGGATCAAAGTCGACAATTAAGCTTGTCATACTCCCCGCTAATTTCCCGTCAACTTCCACACAAATGGCCCCAAGAGGGAAATGAGACAAATGCTGTGTGAGTTGGTCTTTATTCCACCATAATTCTGATGGGAAGGGAGGAGGGAATGCTCTTTTTTGAACGGATATCAAGTCGTTGAAATCATCCTTGCCATAATTTCTGATAACCGCTTTATAAATTTGATCGTTTCTGAAAACATACTGTTCTTTCATATACATGCTAGAACCTCGCTTCTCAGAATTTACTTGTTTATTATACGTTATGAAAGCGCTTTTTTAAAGAGTTTTACTGAAATAACTTTTCTTTTGAAAAAAATCGAATTTTTTTCAGAAGGGTGGTTTACCATTCTGGAAAGGGGGTATTCTATAATTAAGCATGAAATTGGAGATTAATTTCTCACTAACACCCCCTTTTCCTTTTTTAAAACCAACTCACTTAACTGGGTTGGTTCTTTTTTTCTTTTTATATCGACAGTTCATTCGTATAGTGAAAAAGAAGAAGGCGAATAATAACCCTATCCTGATTCATTGAAGGATAAGCATGATCAATAAAAGGGGTGTGGAAGAAATGGCGAAACGTACTAAAAAGAATGATCCACAACAGAAGAACAAAAAAGGATTCGATTCTTCTAAGATCAATGCGGAGTTTGCCCACGAAATGGGAAGTGCGGCAACTAACAAAATACACAAAGACAAAGCCAAAAAAGAAAAAGCATCTAAAAATAACGGTGAATATAAAGGGTAAACATGAAGAGGGACGGACCTTTTTATACAAGGTCCGTCCCTCTCGTCAGGTTTGGATGAAGGACTGGATCCGGTCAAGCCCTTCTGTAAGCTGTTCCATGGAGCAGGCATAGGATAATCGGAAGTATCCTTCGCCGAACTCGGAAAAAGCATCTCCAGGAACGACAGCCACCTTTTTCTCTTGGGCAAGTGCCAACGCGAAATCAAATGAACTCAAAAGAATCCGATCCGGTATTTTGACGAAAAAGTAGAAGGCTCCGTCCGGTTTGACGATTCCTTCAAATCCCATCTCCATTAATCTGTTGTATACATAGTCCCTTCGTTTTTTATATTCTTTCTTCATTTCTGCCGCATCATCTTTGCCGACTGTAAGAGCTTCATAGGCAGCTTTTTGGGAGACGGAAGAAGCGCAGGAAACATTGTACTGGTGAACCTTTATTAGATGCTTAGAAATTGATTCTGGAGCGAATACCAGTCCGATCCTCCAACCGGTCATACTATGTGATTTAGACAGACCATTGACGACGATGGTTTGTTCTCTTAGATATTCGGCAATGGAATAATGCGAATCATCAAAGGTAAGCTCGCTATAAATCTCATCAGCCAACACAAAGATATTCCTATTTCTAAGCAAGTCGGCAATCTCTTTCAATTCTGCTTTGGATAGGCTTACCCCTGTTGGATTGGATGGATAAGGCAATATGACACATTTTGTAGAAGGAGTTAAGTTCTCTTCAATAAGGGCGGCATCCAATTTAAAATCATTTTGTGTGATGTCAATATGTACGGGATTAGCACCACAAAGTTTAATGATCGGCTCATAGCCAGGATACACGGGTCCAGGGATAAGGCAGTCATCCCCCTCGCAAAGGATTGTTCGAAGGATCACATCGATCCCCTGAGAAGCGCCGTTTGTGACTATGACCTCATTTACAGGGTTATAATGTACATTATATTTGTCTTTTACATATGAAGCCGCAGCTTCTCGTAATTCGAGATACCCTGCATTATGGGTATAGGTAGTGAAGTCATCATCAATGGCAGCCTTACCCGCGTCTTTGACATGTTGTGGGGTAGGAAAATCCGGCTGACCGATTGTCAGGGAAATGATGTCGTCTATGTCCGCCACCATATTAAAAAACTTTCGAATACCTGATATCTGGATGTCCTTGATCCGAGGGTTAATATACTGTTCCACTGCGTACACCTACTTTAATAATTTGATTCATATTTTATCATTAATTCCTGCATTTACGTAGTGATTTTGTTTGAATGGTGAAGAAAAAGGGAAAGGGTATTAAATAAATAAATGTCAGTTAGGGAGAGCCATATGATTCGAACGAGTATTATTATGGATAATGGGGAAATTGAACAGGATGTTCCCTTATCCAGAATAAAAGAAAAGGGTGTTAAATGGTATTGGGTGGATTTTTCAGAGCCGACCAGCAAAGATATCCGGTTACTTAAGCTGTACTTTCGATTCCATCCACTTGCGATAGAGGATTGCCTGGACGATTTCAGTCAGCGGGCTAAGCTCGATTTTTATGATCAATACATATTTGTCCTTCTGCATGCCATTAATCAGAAAACGCTGGATTCTCACGAAGTGAATATGTTTGTGAACGCAAGTTTTATCGTTACCTTCCATAAACAACCTGTAAGGGAATTAAATAATGTATGGGAAAAAGTTCAGCAAGAAGGGGATCAGCTCAGCCCTTTTAAGGTCATGCATGGAATTGTCGACCGGTTAGTGGACGATTATTTTCCCCTCGTATATGGCATTGAAGATCGGCTCAATAAAATAGAAGATAACACGAATGAAGATGCTGATAGTGATTTGATGGATGAATTATTCGATATTCGTCATGATATGTCAAAGCTAAGAAGAACCCTTGTTCCCATGAGGGATTTATTATATCGTATCAGCAATTCCGGCAGATTGAATGCACTCAAAGAAGAACAGCTCTATTTTAATGATGTGTATGATCATTTAATCAAGCTTGTCGAGATGCTTGAATCGTATCGGGAATTTTCATCAGATATCCGGGATAATTATTTATCCATTAACTCAGATAAAATGAATAATATCATGATGACCTTAACCGTCATTACGACGATTTTTATGCCTCTTACGTTTATTGCTGGCCTGTATGGGATGAACTTTGTCTATATGCCGGAACTTGATGAGCGAAGCGGATACTTTATCGTTCTCGGTGTTATGGGCATTATAGCACTGATCATGTTTGGTTTCTTTATGAAAATCGGCTGGCTCAGGTTCAGCACAAAAAAACGGAGAAAACGAAGAAGGCTCCTTCGTTTAAAATAAACAAGTTGAAAAGCAGTGACTCCATAATAGAGTTCTGCTTTTTTCATCTATTTCCATTATGAAGAGGGGAAAGGGGGCTCGTAATGATCGGCGGCCATTTAAATGGAGGCCTGGTTACGAAAGAGATAAATTTACCGATGAAATTCCCGTAAACAGTAGATTTTTTTGAGAAAAAACGTTATATTGGTTGAGGATAAAAGAAGAAGAACTGGGATTATTGATAAGTCTCGAGAGGTTCTAGCACAACCCTCTATAAAAAACTAAGGAAAACGGCATCCTTAGGTGTCGTTATTTTTTGTTAATAACGGCTTTAAAGCCAATGTTATAGGGTATCACAGAATCTCTTTCTTCTTTTCATGGCAAAAGAGCCTGTAGAAAAGAAAGGAGAACCTTTTATGAACACAGAGAAAGCGTTAGTCGTATTCAGCGGAGGTCAAGATAGCACAACGTGTTTATTTTGGGCAAAGAAAGCTTTTAAAGAAGTAGAAGCGGTGACATTTAACTATGGTCAGAGGCATGTTGCAGAGCTTGATTGTGCAAATGAGATTGCAGAGGATCTGAAAGTCCCTCACCATGTATTAGATATGAGTTTATTAAATCAATTGGCACCAAGTGCTTTAACACGGACAGATGAGGAAATCACTCATCTTGATGGTGAATTACCATCTACATTCGTTCCTGGAAGAAATCTATTATTCCTGTCATTTGCAGGCATACTAGCGAAGCAAATCGGAGCGCGGCATATTGTAACAGGTGTATGTGAAACGGATTTCAGCGGCTATCCCGATTGCCGGGATATTTTTGTGAAATCCTTGAATGTCTCCCTCAATCTATCCATGGATGATCAGTTTGTGATCCATACTCCACTCATGTGGATCAATAAGGCACAAACGTGGGAAATGGCAGATGATTTAGGTGCTTTCCGTTATGTACAGGAAAATACCCTCACTTGCTACAATGGGATAAAAGGCAGCGGGTGCGGTGAGTGCCCTGCATGTGAGCTTAGACAAAAAGGGCTGGAAGAATATAAAAGTGCTAAAAAAGGGGGAGAGGGAAGATGATACAACAAATCTACCCGACTCCTGACCACACTTATGAATTTGAATTAAATAAAGATATGCATTTTGCGGCAGCCCATTATATTCCACATGTGGATGCAGGAAGCTGTCAGGATATCCATGGTCATACGTACTTTGCCAATATCACTATTGCCGGGGATAAGCTTGATGATTCCGGGTTTCTTATTAATTTCCAACACATCAAAAGGCTGATTCATAAGCGCTTTGATCATAAGGTGATGAACGAAGATGAATTGTTTTCTCCCGAGAACGGCAATGTGTTCCCGACAACTGAAGTTGTAGCGAAAGTGATGTGGGAAATCATTCAGGCTCATTTAGATACACTGCCTCACCAACCTAAATGCCTTCAAGTATTTTTAAGAGAAACACCGACAAGTTACGTCATTTACAGACCAAAGGTGAGACAATCATGAAGAAAATCCCCGTTTTAGAAGTATTTGGTCCAACCATACAGGGCGAAGGTATGGTGATAGGTCAAAAGACGATGTTTGTCCGAACTGCGGGATGTGATTATAGTTGTTCATGGTGTGATTCTGCCTTTACATGGGACGGTTCTGCGAAAGAGGAAATTCAGCTTATGACGGCTGAAGAAGTGTGGAACAGGCTAAAAGAAGTCGGTGGAAACAAGTTCTCTCACGTAACCATTTCCGGTGGTAATCCTGCTCTATTGGCTCATTTGAAGGAGCTTATTGAGATCTTAAAGGAGAATGGCATAGCGTCGGCCTTAGAAACGCAAGGAAGCCGCTGGCAGGATTGGTTCTATGATATAGATGACCTGACACTTTCTCCAAAGCCTCCAAGTTCGAAAATGGAGACTGATTTTGAGAAACTGGATTTCATTGTTCACCGTTTAATTGAAAATGGCTCACAATTCAGCTTAAAAGTTGTAGTGTTTGATGATAGGGATCTTGAATACGCCACAAAGATTCATAAACACTATCCTGACGTTCCATTTTATATTCAGACAGGTAACCCTTCTGTTTCCGAAGGGGATACACCAAAGCTTCTGGCAAATTTATTACTGGATTATGAAGCGCTCATTGAAAAGGTTTGTGAGAAGGAAGAACTAAATCATGTGCGTGTGCTCCCGCAGCTGCATACTTTAGTATGGGGCAACAAGCGCGGAGTATAATTGAAAAAGCGATTGAAGGGATGCCTTCAATCGCTTTTTCGTTTATTTCTGGGGGTTTTCCCGGTTCTCCTGATTTATTCTCCTTTGTCCTTCGATATAAGTGAGTTCATTGGGTTCATCTATTCCATCAGCATTCTTCCCGATGGCAATAATGGGAAGATTATTTTGTGAGGGAAGGATGTGGTCACTTATTTCATCAAAATCAGGCAGGCTCCGGTTCTCTAAGTCCCTTCGATCGGTCATATATACACCTCCTCCCCTTAGTATGCATAGGGATCCATTTTCTATTACCATTAGGTCACCGTATGAAAAGTGAGGGTCGAAATAGTCTGCTTCCCAGGAAGGGTTTGACGGCTTTTTTAATGATTTCCTGTAAACAAGTTTCTCATTTGTTCGATATAAGAAGAGTAAGACAAATACTCATGTTTCTATGGAAGGACGAAGATAATTGAATCAATCAAACAGTATTCTTCTTGAAAGCGGGACCAATGAACTTGAAATAGTTGAATTTGAAGTTCATCACAATAAATTTGGTATCAATGTCATTAAAGTGAAGGAGATTATCCAACCAACCCCTGTCATCACTATTCCCCATTCTCACCCTCATGTGAAAGGACTCATTCAATTGAGGGGAGAGGTACTTCCAGTGATCGATATGGCAAGGGTACTGGGAGTGGAAGAGGGGGAGGCATCCACTTCAAAGTACATTGTTGCTGAGTTTAATCAACAGAAAGTCATTTTTCATGTACATAACGTTACTCAAATTCATCGTGTTTCCTGGAATCAAATAGAGAAGCCTTCAGAAATGTATTCTGGTGTACATTCCGGAATAATAGGGGTCATCAAGCGAAACGAATCAATGATATTGTTACTGGATTTTGAGAGTATTCTGCTGGAAATCAATCCTGAAACAGGGATCCGGGTGGAGCAAGTGAAGAAGTTAGGACCAAGGCAGAGAAGGAATAAGAAGATTGTTGCTGCTGAGGATTCCCCTTTACTCCGTAAGCTTCTGAATGATACGTTGAGAGAAGCAGGATATGAAGAAGTTGAGTTTTTTGAAAATGGAGCCGATGCCTTCAATTATCTGGAATCACTTGTTGAGGGAACCAATGATATTGAACAGTCAGTTCAGCTTGTCATTACAGATATTGAAATGCCGCAAATGGATGGACATCATTTGACCAAAAGAATTAAAAGTCATCCTAAGCTCAACAAACTCCCAGTCATCATTTTTTCTTCACTGATTACAAATGATTTAAAACATAAAGGTGAGATGGTCGGAGCAGAAGATCAAATCAGTAAACCCGAAATTGCTGATTTGATTATAAAAATTGATCAACATATATTGTAAAATCAATGAGGTCAAGGATAATCATAAAGGGTTCAGACATTCGTCTGAACCCTTTATGACATATATGCGTTAATCTGCTAAAATCTTTGAACATTAAAAGAAGCTATCGCCCAACTTTTTAAAAACAGGTTTTTGATAACTACTCTTCCCGGGTTTACGAGGCTGTTCATTACGATCAGACATCCCTGTATAATGTTCTAAAATCCCTTTAGCCTGCTGAAGTCCCATTTTACATTTAGGATTTCTTAACGATTGATCAAGTGAACCCAGGTGAGGCAATTCCTTGAAATCTTCCTTTGTTGGAGGGATATGAAAGGTATAATCTCCGCAATCGATCAATACGTCAGATTGTTGTTGACTATTCTTTGGATTGTTGGAAAAGTGAAGTCCAACTTTCTTCGCCTTACCTTCCCTAATCATTTTCATTAAGGCTCGTTTTTTTAATGAATATAAGTATTTTGGGTTACCTGCTGTTTTCGCATGACGATTCACAGTGAATATAGCTTGAGAGAGGGTGATTACGGATGTGGAAGAAGGGGTAGATTTACTAGTATTCCTCAAGTTATTGGCTCCTTTCCATTGTATTAATCTCCATTATACCTCCTTTTTATGGGATTGGAAAGGTACGGTGGGGAGTTTCTTGTTGAAAGTCAGTAATATTTTGACATATCCATTTCTATAGTAGGAGGAATTATAGCATTACCTTCAGAGGATTGGACGTGGTACCCTGTCTTCAAAAAGCTGTAGAGGGTAAATATCAAAAAGGCTCTACCTAAAGAATGTAGCACTTACATTTTCAGGTGAGCCCTTTGTTTATCTTTGGGGGTATATATTAATATTCTCTGTAAAATTGTACGGTGAAGATTGGATATTATTTCCACCATAGGGTTGTTGGTAAGCTGGGTAAGGATATCCTCCGTAAGGCGGATAAGGTGGATAGCAAGCTGGACCATAGCAAGGTCTGTTGAAAAGGAACGGGCTAATGGCCAACCCAGCTAACCCGCCTGCTAAAAACGGTAAGCCAAAGAATGGGAAGAACCGCTGATTTCCTCCTCTAAACTGCGGATTACTGTGATATGGGTAATATGCGTGTTGATACATATACAATAAACCTCCTCTCTCTATTCATATTAGTGTATGGTTCACATTCGAGCTGCGCGCCTGTCTCACCCATAATAGGCAGACGAATGGAGTGGAATGTAGGTATAAAGTAATGGAAAGTGAAGAAAATAACGAATATTCTCATAAGAATGTAGGAAATTCTTGGATTAACTAGTAAAATATAAGGAGGATGCATTATGTGGAAAATAACAGAAGGCTAAAAGGATGACGAATCCATGAATTGGACTACTAATATAGACACCAACGGACAAGATCGACAGGTCCTTGACACTGTTTTGAAAGAACTGATTTTAGATCATATACATGATATGATTTTCATTATGAAAGTGGAAGAGGGACCTTCTTTCAGGTACCTATACATAAATGAATCAGCCAAAAGGTATACATCCATTCAGCATGAGGATATGGGGCGCCTATTGGAGGAAGTGGTTTCATTCGAGATGGCTACCGACTTACAGGAGAAATACACCCAACTTGTTCAAGAGGGTGAGAGCGTTACCTATCAGGATACTTTTTTTCATACGAATGGAAGCCAGGCTGTGAACGAATCCATACTGACTCCCATCAAGGATGGATATGGAAAAGTAGAGTACGTGGTTTCCATTACAAGGGATATAACTTCGTCGATTCTGGAGAAGACGAAATTAGTGAAAGCGAAAGAACGCTATAAATCCATTATCGAGCATAATCTGGATGCGATATTCATTCTCGACGGACAAGGTTTCATCAAGGAATCTAACGGAGCAGGCTGCTCATTAACAGGCTATTCAAAAGAAAACTTAGTAAATATGAAAATCTATGATTTATTTCACTCTCAAAATGAGAAACTTTTGTCAGAATCACTCATTCAAACACTAATGGGAACTCCTTCTACGATTGATTATAGTATTCTTCTTAACGAAGCCGGAGAGGAGAAAATAACCCAGCTGAAAATGGTTCCCATCGTTGTAAAAGAAAAGTGTGACGGCTGTTATATTATCGTGAAGGATATAACCAAGCATCATGAACAGAATGAAATGATCCATTATATGGCTCTGCATGATCAATTAACTGGTCTTTGGAACAGGAAAGCACTGGATGATCATGTGCCTTTGATCATTCATAATATGGAAGAAAGAGGTATAGAGCTCTCGCTTTTATACCTCGATCTAGATCGGTTTAAATTTGTAAATGATACTCTTGGTTTAAAGGGAGGAGACCGGTTTCTTAAAAAAATCACAGAGCGTTTGGTAACCCTTACGAACGAAGAGTGTTTATTATACAGACAAGGAGGGGATGAATTTATTTTCCTGTTGAAGAATAGTGGTTTTGATGATACCAAGACGAAAGCGAAGGAAATCCTGGCACTGTTCATAGACCCTTTCACTATAGATGAGCAGGAATTTTACATCTCTCCTTCGGTTGGAATCAGCCGTTATCCTGCAGATGGATATGATTCTAATTCACTTATTCAAAAGGCTGCTCAAGCACTCTTTGAAGTTAAAGAAAAAGGAAGAGCGCATTATCGTTTTTACCAAACGCATATGAAATCAAGTTTTCCGAATTATATTATTATGGAAGCACATTTGAGAAGAGCCATAGAGAAGGGGGAGCTATACGTCCACTATCAGCCACAGGTAAACTTAGCAACAGGTACCATTGATAGCTTCGAAGCGTTAGTCCGTTGGAACAACCGTAAATTTGGGTTTGTATCCCCCGCACAGTTCATTCCGTTGGCAGAAGAAACAGGCTTGATTCATCAAATTGGTGAATGGGTACTGGAGCAAGTGTGTATGCAGCTGCAAAAGTGGCTAAACAAAGGATATAAGTCGGTACGTGTGGCAATCAACATTTCTCCCAAGCAATTTCTTCAGGAGCAATTAGTAGATACCATTGATTTCTATTTATCAACGTATAATCTTCCTGCTTCTTGCATAGAAATTGAAATTACGGAGGGAGCCATGCAAGACACTCAACAAACATTAAAAATGCTGAGAAAGCTTAAAGATCTTGGTGTGTACATTTCTGTGGATGATTTTGGAACAGGATATTCCTCTCTACACTATTTGAAACGATTCCCCATTGACATATTGAAAATCGATCAATCATTTGTGAAAGAGATTGGAATGAATCAGAAGGATTCTGCCATAACGACTACCATCATCCATCTTGCACATAGCCTGGGTCTTGAGGTGATTGCTGAGGGTGTGGAAAGAGAGGGACAAGTTGACTTTCTTAAAGAGGCGAACTGCCAAAAAGCTCAAGGTTTTTTCTTTAGTAAACCGATCTGCCCTAAGGAAATCGAGCAGCAGCAATTTGTTCTTATGTAACGTTCTTGCCCCACATCTTGAGGTAGCCTTGAAGATGCGTTTTATTTACATTCTTTTTCACATACGTCCGGCAAAAACGATGAAATGTTTGACAGAGTAGTTCCTATGACTTATTTTAAAGTGAGGAGAGTAAAAGATTCATAGACAGGCATATAAGGATTGAAATCCGTGTGAATCAGAGTTCCGAAAGCTTTACAAAGGAGAGGGATTATGAAAAAGACAAAACGTATGGAAATCCTATTTCTCCCTACCGATAGAGGAACGATTAAAGCATATATTTATGGCTTTAAAACTCCTCGATCTTTAGGTCAGGTAGTCGTTTCTTATAATAATGTTTCAATTGAAGCAAAAGGATATAAGAGAAATAAAACAATTATTAAGGCGTTGGCACAATTACACGATACCATTGTTAATAATCCGGATAGCTGAATTTTCAGACTGATTTTTAAGGAAAAGATATTTTCTTAAAAATCAGTCTTTTTTTATATTAAAATGGTTGCAGTGCATCACTATATGATAAAATTGTGAGTGAACATTCATTCATAAACAAGGGGGAGATACATATGGGAGAACATCAAGTTGTAATTGTAACAGGCGGCTCGAATGGTATGGGGAAATATATGGCGAAGCACTTTGTGGAGTCTGGCGCAAGCGTCGTCGTAACAGGGAGAAATGAAGAACGACTACAATCGGTGAAAGATGAGTTTTCATCTCTTGATGGAAAGGTTGAAGTCTTTCAAATGGATGTCAGGGAACAAGAACACGTAAAGGCCATGGTTGAATTTACGGCTGAGAAGTTCGGCAAAATCGATGTACTCATAAACAATGCAGCAGGAAATTTTATTTGCCCGGCGGAAAAGCTCACTCCTAATGGATGGAAATCTGTTATTGATATCGTTCTAAATGGAACGTTCCTGTGTTCACATGCTGTAGGGAATTATTGGATTGAGAACAATCAAAAGGGGTCCATCATTAATATGGTTGCCACTTACGCTTGGAATGCAGGTGCAGGTGTGGCTCATTCTGCGGCTGCCAAAGCCGGTGTCTTATCGTTAACCCGTACACTTGCCGTCGAGTGGGGGCATAAATACGGCATTCGTACAAATGCCATAGCACCAGGACCAATCGAAAGAACCGGTGGGGCCGAGAAGCTTTGGATATCTGATGAAGCAGCGAAAAGAACGATTGATAGTGTCCCGTTAAAACGATTAGGAACACCGGAAGAGATTGCGGGCCTTGCTTATTTCATTGCGTCAGACCAAGCAGCGTATATAAACGGAGAGTGCATCACAATGGACGGAGGACAATGGCTAAATCAATTTCCGTTCTAATATAAGATAAAATTTGAACGGAAGATTAATGGCTTTCCCGCATATGTCTATATGGCAGTGCAGGGAAAGCTTTTTTGTTTATGTCTTTTCGATTCCACTGTATAGTTGTGTTATAATTATGCGAAAAAAAGAGTAATGGTGGGGGAGTGCGCATGGACGCATTAGAAGTGTTAACAAATATAGAAAAAGTGATTCCGTACTTTCAACCGATTTTCAGTGCGGATGAACATAAAATCATCGGTTACGAAGTATTAGGTAGAATAGAAATCAATGAAGGGGCCATTGAGAGTCTCGGCCCATTCTTTGGAGATGATGAGATACCCGATGAATATAAAGTGGAAGTGGATGAACGAGTAACCAGACTGGCACTGAGTAAGTTTTTAGGTGAGGAGCAAGAGGGATACATCTTTTTAAACAGAGATGCGAGGCTTTTGATGCTTGACCACGGGGAATCCTTTTTGGAGCTACTTCAAGAATATGAAAAAAAGGGTTTGGATTTGAACCGGACTGTAATTGAACTGTCTGAAAAAACGTTCGTTGGAGACTTCGATCAGCTTGTCCATTTGCTTCTGTATTACAAAACATATGGGATAAAAATTGCAATTGATAACGTGGGCGGAAACAGCGGGCAGCTGGATCGGCTATCTCAATTCTCACCTGATATATTGAAGGTGGATTTATTCCAACTGAGAAATGATGCAGGGAATAAAGTCTATAAAGATATATTGTACAGTTTGTCAATGCTTGCGAGAAAGATTGGGGCATCCCTCTTATTTGAAAATATCGAAATCAACTTTCAACTGCAGTTTGCCTGGTTGAACGGTGGTCGTTATTATCAAGGATATTATCTTCAGCACCCCTCAGGCTCATTTTTGAAACCGGAAATCCTAAAAGAAAAATTGAAGGAAAAATGTCAGGATTATATTCGATATGAGAAGAAGCATCTTGAAGCAGGGTATGAATTCGCTGACGTCCTACATAAAGAAATCAGTCAAAAGCTGCTGATGATAAAAAAACAAAGTACTGAGTTCGATGGCATACTCTTTGAGTTGGGGAAGTATTTTACCGATAAATGCTTCCGGCTGTACATTTGTGATGAAAATGGCTTCCAAGTGACTAGTAACGTAGTAAAAACGGATCAAAAGTGGAAGATAGAACCAAGATACAAAGGAAAGAACTGGAGCTGGCGTCCGTACTTCCTGGAAAATATCATTCGAATGAGAATCAACAAGAAAGGATTATTATCGGACATTTACAGCGATATTGATTCAGGAGAATCCATCCGTACCTATTCTTTTCCATTTGGCAATGGATTATATTTATTCATGGATCTTTCGTATGAATTTTTATTTGAGGAGGATGGTTTGATCTTTTAATTAGGCTTTTTCGAAAAGATTTTTTATAATTTTATGATCTTCTTGGGCTCTGTCAATTAGTGTATGCTGGATGGTGAGGGGAACTGCTCCGCTTGCAGCTAGCGTTCGGCCGAGCCTCCTCAGCTTCGCTTCCGGGGTCTCGGCACGCCCGTACTTCTGCAGGAGTCTCCGCAGTTCCCCTCACCATCTTGAAGAGGATTTTAGTGACAGAGCTAAAGGGTGTCTAAAATCATTCTAACCAGTACTCAGTATTCTTTTTCCTCATCCTAAATGATTTTTTTTACCTATTTCAAAGAAGTATTTAAACTGAATCCATATACTCATTAATTTTCTAAATATAGGGATTTTTCGCGTTTTCTATGTCCCGCAATATTAAATTTTTTTTGGTGGTGTCTAATTCACTTTATTCTATTTAGTTGACAGTTACAGGTTCCGTTGACTCCAATCTAATGGGTACATCTTGGCGTCAAACTCAGGATACGATTCTCATTTAACCGATCTAGCTGTCACAAAAGCCTTTGATTAATTGTCCAATTGAATGCTTTATAATTTTAATTGGAAAGGGCAAGTAATCCCCATGGTGGGTAATAACGATAAACTGTACTAACTGATTTTAAAACTTCTTTGTAGATAGACTATTTTCAGAGACAAGCGCTCTACATTTCTACAATAGGGCTTTTTTGTGTTTTCCATCCGTTATTAGGCAATCAATATTATAAAGCACAGAGTGGATTGTAGCGGAAGGCACTTGACTCCTGCGGGAGATAGAGGAAAGGTCGAGACCCCACAGACGGAACGTCGAGGAGGCTCGACTTCCTCCCCCCGGAAAGAAAGTGCCTGGAGCGGAAAGAAACGGTTTCAGCCTACCACTCCTTATGAATTAACTTTTTTGGAGGTGTGTAAAGGCTACCTAAGCCCTTCCGCTTTTCTTGTATAGCCTTTTCCTATTGGGACAAATTATTCTTAAGGACATTTTGTAAGGAGGGGCTATGATGAGTATATATATGATCGTGCTTTCCCTGATTGTTATAGGGATAGCAGGTTATTCGTTGGTGTATACCTTTAAACTGGCTGGACAGGAAAAGCGGCTGAAGGGTGAATATGATACAGATATACCGGATGTCGTGAAGGAACATCCTTTTATTCGAAATCCCATATTCTTGTCTATCTTAATTGCCACCATTCTCATTACATTGTTTATAATATATTGGTCCATTCGCTATTTATCATAATCAAAAGGGTGCCGCATGAAATCATGCGGCACCCTTTTTGGTTAAATGTACCATTGATTTTCGTGTTTACCTGTCAATAATAGGGGGAATTTTACAACCAAACCAAAATATATGTCAGTCCTTGTTAGGATTTAACGAACAAATGATAACCAATCGACAATTTTCCATTGCTACAATAATTTCAACTAGTTTTCTAAGGGAGGGAAAGCAAATGGAAATGAAAAAATTATGGCTATTATTACTTATTGTAGGGCTCGTTACAGCGGCATGTGGGCAAGTCAGTCAAACCCAGGCATCAGAATTTACTGAAGATAATGCATTAACTCTTGTGGAAGATGCCTTCCGTACCCAAGTATCATTAAGTGAAAAACCACAATCGAAGAAACAGATTAATGACAAGTTGTCACAGTATTTCACAAAGGACCTAACAGCAAGCTTCATAGAGGAAAATGTTTATGAAGTTCAAGGGGGTTATATCACATTTGGATCGGACTTTGCACCACACTATATTCCATTTTTTAAGTATGATGAGTCTACTAACGTAAAATACATAAATGGAAAGTGGTACGTCTGGGAAGAAAGAACAGATGAGGAAGAAGGTCCTGTTTCCCAGGTTTCAGGTATAGAAGCTGTCGTATTAAGTGAAGAAGAAGGTATGTGGAAGGTTTCCTCCATTACCTACGAGTTACCAGAGGGAATTCAATCCCAATAATACAAGAAAAGTTGGCCGTGGAAAGCGAATGGGCCAACTTTTTTTATGTTGAAAAACCTAATTTTTATTTGTTTAATGCTGCCGTTAGGGCTTCCAGGTTGAAGCCTGAAATCACTTCAGAGTCCACAGTGATTGTCGGAGTGGAATAAGACTTCAGATCTTTCACCAGGTAATCTCTTGCTTGTTCATCTTCTTTGATATTGATTTCTTTGTATTCAACATTGTGTTCTTTCAAATACATCTTGACCACTTCACAGGGTGGGCATTCTGGTTGAGTATATAATGTGACTTTTTTCATGATGGTTTTTCTCCTTTGCTTTGCCTTAAGAAATAATCTACGATTCCCATTGCTGATACGTTCGTATCCAGAGTTACTAATTTGAAAATCGGGTTGTCTGGATCAACACCTTTCTGGACCATTTTACCCTTTGTAAGTTCAAAAAGTACAGCAGATATCGCTTTTACGTTCTCTTCCCCTGTTCTTTCGGAAGAGAACTGTTCCTCACTTTTTTCCATGAAAAGATCAAGCCAGCTTTCTACTTCCCCTAATGCAAATGATACTTCTTCAGTGACCCCGTAGTGCCCAAAATATAAGCGATCGAGCTGCAGGTCCTTATACATGCGTATCGAATCCTTCATGTTTTCAGGGCTAAATTGATTAGGGGAAGTAGAAGGGATATAGAAGTGCTTTGACCCCACCGTATACTGGATTCCGCATGTGTCCCCGGTGAACATCCCATTTGACACAGAATCAAGGATACTTAAATGGTGATTTGCATGACCAGGGGTGTGGTAAAACGTCAATGTACAATTATCGCTCAGATTTAATTTCTCCTCATGCTCCATTACAATCATCCGGTCTTCGGGAATGGGCGAAATCGGGTGGAAAAGATCATTGAATTTTTCTCCATAGACCGCTCTTGCTCCAGCGATCAAGCGAGTAGGGTCTGAAAGGTGACGACGTCCTTTCGGGTGAACGATGACCTTTGCATTGGGGCATTCCTTCAGGAAAAGACCGGCACCCCCCGCATGATCGAGATGTATATGAGTTAAAATTATGTATTGAATATCTTCAAGATTAATGTTTAACTTAGAGAGACCTTTTTTTAGATGAGGTATAGAAGGGCTGGCAGATGTTTCGATAATGGTAAGGGACTTTTCGTTTATAATATAACTTCCTGTACGTTCCTGTAGTGACAAATCCATTAGATCAACTAACGATATTCGGGAATCTATACGATAAATACTCATCGGATCCATCCTTTCGGGGAGAATATATTTCTACCCTTTCATTATAAAGGAATTTCTGTAGAAAAAGGACAAAACATTAGATTTTACAGGATAGAATCTGGTACAATGCAAAAGCTATGACCAAGAATTAGAACAGGAAAGGAGAGACCGATTATGTCTCAGCTTCTTGGAATTATACAAAGATTAAAATCATTACAAGAACAAGGTGAACAAGGGGAAACTCAACAACGATTTTTCGAATACAATGGAAAGAAAATTTGTGAGGTAAAGTATTTACCAAAACAAGATACATTCGAAATTGAAGTCATGAATGAAAAAGGAAACAGTTTTCCTTTTGATAACATAGACATTACAGCGATTGAAATTTTTGAACTTTTACAAGAAGCTCAACAAGATTGATGTACTAAAAAGGTAACCATTCGGTTATCTTTTTTAGTCTATATGCCAATCGTCAAAACATACATTTTTCTTCCAATATGTTAAAATGGAAAGTGTCTGCTTCTTTTGTTTATAGATTGGCACGCAAATTCTTATTTTTTAAAATGAGGGGTTATACATGATTTCATTGAGTAGCAAGGAGTTATTAGAAACGAATATTAAAGATTTCATTATTCCTTCTGAGAAGGTGGCTCATGTTCAAGTGGGGAATTCCTTGGAACATGCGTTACTATTACTCACTAAGAGTGGTTACTCAGCCATCCCTGTGCTTGATCCGACATTTCGTTTTCAGGGCTTAATCAGTTCCAGTTTAATCACAGATTCCATTCTTGGTCTTGAACGCTTTGAGTTTGAACAACTTGAAGCAAAGAAGGTAGAGGAAGTCATGACAACTGAATTTCCCAGCGTCTCTTTAGAAACAGATTTCAAGAAAGCACTTGAGCTTTTAGTGGATCATCCATTCTTGTGTGTGGTTTCTGATGATGGATACTTTGAAGGGATCATGACAAGGAGAGTTGTGTTAAAGCAACTTCAACGACAACTGTTTAAAAGGGATTAAACCCTTCATGACGGTTACATAACGGTAAGATCATATAGGATGGCATAATTGTCATCCTCTTTATTTTGTTTATTAATGACGATACAAAGGAGAACAAGATGAGCAGTTTAGGATTGGGTTCAATCAAAAGGACGAAAAAACCGCTTGTATTGATGGCTGTGATGCTGGCTATGTTCATGGGGGCCATTGAAGCAACGATCGTCTCTACCGCCATGCCTGCCATCGTGGGTGATCTTGGTGGCTTCTCTCTATATAGTTGGGTGTTTTCCGCTTATCTATTAATGAATGCCATTACCGTCCTTATCTACGGTAAACTATCTGATTTATTTGGCAGGAAACCGATTATCTCAATCGGGATCATGATTTTTCTTGTTGGGTCCGCTTTATGCGGATTTGCCCAAACGATGGAGCAATTGATTCTATTCCGATTCATCCAGGGACTCGGTGCAGGAGCGGTATTGCCTATGGCCACTACGATTGTGGGAGATATTTATTCAAAGGAGGAACGTGCCAAAATACAAGGGTATTTATCAAGCGTTTGGGGGATTTCCGCCATTAGCGGACCTCTCGTTGGGGGATTGTTGGTTGAATATGCGAGTTGGAGGTACGTGTTTTGGGTCAATATCCCACTCGGCTTATTATCGATTGTCGGCCTGTGGCTGTACTTACACGAGAACATTGAAAAGAAAAAACCGGTTATCGACTATGGCGGTGCGTTTCTATTAGTTGTAACTCTCTCGTCTTTAATGTACCTACTGGTCGAAGGAGGTGTACACCTGCCTTGGGACTCTTGGCAGGCGAAATTTCTGATCACCCATTTCATCTTGGGATTTGTTGTGTTTATTTATCACGAGCGACAAACGGCGCAACCGATGATGCCTTTTAATCTATGGAAGGTACGTTCCATTTTGGTCGCCAATATCGTTTCACTAACAACAGGCGTTATGTTAATCGGCATCTCAAGCTTCCTCCCCGCTTTTGTACAAGGTGTCATGGAGAGGAGTGCAACTGTGGCCGGGTTTACATTGACGGCCATGTCTATTGGCTGGCCGATTTCGGCTACAATCGCGGGACGCTTATTATTAAGGATCGGCTACTTTAAAACATCCTTGATGGGGGGGATATCACTAATAGCAGGTGGAACGATCTTTGTCTTGATGGATCCATCATACGGTCCATTATGGCCGGCAATTGGATCATTCTTTGTAGGGGTAGGGATGGGGCTAAGCTCTACATCCTTTATCGTTTCCATTCAGTCTACTGTCGAGTGGCAGGTCAGAGGGATTGCGACTGCCACCAATATGTTCATGAGGAATTTAGGTACGACAATAGGGGCTGCGCTGTTGGGAGGAATTTTGAACAGCCGCCTGCAGAGTTACTTAGAAGAAAGCGGTAATGATTATTCCCTCAATGATGTGAATATGCTCTTGAATCAACAAGAGAGGGAGCGATTGTCTTCCGATATGCTCGTGCTATTACAGAATTCACTTACAGGTTCATTGCAATCTGTATATCTAGTCGTTTTACTTTTCGCCCTATTTAGCTTTATCGGCATTTTATTTCTACCCAGGGATCAATCGCTAAAGAAATAGACTTTTCCCCAGCTGTAATATAAGAATGAGAGTAAGCACGTTTAATAAAATTTGTACATGTTTCGTAGAAAGTTTGGCTGCTACCCTTACTGCAACTTGAGCCCCGATTAGTGCACCCAGTGCAAAAGGGATGGCAGCTCCCCATTCTACGTGGCCGTTATGGAAATAGACGGTGAATGCTCCTAAGCAGCTTACAAAAGTCTGAAAGCGGGTGAGAGCTACCGATTTTAAATAGGAAAGCCCGTGCAACAGATGTGTGTACATGAGCATGGTTGCCTGTCCTGGTCCGAACAATCCGTCATACGTACTGATTAAGTACAAAAATCCATAAACCCGAAATCGCTTCTGGTTCACCTTTTTTGGCTTGAATCCTTTTATGATACTTAGAAAAAGGGCGAATAACAGAAAGAAGAAGGCCATCCATTCGAGCAAAGATGGAGATATTTTATCCGAGAAAAATGCCCCGGTCAACCCGCCAAGAAGAGCAATAGGAAGAATAGGTAAACATTCTTTCCATGTAACCTTTCGATCTTTTATTAAATAAATAAAACTTGAAAAAGAACTCATAATATTTGAAAATTTGGCCGTGGCGATGGCTGTATGAATGGGTAAACCAAGTAAAAGCATCACGGGCATACCAATCAATCCCCCGCTTCCTGCCAAAGTTCCAATGAGTGCTACCACCAAGCCGGTGAAAAAGAGAATCACTTCCATTTTCAGGCACCTCCCAATGTTTCTACTATCAGTCTATTCCATTCTTGATAATAATGAAATTTTATATTAATTAAGATATAATATAAGAAAAACTTATGAAGGTGAAGATTATGGCGTTCTCAGAATATCAATTACTGCACGTACTGGCTCAGGAAATGAACATGCGTAAAGCAGCAGAGCGGCTATTTGTATCGCAGCCGGCACTGTCACAAAGACTCCAGACGATTGAAAAGGAGTGGGGTACCAGATTATTCCTTCGCTCTCAAAAAGGTCTGGCCTTAACCCCTGCCGGAGAGCTTGTGGTGAAACTGGCTGAAGAAATGCTGCTGAAGGAAGAAAGTGTGAAGGAAAGAATTCAAGCATTGGAGTTCGAGGTTCATGGAACATTGAAGATTGCATGTGCCTCGATTGTAGGACAGAATTGGCTTCCTAAAGTACTTAAAAGGTTTGTGGAAACCTATCCCCATGCCAAAATCTCGTTAATGACAGGATGGAGCAGTGAAATTCTTAAAGCGATTTATGAAAATGAAGTACATATCGGCATTATTCGAGGCACCCCTGATTGGAAGGGCCCCAAACACCATCTCTTTCAAGATACATTGTATTTAGTCGATAGAGAAATTCAATCGATTGAAGAAGTCATGAAAACTGATCGACCGTTTATCCAATTTAAAAGTGACTCGAATTACTATCAGGAAATTCAGGACTGGTGGCATCGGCAATTCAAGACAACCCCAAAACGAACGATTGTTGTTGACCAAATTGAAACATGTAAGCAGATGACATTAAACGGAATCGGCTACGCCATATTACCAGCAATCACGTTAGACGGGATGGAAGAAGATATTTATAAGATACCTTTAATCGATGAACATGATTCACTGATACATAGGGACACTTGGTTATTAGGCTATGAATCCGCCTTTCAATTAAGACAAGTAGAAGCGTTTGTTGAAGTTGTAAACGGATTCCTTCATGAAAATTCATAGTTTTAACCTTTAGGGTTGTCTTACATCCTTTAATTTGATAAAGTAATTCAAGAAACAAATTCTGAATTTATACATAATTACGGAGGGTATTCTTATGAAAATGATGGACGCAAACGAAATTATTTCTTTTATCCAAAATAGTACCAAGTCAACCCCTGTGAAGGTTTATGTGAAAGGTGACATAGAGGGAATCGACTTTGGTTCTTCTTCCCAAACCTTCCTTCAAGGAAATTCCGGTGTCGTATTCGGGGAGTGGAGCGAGCTTTCTACTATTCTTGAAGAAAATAAAGATAAAATCGAAGACTACGTATTAGAAAATGATCGCCGAAATTCTGCGATTCCTCTTCTTGACTTAAAAGGGGTTAAAGCGCGTATCGAGCCAGGCGCCATCATTCGCGATCAAGTGGAAATCGGTGACAATGCGGTCATTATGATGGGTGCAATGATAAATATCGGTTCTGTAGTAGGTGCAGGAACGATGATCGATATGAATGTTGTACTTGGTGGACGTGCTACAGTAGGGAAGAATTGTCATATTGGAGCGGGTGCGGTGCTTGCCGGGGTAATTGAGCCGCCATCTGCAAAACCCGTCGTCATCGAAGACGATGTAGTCATTGGCGCCAATGCCGTTGTCCTTGAAGGTGTAACAGTCGGAAAAGGGGCTGTCGTTGCAGCCGGAGCGATTGTCGTGGATGATGTAGCTCCATACACGGTTGTGGCAGGTACACCAGCAAAGAAATTGAAAGACATTGACGAAAAGACAAAATCTAAGACTGAAATAAAACAAGAATTACGTCAACTGTAATCATTTCAACAATAGCATGATCAAGGAGAGAACGGACGGCTGGCGTCTGTTCTTTTCTTGTAAGGTCTCAATTTCACTATCTATCGATCTATTATTCATGTAAGGAGGATACCCATGTCAACAGTAGACTTTAAGTCGATCAGGAGAGATCTCCATCAAATTCCTGAACTTGGGTTTCAAGAGTTTAAAACGCAGCAATACCTATTGAATTATATTTCAATCCTGCCTGCTGACCGCTTAGAGGTTAAGACCTGGAGAACAGGCATATTCGTTAAGGTTCATGGCACCAATCCTACAAAGATGATTGGGTACCGCGGTGACATTGATGGCCTGCCGATCACGGAAGAAACAGGATTGAATTTCCCTTCATTACATGAAGGGAGGATGCATGCATGCGGCCATGACTTTCATATGTCGATTGAGCTGGGGGTTTTAACCCATTTCGTTCACCACCCGATAGAAGATGATCTACTTTTCATATTTCAACCCGCAGAGGAGGGACCAGGTGGAGCGAAGCCCATGCTTGAAAGCGAAATCATGAAGGAATGGATGCCCGATGTGATCTTCGCACTTCACATTGCACCGGAATATGAAGTAGGGACGATTGCTGTTAAAGAGGGACTGCTTTTTGCCAATACGTCTGAGTTATTTATTGATTTTAAAGGGAAGGGTGGTCACGCTGCCTATCCTCACCATACGAAGGATATGATTGTCGTGGCATCTTCCTTTGTTACACAAATGCAGTCGATCGTCTCAAGGAATGTCGATCCTTTAGACAGTGCGGTCATCACTGTCGGCAAAATGGAAAGTGGGACGGTGCAGAATATCATCGCTGAAACAGCCAGATTGGAAGGTACCATCCGTACCCTATCAGCCGAGTCGATGGAAAGTGTGAAAAAACGGCTTGAAGCGTTAATCGATGGGATGAAAATCAGTTATGATTGTGATATTCAGGTGGATTATGGCAGCATGTATCGACAGGTCTTCAATGATCCGGAGTGGACAAACCATTTCATTTCTTTCCTCCAAAAAACGAATCGGAACCCAGTAATCTGTAAAGAAGCTATGACGGGAGAAGACTTTGGTTATATGCTCGAGGAAATACCGGGCTTTATGTTCTGGCTTGGCGTGAACTCTCCATTTGGACTGCACCATTCTAAATTAAACCCTGATGAGAAAGCGATAGACTTTGCCATCTCCCTTCTCTCAGAATATATTGGCGGATTAAAATAATGAGTATAAATCACGGAATGATATCTACACATATCGTTCCGTGATTTTTTTGTTCATTTAAAAGTCTCTTTCGCAAGGCTCTATTCGTAAAGTTTGTTGCTATTGTAGAGGAGACTGTAATAGTTGATTTCCGCTCCAGGATGCTCGCTTTCCGCGGGGCTGGCGGTGAGCCTCCTCGGCTGCGCCTACGGGGTCTCACCTGTCCAGCTATTCCCGCAGGAGTCGAGCATCCTGCAGCGAGAATCAACTTTCTAAGCATGAATCCTTAATGGAAAACAATAAAAACAAGAATTTTAGCAAACCATCTCTTTTAAGGTAAGTAGAGATTGATCTTCCTTTTAAGAAAAAGAATATTTTTTCTAGTTCCATTGTTATCTTGCACACCTTGAAGCTCTGTTATGAAGACCTTATTAAAGATGGTAAGGGGATTTCGTGATAGAGCATAATGTAAAAGTAACATACGGATTACTTCTCACTTTACAAGAGGTTATTTATCGCGTGAGCATAATAAGTTTCTATAAAACTTTCATTTCCTCCTTTTTAGATAGTTTGTTTTTCGATACTTACAGGCAGTAAAAAAGTAATAGCACAGAGTGGATTGTAGCGGAAGGCACTTGACTCCTGCGGGAGATAGAGGAAAAGTCGAGACCCCGCAGGGCAAAGCCCGAGGAGGCTCGACTTCCTCCCCGCGGAAAGGAAGTGCCTGGAGCGGAAAGGAACGGACCGTGTTTCACATTACCACTCATAGTAACTATGTTTACGAAAAGATATATTTAATAAGAAATTAACAAAAATTTCTAAAATGGTCTTGCTAAGAGTCAATAATAGTGTAAAATTACACTTGAGGTAGATGGGAAATGAGGAAAAAGATAAAAATAATAGAAACTTTCCCCATTATGAATTCGTCTACTTTTAGAGAGAAAGAAAGAGGGGAATGCATGTGAAAAGATGGACGAAAGCAATATTTGTGATGACATTAGGGTTCTTGATGTTTCTTTTCATGGAAGATACCACACTCGCACAAGCGCAAATTAAAATTTCAGTGGAAGAAGGAATCGATGGAAAAGTGAAGGAGGGAAGAGGTTTCCCCCTTAAAGTAACCGTCGAAAATACAGGTTCTGATTTCAAGGGAGATCTATTATTTGACTATGCTCCTTCCTATCAGACTGGAGGGGCAAGAGTATTACCGATAGATGTGCCAGCAAATTCAAAACGTACATACACATTATCCATTCCAGGATTCAATGATGAAATCAGGCATAACTCCAATCAGCAAACCATTCATTTGTTCCAAGGATCTTGGGAAAAAGGAAAAGAGATAAAGTTTAAAGGAGATAAACGATTAACGCCTAATTTCATTTATAGCAATTATACGACCATCGGTTTATTGAGTGAAAATCCTGACCGTTTGAAGGGGATTAAAGGGGCTAACATGGGAGGGAATCGGGTAGAGACTTTAACGCTCACAAAGGAAAATGTTCCTGAAGAGAAGAGCGGGTTTCAAATGCTTGATTATATAATCATTGACCAATTTAATATTTCAGAACTTAGCCAGGATCAACAAAGCGCATTGAAAAGCTGGGTGGACACAGGCGGTGTTTTATTTATTGGAGGGGCTCCTCATTTGGAAGATACTCTGGGCTCTGTGGCAGATATGGCTCCTCTTACGTTAGGGGAAGAATCGACACTCTCAGACACTTCAATCTTTAATGTGAAGAAGAATATAGAGGCTTCTTTTAACTCATTAGCAATCTTTAAAGGGACTGTTAAACCCGAATCGGATGTTCTGGTTGAGCAAGGCGGGATCCCATTGGTTGTGAAAAGTTCTGAAGGCTTAGGAGAAGTGTGGCAGACTGCATATTCACTGGGTGACCCTGAATTAAATGCATGGGAAGGCTATGACGAATGGTTTGCAAACGTCCTGTCTAAAACAGAGCCCTACTTTCTGATTGGCCAGTCCAACGGAGATCAAAGTTTCCTTGAGAGAATTTATTATGAAGTCGCTGACAGCAATGAGCTCTTTCCGACTACCAATTTTAAAGTAAGTACACTTGTCATCATTCTCATCATTTATTTGATTGTCCTTGTACCCCTGCTCTATTTCTTATTAAGAAAAGTGGATAAGCGTGAACAAGCTTGGTGGATCATTCCTGCCATCTCCGTCCTCGTTTCCTCGGGAATCTTTATCACTGGAGCTAAAGATAGAATATCGAAGCCTCATTTGAATCAAATGAGTGTCTTAAAAGTCGAGGAAGATAAAAGCGTACATGGAATTTCAGCTTTTAGCGCATTATCAAACTCCGGGGGAGACTATGGTTTTGTTTCAGATAAGCATAATTTAGATATCACACCTGCAAGAGTCAGGAATAGTGCTGGGGGAGTAGATCAGTATAAGTTCGCAGTTGAAGAGATTACGAAGGATAAAAGGTCCATTACATTTCGGGATGTAGAATACTGGTCCACGAGGACTTTACTCGGAGCAAGTGAAAAAGAAGAAGTAGGAAGGTTTATACCGGAATTAGTGTTAGAGGATCAAACCATATCCGGTACGATTCAAAATGATTTTCCATATGATTTTACAGATGTATATATTTGGTCGGGGTCCAGAATGTATCATTTGGGGGATATGAAAGCCGGGGAAACGCTCAACGTTGATAAAAAGCTTTCAACGAATTATTTATCTTCTCCTACTGGTGTGAGCCGAAATATGTCAGCGCCACTCCCGAATCAGCAAAACATAAAACAACAAAAGAAAGAACGATTGGAAAACTTCGCATCTCAAATGATTTCTGCGGATAATGAAAATAATTCCCCGGTCATTTTTGGGTATACAGATGCGGAGATATTCAATATGAAGATTAAGAACAAAGAATCCAAGTCTGAAAATTTTTCATTAATCTACCAACATTTTCCTTCTCTCGGAAATTATAAGGGTGCATTTACACTTAGGAATGAACAGCTTGATCTGGATGTATTGCCTGTTAAGGGACAGGTGATTGAGCATTACACACATAATGGAGCAGATGAAATGGGACTCGAAGATGGGACATACGAGCTAACCATTCATCTTCCGAATCAAATTGAGTTGTCTAAGGTTACTCTTCATTCGCTTAATATGACCATTCATACAGGAGGGGTGCTTCAGTTTTCTCTGGTTGATCCACAAACAGATGAACGACTGGTGCTTTCTGAATCCTCGTCGAATTCAATAGAAGTAAAAGATAAATTGAATAAATATATGAATGAAAATGGAGAAATCGTTTTCGAGTTTGAAAAGCGATCTCAGGGGGATCCTTTTGTTCGTCTTCCTGACATTGTGCTGAAAGGAGAGGTCCGACCATGATTGAGATTCGAAATTTATCTAAACGCTATGGGTCATTCCTGGCCCTTGATGATCTGAACTTATCCATTGAAAAGGGAACCGTATTTGGCTTTGTTGGTCAAAATGGAGCGGGGAAATCTACGACATTTTCCATCTTGGCTACTCTCTTAGCTCCTACTGAAGGTACGGCTACCGTGAACGGATTCAATATAAGCAAAGATCCAAAATTGGTTAGAAGGCAAATCGGCTATATGCCTGATTTTTTTGGTGTATATGATCAATTAAAAGCTGACGAGTATCTGGACTTTTATGGTGCAAGCTATAAAATTCCTGCAGATCAAAGGAAGAAACTCATTCCCCAGCTCTTGGAACTGGTGAATCTATCACATAAAAAAGATTCCTATGTTGACCTTTTATCCAGGGGGATGAAGCAGCGTCTTTGTTTAGCAAGGTGCCTCATCCATGATCCGGAAGTGCTGATACTGGATGAACCGGCATCAGGACTTGATCCGAGGGCCAGAATCGAAATGAGGGAAATTCTTAAAGAATTAAAGAAAATGGGGAAAACGATTTTGATTTCATCTCATATCCTTCCTGAGCTTGCGGAAATGTGTGATGAAATCGGGGTGATTGATAATGGGAAACTTGTAGCTCATGGTTCTGTTCAGGATATTCAATTTCAATTGCAGGCAGATAAATTGATTGTCGTGAGGGTAAGGGGAATGGTGGAGAGTGCTGTGGCGTTCTTTGAAGACGACCCTTATGTTTCAAAGGTTGAAGTGGACGAGGAGAATAGAACCTTTCTTTTCCTTTATAAAGGAGAAGAAACGGATCAAATAGAGCTATTGAAGAAAGCCGTTTTAAACGACATCCAGATTGTGAGCTTCAAAGAAACGGAAACAAATTTAGAAGATGTCTTTATGGAGATCATGAAAGGAGTGACACTTTCATGAAGCAGTTACTCATCAATCCAATGTTAAATAAAGAATTTAAACTTCGCTTTCGTTCCTTTAAATCATTTATCGGGATGTTATGCTACTTAATTGCCGTAGGAATTGTCGTGATCGGTTTCATTTATATGCAAACGCGATTTTCAAATACTGGTTATTTTCGTCCCGAAGAGAGCCGGGTGATGTTTATGATTCTCTCCTTCTTACAGCTTGCTCTCGTGTTATTTATTACACCCGGGTTAACAGGCGGTGTCATCAGTGGTGAAAGGGAGAAACAGACATTAAGCATGTTGTTGACGACGGAGCAAAGCTCAATGAGTATTATCCTGAGTAAACTGGTATCGTCGGTTTCTTATTTATTACTGCTTGTTGTCTCAAGTTTGCCTCTTTATAGCTTTGTTTTCTTATTCGGGGGAGTTTCCCCAACGGATTTACTCTTTGTCTTTGGATACAGTTTGTTTTTGGTTTTTGCATTTGGTTCCTTAGGAGTTTTATATTCAACGGTTATCCGAAAGACGATTGTGTCGATGGTAACAACCTATGCAACGGTCCTTTTTCTTGCCGGTGGGACGTTATTCCTCTTTATGCTCTCAATGGCAATCGGCAGCGGTCCTTATCAGAATCAAACCAATCCTGCACCGTATTTAATCGCCATGTTTAATCCCGGGATTGTCATGATGGGGCATTTTGAACCAATGGCAATTGAAGAAATATACACTCGCAGCGGCATTACGTTTCCATTATGGATTTCTTTCCTGATCATATACACTGTTCTTGCAGTGATCTCCCTGTCCCTCAGTATTATGAAGCTAAGACCTAGCATGAAGGTGAAGAGCGCTAAATAAAGGGTGAGAAGATGGAAACTCAACAATTTCTTCAATTACTTAGGCAAATAAGAAAAAAGCTCTGGATCAATCAATTATGGTACTACACTCAGCTCTTGCTTGTTTATGCAGGAGTCTTTGTTCTATCCATCGTTTCCATAGCAGCCTTAGTTTTAATCCCATATTGGGAAAGAATCCTATGGGTAGGTTGCCACTTTATTTTCATTGGTGTTGCGATATTGTTTTATCGAAGAAGAGCCACCTTGAAGGATAGTGCCTTAACCTATGATAGGTTCGTAGAAGACAATCGTGTAACTGCCGCTTATAGTAGCCTTCACAGTGGCCATGCCCTATCCTCCTTAGTTGTGCAGGATGCATTGAAGAAAATGAAAAGGGCCCAGCCGGAAGTATTGAAATATCGAAAGAAGAGAATTAAGCCTTCTTTTCTGTTATCAAGCGGAATTCTTATGCTTTTATCCTTCCTGATTTTCACGCAATGGAATACCTCTTTCCAAAAAGCGAATCGGATTGTGAAAGAAAAGGAAATCATCGCCGAATCAAGTAAAAGAATAACAGAACAGGCGAAAAAGAAAGAGAATGCTCCTATTAAAGAAAAGCTGTTGAAGAATAATGAAGAGCTGGAGAAAGTAAAGGACGCGTCCAAACGATATGATGAAATGATCAAAAAAGTGAAAGAGCTCGAGTTTCAGAAAAAATCAATTGAAAAACAGAATGAAAAGTTGCAGGAAGTAAAGAAAAAGATAGCAGATATAAAAGTAGAGAACGTAAACGAAGCGATTCAAGAAAAGAATAGCGATAAACTCCAGCAAGCTTTAAAACAAATGACAAAAGCTCAAATGGAGCAACTTTTAATGACTTTGAAATCACAGGATATTGCTTCCTTGGATGAATTATCAGAAATAATGAAGGAATCGAATAGCGTAGAAGAACAATTAGATCAACTTGCTAAACTTGAAGATGAACTTCAAAATGAAGCCGATCTCTTAAAGGATGCAATCGGACAGAATGATGCAACAGGCTCAGAGTCATTGGCGCAAAATTCCGATAAATCACCATCTGATCAGGCAAACAGTGAGACAGGAGCAAATAAGGGGCCTTCTTCATCTGCAAACGGAAATCAGCCAGGCAACAGTGATACAAATTCAGCTGGCGAGGGACGGGATGAAAACGGTGCCGGAACTGGGAGCGGTTCTTCCCCTCTAGCAGGAAACGGAGCCGGCAACGGGAAAGGATCCAGAGAGATGCTTTCTGTCCCGGAAAAAATCGAGGGACAGAACAATATGGAAAGGGATACTGGCAAATTAGGCGAGGGTGATAATGGAGAGCGGTTTGATGGCAATGGACCGGTACAAAAGGGAACTCTTCGTCCATATGAAGAAGTGTATCAAGACTATTATTCTTCTTACCGGAAGACGTCAGATCGATCCACGATCCCTAAAGATTTAGAGAATATCGTACAATCCTATTTTAGTGAAATTGATCCAGGGGAGTTGGTAGAGTGAACATTGAAGATAAGGAGCAACAATTTAAGAAAGCTTCTTTGAAGATAACAGAAGTGAAGGAAGAAGTTCAGCGCTTTATCGTAGGGCAGGAGGAAATTGTAGAGGGTGTGCTTTGGTCCATCCTTGCAGGAGGGCATACTCTCTTGGAAGGATTACCTGGTTTAGGGAAAACGATGTTGGTGCGTACCCTGGCGGATGTTATGGACCTTAGCTTTTCAAGAATTCAGTTTACCCCGGATCTAATGCCAACAGACATCACGGGAACAATGGTCATGAAACAAAGCCGGGACGATCAACATCCATTTGTTTTCCATCAAGGTCCTTTGTTTCATCACCTAGTGTTAGCGGATGAAATCAACCGTTCGACCCCCAAGACGCAAAGTGCACTCCTTGAGGCAATGGCAGAGAATACAGTCACGGTGGTAGGCGAAACGATGACATTGGAGAAGCCCTTCTTTGTCTTGGCCACACAGAATCCCATTGATCTTGAAGGAACATATCCCTTACCTGAAGCGCAAGTTGATCGGTTCATGTCTAAAATCCTAGTATCTTATCCTACTAAAGCGGAGTTGAAACAAATTATCCAGCGTACAACAGGAACCGAAGACATCGTTCTTGAGAAAAGGCTGAATCAAGCTGAACTATTAAGCATACAGGACCTGGTGAAAGAAATCATGGTCACGGATGAAATGATTGACTTTGCCATTGACCTTATTGATGCAACACACCCTAAAAGTGAAAGAACAACGGAAAGAATCAAACAATATGTTGAATTTGGGAGTGGACCAAGGGGGCTTCAAAATGTCATTCTTATGTCCAAAGCCAGAGCGTTGACACAAGGAAGGTACCATGTTTCCATTGGAGATCTGAAAAAGGTTGCTCCTCTCGTATTGCGGCACCGTATAATCCTGAATTTTGAAGGAGAAGCCATGAATGTTGGAACGGATGAGCTCATCCTTGAAATGATCGATTACGTTCAAAAAGGTGAAAGTCGGTGAAAACGCTTTGGCACAGCCAGTTTCTAGCTCAATTGAAAAGGCACAGGATCACGGGTAAACGATTAAAGAACGGTCATCATAAAGGTTCCCGCCTCGCAACCCATCATGGGAGTTCCCTGGAATTTTCCGATTATCAAATGTATGAACTTGGGGATGATGTAAGGCAGATCGACTGGAATGTGTATGCCAGAACGGAAAAGGTATATATCAAAAGGTATTTGGATGAAAGAGAAATAAAGGTTCATATTTACCTAGATTGCTCGAACTCCATTTTAATAGAAGATAGAAAGTGGAAGAGAGCGAAAGAATTAGCTGGAGCACTGTCATTTTTGGCTCTTTCTAATGATGATCGGCTTTCGTTGCATTGCATGGGAGCTCATCACCAAAAGTGCTTTATGAAAAAAGGGGCACGGGACGCAAAAGCGATTCTGCATGACATTCAAGAGCTGTCCTTAGACCGTACAGGGGAAGATGGAATCTCCTTTTTTGAGGAAGTGGGAAAAGGGGTGCGAAAAAAAAGCTCTGTTTCCTTTATTCTTTCAGATGGATTCGAATCGCTCTCATTGATAGAGGAAGCACTCAGAAAACTTTCTATTAGAAGAGAAATGGTTTATTTTATCCAACTCCTCGATGAAGAAGAGCTAACGCCATCCTATCAAGGTGATGTCAAATTATTAGATAGTGAAAAACACAAGGAAACGAATGTATCAATAAGTCCGAGGATGGTGGAGCTCTATCAGGAGCGATTACTTTATCACAACAAAGAGATTGAAGCATTATGCAATAAATGGGGGTTTGGTTATACACAAACAAGTTGCCTGCCACCATTAAACGAAATATTCTTTAAGGATTTGAAAGAAAATGGATGGATCCGCTGAGGTGATATGATGGGAATAGGGAATCCAATCTTTTTTTTATTTTCTTTTTTTATAGCCGCCGTTATTTTAATGTATTTCTTTCGAAAACAATACAGAGATCAAGTAGTTCCTTCTAATTTACTATGGGAAGAGGTAATGAAGGAATGGCAAGCTTCTCCATGGTTTCATAGATTACAGAAAAATCTCTTACTCCTTTTACAAGTACTGATCCTTCTCTTCTTAATGATCGCTCTGGTAAAGCCTTACACATTTAACGAAATGGCCCAAAAAGATCATCTCGTCATTTTACTGGACACCTCTGCCTCAATGAACGCAGTGGTGAACAATCGATCTCACTTTGAAGAAGCAAAGGGAGACATTCAATCATTGGTTGAAGGAACTGATGGAAAAGTGACCTTATTGGGAGTGGGGAAATCTGTAACCACCATTGTCTCGGAAGAAACAAACGATCGGGTTGTTCTAAATGGTTTGAAGAACCTCCCATTATCTAATGACAACGAAGATATGGAAAAAGCGATTCACCTTGGAGAGGCATTGGCAATCGGGTCGGAATCAATCATACATATCTTCTCAGACTCAATGGGAAAAGAGGATTTTACAGAAGAACTTACAAGTCCTATTCAGGTACATAATCTTTTGACTAATCCTGTAAATGTTTCTCTTACAAGTTTCGGAGTTGAACGGTTAGGATCTTCTTATCAAGGAGTCGCTGTGATTGAAAATCAAAGTGAGGTATCACGAAAGGGTCACCTCACCATTTACGATGAAAATAATGAGATCTCTTCAGTGGGACTGACATTGGAACCAGGAGAGGAAACCGTTGTGCCATTATCTGACCTTTCCTATAGCCCAATCTATAAGGCGGTAATCGATTTTAATGATGATTACATGGAAGATAACAGCCTTTCAAGTATTCAGGCTGCTTCAAAACCGGCCATTCATGTCATAGGGGAAATAAACCCTTTCTTATTAAAAGGGTTTCAATCGATTGGAGTCAACGTGAAAACCATTCAAGAGGATCAAATGAAGCCTGGGGATGGAATCATATTGACCACAAAGGAGAAGTGGCAGCAGTTATCTGTCGGCAGCCCTGCCATGATCGTCCCGGCACGATCCAGAGAAGCCACTCCGTTGACACATGGGATTAAAGCAACGAATGAAGATCCCCTATTAAAACATGTTGATCTGGAAAAAGTGTATGTGGATAAAGTGAGTTCCATCCAAATAAAGAATCTCCAATCAGTTGCCACAGGTGATTCCATTCCTCTCATCCAGAAGGGAGAAGTGAATGGTCAGAAGCTTGTCCTGCTAAATTTGCACCTTAACGAATCAGATTTCCCATTACATCCGGGATTTCCGATCTTTCTTTATAATTCTTATCAATTTTTATCAGAAAATCACGGGTTTTTGGGATATTATCAACCGGGTGAAGAAAGGACATTACCTCTTTCGGGAGATAAATGGGATATATACTCGACTGAAGGTGAGTTTGTAAAAGAATGGAATGGGGAGGGAGTGTTCAAGGCACCAGAAGCCCCTGGTGTATATCAGGCTATACGAGATGGTGACACGAAATATTTCAGTGTCGTACTTGATGATCGGGAAAAACAATTATCAGAAGGGACTTCCTTTTCCCTTGAACCCACTAAAGGAATGAAAAACGAGGAAACAAAGAGCATTCCCCAAGCCCTTACTGAGTGGTTTCTAATCTTGGCAATCCTTTTATTATTTATCGAATGGGAGGTGTACAGACGTGGGAATCGAATTTAAAGAAACTCTTTGGATATGGTTGATGATTCCCCTTGGATTTGTACTCTTCCTATTTGCCAAGCGGGGATTGAAGAGGAAGGAAGAAAAGCTCGTCTTCTTATTACGGGGATGTGGGATGGGTCTTTTGATCATTGCCCTTGCTAACCCGCTTATTTTGTTGCCGGATAAAGGGCGGTCGGTACTCATCCTAGCTGACCGTTCTGCATCTGTGTCGGAACAGGAGAATCACATCCTGAATCTGATCAATCAAGCATCCAAAACCAAGGTGGAACATGATGGATACGGAATCGTAGCCTTTGGAGAAAACTCGGAAATTGAACGAACAATTTCATCGGAAAGAAATCCTATCGATCAGTTTGCAAGAGAGATCAACGAGGGAGAAACGAACCTCGAAGAAGGACTGGAATATTCATCGAATCTCCTTACCCGTGGAGGAAGAATTGTCGCCATCACAGACGGGAAGGAAACGATGGGGTCTGGGGGAAATGTCATACCTTTACTAAAGGGCAAAGGGATCGAAGTGGATTGGATTCCACTTTCACCGGATACGAAAGAAGACGTGGCAGTAACTAATGTTACGTCGCCCTCCATTCAATACGAAGGAGAAGAAACAGTCATAACCGTTAACGCGTACAGCACAACTAAAAAAGAGATAGAAATGCGCATATCCTTAAATGATCAGTCAATCATTAAGGAAATTGTACAAGTGCAAGAAGGAAACAATGAATTTCAGTTCAAGCATGTCGTAGGTGAATCGGGTTTATTGGTGTATAAAGCAGAGGCGTTTACTGAAGAGGATGGAAGCAAAGAAAATAATACCTTATACAATCTTGCTCGTTCAGAAGGTCCAGCCAAAGTACTCCTGGTGGAAAGCCCTTCTGGAGAAAGTCCATTAACTCCACTACTGAAGTCAGCAGGGTTTAGCGTTGATTCATACAAACCTGAGCAGTTACCTGGAAAGCTGACTTCCTATCTGGAATATCAGACGATTCTTTTTGATAATGTATCTGCGACAAGCATTCCTGAGAAAAAAATGCTCCTTATGGAGAAAAGTGTGAAAGAATTTGGACGAGGATTTATTATGTTTGGCGGAAGCGAAAGTTTTGCTCTTGGAGGATATTTTAAAACGCCGATTGAAAAATTACTGCCCGTCGATATGGACGTGAAAGGGAAAAAAGAGCTTCCGTCTCTTGGTCTAGTCATTGTGCTCGACCGCTCAGGCAGTATGAATGGTCAGAAGATTGCCCTTGCAAAAGAAGCTGCTGCGAGAACAGTGTCTTTACTTAGGGGTAAGGATACACTGGGAGTCATTGCATTTGACGATCGACCATGGGAAATCGTGGAGACGAAACCAATTTCTGATCGCAAAAAAGTAGAAGAGCAAATACGCTCCATTTCACCTGGTGGCGGAACAGAAATCTTTTCCTCCTTACAGCAAGCATATAAGGATTTAGAAGATTTGCCTTTAAAAAGAAAACATATCATTCTTTTAACGGATGGACAATCTGCGACGTCAGGCAGTTACCAGTCACTTGTAGAGGATGGTCACGATAAACAAATCACGTTATCCACCGTCTCAATCGGTGAAGGAGCAGATCGAGGCCTATTAAATGATTTGTCCCAATGGGGAAAAGGTAGATTTTATGATGTTGTCGACGCCAGTGTGATACCGAGTATCTTAACAAGGGAAACAGTCATTACTACAAGGACCTATATTGAAGACAGTCCATTTTATCCAGCGATTTCGCCCAAATGGGGAACGTTTTTTACAGAAGGCATTCCGCAAATGAATGCCTATATTGCCACTAGTCCAAAAGGCACTTCTCAAGTTGAGATGAAGAGTGAAAAAAATGATCCTATCTTGGCAACCTGGAGATATGGTCTCGGGAGGACATTTGCATTTACATCTGATACAACTGGAAAATGGACAGGGGATTTCGTCAGGTGGAAAGGATGGCCAACATTTATCAATCAGCTTGTTACACGTTCTTTTCCAGATATCCAATCCAACCCGTACACCATCGATGTGGAAGACGATCGGGGACATACTATGTTAAAGCTTTCGTCATCTGCGGGAGATGTCTCGCAACTTGAGGTTACAGCACTGGATGAAAGTGGAAAGGAGGTTCCTGCAACGACTAGGATCAAGGCTCCGGGAGACTATGAAGTCGAATTCGAAAGCAGGTTATCACCTGGGCTATATCATATGAATATCTCTAAGACAGGAGAAGAGAGTGGAGGTTCATACCAAACAGGCTTTTCGGTTCCATATTCGAAAGAATACTCCTACAAGGGGGGGACCAGATCACTGGAGAAGATAGTGGAAGAAACAGGCGGGAAGAGGTATTCCTCGACTAAAGAAGTCTTTAGAGAGTTCGAGACCAAATCATCCAGAGAACAATCAATCCGTACGCACCTTATCATTATAGGCTTCCTTCTTTTCTTTAGTGAAATTGCCATAAGAAGGTTCGGATTAGGTCCTATCTTGGAAGTTTTTAATAAGTTGAAAAGAAAGATACCCGTTTCCGTTCATAAAGAACAAACAAGCTTTGAACAACTTGGCAGAAAAGTGAAACAGAACCGCAAGCGGAATGAGTGGGAGAAACCTATAAACGGCAAGCAGACTATGCCTAAAGTATCTGAGAAAAAGGGGCCGATAAGCAAATCCAAGGTTAAACAGGACCCTCAAGAAACTAAGGATGATGATCGCCTTCAGCGTCTACTGAATGCAAAAAGAAGAAGAGACAAATAAAAAGAGAAGGCCGGCGCCTTCTCTTTTCACTTGCATTAGCCTTCCGTCTTCTCAATATACACCTGATGAGGATAAGGAATTTCAATTCCATTTTGATCAAGAGCTTCTTTTAAAGCTTTACGAAGCTTCCTTTCCACTCCCCATTGCTCCATGTTTTTCGTTTTGCATAATACTCTCAATACTACATCTGAAGCGCCAAGAGTCTGAACACCTAACACATTTGGTCCATCTACAATATTGTCATCTTCTTGAGCGATCGTATCACAAACCTGCTGAAGCACGACCATGGCTTTGTCAATGTCATCGTCATATGAGATCCCGATATCAACAAGTGCTCTCATATTTCCGCGGGAATGATTGCTGACACTCGTAATTTCTCTATTCGGCACATAATGCAGAGTGCCATCGAACCCACGGATATGAGTCGTTCGTAAACCAACCTCTTCTACAATCCCTGAGAAATTTCCAGTGGACACGTAATCTCCTACATCCACTTGCTTTTCCAATAGAATAAAGAATCCAGTCACTACATCACTTACTAATCCTTGAGCCCCAAAGCCGACTGCAAGTCCAACAATTCCTGCTCCGGCAAGAATCGCCGTCACCTGGATACCAAAAATTTGTAAAATCGTGACAAAGAAAACAAAAATCAGGATGTATCCGATTATATTTTTTGAAAGACTCTGTAATGTTTGGGCGCGCCCTTCAGAAACATCATTTCTCTGTCGGTACTTATCAAAGACTCTCTCAACCACTTTGTTAGCCGCACCTTTCACGATAATGAAAGCGATCCAAATCGCTACTATCTGTAAGGCGCCAATTCCGATCGTCACCAATAGACCGCCCCAATTAAAATTGGAAAGTCGGTCACTTAAAACACTTAGACCAAGTATGTAATTCAATCCAAAACATCCTTCCTTTTAAATAATGACCATTCTAGTATACACAATTCACCATGGGACATGTCAAAGAGTATATCAAAAAGCATATTGTTTTATTCCCCAGTTGAGAAATGGTAAACTTTATGTAGAGGTTTTTTCAAGCAGAAAAGTGAGTAAACTTCTACATAATAGGGAAAAACAAGTAAGGGATGCAGTCAATAAATTATAATCATTTTAATATTAAATTGATTATAATTTAACATTGACTAAAAAAAATTAATCCTTTATAATGAAAATTGTGATTTGAAAGGACAGACTGTCACGTCTTCCTTTCTTAGGTGAAATATTCATTAAAAACTCATTGGAGGGATTCACTCATGGCAGAACGCATGGTAGGCAAACAAGCTCCACGTTTTGAAATGGACGCTGTATTGCCAAACAAAGAATTCGGTAAAGTGTCACTGGAAGAAAATATGAAAAACGGTAAGTGGACAGTATTGTTCTTCTACCCAATGGACTTCACTTTTGTTTGTCCAACTGAAATTACAGCAATGTCAGACCGTTACGATGAGTTCGAAGATTTAGATGCAGAAGTTATCGGTGTCTCAACAGACACTATTCATACACACTTAGCTTGGATCAACACTGACCGTAAAGAAAATGGTCTTGGTGAGTTAAGATACCCATTAGCTGCAGATACAAACCACAGCGTATCCAGCGAATACGGAGTCCTGATCGAAGATGAAGGTATTGCTCTTCGCGGACTATACATCATCAACCCAGAAGGGGAACTACAATACCAAGTAGTATTCCACAACAATATCGGCCGTGACGTTGAAGAAACTCTACGTGTTCTTCAAGCACTTCAAACTGGCGGACTTTGCCCGGCAAACTGGAAGCCAGGTCAAAAAACTTTATAATCTTTAAATGAATAATGGCCTAACCGTTTGTTAGGCCTTTTTCTTATCACAGGAGTAGTACAAATCCATCCTGTGAACAATAGAAACAAGAACGATACCAATTAAGGGAGGCTATATTAATGAAGCTTCGTGAGCCGATGCCGGAATTAAACGGTGCGACAGTATGGTTAAATGGAGAAGTAACAAAGGGAGAGCTGGTAGGAGAAAAGCCGACACTTATTCACTTCTGGTCCATCTCATGTCACCTTTGTAAAGAAGCGATGCCACAAGTAAATGAATTTCGTGATCAATACAGCGATAAACTGAATGTTATGGCTGTCCATATGCCCCGCTCCGAGGATGACCTGAACCTGGACGAAATAAAGAAGGTAGCAGCTGAGCACGATATCACTCAGCCAATCTTCGTAGACAGTGAGCATAAACTGACAGATGCATTCGAAAATCAATATGTCCCGGCTTACTATGTATTTGATAAAGACGGGAATCTTCGCCACTTCCAAGCGGGCGGAAGCGGAATGAAAATGCTTGAAAAGCGCGTCAATCGTGTATTGGATGAAATGGAAAAAAGCGAATAAGTTCAAACGAAATATGTGGGAATAGATCGGTCAAAAGACCGATCTATTTTTTTGGATTCATTTTTACAATTAATATGAATAATAAGACTAGAAGGATAATTCATAAAAAAGTAAAAAATTCTAAAAAAGGGTAGATAAATATTTCGAAAGCCGATATATTTATTAATACGTTCTTTTTTTATGTAACGTTGAAGGGGGAGAAATTATGGATACATTTAAAAAATTGAAAGCCTTTTATTGGCCATATAAAAGGCATTTTATCATTTCAATGATTTTCTTGATTTTTGTTACAGTGATCACTGTAGTCTATCCAATGATCCTGCAGATCACGATTGATGATGTGATTCTGCAAGGGAATTATCAGTGGATTCCTTACTTAGCATTTGGGTTTATCGGCATTATGATCGTGAAAGGCGTTGCCACATTTATTCAGCAATACCATGGGGATCTATTCGGTATAACCTCGGTTTATCGGCTGAGAAACGAACTGTATGAAAAGCTTCAATTCCTTCCATTCAGTTACTATGATAATGCCAAAACAGGGGATCTGATGTCCCGGTTGACGGCAGATGTAGAAGCATTTCGTTTCTTTCTATCCTTTGGTTTTTCCGAACTGCTTCGCTTTTTCCTTTTAGTAACGGTAAGCTTTGGTGTTATGTTTTATTATTCGCCTCAACTGACATTCGTCACCCTCGTTTCGTTACCGTTCCTGGCAATTGCCGTATACAAGTTCGATAAAGCGGTTCACCCAGCTTTCAGGGGTATCCGTAAATCGTTCGGAAAACTGAATACGAATGTGCAAGAAAATATTTCAGGAATCAATACAGTAAAATCATTATCAAGAGAAGATCATCAAATCAACAAATTCAACCAATCAAATGGTGATTACAAAGATAAATACCTTTTCACCTCGGACATCTGGGCAAAGTACTTTCCTTTAATGGAGTTTCTGGGGAATGTAAGTGTGGTGACACTCCTTGCATACGGTGGTTATCTGGTGATGAATGGCAACCTTCAACCAGGAGAGCTTGTCGCGTTTTACAGTTTAGTGTGGTACATTATCTGGCCGATCATGAATCTTGGATTTACGATTAACCTGTTTTCCCAATCGAAAGCATCAGGGGAACGTTTACTCGAAATTCTTGAAGTGGACGAAGAGATAAAAGACCATCATGGTGTTCTTCATGTAGATCGGATGAATGGTCAAGTAGAGTTTAAGCATGTGTTCCTGAATTACACCGTTCATGATGAAGCAGCCCTCGAGGACATTACCTTTAAGGCTGAACCCGGAAAAGTCATCGGTCTGATCGGAGGAACCGGCTCTGGTAAAACGAGTATCACACAGCTTATCACTCGTTTCTATGAACCTGAAGAGGGAGAAATCCTCATCGATGGACGGGATCTGAAAGATTACTCGTTAAAATCACTTCGAAAAAATATCGGTTTCGTACTTCAGGAATCTTTCTTATTCTCCTCGACCATCAAAGCGAATATATCGTATGGACGACCGGAAGCAACAATGGAAGATATCATTGAAGCAGCAAAACGGGCACAAGCCCATGATTTTATTTCAGAATTGCCCGATGGCTACGACACAAGGCTCGGTGAAAGAGGTTTAGGTCTTTCAGGTGGTCAAAAGCAGCGGATTGCCATTGCCCGTGCGATATGTACAGATCCATCGATCCTGATCCTTGATGACGCAACTAGCGCCGTAGACATGGAAACTGAATTCAGGATTCAAAAAGCGCTAAAAGAAGTCATGTCGGATCGAACGACCTTTATAATTGCCCATCGGATTTCATCACTCAAGCATGCAGATGAAATACTCGTACTGGAAAACGGGAAAGTCGTCGAGAGGGGAGTTCATGACTTCCTACTGAAAAATAATGGACCGTATCAACGAATCTATGATATCCAATACAAAGACCAGAAAAAAATATTACAAACTCAGGAAGGGTAGGTGAGCGGATTTGAGTCAGAAAAACAAGGTGAACAAAAGCGTATTAAGCAGATTCCATTACTCTACAGATCAAGTGATCGATAAGCCGTTTAACTGGGAGCAACTCTACCGGTTATTAACGTATTTAAAGCCATATTCTAAAAAACTCCTGCCCTTATCCATCATTACCGTTCTGATCACAACAGCAGTTCGATTGATCGTACCTATTCTGATTGGGGTATACACATTAGACAAAGCAATCAGGCAGAAGGATTCCAATTTACAATTTACACTAGTTGGAATTATCGCAGGACTTTATGTATTGAATTACGTTGCAAATGTGCTCAGGATCAGGTGGATGAATCAGCTGGGGCAAGGAGTAATATATGATTTAAGAAAGCACTTATTCAGCCACGTTCAATGGCTATCCCATCGCTTCTTTGATCAGAGATCAGCCGGTTCCATCCTGGTTCGAATCATGAATGACATTAACTCCCTTCAGGAACTCTTCACAAACGGAGTTATCAATCTCTTAATGGATATCATCCTACTCATTGGAATCATCGTCATTCTCTTTACGTTAAGCCCTGAGTTAACACTTGCCGTCATGGTTATTCTGCCAATCATGTTTTTTATCTCAACCAGCTTACGAAAAAACATCCGCAGATCCTGGCAAATGGTGCGACTCAAGCAATCGAAGCTGAATTCCCATCTGAATGAAAGCATTCAAGGGATCCGTGTCACTCAATCATTCACTCAAGAAAAAGAAAACATGGCCTTCTTCGATGGGGTAAACACGGAAAACTTCGATAGCTGGAGAACAGCCACAAAGAAAAATGCCATGTTCCGCCCGCTGGTAGAACTGACAAACGCCATCGGGACAGCAGTCCTCATATGGTACGGTGCCCATCTCATCCAAGGCGGCTCATTGGAACTGGGGGAATTTGTTTCATTCGCCTTCTACCTGGGGATGTTCTGGGAACCCATTTCAAGGCTCGGCCAAGTTTACAATCAACTACTAATCGGAATGGCTTCATCAGAGCGTATCTTCGAATTCCTCGATGAACAACCGATTGTAAATGAAAAAACGAATGCGGTGAACCTGACTGACATCAAAGGAAGAATACAGTTTGAGAATGTAGAATTCTCCTACGATGACAAACGAAAAGCACTCCAAAACATCAATCTTGAAATGAAAGCAGGCCAGACCGTCGCATTAGTCGGCCATACCGGATCTGGTAAAACTACGATCGCCAACCTGATCAGCCGTTTTTACGATCCGACGAATGGTGAAGTGAAAATTGATGGGGTAAACCTGAGGGATGCATCGGTTTCAAGCTTACGAAGTCAAATAAGCATCGTCCTGCAGGATACATTCATCTTCTCGGGAACGATCATGGATAACATCCGATTCGGGCGCCCTGATGCAACGGACGAAGAGGTTAAGAATGCGGCCGAAGCTATCGGAGCCAATGAGTTCATCGAGAAGCTTTCTAATGGATACGAGACCGAAGTGGAAGAAAGGGGTAATGTTTTATCCGTTGGTGAAAGACAACTACTGTCATTTGCGCGAGCACTATTGGCGAACCCTCGAATCATCATATTGGATGAAGCGACAGCATCCATTGATACAGAAACAGAAGTCAAAATTCAAAAAGCATTGAAACGTCTACTGAACGGTAGGACCGCGATCATCATCGCCCACCGGCTATCTACAATACGTGAATCGGACAATATCTTTGTTCTTGAAAATGGAAGAATCAAAGAATCCGGCAACCACGATGAGCTGATGGAGCAGCATGGTGATTATTATGATCTCGTTAAATCGCAGTTCAGGATGTTGGATGCTATGTAAGTTTGAAGGAGCCCTGCACTGGTGTGTGGGGTTTTTTTCGTTAGCCATCAGTAATCTCTAGTAAAATTAAGGCCCATCCTACCCAAGCAACATCATTGCCATCCACCCCAAAAACCTCTAAAATAAAAGACAGATCAATGTTTGTGAAAAACGTCACAAAATATTCATGTTCAATACATCACAAACTCATTTTCAGGTTTTATAATGAACAATAAGTGATAAACAGTAGAAAAGAGCTGTTTACGATAGTAAGTAGATCAGTAGGGGGAGTATAGAATGGTTTTAGATGGTGTGATTTTGAGTAGAATGCTCACGTCGACAACCCTTGCATTCCATATTATTTTTGCGACGATTGGGGTAGGGGTGCCGATTATGATTTCCATTGCGGAGTTTATGGGAATCAAACGAAATGATCCTCATTATCTTTTGCTTGCAAGAAGATGGGCAAGAGGTTTTACGATTACGGTTGCTGTGGGGGTTGTAACAGGTACAGCCATAGGGTTGCAGCTGTCCTTGTTATGGCCTTCATTTATGCAGGTGGCGGGACAAGTGATTGCATTGCCATTATTTATGGAAACTTTTGCGTTTTTCTTTGAGGCTATCTTCTTAGGAATCTACCTTTATACTTGGGACCGTTTTAAGAATAAGTGGATTCACTGGCTGTTGACGATTCCGGTTATGATTGGTTCTTCGGCTTCAGCCCTGTTTATTACAACTGTGAATGCGTTTATGAACACTCCTCAAGGATTTGAATTAGAGAATGGGAAAGCGATTAATATCGATCCGATTGCTGCGATGCTGAATCCTGCCACGCCTACGAAAGTGTTTCACGTATTGACGACTGCCTATTTAACATCGGCTTTAGTGTTGGCGGCGATTACGGCATTCGCCATTCTTCGTAAGAAAGGCGGGGAATATCATAAGAAGGCCCTGCGTTTAACTATGGTTTCTGCTTTGATATTCGCTTTTGCCACTGCTCTGGCAGGGGATTTATCTGCTAAATTTCTTGCGGAGTATCAACCTGAAAAGCTCGCTGCAGCGGAGTGGCATTTTGAAACGGAAGAGAATGCTGACTTGATTGTATTCGGAACCCTCGATGAAAATAATGAGGTCCATAATGAGATCCGTTTACCTGGATTCTTAAGTTTTCTGGCCGGGAGTTCTTTTGAGACAGAGGTTATAGGTCTGAATGAATTTCCTGAAGATGAGCGGCCGCCTTTATGGGTTCACTATATGTTTGACCTCATGGTTTCAATTGGGTTCTACAGTATCTTTATATCCGCAGCATTTGTTTTATTCTGGAAGTGGAAGAAGCGGAATGAATGGAACAAACCATTGCTATGGGGAATTGTAGCGAGTGGTCCACTTGCGATGCTGGCGATTGAATTTGGATGGATTTATGCCGAGGTGGGTAGACAGCCATGGATTATGAGAGGGTATATGAAAGTGGCAGATGCGGCAACGAAAGCAGATGGAGTGGGCTTGACGTTTGCATTGTTTGTAGGCCTCTATATCCTCTTGGGTGTACTATGTGTGGTTGTACTGATTAAAATGTTTAAAAACAAGCCTGCAGAGGCGGAATTAGAACAACGTTTTCCTAAGAAAGCGAGTTAAGTAGACATAAAAGTACTCCTTCTTTTCAGGTAGCCTGAGAAGAAGGGGCTTCAAGCTTTAAGGGAGGAATGGGTATGAGTTTGGAAGTTGTGGGGATTACCGTATTGTGGATTTTCCTTTATGGTTACCTGATAGTAGCTTCGATTGATTTTGGAGCCGGCTTCTTCGCCTTTTATGGGAGAATGAAAGGCAAGGAGCATACATTGAACGTGTTGATAAGTAGATACCTTTCTCCGGTATGGGAAGTTACCAACGTCTTTTTTGTCTTCTTTTTTGTGGGTCTTGTCGGATTCTTTCCTGACGCAGCCTATTATTATGGAACGGCATTATTACTTCCGGGAAGTATCGCCATTATTTTACTAGCGATAAGAGGAAGTTTCTATGCTTTCGGAAATTACGGATCTAAGGACAATATCGTATATCTGTTTTTATATGGAGCGACCGGGTTATTGATTCCTGCTTCATTATCCACGGCTTTAACGATCTCAGAAGGTGGATTTCTGGAAGAGAAGGGAGATAAGGTCATCTTCCTTGCCAAGGAGCTTTTCACCAGCCCATATTCATGGAGTGTGGTGGCCCTCTCCATTGTGTCGGTGTTATTTATCAGTGCGACATTTCTAACCTATTATGCGAACCGTGCAGGAGATATGGATTCCAGGGAGGAACTAAGAACGTTTTCTCTGTTTTGGAGTGCACCTACGATACTCGCAAGTTTATTAGTGTTTGTATCGTTGAGAGAGCATAATGCAGAGCATTTTGCGAAGGCGATTGATATTTGGTGGATGTTTGGGTTATCGCTCCTTTGCTTTTTTGGTGCATCGCTAATGATATACGTGCGTAAGAATTTTGGAACGGCATTTATATTGGTTATGCTGCAATTCTTCTTTGCCTTTTTTGGCTATGGTGCATCGCATTTACCTTATATTCTTAAACCGTTTATTACGATAGAAACAAGTGTGACGAATCCAACAATGGGAATGGCTCTTGTCATCGTCTTCATAGCAGGTTTGCTATTATTGATTCCATCACTATATCTTTTAATGAGGCTATTTTTATTTGATGCAGATTATGTTAAAGGTAAGAAGTGATGAATTTGCAAACCCCATCTAAATTTAATACAGGGAACAACAGGGAGAAATTTCATTTTCTCCTTTTTTTTATGCTAAAATAAAGAATATAGAGAGTGCGGGGGGATGTATGGTGAAAAAAGAGTTTGTGGTTGTTGGTTTAGGGCGATTTGGAGGCAGTATCGTCCGTTCATTATCAGATCAAGGCATGGAGGTTATGGCGATTGATCAGGATGAAGATAAAGTAAATGAATTCTCTTCCATTGCTTCACATGCAGTAGTGGCAGATGCAACGGACGAATCCGTTTTAAAAAGTCTGGGAATCAGAAATTTCGATCACGTCATTGTGGCCATTGGAGACGATATCCAATCGAGTATCTTGACCACGTTGATGATGAAAGAAATCGGGGTTAAAAATATTACCGTTAAGGCTCAAAATGATTATCATGAAAAAGTATTGCGGAAAATAGGTGCGAACCAAGTCGTTCATCCAGAGCGTGATATGGGAAGAAGGATTGCCCATAATATCGTTTCGAATAATGTATTGGATTATCTGGAGCTGTCGGATGAACACTCCATCGTAGAGATTGTGGCGAATGAAAATCTTAGTGGAAATTCATTAATTGATCTGGATATCCGTGCTCAATTTGGTATCAATATCGTGGCGATTAAGAGACAAAAAGATATTATTGTGTCTCCCCAAGCAGATGAACAAATCCGTGAAGATGATATCCTGATTGTAATTGGTGCAGATACGGATATTAACCGTTTTGAAAAGAAGGTATTATAATAAAAAAAAGAGGCTGACCTTCATAATATCGGGTCAACCTCTTTTTTATTGATCAGACTTCCATGATGATTGGTAAGATCATAGGACGTCGTTTTGTTTTTTCATATAAGAATGGAGCCAGTGTATCTGTGATTTCATTTTTGATTTCTGACCATTGAGAAGTTCTTCTTTCAAGAACTTTGTTCAGATGTTTAGAAATAAGCGTTTGTGCTTCATTGATAAGATCACCAGATTCACGCATGTAAACAAATCCTCTTGAAATAAGGTCCGGGCCGGAAGCAATCTTGAAATCTTTCATGTCGATGCTTACAACGACGATTACTAATCCTTCTTCTGAAAGGATACGGCGATCGCGGAGTACGATATTACCGATATCACCAATACCGCTTCCGTCGATATAGACGTTTCCTGAAGGGATTTTACCAGCTACCTGTGCGGAGTCATTGCTTAATGCAAGAACTTCACCATTGTCCATTATGAAGCAGTTTTCAGGCTGTACTCCACAATCTACACCAAGCTGAGCGTGCATCTTCTGCATGCGGAACTCACCATGTATCGGCATGAAGAACGTTGGATTCATCAGGCGGAGCATTAACTTCATTTCTTGTTGTCCACCATGACCAGATGTATGGATATCACTTAATGGTCCATGAATGACTTCTGCTCCAGCACGATATAATAAGTTGATTGTGCGGTTTACACTGATCGTATTTCCAGGAATCGGTGAAGAAGAGAATACAACAGTATCACCAGGCTGGATCTGAATCTGACGGTGAGTACCATTTGCGATTCTTGATAATGCAGCCATTGGTTCACCTTGAGAACCTGTACATAATATCGCGACTTCATTCGCAGGTAAACGATTAATTTGGTTATGTTCAATGAATGTATCTTTAGGGGCGTTGATATACCCTAATTCTTGACCGATTGTAATGGCCGCTTCCATGCTTCTTCCGAAAACAGCGACTTTTCTATTATGAAAGACAGCTGCTTCCACCACTTGTTGAAGACGGTGAATATTAGAAGCAAAAGTAGCGAATATAACACGACCGTCCACTTTGCGGAAAATGTCATTGATGCTTTCTCCGACTTTACGTTCCGACATTGTGAAGTTTGGAACTTCAGCGTTCGTACTATCAGATAGAAGACAAAGAACGCCTTCTTTTCCGATTTCAGCCATTTTGGTTAAGTTCGCGGGCTCACCGACCGGCGTGAAATCAAATTTAAAGTCACCTGTGTGCACAACATTTCCAGGTGGTGTTTTCACAACAATTCCGTACGAATCCGGAATACTGTGAGTCGTTCTGAAGAAGGTTACGGACGTTTTGCGGAATTTAATGATGTCATCTTCTTGGATGACATTGAGTTTCGCATTTCTTAATAGACCGTGCTCTTCAAGCTTGTTTTTAATAAGTCCCAGTGCGAGCTTCCCACCGTATATCGGGATGTTTAATTCGCGCAGAAGATAAGGGATTCCACCAATATGGTCTTCGTGTCCGTGTGTCACGAAAAGGCCTTTGATTTTATCCGCATTCTTCACCAGATAGGTATAGTCCGGGATTACGTAATCGATACCGAGCAGTTCGTCTTCAGGGAACTTGATTCCCGCATCGATCAGGATGATTTCGTCTTGGAATTGTACGCCGTATGTGTTTTTACCGATTTCACCTAAACCGCCAAGGGCAAATACTGCGGTTTGGTCATTCTTGACAAATTTCATTGATTATTGCTCCAACTCGAAAGAATGATGGTTTTCTTCATACTCTAAAAAAGCGCCCTCTAGCTTTTGTACGAATTCAATGTTATACGGTTTGTCTTTTAATTTCAGACGTACTTCACGTTCTGAATCTGCTTCCATGTAAAGAGATTGAGTGCATTCGCGAACAGGCACTTCTGCTTTACTTTCTTGATAAAATACTTTAAAAATCATGTCTTTTCTCTCTCCTTATCCGTATTCAAAAAATCTAACTTTCATCTATGATAAAAAAGTTATCAACTAACATAACATAAGCGGCGCCCATGCACCTATTAGCATAAAAACAGTCTCCGATGGAGGCATATGGTATGACCAATAGGGCTTGACGCTGGAGCTGGACATTAGAGGGCTAGCTTCCCTGCTAATAGGTATAGATATACCATTATGGTCTGAACAGATATTATGTTCATATATGGCTCATTTACGCCCTGTGGTAAAAAAACGATTAATCAACGGAATCATTTCCTTAACACAGGGCGACCTTTCGACATGAACGAAAGGCTTGTGAAATCTATCTTCACAAGAAATTACCATAGGACGGTCCTCACTCTTACTCTTATAATGTACTATCATTTAAGTAGGGATGAATCATCTTATTTATGTATGCTATAAATTATAAAGGATTCTTCCGTGTAAATAAAGTTTTTGCGAGAATCCTTCATTAAATCATTACAAAAATAGAGAAGAGGGACTGAACCAATGGAGACGAAAAAGCTCACTAGTGGCATCAGTCCCTTATTATTTGTGTAAACGTATGACAGTATAGCCTAATTGCATGTATTTTAGTAGTATGACTGCTTAAGTTCGATCGGCAGCATGAAATACTATGCAATCGTTTTTTTTCTAAGCAATTCTTTCCACTGTTTTAAAAGCTTCTTTCTGAGCTTTTTTAACATGGTGGATCACTCCTTATCAATAGTTTACCGAGATTTTCCTTTGAAGTAAAGGAAAGATAATACCGAAGTCTCTGTTGTCTTACTTATATTGTACGGAATTTATAGAATCTCTTACATGGTTAAGTTTGGTAAAAGGGAGCTTCTATGCTCATTTATTGACATTTATGCCGCAAAGGATTACTTTAGACAACGTGTAAAACAGATGATCGATTACGTATGAAAAGGAGATCAAATATGTCTAAAATCGTTTTCTTCGATATAGATGGTACGCTGCTTGATCACGATAAGAAGCTGCCTCAAGCAACGAAAGAAGCCATCCGAACATTACAATCCAACGGTACTTATGTAGCAATTGCAACTGGCAGGGCTCCATTCATGTATGAAAGCCTGAGGGAAGAGTTAGGAATCGAGTCCTTTGTTTCATTTAATGGGCAGTACGTGGTTTTTGAAAATGAGGTAATCTACACAAACCCATTAAAAATCGAGACATTAGAAGAATTGCTCGAGGATGCGCATACCAACGAGCATCCGGTAGTTCACTTAAATCATCAAACGATGAAGTCAAACCAGAAACACCATAAATTTATTGAAGAGAGTATGGGTAGTTTGAAATTTCCACATCCAGATTATGCCCCGGATTTTTATAAGGATCGGGATATTTATCAATCCTTGTTATTTTGTACAAAGGAAGATGAGAGCTTTTACCGGGAGAATTACAGTGACTTCACGTTCATACGTTGGCATCAATTTTCCATGGATATCCTGCCAAGAGGTGGATCGAAAGCAGAAGGCATCAAAAAAATGATCGCGAAGCTCGGTTTTAAAATGGAAGATGTATATGCGTTTGGAGACGGATTAAATGATATTGAAATGATTCAATCCGTTGGTACCGGTGTTGCCATGGGGAATGCAGTGCAAGAAGTTCAAAGACATGCAGATTTGATCACGAAACACGTCGATGACGATGGAATATATCATGGTTTGAAGGAACTTGAATTAATATAATGAATCACAGAAAAGACTTCTTCTGATAGCGGGAAGAAGTCTTTTACTATTATCTTTCAATGGCGATTGCATCCGGAATCGGCTCGAATGGGTTATTGGGATTGATATGGTCGTAGAACATGATCCCATTCAAATGATCGATTTCGTGTTGGAACACAATGGATGGCAGTCCTTTTAAACGCAGCTTCACTTCGTTTCCATCAATATCCCATCCTTTTACCGTCACTCTGGCATACCGGGGGACAAATCCGGGGACATTTCTGTCTACTGATAAGCATCCTTCACCAGATGTCAAATAAGCTTTCTCGATTGAGTGACTGATAATTTTCGGGTTGAATAAAGCATAGCTGTATAGTTTTCCTTGATTGTCTGTCACATTGACAGCTAACATCCGCTTGGAAATATTGATTTGAGGTGCAGCAAGGCCGATACCCGGTCTAAGCCCGTACTTATTTGCTGTTTCAGGATTTTGGCTGTTTACTACATACTCCAATAAGCTTCTTAATGTTTCCTGGTCTTCTTTTGATGGCGGTATAGCCACTTCCTTTGCCACCATTGTTAATGTAGGATGACCTTCACGGATGATGTCGTTCATCGTAATCATTGTTTTTCCTCCTCAGGTACGGTAGAGATAGGCTTTTTAGGACACTTACAGACAGGGCCTTTTAATCAATCACTTCTCTACTTTATTCATTAAAATTATCTATTATGTATGATAATAGTCTATCATTTTACTCCGGAAAAGTTAATGAATGAGGTTTATTATAATGTGGAATACTCACCGGGTAAATGACATATTCATTTTAATAGGAAGAATTGTCTAATCGACATTTTTTTCCACAGTTGTAAATCCCTATTGTCAAATGTTGTAGACATAGATATAGTAGAAGGTGGTAAATAGTTAAGGGGGATCTAGTTGTGTCGAAATTTCGTTTTGCTTTCATTTTAGGAGCCGCTATCTTTGTACTGATGGGCTGTGTCGGTGGTTCTTCACCCGAAGAGAATATGTATAATGTCCTTGAAGAAACAGTATCTAAAGAAGGTCAATATGTTGAAGTTCAAAAACCTCTTCAAGAATTAGAAGAAAAAGAAAAAGAGATTTATACTAAGATTATGGATCTTGGGATGAAAGAGTTTGACCAAATTGTAAAGCTTTCCGATGAAGCTCTGGACAACATCAAAAAAAGAAAAGAATACATCGATAAAGAACGTACGTCCATGAGTGAAGCCGAGGAAGAGTTTGCGAAAGCAGACGAATATGTTGATAAGTTAGAAAGCCAGGATCTTAAAAAGGAAGCAAAAAAGCTGAAAAAAACGATGGAAGATCGTTATCAGCTTCATGAAAAGCTAACATCTTCTTATCTGGATGTGCTATCTCTGGATAAAGAACTTTATAATATGTTCAAAAAGAAAGAGCTTACAATGGAGGAGCTTGAGAAACAAATTTCCTCTATTAATGAGCAATATGAAAAAATAGTGAATTATAATGAGGACTATAATAAAAAGACAGAAGAATTCAATAATCTGAAACAAAAATTTTATTCGAGCGCCGGTCTTGATGTGAAAGAATCAGAATGAAGAATATAAAAGGTGATACACGAGAAAAACTTCCTCGTCTATCACCTTTTTTGTTTTTGTACGCTAAAATAATTATCCAAATTCCTTATAGGTCACAAAATAATCATGGGACTAGGAGATTCGTGGCATCCTTACTCTATAACAGATGGAGTTGTTTAAGGTGTTTATATATAACAGATTTAAAATGAGTATTGATACAGTTTTGAAAAGAATTGGTAGAAAAATTTTTTGGAGTCACTTGGAAACAAGAATTAATAATACTTTGTCGTTGACTTCCTGAATTTCTATATTGTAAACTAGTAAAGGTATTCATGGATTGTATTAGTCGATGTGACTTTCTGACTGATACAGATAAGCTCGAATGTAATTTCGGGTTTTCTTTCTTGGTATTTGTGGAAAACTAGTAATAGTGTGTGTATCCGCAAGTATTGTGGTAGGTCATACTGAATTTGGGTAATCTAAACTTTGTATGTAAAAAAACCAAAATAAATGTATAAAGAAAGGATAGGTGACTTCGATGGCTTCTAAATCAAAGAAGGCACAATTCGATGCAGTTAAGACGCTCGAACAAATTGAAGACAAGTTTGAAATGTTCCAAATTTTGAACGAAGAAGGCGAAGTAGTAAACGAAGACGCAATGCCGGAGATCTCTGATGAGGATCTGCAGGAATTAATGCGTCGTATGGTTTATACTCGTATTCTTGATCAAAGATCAATCTCCCTGAACCGTCAAGGACGTTTAGGTTTCTATGCACCAACAGCTGGACAGGAGGCATCACAAATTGCTTCTCACTTTGCTTTAGAGAAGGAAGATTGGATCCTGCCTGGTTATCGTGATGTTCCACAAATCGTTTGGCACGGACTTCCGTTAGCACAAGCATTCTTGTTCTCACGTGGACACTTTAAAGGAAACCAGCCTCCAGAAGGAGTGAATGTATTATCACCACAGATCATCATCGGTGCTCAATACATCCAAACCGCAGGGGTGGCATTAGGTCTTAAGAAACGTGGTAAGAAAGCAGTTGCCGTTACATATACAGGTGACGGTGGATCTTCACAAGGTGATTTCTACGAAGGAATTAACTTTGCAGGTGCGTACGCAGCTCCAGCGATTTTCGTTGTTCAAAACAACCAGTTCGCAATCTCAACACCGCGTGATAAGCAAACTGCAGGCCGCACAATTGCCCAAAAAGCAGTTGCAGCTGGTATCCCTGGTATATTAGTGGATGGAATGGATCCATTAGCAGTGTATTCAGCAACATTAGAGGCTCGTAATCGTGCTGTAAACGGCGAAGGTCCTTCATTAATCGAAACACTTTGCTACCGTTATGGACCTCATACGATGGCTGGTGACGATCCAACCCGCTACCGTACTTCAGAAATGGATACTGACTGGGAAAAGAAAGATCCATTGGTACGCTTCCGTAAATTCCTGGAAGGTAAAGGATTATGGAGTGAAGAGAAAGAAAACGAAGTAATCGAAGAAGCGAAAGAAGATATCAAACAAGCTATTAAAGAAGCAGATGGAACTCCTAAACAAAAAGTTACTGATTTCATTAACAATATGTATGAAGAGCTTCCTTACAACTTGAAAGAACAATTAGAAATCTACAAAGAAAAGGAGTCGAAATAAGCCATGGCGCAAATGACAATGATTCAAGCGATCACTGATGCACTGCGCACAGAACTACGCAACAACGAAGACGTTTTAGTTTTTGGTGAGGACGTAGGTCTAAACGGTGGTGTATTCCGTGCAACGGAAGGACTTCAGAAAGAATTCGGTGAAGACCGAGTATTCGATACTCCACTAGCAGAATCAGGAATCGGTGGTTTAGCAATCGGTTTAGCATTAGAAGGTTACCGTCCAGTACCTGAAATCCAATTCTTCGGTTTCGTTTATGAAGTAATGGACTCAGTAAGTGGACAAATGGCGCGTATGCGTTACCGTTCAGGTGGAACGTATACTTCTCCAATAACAATCCGTTCCCCATTCGGTGGTGGAGTACATACTCCAGAACTTCATGCGGACAGCTTGGAAGGATTGATGGCTCAGCAACCTGGTCTGAAAGTTGTAATTCCATCAACACCTTATGACGCAAAAGGATTATTAATTTCATCTATTCGTGATAATGACCCTGTCATTTTCTTGGAGCACATGAAATTATACCGTTCATTCCGTCAAGAGGTTCCAGAAGAGGAATACACAATCGAACTTGGTAAAGCGGATGTGAAACGTGAAGGTACAGACCTTTCCATCATCACTTACGGAGCTATGGTACACGAATCATTAAAAGCCGCTGAAGAGCTTGAAAAAGAAGGTCATTCAGTTGAAGTAATCGATTTACGTACAGTCAGCCCACTGGATATCGACACAATCATGGCATCTGTTGAAAAAACGAACCGTGCGATTGTTGTACAAGAGGCTCAAAAACAAGCCGGTATTGCAGCGAACGTTGTTGCTGAAATCAATGACCGTGCAATTCTTAGCCTTGAAGCTCCGGTACTTCGTGTAGCGGCGCCAGATACAGTGTACTCGTTCTCCCAAGCGGAGCCAATCTGGTTACCGAACCACAAAGATGTTCTTGAAACGGCGAAAAAAGTACTTAACTTTTAATGGGTAAGGAGCATTCATGCTCCCCCCTTAATATTCAAGTGAAAACAGAAGGGCATTCCACCCTTCTCTTTTCCAATTATAGATATAAGAAAATTAGACAGATATAAAGCTACATTCATCTATTTTTAATCATTATTCAATACAGGAGGTAGAGTTCATGTCATTCGAATTCAAATTACCAGACATTGGTGAAGGTATTCATGAAGGTGAAATCGTAAAATGGTTTGTTAAGCCTGGCGATAAAGTTGAAGAAGACGATGTACTATGTGAAGTCCAAAATGATAAAGCAGTAGTAGAAATTCCATCTCCGGTAGCAGGAACAGTTGAAGAGCTTCTTGTTGACGAAGGTACTGTAGCAGTTGTAGGTGATACACTGATTAAGTTCGATGCGCCTGGTTACGAAGATCTTCAGTTTAAAGGTGATGATGGAGAGAAGAAAGAAGCTCCTAAAGCTGACGAGAAAACAGAAGGTCAAGTTCAAGGAACAGCGGAACAAGGTCAAGATGTCAAAAAGGATGCATCACCAGAAGCTGCTGAAGAAAAATCTGAAGGTACGAATCAAACTGCTGATGACGCAGAAGTTGATCCTAATAAGCGTGTCATCGCTATGCCTTCGGTTCGTAAGTATGCGAGAGAAAACGGTGTGGAAATTCGCCAAGTGTCCGGTTCTGGTAAAAACGGACGTGTCGTTAAAGAAGATATCGATGCTTTCTTAAACGGAGATTCTAAGCCGGCTGAAACGGCTGAAGAAGCGAAAACAGAAGAAAAAGCACCAGAAGCTGATTCTAAAGCGGCTGCACCTAAAGCTCCAGAGGGTGAATACCCTGAAACTCGTGAGAAAATGAGTGGTATGCGTAAAGCAATTGCGAAAGCGATGGTAAACTCTAAACATACAGCACCTCACGTAACATTAATGGACGAAATCGATGTAACGAAACTTTGGGCTCACCGCAAGAAGTTCAAAGAAGTTGCAGCTGAAAAAGGTATTAAACTAACATTCTTACCATACATCGTTAAAGCTTTAACAAGTGCCTTACGTGAATACCCGGCACTAAACACATCCATTGATGATTCAACGAGCGAAATCGTTCAAAAACATTATTACAACATTGGTATCGCTGCAGATACTGACAAAGGTTTATTAGTACCTGTTGTGAAAAATGCTGATCGTAAATCTATGTTCTCAATCTCAAATGAAATTAACGAACTGGCTGGAAAAGCTCGTGATGGTAAACTTTCTGGTGATGAAATGAAAGGTGCTTCATGCACAATCACGAATATTGGTTCTGCCGGTGGACAATGGTTTACTCCGGTAATCAACCACCCAGAGGTCGCGATCCTTGGAGTTGGCCGTATTGCAGAAAAACCTGTAGTTAAAAATGGTGAAATTGTAGCAGCACCTGTGTTAGCATTATCATTGAGCTTCGATCACCGTATGATCGACGGAGCTACTGCTCAACATGCACTTAACCATATCAAGCGTTTGTTGAACGATCCAGAATTATTATTAATGGAGGCGTAATACAATGGTAGTAGGAGATTTCCCAATTGAAACAGATACGATAGTAGTCGGTTCAGGTCCAGGAGGATATGTAGCTGCAATCCGTGCAGCACAACTCGGACAAAAAGTAACGATCATTGAAAAAGAAAATTTAGGTGGAGTATGCTTAAACGTTGGTTGTATCCCATCTAAAGCTTTGATCACAGCGGGTCACCGTTTTCACAATGCTCAACACTCTGATGACATGGGAATTGTAGCTGAAAACGTAAAAGTGAACTTTGATAAGGTTCAAGAGTGGAAAGCTGGCGTTGTTAAGAAGTTAACCGGCGGTGTTGAAGGTCTTCTTAAAGGAAACAAAGCAGAAATCGTTCGCGGTGAAGCTTACCTTGTAGATGCTAATACACTTCGTGTGATGGACGATAACTCTGCCCAAACGTACAAGTTCAAAAACTTGATCCTTGCAACAGGTTCACGCCCGATTGAAATCCCTAGCTTCAAGTTCTCAAAACGCGTACTTGATTCTACAGGTGCCCTTGCATTAGAAGAAATCCCAAGCAAACTTGTTGTTATCGGTGGAGGTTACATCGGAACTGAGCTTGGTACTGCGTATGCAAATCTTGGATCTGAAGTAACAATTTTAGAAGGTGCTGACGATATTCTTAGCGGATTCGAAAAGCAAATGACAGCAATTGTGAAAAAAGATCTTAAGAAAAAAGGCGTAGAGGTTGTTACCAAGGCCATGGCTAAAGGCGTTGAAGAAAGTGACAGCGGCGTTGTCGTTAAATATGAAGTAAAAGGCGAAGAAAAATCTGTTGAAGCTGATTACGTTCTAGTAACGGTAGGCCGCCGCCCGAATACGGATGAAATCGGTCTTGAAGAAGTAGGGATCGAGATGACAGACCGCGGCGTTGTTAAAATTGATAAGCAATGCCGCACGAACATCCCGAATATTTTCGCGATCGGTGACATCGTAGATGGACCACCACTTGCTCACAAAGCTTCTTACGAAGGTAAAATTGCTGCTGAAGTCATCTCTGGTGAACCAGCAGAAATTGACTACCTAGGTATTCCAGCTGTGTGCTTCACAGATCCGGAATTAGCTACAGTAGGTTATTCTGAGGCTCAAGCGAAAGAAGAAGGCATCGAAGTAATCGCTGCTAAATTCCCATTCGCAGCTAATGGCCGTGCATTGGCACTTAACGCTACAGATGGTTTCATGAAGCTTGTTACTCGTAAAGAAGACGGTTTAATTATCGGCGCACAAATCGTTGGTGCAGGAGCATCAGATATGATTGCTGAACTTGGACTGGCTATTGAATCCGGTATGACGGCTGAAGACGTTGCAATGACTATTCATGCTCACCCAACATTAGGTGAGATTTCCATGGAAGCAGCAGAAGTTGCTATGGGAAGCCCGATTCACATCGTAAAATAAAGTAAGTTAATCAAGGAGTATCCCGGTTTGCCGGGATACTCCTTTCACTTTTTGGTACTAATAAAAAAAGGGATTGAAGCGTTTTTGCTTCAATCCCTTTTGATCTTTCACGAAAATTATTGATCCCAACTCTCGATTGCACTTGATACGGGTTTTATAATCTCTTCTTTAGTAATATCGCCTTCCACTTTACATATGACCTGATTGTTTTCTACAACAACGATAGCTGGTGAGGTCGGGGGAGAATCTGCTATTTTTTTTGGTGCTTCTGTATTAAGGCTCACAACCCTTAAACGTTTAAGGCTATCAGGGTATTGTTTTTTGAGCTCAATAATTGCATCGTAGTAGGGTATTTCTTTAGAAACGTTTCGTTCATCGGTAAAGAATATAACTTGTTTTTCAATAAACTGATCTTCTGCTAAAACAACTTTGTTGGAAGAAATATAATCACATGAAGTCAAAAGCAACATCGTGGATATGATTAGTATTGTTAGAGCGAATATATGTTTCATACATCATCCTCTTTTCTTAAACGATGCTATGAACTATGAATTTGTAAATAAATGACTTTTGTACTGATCTTCAGTCACATTTTATCATATGAAAAATAATAAAAGGGTCAAGTCATTGAAATGTTACATAATTGAAAAGACATACATAATGAAAGTAATCTTAAAAGAATATACTATAAAAATACAATGATCGAAGGCTGCTCCTCGCCTTTATCAAATAATCTTTAGGTTTGGCTCTATTCGTAAAGTTTGTGGCTATTGTAGAGGAAAAAGTAATAGTTGATTTCCGCTCCAGGATGCTCGCTTTCCGCGGGGCTGGCGGTGAGCCTCCTGCAGCGAGAATCAACTGTCTGAGCATGTATCCTTAATGGAAAACAATAAAAACAAGGATATTAGCAAACCATCTTAATTAAGGTAAGTAGAGATTGATCTTCCTTTTAAGAAAAAGAATATCTTTTCTCGTTACATTGTTTTCTTTGCACACCTTGAAGCTCTGTCATGAAAATCCTATTAAAGATGGTGAGGGGAACTGCGCAGACTCCTGCGGAAGTACGGTCGTGCCGAGACCCCGTTCGGCTAAGCTGAGGAGGCTCGGCCGAACGCTAGCTGCAAGCGGAGCAGTTCCCCTCACCATCCAGCATAAACCTGGTTGACAGAGCCCTAGCAGATTCTATTTTAGAAAACAACAATCTTTGCGAAAAGAGCCTTAGGTTTCAATCCATGAATCGGGGTAAATAAATAGAAGGAAGTCTAAAATAAATCATTAAAAGGATGTAATGAACATGAAATCGTATATTGCTTTTTTGGTACAAATGATTTTATGGAGTGTTTTCTATATAGCTGAATGGATGTCTGATAAGGATCATTTAGAATATAAGTGGATCATGTTCGTTATTTTTTTTTACTTGGCGTTTATTGCTGCGAAGAAAATCGTTCAGTCAAGGAAGCTGACCTTGTTTATTACGTCGTTCAGTTTAACGTGCTTTTTTGCATTCAAGGTAGTATTTGAAAATATTATGGAAATTTTTTAATTCTTTCCCAGATTCACCTAATAATATGTTAAAATATTCAAAGTGAATACGGAAAGGTGATAGACATGAAAAAGATTTTAGCATCTGGATTAACCCTACTATTATTGACAGCATGCTCAAGTGAATCTACAACCACCAATGAAGAAGCCAAAAAGCCTGATCAGTCTGAAGTGAATAAAGAAAACGAGAAGACAAGTGAGGGTGCCGCTTCACAAGATCGCGATAATGAAAATGAAGAAACATCTGAGCCGTCTGAAGAGGCAGTTCAATCAATAGACTATACCATCAATGAAAATAACTGGAGCATTGATCCTATAGGTGACGCGAATCCAAAAGTGGTTCTCCTTACAATCGATGATGCACCCGATCAACATGCACTACAAATGGCAAATGATCTCAAAGCACTGAATGCTCCGGCTATCTTCTTTGTTAATGGTCATTTTCTTGATACACCAGAAGAAAAAGAGACTTTAAAAAAGATTCATGATATGGGATTTGCGATTGGTAATCACACTTACAGTCACAGCAGTCTGAAAGAGCTCTCTCCTGAAAAGCAAAAAGAAGAAATTGTGTCACTAAATGATCTTATTGAATCCATCACTGGGGAACGACCTAAATTTTTCAGGGCTCCATTTGGTCAGAATACTGACTATAGCCGACAAATCGCAACAGAAGAAAAGATGTCACTAATGAACTGGACATACGGATATGATTGGGAAAAGCAATATCAGAACAAAGAAGCAATCACTGATATTATGGTTAACAGCCCTTACCTGAATAATGGGGCAAACCTGCTCATGCATGATCGCACATGGACGAGCGAGGGTTTATCCGATATTGTTAAGGGCCTTCGGGATAAGGGATATGAAACCTTGGATCCAAATAGAATAAAGACTGTTGAATAATGCGGATAATCTGCGTGAAAGAAGCTTTTCTTTCACGCAGATTTTTTTATTTGTTCTTCCCCAAACAAAGTTCAGGATAAAAACCCACATGAATTTCAGGTATGTTAATGAAAACACTTACATATAGTATAATGTTTAATAGTATGATTGATTAAGAGCATAAAAAGTTAAATATGTTATACAAAATAGGCTTGATATTTTAAATGTGTTATATTATTATAGAAGCAGATAAGATAAAGCGTTTACAAAAAAACATCGTGAAGGAGAGGAAAAAAGATGGGAACAATTGTATGTCAATCATGCCTTAACACTATCGATCACTATGAGGATGAAAAGGTTTCTGTTTTATTCTCTAACTGCTGTGATTGCAACGACGACAAAGAATTAGACGACTGAAACCTGCAAAGGGGTGCAGGGAGTGAAAATGTCTTAAAGGGGTTCTTATAAATAAAAGGATGAAGAAGGGTGGGGCCTTCTTCATCCTTTTTTTGTTTATCTTATCGCTCTATGCTCTTTAATGACTCTCAAGTGACGTAAATCATAATCTTCAGGTCCTTGTACTGGGAGACCTGCTTCTATATTGGTTTTAATATAATTGATGTTTTCCTGTGTGATGATTTCACCAGGGATAAAAATCGGAATTCCTGGAGGATAGACCATAATGAATTCAGCGATTGTTCTTCCTACAGACTCATCAATGGGAATGACCTCGGTATCTGCGTAAAAAGCATCTCTGGGTGTAATGGAAAGAACAGGTATGTCAGGAAGCATAACCTTAACTGGTGTCATATCTCCATGTTTTTTAAGGCTTATCACCAGCTCTTTTAAAGCCATGACCAACTGACTTGCTTCAACCTCCGTGTCACCAGGAGTGATGATGCAGAGGATGTTATATAGGTCAGACATCTCAACCTCAATATTATGAGCTTCCCGCAGCCACTTCTCAGCATCAAATCCACTGATACCTAAATCTTTCACGGACACAATCAACTTTGTTGGATCGTAGGCATAGGTGGCTTTCGTTCCAAGGATCTCTTCACCTACACAGTATAGACCATCAATTTCGTTTATCTGCCTTCTAATGTCCTGTGACAGTTCAATCGTCTCGGTGATGAGCTCACGACCTTCAGTGGCCAGCCGTTTTCTGGCAACATCAAGGGAAGCCAGTAATAAGTAAGAAGTCGAAGTGGTCGTCAACATACTTAAAATGGTTTGTACCCGTTTCGATGAAACAAGTCCTTCTTTCATATTAAGGACAGAGCTCTGAGTCATAGAACCGCCAAGTTTGTGCACGCTGGTAGCCGCTAGATCAGCACCTGCCTGCATTGCTGAAAGGGGGAGCTCGTCATGGAAATGAATATGAACGCCATGAGCTTCATCCACAAGTACTGGAACATTATAAGAGTGAGCGATCTCTACAATCTTTTTGAGATCTGCGGAAATTCCGAAATAAGTTGGATTGATGACCAGTACACCTTTAGCATCCGGGTTTTGTTCCAATGCTTTTGCAACGGCATCTGTTGTGATTCCGTGTGAGATACCCAGGTCTTCATCAATATCCGGGTGGATAAAGATCGGTGTGGCTCCTGAGAATACAATGGCAGACATAACGGATTTATGGACGTTCCTGGGAACAATGATTTTGTCCCCCGGCCCACATACACTCATGACCATTGTCATGATGGCACCACTTGTCCCTTGGACAGAGAAGAAGGTATGGTCGGCACCGAACGCTTCTGCTGCAAGGTCCTGTGCTTTTTTTATCATCCCCTTAGGCTGATGTAAATCATCCAAAGGGCCGATATTAATCAAATCAATGGAAAGGGCATTCTCTCCGATAAAATCCTTAAACTCAGGATCCATACCTGCACCCTTTTTATGACCTGGAATGTGAAATTGGACGGGATTTTTTTTACTATGTTCAATTAAGCCGGAAAATAACGGCGTTTCATTCTGAGACAATTCATTCAACACCTCTTTATATTCTTGATAGCAAATTTTTTAGCCATGCTAAAAATATCATTATATAGGATTTTGCTCATGATTTCATAACTTTACTTACTATATTATCAACAAACAAATGAATTATAGCACTTATGAAAATCTTTGCATAGAGGCATATGCCTAACCATTTCTATTTTATCTCAAATGATCATACCTTACTGTCTTCAATAACTCTTTTTTATAATGGTCCAATCAAGAAAAGGATTTTCCCTGGTTTATCGAGAATAGTTCAATGAATGGAGGGATTCAATTGAATTGGAAAACGCGGGTAACAGAGTTATTAAACATTCAATATCCAATTATACAAGGTGGGCTGGCGCATCTGGCATATGCAGAACTGGCTGCGGCTGTGTCGAATGCGGGTGGTCTAGGCCAGATAACTGCTATGTCTTTAGACAATCCTGATCAGTTACGAAAAGAGATCAAAAAGGTAAGGTCACTAACAGATAGACCTTTCGGGGTGAACTTTGCCATCGGTCAACATGGACGCCCCTTTAGCGAATTTGTTGACGTTGCCATTGAAGAGAGGGTGCCGGTCGTTTCTGTTACAGGAGGGAACCCGGCTCCCCTGTTTCATCAACTCCAGGGTATGGACATTGTTAAGCTTGTGTTGGTTGCCTCGAAAAGACAGGCAATCAAAGCGGAAGAGCTGGGTGCGGATGCAGTGATGGTTGTTGGTCAAGAAGGAGGAGGTCATCTTGGGAAAGATGATATAGGTACATTCGTCTTGATTCCAGGAGTGGTGGATTCCGTTTCCATTCCGGTCATTGCTTCCGGAGGCGTCGGGGACGGAAGGGGCTTGATGGCTGCTCTCAGCTTCGGTGCAGAGGGAGTAGAGATGGGTACGAGATTTATTGCTACAAAAGAATGTGTACATGCTTCTGAAGTTTATAAGCGTACCTTGATTGAAGGGGACGAGAATGGTACAGTAGTCATCAAACGATCTTTAGGGGCACCGGCAAGGGCCATTTCAAACTCATGGACCAAACAGATACTGGATGCTGAAACATCGAACGCTGGCTATGAAGGATTAAAAGCATACATAAGCGGTGAAGCCAATAAACGATATATTTACGATGGGGAAGTAGACTCAGGGTTTGCGTGGGCAGGACAAGTGATGGGCTTGATTTATGACATCCCGTCGGTTAAAGATCTCATTCAACGGATGATCTCTCAAGCAGAGGGCATCCGGAAGAAATGGAATTAATAAATCATCATTCAAGGAGTTGTAAACAATGGAATATCAATATCCTTTTGATATAGACTGGTCAACAGAAGAAGTCATCGATGTTGTTGCCTTTTTCGAAGCTATCGAGAAAGCTTATGAAAAAGGTGTCTCTAGAGACGACCTAATGAATCGTTATAAACGTTTTAAAGAAATCGTCCCTGGTAAAGCAGATGAAAAGAGAATATGCAATGAATTTGAAGAATCCAGTGGCTATTCCTCCTATCGTGTGGTAAAGAAGATGAAGGAGCTTCAGGAGGCTGACAAAATTTCAATGAACTAAACTAAAAGAACGACTGCCATTTTGGCAGTCGTTCTTTCTGCATTTTTCCGAACCTTTATATGGTTTAGTTCATTTTATAAAGGGGTAAAAGTGTTTCAAAGGCACTGTTAACTTCATGGATGAACTCATCACCATTCAGCTTAACAGCTGTATCCCGGTCCAGATGAAGTCCGCATAGAAGCTCAGCTTTTTTAACATTCTGTACTCTTTCACTTAATGCGATGAATTCATCTTGTGACATGGAAGAAAAAGGGATTGCGTCTGGCTTTGTATGATCTCCAGACCAAACAAAGTGACCAGGAATGATTGATCTTATCTTATCTGCATTTTCTTCAACTTTTTTACCGAATTCAACTTTATTTGGAGCTTCATAGATCATAGCGAACCAGATAAAAACATGGGTTTCCCATAACCCTATCTGAAAATGTGGATGTTTTTTATAACCCCGTTTGTTGTTCGCGAACGCAACCCAGGTATCATCAGGAGGGTTAACCGATCGACGTGCATGTTTAGCCACATGGTAAAACATCTCCGTTCCTGTTAAAGCGCTTAAAGTGGGTGCAAAATGATCGCCTAAATAATCAAGTTTAGGTCTGATCTGTTCTTGAATGGCAGTCATTCGATCTTCTAACCCATTAATCGTGAAAACGTGGAAGTCTTCTTGTGTGAAACCATTAAATTTCATGTTGTATCCTCCTTATAACCACCAATATCTTAACATAATGAGGTACAAGCTTGTAGTGAATTGATTTATCTATGGGTGACTGCACATTTTAGTTACAAGATTGGATGAAACTTCATAACATGTAGTAAATATTATCAGAACAATCAGATAAATCGAAAACTCGGAAGGGGTGTATGGCCATGAAACAAGTAATGAACACTTCTAAAAAACGCGATGTCCAACAGCAAAGGATGAATGTATTAAGACTTGAAATGGATTATGAACTAGCTGTATTGTTCGAAGCAATTCAAATGAAGAATAAAGAAACCCAGACCAAGTCCAAACAGAAACTCATGAGTATTCGGGAAGAACTAATGAAAATGAAGGCCTTATAAAACTTTAATCCTTTCAGGTGGGTATAAAGTACATTGTCGAAGTTAAACTGTTGAACGGCGAGCTCATAGGAATTGAGAGTTCGCTTTTTTGTGGTTGGAAATAATCTTGATCTTGATCAACCTAATTTTACGATGAACCACAAGGTAAATAACTTGAAACTGCCTCTAATTTCCATTAAGCTATTTAGCTATAGAAGAAGTTCAATGCGGCTTTTGTTTACAGATGGAGAATGAGTCGGATCTAATGAAAACGACCATATTAGAAATAATAATAAGATTTCGTTACACATATTGGAGGCTAATAATCAATGACAAATTGGACGGAATTAGATCAAAATGTAAGAACGTGGATACGTGAAGCAGGAGAAAGAATACGTCAATCATTCAAGACAGAGTTGAATATTAAAACGAAGTCGAATCGAAATGATCTGGTAACCGATATGGATGAGGCAACCGAGCATTTCTTTACTGAAAATATCCGTAATACGTACCCTGATCATCAAATCCTCGGGGAAGAAGGATATGGCGATGACTTTAAGGAGTTATCAGGTATTACGTGGATAATCGACCCGATTGATGGTACGATGAATTTTGTTCATCAGCAACGAAATTTTGCCATCTCTATTGGCATCTATGATGGTGAAGTAGGTAAATTAGGGTACATATATGATGTCGTCCATGATGAGCTATATTTTGCAAATAAAGGACACGGAGCTTATATGAATGATGTGAAGCTGCCGGAGCTTGATCCAGTTCCGGTTCAGGATGCCATTGTAGCCTTAAATGCACTTTGGGTGACTGAAAATAAACGGATTGACCGAACGATTCTTGCACCACTCGTGAAGGATGTAAGGGGAACACGTTCCTATGGATCAGCTGCCATTGAATTGGCTTATGTCGCTTCAGGCAGATTGGATGCTTACTTAACAATGCGTCTGGCTCCATGGGATTTTGCAGCTGGAAAAATTATGATTGAAGAGGTTGGGGGAATTGTAACTGACCTGAATGGGGACCCTCTGAACCCGTTGAATAAAAGCTCGCTGTTTGTAGGAAAACCCGGGTTGCACCAAACCATCTTGACTGACTATTTAAAACGAAAGAAATAAAGAAGGGAGACGGGCAATTTCATTGCTTCGTCTCCCCTCTTTAATCTACAATCGGCCTTCATCACGATATTTCTTCTTTGTCTTGAAACCGAATCCCATCACAATAAATAGAAAAATAAAGCTTAAAATAGCAAGCAGGATGCTTTGTAAACTGATGGAAACTGCGATTCCCATAAGAGAAACAGCAGCTAATATAGAAAATAATACAAAAATCCATTTAACATTCCCCAAGATAAAACCTCCAAAAAATACAAAAATCATTTTCCTCATTAGATTAACGCCATTATAGCTCTTCCAATTAAATATTACCTATCTATTCGATAATGTGCAATGGGTAGATCATTCAAAGGAGCATAACGACGTGTTGAAGTTATTATGGAAACTTTTAGTGGGAAGAAAAGGCTTTATGAAATATTTATTAGGGCTTTTTTAAATGCTGTGATATAATGGTCTAGTTGAACTGAAATATATTATCTTTAATAGTATAAAGAAATCCAATATTCAGGAGTGGAAATATGAAATTAAGAAATGACCTTAGAAATATTGCTATTATTGCTCACGTTGACCACGGGAAAACGACATTAGTAGACGAGCTTTTAAAGCAATCTGGAATCTTCCGCGAAAATGAAACTGTTTCTGAACGCGCGATGGATTCAAATGATTTGGAAAGAGAACGCGGTATTACGATCTTAGCGAAAAATACGGCGATTCAATATAAAGATTCTCGTATCAACATTCTTGATACACCAGGACATGCTGACTTTGGTGGAGAAGTTGAACGTATCATGAAAATGGTAGATGGTGTTTTATTAGTAGTAGATGCGTATGAAGGATGCATGCCTCAGACTCGTTTCGTCCTTAAGAAAGCACTTGAGCAAAACCTTACACCTATCGTGGTTGTAAATAAAATTGACAAGCCTTCAGCACGTCCGGAAGAAGTAATCGATGAGGTTCTTGAACTATTCATTGAGCTGGATGCAAATGATGAGCAGCTTGAATTCCCGGTAGTCTATGCTTCAGCTATCAACGGAACAGCAAGTACAGATCCGGATCCGGAAAAACAAGACGAAAACATGCAGTGTTTATATGACTCAATCATTGAGCACATTCCTGCACCAGTAGACAACTCTCAAGATCCACTGCAATTCCAGGTTGCATTGCTCGATTATAATGATTACGTTGGTCGAATCGGAATCGGACGTGTGTTCAGAGGGACAATGAAGGTTGGCCAGCAGGTAGCATTAATGAAGCTTGACGGCTCTATTAAACAATTCCGTGTAACAAAAATCTTCGGTTTCTTCGGTTTAAAACGTGAAGAAATCCAAGAAGCAAAAGCGGGTGATTTAATCGCTGTTTCCGGAATGGAAGATATTAATGTCGGTGAAACGGTTTGTCCTGTTGAACATCAGGATCAACTTCCCGTTCTTCGTATTGACGAGCCTACACTTCAAATGACATTCCTAGTGAACAACAGTCCATTTGCAGGTAGAGAAGGTAAATTTGTTACTTCAAGAAAAATCGAAGAACGTCTATTGGCTCAGCTTCAAACGGATGTAAGTTTACGTGTTGAACCAACAGATTCACCTGATGCATGGACGGTTTCAGGTCGTGGAGAGCTTCACCTTTCCATCCTTATTGAAAACATGCGTCGTGAAGGTTACGAATTACAGGTATCTAAACCACAGGTTATCATCAAGGAAGTCGATGGCGTGAAGAGTGAGCCTGTAGAACGTGTTCAAATTGATATCCCTGAAGAATATATGGGTGGAGTCATTGAATCACTTGGTCAACGAAAAGGCGAAATGCTGGATATGGTAAACAACGGTAACGGACAGGTCCGTTTAATATTTATGGTTCCTGCACGTGGATTAATCGGCTATTCAACGGAGTTTATGACTCTTACTCGTGGATATGGAATCATCAACCACACATTCGACAGCTATCAGCCTCTGCAAAAAGGACGCGTTGGCGGACGTCGACAAGGTGTACTTGTTTCGATGGAAACAGGGAAAGCATCTCAATACGGAATCATGCAAGTGGAAGATCGCGGTATTATCTTCGTTGAATCCGGTACAGAGATTTATGGTGGAATGATCGTTGGGGAACATACAAGAGAAAATGATATTACCGTTAATATCACAAAGCTTAAACAAGCGACAAACGTTCGTTCGGCTAACAAGGATCAAACCGTAACCATTAAAAAGGCAAGAATCATGACTTTAGAAGAATCTCTTGAATATCTAAACGATGATGAGTATTGTGAGGTAACTCCAGAATCGATCCGACTTCGTAAAAAGATTCTTGATAAGAATGAACGTGAAAGAGCAGAAAAGAAGAGCAAGGTGTCTCAATAAACTAAGTGAGGGGGAGTAGGAAATGGATGTAACTGAGCGTTTGTCCTTTTTCGCATCCCTTTATCGTGTTGACCAGAACGCGGAAATGGGTATGTGGTTGCTTTATATAACCATTGTAGGGCTCTCAATCTTAGTTTATAAGCTCGGTTTCGCGAAGAAGCTGCCGGTAATGAAATCAGTATTGATTTATTCTTTTCTTGTTCTGGGATGTACCGTATTAACCTTTCTCGGTATCTTTTTACCAGTAGCAGAAGGGCTGGTCGTTGCGGCTCTTATCTTAGTGATATACAAGATTCGCCTAACGAACGAAAAGAAAAAAGGCACGTTTTAAACTGAAAAAAGCTGTAGTCTCTAATAAATGAGACTACAGCTTTTTTCGTATTGTGAATTAACCCCGTGCGAAAGATAGATTGTACAGCGGGGGGAGGGTCAGAGCATAGAGAAGATGTCCTCCTGTCCATAACATAATTGCCTCACCATACATTAAACCGGGGACATCCTTAATTGCCAGATACGAAAGAGGGAAATATAGGAACACAGTCGGGACTGTTAGCACAAAGGCGAGAATCCAAGAGCCCTTACCAGAAACGTTCAGCCAATCCATCATGTACACGAACACTACCCCAATCAAACATGAAATAACCAAGTGGAACAAAAACTCCATCCATTCAGGCCATTCAATTTCGCCGAACCCGGGAATGAAATCCACATTCAATAACAGGACATATACCTTGATGCCTGTTAATACCTGCATCCATTTTAGAAATAATCCTAATAGGGTGCCGGAAACAAGACCAATAATAGTTCCTGAACCGATTTGTTTAAAAGTCATCTTCTACTTGAGGAGAGCGGTAAAACCTGAAATTCCCACCCGACACACGTTCTTCCGTCTTTTCTTTAATACGATCATGACACTTTTCACACATATACGTATGGATGGGCCGATTACGCAATTTTTTTGCCTGTAAGGAATAATCTTCAATATTTTCTATCACTTCACATAGAGCACATTTTACTCTCATACATTACACCTCAATTTGTTCTAATCATAAGTCTAGTCTTTTTAGTATATCATGTAGTATAGTCAAACGCTTTATTTAACTTTCCTGTATGCTTTTAACAATGGAATTTGGTATAGTATAATCAAGATGAATCACTAATGAGATGAAACACCAACAGAGAAAAAATGAGGCTGTTTAAGGGGGATTGTATGGCTAACCAAGTGGAACCCAGCTTGATTCCTGCACTTTTTGAAGAACTTCAATCAGAAAAATTTGTTACACTTGCGACAATTGATCACCAAACGCAAGGACCCAATGTAAGTGCGATCTCTTGGATTTATGCACAGGATGAACACACATTGTTATTTGCTGTAGATCAGCGCTCCAGGATTGTAGCGAATATTAAGAACAATCCTCTTGCCGTTGTGAATCTAATTGCAAATGAATCAACCTATTCCATAAGCGGAAAAGCAGGGGTACGAGAGGAAAAGCTCGTTGGAGTGCCTTTAAAGCTGACGCTTGTTAAACTTGCTATTGATGAAGTAAGAGATGTCATGTTCTATGGATCGAAAATATCGAGAGAACCTGCCTATGAGAAGACGTATGATAAGACGGCCGCAGACCGTTTGGACCGTCAAGTAATTGAAGCCATGAAGAAAGCTTAGTGCTCTAAGCTTTTTCATGGCTTTTTCTCATTTATTTAAGTGATTTAAAGGATTATTCAATCTTGTCGTAAGACTGATCTTCTTGTTTTTCCCTAAGTTGTTTCTCTTTGGTGTTATTCATTTTCTTTTTTGGTTCATTTGGAGCATTTTCAGGATCTGCTTGCTTTAACGATCGAGGGATTTCAGGCATAAGTCTGCCTGATATGTCAGCCAATTCATTCATAATTCCCTGGACCGGCTCGCCACGTTGAATGTCTTTGCTGATTTCATTCAAACGTGCATAAAGATCCGGGTCAGCGATGACAATGGCTTCTGCACCATATGGGTCTTTTTGAAGCGCTTCTGCTACAGAATATTTGATTGAACCGACTTGTGAACGCTCAATGTCGGAATCGATATCGATACCAACAAATGCATACTTTCCAAAGACTACGGCTGTTGCGTCTTTTACATCCGGTACACTCGTCGTCAGGTCAACTAAATGCCTTGAAATTTGCTGTCCCGATTTTCGTTCAACAGGCTGGATGTTGCTATCCTGAACAGTGATCGGTTTATTGTTGTTACTGTTCGAATCATTATCATACCCGACCTCATCCTTGTTGGCGCATGCACCAAGAATGATGGTTACCATAAGTAGAGAGATGAGCTTAAACATGTGAATACCTCCCGATTTAGAATCAATATCTTTTCTTATTGTGTAATTTTCTTCTATCTTTATACGTTTATTCATATATTTTAAGAAACGGGCCGTCCTATTTGAGTAGCTGGGAATAACCGGATCAACATTGGCTACATACAATAGTAATAAGAAATCAGGAGCAGGAGGCATCGATTTGAATAAAATTTATGTATTAGATACCAATGTCTTATTACAAGATCCACAAGCCATCTTTTCGTTTCAAGATAATGAGGTGGTTATACCTGCAGTCGTTTTAGAAGAAGTGGACTCCAAAAAGCGTTATATGGATGAAATCGGAAGAAACGCAAGACATGTATCGAAGCTGATAGATAATTTACGGCAACAAGGAAAACTTCATGAAAAAATCCCCCTGTATACAGGAGGATCGCTAAGAATTGAACTAAATCACCGCTCATTTCAGCAACTTCAGGAAATTTTTTTAGAGAAAACAAATGATAACAGGATTATTGCCGTAGCAAAAAACTTATCTATCGAAGAAGAAGCGAAAAAGGATGGAAAATCGGTCATCCTAGTAAGTAAAGACACCCTCGTTCGGGTAAAGGCGGATGCGTTGGGATTACAGGCAGAGGATTTCCTGAGTGACCGGGTCATCGAGGTAAACGACATTTACACAGGTTTTATTGAACTTTACACTGAGAGAGAATTACTAGACAAATTTTATGATAAAGGGGAACTGACCCTTACTGATATAACAAAACAGCGATTTTATTCCCATCAATTCCTCATAATGAAGGATGCTCTTGGAAGCTCTGCTTCGGCACTTGGAATGGTGGATGCATCAGGACTGAAAGTGAAGAAGCTGGTCTATGATCAAGAGCATATGTGGGGGATCAAAGCCCGTAATGTTCAGCAAACAATGGCAACTGAACTGTTATTAAGAGATGATATTTCGTTGGTCACCATGATTGGAAAAGCCGGGACAGGTAAAACCCTGCTTGCACTGGCGGCAGGTCTTCTTCAGACAGAGGACTTCAACAAATTTAATAAATTGCTCGTTGCTCGTCCAATTGTCCCGGTAGGTAAGGATATTGGATATCTGCCAGGGGAAAAACAAGAAAAGCTCAGACCTTGGATGCAGCCCATTTTCGATAATCTCGAATACTTATTCAATACAAAGAAGCCTGGTGAGCTGGATGACATCCTCGCGGGTATGGGTTCAATTGAAGTGGAAGCTTTAACTTATATAAGGGGTAGAAGCATTCCAGATCAATATATCATCATTGATGAAGCCCAGAACTTAACGAAACATGAAGTGAAAACGATCTTAACCAGGGTGGGGGAGCGAAGTAAAATCGTTTTGATGGGAGATCCAGCTCAAATTGATCATCCATACCTCGATGAATACAATAATGGCTTAACGTATGTGGTAGAAAAATTTAAAGATCAAAAACTGGCCGGACATGTTAAACTCATGAAAGGTGAAAGATCGGGTCTTGCTCAGCTTGCTGCTGATCTTCTTTAATACTGCCGAAACACAATAATAACGTATGAAAAAACCGGTTCGGAGGTTCCTGAACCGGTTTTTTTTGACACTGCGCTTTCTTGATGTTCTTATTCTACTCGAAAGGCTCTAACATCGGTAATGGGGGTTTCTCTATTTGATCCGTCTTTGTAGTAGATATGAACGGGGCCATTTTCCTTCAGTGGCTTTCCGTCTATTGAGAACCCGATGAGTAATTGATCTGCGTATGCAAGATCCATGCGATGTTCATACGTTTCTGTTTCAATCACAAGAGATGCTGCATTCTCAAGAGGCTCAGCATTTGTAAGAAAAGGTGAAAACGGAATAGCGAATGATCCGTTTAAAATCCTTTCCTTTTCATACTTTTTCTCTGTCTTAAGTGTTGGGGGATAGGTTGCCCCTTCCTGAATCTCCCGTGACCAATGCTTGGATACGGCTTTTGTATATTCTTCCAACTCGTCAATCGTCTCATTCTTTTCGTCAAAATATGTAGTTAAATCCACTTTTCGATCATCAAATATCCAAACGCCGGAATCCAGAGTTATCGTGAATTTCACTTTACCTTTTATGGGTACTATGCTTTCCAATTGAGACTCCTCCTCTCGCTGATAGATTCAGTATATCTGTTATTTAAACGTTTGTCACACAAAGCTGAAAGCATTTTCAACGTTTTCAATCGGTTAAAGTAGGGAAACTAAAGGTAGTACTAAAGGAGCTGATACTATAGTGATTAGAACTCAGGAGCTTTTGGAAGAATTAGTGGAGAAAGCAAGGCCTTTTGCAACTGAAGGAAAGGTTGCAGATTATATACCTGCATTAAAGGATCAAAATCCAAGTGATTTGGCGATAAGTATATATACTTTGGAAAATCATTCTTGTTATGCAGGAGATCATTTAAAGAAGTTCACATTGCAAAGTATATCGAAAGTCATCACTCTGGCTCTTGTCTTAATGGACTACGGAGAGGAACATGTATTCTCTAAGGTTGGGATGGAGCCTACTGGTGATCCTTTTAATTCCATAGCGAAACTAGAAACACATAAGCCCTCCAAACCCCTAAATCCGATGATCAACGCAGGTGCACTCGCAGTCACGAATATGATTAAAGGAAATACAGGAATGGAAAAGTGGGAACGATTAATAGAGTTCATAAATCATATGACCGGGGACACGGTATCATATAATGAAGATGTGGCCTATTCAGAACTTCAAACAGCCAATTTAAACAGATCGCTGTGTTATTATATGAAGCAGCACGGTGTGATTACCGGAAATGTCGAAGATTTACTTGTTCTCTATACAAAACAATGTGCGGTGGAAATGAGCTGTGTCGACCTCGCAAAGATGGGGGCCGTTTTTGCCAATGATGGCGTTGACCCTGAAAGCGGGCGCGAAATTATTACGAGAGATGTTGCGAGAATTTGTAAAACGTTCATGGTTACGTGCGGGATGTATAATACTTCTGGAGAATTTGCCATTAAAGTGGGTATCCCGGCGAAAAGTGGGGTGTCAGGTGGCATCATGGGTGCTGTTCCCGGAAAATGTGGAATCGGAATCTTTGGCCCTGCACTGGATAACGTGGGGAATAGCAGTGCAGGGCTGAAGCTCCTTGAAATGCTAAGTGATGAATATTCCTGGAGTATATTCTAACGAAGGGTCACGCCCATTCACATATGGGTATGTTTTTTAGTGAGTTCCAAAAAGGCATTTGTAAAAGAATTTTCATAAGGAACCCTCCAAAATAATATTTCGAATTTCTGTCATAGAATCCCGGGGAAAACACTTATTTTTCTTGCAATTTATCTGATTTAACGATAAAATTTTAAGACAGGAAAGCTATTTGTTCGGAATGGGGGGATCACTGTGGCGTCAGAAATGACAATTAATCATCGAGAAAAAGCCTATGAACTGCTAAAGGCCGACGCAGAAAAGATTTTACAACTTATTAAAGTGCAAATGGATAATTTAACGATGCCCCAATGTCCTCTTTATGAGGAAGTATTGGATACCCAAATGTTCGGATTATCTCGTGAAATAGAATTTGCGGTCCGTTTAGGATTAGTAGATGATCAAGATGGAAAAGAGCTGATTGATTCTTTGGAAAGACAACTTTCTGCCCTTCATGAAGCATCTACAAAAAAGTAAAATAGTCATGACAACTCAAACAATACATAGATCTGTTGTTTGAGTTTTTTTTGTTAAAGATTCTGAGTGGTTGGGATTAATTAAATGATACAAGAGAAAAAGGGTTGAAATGTCATGATTAAAAAAATAGCAAAGTCCTATGATTATTCGTTAATCGCTGTATATGTATTTCTTTGTCTGTTTGGTCTGGTAATGATCTATAGTGCGAGTATGGTCATGGCTGTAGAACGATTTGGTTGGGAAAGTGACCATTTCTATAAAAGGCAGATGATCAATATTCTCATCGGGTTCTTTGCCTTTACGATAGCAGCATGGTTTCCATACAAAGCATTCCAAGTGGGGAAAATAATCAAGGGACTCATGTTTATCGTTATCGGATTATTAATCGGGGTACATATTTTCGGTTATGAAGTAAACAACGCAAAAAGTTGGATTAATTTAGGTTTCATGCCCATTCAGCCATCGGAGTTCGCCAAGCTTGCTGTCATTATTTATCTTGGCTCTGTATACTCCAAGAAACAGGCATACATAGATGATTTTAATAAGGGCCTTGCCCCGCCATTACTATTTTTAGGTTTTATATGTTTTTTAGTCTTTTTAGAACCTGACTTTGGTACGGCAGCTATCATTTTCGCCATTGGAGCAATTGTCATTTCCTGCTCTGGGATCAGTTTTAAAACATTCTTCAAGCTTGCAGGTCTTGGAGTAGGTCTGTTGATCGTACTGTCACCGGTCATATACCTGGCAAGAGGCTTTATTTTCACGAGAGAAAGACTTAGCAGGATTGAAGCGTATTTATCACCGTTTAAATATGCCCAAGGGGAAGGCTACCACTTAGTGAACTCATACCTTGCCATTGGCTCTGGAGGGGTAAAAGGGCTTGGATTAGGTCAGAGTGTTCAAAAACTGGGTTATCTTCCTGAACCACAAACGGATTTCATTATGGCAATAATTGCTGAAGAATTAGGTGTATTCGGCGTAAGCTTTGTCATACTCGGACTCTCTTATATCGTACTTAGAGGGATATACACGGGAGTTAAATGCCAGGACCCGTTTGGAACGATGCTGGCCATCGGAATATCCAGTATGATCGGTATCCAAGCCTTCATTAATCTAGGAGGGGTATCCGGATTAATTCCGATTACAGGTGTTCCACTTCCCTTCATCAGTTATGGGGGATCATCACTATTAGTGCTGTCTTTGTCGATGGGTGTCCTAGTGAATGTGTCGATGTTTGTAAAATATGAAGAAAAATATAAAATAAAGAAGGAAAATGGCTACCCTTCGGAGAATATGGATAATAGCAAAAAAATATATGGTGTAAAAATGTAGGTCACTTTGATAGAGTATCTAAAACTCTAAGTCTAGGGTCTGCCCCCTAAGATACTTCTTTATTATCTTTCGGGTCAGCCCTTTTTTCATAGACTGCTTTACAGAGATTTTCAATCATGAATAGCCTAAAGGAGAGAGTGTATTGAAGAAAATCAAAAAAGTATTAGTAGCAAATCGCGGTGAAATTGCGATCCGTGTATTTCGTGCATGCACGGAGCTGAATATTAGAACAGTCGCCATTTACAGTAAGGAAGATTCAGGAGCATATCATCGATATAAAGCTGATGAGGCCTACCTGACAGGAGAAGGAAAGAAACCGATTGATGCTTATTTAGATATAGAGGGGATCATTCGAATCGCAAAGAACGCCGATGTCGATGCCATCCATCCCGGTTACGGTTTTTTGTCCGAAAATATTCATTTTGCCAGACGTTGTGAAGAAGAGGGGATTACCTTCATAGGACCTCATTCAGAGCACTTAAATATGTTCGGTGACAAAGTAAAGGCACGTCATCAGGCCCAATTAGCCAATATCCCGGTCATTCCGGGAACTGATGGACCGGTAGAAACGTTAGAAGAAGTCATTAGTTTTGGTAAGGACAATGGATTCCCGATCATCATCAAAGCTTCATTAGGTGGCGGAGGAAGGGGAATGCGTATCGTCCGTAACCTGGAAAGCTTAAAGGAAGCATACGAGCGCGCTAAATCTGAAGCGAAAGCAGCATTTGGTAATGATGAAATATATGTTGAGAAATTTGTTGAGAATCCTAAACATATAGAAGTTCAAATACTTGGGGACGAAGACGGCAATATCATTCACTTATATGAACGTGATTGTTCCATCCAGAGACGTCACCAGAAGGTTGTTGAAATAGCACCATCCGTATCCTTGAGTGATCAGTTGAGAGAGGATATTTGTGAGGCAGCCGTCCGGCTGATGGATAATGTAAACTATGTGAACGCAGGGACAGTTGAATTCCTGGTTGCAAATGAGCAGTTCTATTTCATCGAGGTGAATCCTCGTGTTCAAGTAGAGCATACAATTACGGAAATGGTTACCGGAGTGGATATTGTCCAATCGCAATTATTGATTGCCGAAGGTCATGCACTACATAGCAGTAAGCTTGGCATACCTGTGCAGGAAGAAATCCGGACAAATGGGTTTGCCATTCAGTCCCGTGTGACAACAGAAGATCCATTGAACAACTTTATGCCTGACACAGGGAAGATCATGGCTTACCGTTCAGGCGGCGGATTCGGGGTTCGATTGGATGCAGGTAACGGGTTCCAGGGAGCCGTCATTACACCATACTATGATTCCCTTCTTGTAAAACTGTCCACGTGGGCTTTAACATTTGAACAAGCTGCATCCAAAATGGTCAGAAATCTTCAAGAATTTAGAATACGTGGAATCAAGACGAATATTCCTTTCCTTGAAAATGTCGTTAAGCATGAAAATTTTATAACAGGTAAGTACGATACATCCTTTATTGACACGACACCTGAACTGTTTATTTTTCCGAAACGAAAAGACCGTGGAACGAAAATGCTTTCTTATATCGGAAATGTAACAGTGAATGGTTTCCCGGGAATCGAGAAGAAGAAAAAGCCTGTATTCTCAAAGCCTAGGATTCCTGCTATTGACTTGAAACAAGACTTTAAGCCTGGGACAAAGCAAATTCTAGATCAACATGGTGCCGAAGGTTTGGTAAATTGGGTCAAGGAACAAAACTCAGTGCTCCTGACTGATACAACCTTCCGGGATGCGCACCAATCTTTATTGGCTACGCGTGTCAGAACAAACGACCTGAAGCAAATTGCACAACCAACATCTCAACTGCTTCCTGATATGTTCTCTTATGAAATGTGGGGAGGGGCAACGTTTGATGTAGCCTACCGTTTTCTAAAGGAAGATCCTTGGAATCGATTATTAACAATGAGAGAGGACATCCCCAATGTTCTATTCCAAATGCTGCTGAGAGCATCAAATGCCGTTGGATATAAGAACTATCCTGATAATGTCATAAAAGAATTTGTTGAGAAATCAGCATTCGCAGGGATTGACGTCTTCCGGATATTTGACAGTTTAAACTGGGTTAAAGGGATGGAAGTAGCCATTGATGCGGTAAGGCAAAGCGGGAAAATCGCTGAGGCAGCCATTTGTTATACAGGTGACATAGAAGATTCTACCCGGACCAAATATAGTATTGATTACTATAAGAATCTGGCAAAAGAGTTAGAAGCAAGCGGAGCGCATATATTAGCGATTAAAGACATGGCAGGGCTCTTAAAACCACAGGCAGCATACCGACTTATTTCAGAACTGAAAGATACGGTAAGTCTGCCTATCCACCTACACACCCATGATACAAGTGGAAACGGTATTTACACATACGCAAGAGCCGTTGAAGCAGGTGTGGATATTGTCGACACAGCCCTTAGCACGATGTCTGGATTAACATCTCAACCAAGTGCCAATACACTTTACTACGCATTGAAAGGAACTGAAAGGGAACCTAATGTAGATATTAACTCATTGGAGACTCTTTCCCACTATTGGGAAGACGTTCGAAAATACTATACAGACTTTGAAAGTGGCATGATGTCTCCGCATTCAGAGGTTTACAAGCACGAAATGCCGGGGGGACAATATAGTAATCTTCAGCAGCAGGCAAAAGCTGTAGGACTCGGGCATCGATGGGAAGAAGTCAAAGAAATGTATGCAAGGGTCAACCACCTCTTTGGGGATATCGTAAAGGTTACTCCTTCATCAAAAGTTGTCGGGGATATGGCGTTGTTCATGGTGCAGAATGATCTGTCGGAGAAAGATGTAATCGAAAAAGGGGAAAAGATTGACTTCCCCGATTCAGTGGTGGAATTATTCGAAGGGTATTTGGGTCAGCCTCATGGCGGATTCCCGAAAGACTTACAAAGCGTGATTCTGAAAGGGCGCACTCCATTAACCGTTCGGCCTGGGGAGCTCCTTGATGATGTGGACTTCACAGCACTCAAAGAAAAGCTCTTCGAAGAACTGCAACGCCCTGTCACTAGTTTTGATGCTCTTGGATATGCTCTATATCCTAAAGTATTTATGGAATACGCACATACAATGGATCAATTTGGTGATATTTCCGTTCTCGATACGCCTACTTTCTTATTCGGAATGAGACTTGGTGAAGAGATTGAGGTTGAAATTGAAACCGGGAAAACACTCATTGTCAAGCTTGTTTCCATTGGCCAGGCTCAGGCAGACGGTACACGGATCGTCTACTTTGAACTGAATGGTCAGCCGCGTGAAATTGTGATAAAAGATGAAAGCATTAAATCAACAGTGGCAGCCAAGATGAAGGCTGATGCAAAAAATGAGTCTCATATTGGTGCTTCCATGCCTGGAACCGTGATTAAGGTAATTGCTGAAAAAGGAGAGGCGGTAGAAAAAGGGGATCACTTAATGATCACCGAAGCCATGAAAATGGAAACGACCGTTCAAGCTCCGTTTGCAGGGGTAGTGAAAGACATATATGTGCAAAATGGTGATGCCATTAGCCCTGGTGACCTATTAATAGAAGTTCAAAAAGCATAAATAAAAAAAGGATTCCGGTTATGAACGGAATCCTTTTTTTGTTATTCTTTCAGCTTGCTTCTCGAGATGAGCAGGATAAAGTAACAGAGTAATCCAAATAGACAAGAGATGATCAAAGCGTGCAATAATGCTATACCTAAGTTTAACCTTGTGAAAACCACGAGTGCTCCAGACATGACTTGAAGGGATACCAGTGTAAATGCGATGATCCATCCCCAATAAATAACCTTTTGGTGCTTATGCTCTTTAATCGCAATATATGTGATATAAGCAATCCATAAGAATATGAGTCCTGCTGCTGTCCGATGTCCCATTTGAATCCACTCATATAGATTGGATGGAAGACCCGGAGACGAATTAACACATAACGGCCAATCTTTACACACCAAGCTCGAATCCGTGTGTCTGACTAAAGCACCGGTATAAACAACAATATAACTATATAAAGTGACCCCTATTGTATGGAATCTCATACGTTTATTAATGACCAATGAGTTGGCATCGAATTTCTGATCGACTTCAAAGATCAGAAGTGTTAACAATAGAATTGAAGCAAATGATATAAGAGAAATTCCAAAATGCAGTGCAAGTACGAAGTCTGATTGCCCCCAGAGTACAGCGGCAGCTCCGATTAGACCTTGTAATACTAAGAAAAAGAAAGAGAGTGCAGCAAGGAATTTTGTTTCACGTTTATATCCAATCGCTCTCCATGACCATATCGATAATGCCAATACTAGTAATCCTACACCACCGGAGACAACACGGTGTGCCAATTCTATGACAAGCTCGAACGTTATATCGCTTGGAATCAATTGTCCGTTACATAGTGGCCAAGATCGCCCGCAGCCCATACCAGATTCGGTCTTCGTAACGAGGGCTCCTCCCAATAGAACAAATAACATTCCAAGAGTAGTGAGAACGGCAAGCCACTTTAATCCTTTGTGGACACCTTTATGCAATCTATTCACCTTCTTAATTAATAGACTCTACACACTTTCCAATTTATAAATATAGTAGAAAAATATATATGCCCCTACGATAATACCTAAAAGGTCAGTAAAACTCAACCGATAAAATGTTACAGAATTATGAGCATGATAATTATTTATATGAAGAGAATAACTATTAGTAGATAATGACTAATTTGCAGAAAAACAAAATCTGTAAGCGCTTAGCTTCGTTTTATGGTATGATGGGTTTAAAATGTTTGTAGAAATATGAAGAAACGTCTGCGTTTTTCTTTCTTCACAATTTCTTCACATTATTGTCTAATTCTCCCCCAAAAAGGAAAAAATATATGGTTTAATATAATATTGATAGCATATATACTATTTCTTATCTGTGCATGAATTAACAGACGGATATAGAAATGGAGAATCATTTCCTATATAGTATAGAGGTGGTAACTGGCCTCTGGCTTTTTATAGAGAGGAGGAAGAGAATGTCTAGTCGAATGATGACTAACGCTCAAGAAGCAGATTTGACAACCTCAACTGCTTGGAAGGATTTTTTAGCACTAATCAAAATTGGTATCGTTAATTCAAACTTAATTACTACCTTTACAGGTATGTGGTTAGCTTTTTACTTTACTAATACACACTTTCTAAATTCCCTTGATACGATGTTCCTGACGTTGATTGGCTCTTCCCTTATTATCGCGGGTTCCTGCTCCATAAATAATGTGTATGATCGAGACATCGATCCTCTGATGGAACGTACTAAGGGACGTCCTACCGTAACAGGTAAGATCAATGCACCAAAAGCTTTGTCTTTGGGATTAATTATGATTGCAGTGGGAATCATAATGTTATTTATGACCACCGTCACTGCAGGTGTGATAGGAATCATTGGGGTATTTAGTTACGTTGTATTATATACAATGTGGTCTAAGAGGAAATACGTAAGCAACACAATAGTAGGGAGTATTTCAGGTGCAGTTCCTCCACTAATAGGTTGGTCAGCTGTAGATGCAAATCTGGATATCATCGCATGGGTCCTGTTCCTAATGATGTTTATCTGGCAGCCGCCTCACTTCTACGCTTTAGCGATGAAGAGAGTGGAAGAATACAGAGCAGCGAATATACCGATGCTTCCCGTAGTAAAGGGATTTGCTACAACGAAGCACCATATCGTTGCATGGGTTGCAGCTTTACTGCCGCTGCCATTCTTCTTGATGGATTTAGGAATGTTTTTCTTTATCCTAGCAACTGCCTTTAACATTGGCTGGCTTGCATTGGGACTCGCAGGTTACAAAATGAAAGATGATATTAAGTGGTCAAAACTTATGTTTGTCTATTCACTGAATTATTTAACTATCTTGTTCGTAGCGATGGTTATCGTTACCGTACTTTAAGATTAGTGGGAATTCTTTCTGATAAGAAATCCAAATAGATATTTTTTATGAGTCCTTGTTTTATTCAAAAGTATATTACATGAAAGAGGGGTTTGATTAAGCTATGAAAGCAAGGCTATCTAAGTGGCGCTTATTCTCAATTGTAGCAATGTTAGCGCTAGTTCTTTCTGGTTGTGGAGAGCCATTTCTCTCCACATTACAACCAGCTGGTGAAGTAGCACAGTCACAATATGATTTAATGATACTGTCTACATTAATAATGGTATTAGTAATCATTGTAGTAGTCATCGTCTATATGGTTGCGATTATTCGTTTCCGTAGAAAAAAGGGAGATACTACTATCCCGAAACAAGTTGAAGGAAGTCACACACTTGAAATTGTGTGGACAGTAATTCCAATCATCCTTCTTCTTATCCTGGCTGTTCCTACCGTAACGTCTACTTTCGAATTAGCTGATACAAAGGCTATGGATAAAAAAGACGCAGATGGAAATCGCGAAGCTTTAGTTATAAACGTTCGCGCTAATCTTTACTGGTGGGAATTTGAGTATGAGGATGAAAAAATCATCACTTCACAGGATTTAGTTGTACCAACCGATCAAAGGGTTTACTTCAATGTTACAGCTTCTGACGTTAAGCACTCTTTCTGGATTCCAGCAGCTGGAGGAAAGATTGATACAAACGTCGATAACGTAAACACATTCTTCCTTGAATTTGATGGGGAAAAGTCTAAAGATGCAGGCGGATTATTCTACGGAAAATGTGCTGAGCTATGTGGACCTTCCCATGCTTTAATGGACTTTAAAGTAAAAGCGCTTCCTAAGGACGAGTTTACGGCATGGGTAGAAGATATGAAAAATGCAGGAGAACCTAAACCATCTTCTGATTTAGCACAACAAGGACAAGAAATCTTCAACCAAAAATGCTTAAGCTGTCACGCAGTATCCCCTCAGGATGGTCGTCCGGAATCAGCTCGTCTTGCTCCTAACTTAGCAAACTTTGGTGAGCGTACCCGAATCGCAGGTATTCTGGATCACAATGAAGAAGAGCTGAAAAATTGGCTGGTAGACCCTGAGCAGTATAAGCCAGGTAACAAAATGACAGGTACATATGGTAACCTGCAGGAAGACGAACTTGATGCCCTTGCAGAATATCTGATGGGATTAAAAGTTCAAGATTAATTGGGGATTAGTTAAAGGGAGGTTTAATCGTGAGTAGCTATGCACAGAAAAAAGGCTTCGGCGCGACTGTTTGGGACTATTTAACAACAGTAGACCATAAAAAGATCGCCATCCTTTACCTTATGGCTGGAGGATTCTTCTTCTTAGTCGGTGGATTAGAAGCTCTTATCATTCGTATACAGCTTGCTGTTCCTAACAATGACTTTGTTAGTGCCGGCTTATACAACGAAGTTTTAACAATGCACGGTACAACGATGATTTTCTTAGCGGCCATGCCGTTAATATTCGCATTCATGAATGCGGTTGTACCTTTACAAATCGGTGCTCGTGACGTTGCATTTCCTTTCCTGAATTCATTAGGTTTTTGGTTATTCTTCGCAGGTGGAGTTTTCCTTAACCTTTCATGGTTCTTAGGCGGGGCACCGGATGCCGGGTGGACTTCATATGCTTCACTCTCAATGGCATCAAAAGGACATGGAATTGATTTCTATGTACTGGGGTTACAGATTTCAGGTGCAGGTACATTAATAGGTGGGATCAACTTCCTTGTAACCATCATTAATATGCGTGCTCCAGGTATGACATACATGCGTATGCCGCTATTTACATGGACAGTATTTGTTACCTCGGCACTTATTTTATTCGCGTTCCCTGCTTTAACAGTAGGATTATTCTTAATGTTATTTGATCGTATGTTCGGATCGAATTTCTTTGATGTAGCGAATGGCGGAAACACAATTATTTGGGAGCATTTCTTCTGGATCTTTGGTCACCCTGAGGTATACATCCTTGTATTACCAGCTTTCGGAATTTTCTCTGAGATCATTCCACACTTCTCTAGAAAACGTTTATTCGGATACTCATCCATGGTATTTGCGACCGTACTTATCGGTTTCTTAGGATTCATGGTTTGGGCTCACCATATGTTTACAGTAGGTCTTGGACCAATCGCAAATGCAATCTTCGCCGTTGCGACAATGGCCATTGCCGTTCCGACGGGTATCAAAATCTTTAACTGGCTCCTTACGATGTGGGGAGGAAGCATCAGCTTCACTACTCCAATGCTCTACGCAGTAGCGTTTATCCCTACTTTCGTAGCAGGTGGAGTAACCGGAATCATGAACGCAGCTGCTACAGCTGACTATCAGTTCCATGATACGTATTTCGTTGTTGCCCATTTCCACTACGTTATCGTTGGTGGGGTAGTATTTGCACTGTTGGCAGGTACGCACTATTACTGGCCAAAAATGTTCGGTACAATGTTAAACGATTTCTTAGGGAAAATCGCTTTCTGGTTATTCTTTATCGGATTCCACTTAACATTCTTTATTCAGCATTTCCTTGGTTTGATGGGTATGCCTCGTCGTATCTGGAAGTTCTTGCCTGGTCAAGGATTAGAAACAGGAAACTTAATCTCTTCTATTGGAGCAGGCTTCATGGGAGTCGCAGTTATCGTACTTCTTGTTAACGTCATCATGACTCAAGTTAAAGGGGTTAAAGTTTCTAATGACCCATGGGGAGACGGACGTACCATTGAATGGGCGATTCCTTCACCACCACCATTCTATAACTTTAAGCAAACTCCGCTTATCCGTGGTTTAGATGCTTATTGGTTAGAAAAAATGGAAGGTAAAAAAGATTTAACACCGGCAGAACCTATTGGAGATATCCATATGCCGAATAACTCGATTTTACCGGTGATCATTTCACTCGGGTTATTCATAGCAGCATTTGGTGCTATGTATCATCCGGATGGTGATAAAGCATGGGCAATTCCTGTTCTGGTAATTGGAATGCTTATCACTTTAGGTGCAATGTTCTTCCGCTCTGTAATCGATGATCATGGATATCATGTTCATAAAGAAGATTTAATGGATGATGATAAAGGGGGTAAGGCATAATGCATGCTGAAGAAAAATTCACGCCAAAGACCTGGCCGGCCTCCCCTGAAAAGGCAACCCTTGAGGGGAAAAACAAGTTTATGGGCTTTTGGTTTTTCCTTGGTGGAGAAACGGTTCTTTTCGGATCTCTTTTCGCAACGTATTTAGCTCTTAAAGACAAAGTTCCTAGTGACAGTCATGCACTTGCTGCTGACATCTTTGATTTACCACTTGCATTTATTGCAACTATGTTACTTCTAACTAGTTCTCTTACAAGTGTTTATGCAATGTACCATATGAAGAACTATAACTTCCAACGCATGCAGGCTTGGTTATTAGTCACAGTTCTACTAGGTGCAGCTTTCCTTGGATTAGAGATTTATGAGTTTAATCATTACGTACATGAATACGGGCATACTTTTACTAGTAGTGCGTTTGGTTCAGCCTTCTACACACTAGTTGGATTCCACGGAGGGCACGTAGCTTTCGGTCTTCTATGGATTGTAAGCTTAATGCTTCGTAATGCTAAACGTGGCTTAAATCTATACAATGCTCCAAAGTTCTATTTAGCTTCTCTATACTGGCACTTTATCGACGTTGTATGGGTATTTATCTTTACAGTAGTATACTTAATGGGAATGGTGGGATAAACTGATGGCGAATCAACAATCAAATTCAGGTAACCCAAGTGTAGATTACGAATATCGTCGTAAGAAAAATGCAGAAGACATGAGAATGCAGGTTACATCCTTCATGTTAATGATTTTTTTAACATTGGTGGCGTTCATTGCAGTGGCAGGAGATTTTGATAAGTACTTTATTGTACCTTTCATCCTTCTACTTGCGGTCGTTCAACTAATTTTTCAACTTTATTACTTCATGCATATGAGTCATAAAGGTCATGAAGCTCCTGCATTATTCCTGTACTCTGGTGCACTTGTTGCATTTATCACAGTGTTAGCATTTGTAACGATTGTATGGATCTAAAGAAAAAGTCAGCCGGATGGCTGGCTTTTTTTGTTGGGCTGGTTTTCCCAATGTGCTTGTCGGGCCTGGTCAAGCCGCTTCCGCTTTTCGTTGTCCAGCTACGTGGCTTAGAGGCTCGAGGTCATAAGTCAAACATACCAAAAAGGCAAAGAGCGCCTTTCCGGTATGCTCGTCTTATGCTTGTCGCCTCTGTGCAAAGCCCCTCCGCTTTTCTAATTGTCCAGCTCCAGCGGCTAGGCCCTCGAGGTCATAAGCCAATTCTGCCAAAAAGGCAAAAAACGCCTTTCCGGCAGAATCGTCTTATGCTTGTCGGGCCTGGTCAAGCCGCTTCCGCTTTTCTAATTGTCAAGAACTTGTCATTACCTTCCGTTGAAGTGGGGGAGGGATGTCAGTATAATGGGGATAGGAAACGTGAAATGAGGTGAGCAAATGCCTTTGGGTATTTTTGGTTTTATGGCTTTATGGAGCCCATTCTTTATTTTGGCTTTAGTATTTATTACGGTCGTGTATTTCTTGATCACTGTCAAATGGAGAGACAGTTTTAAAGAAAGTGAAAAATTGACCAGCAAAGAAGCCACATATTTCATTCTAGCAATTGTTCTACTATATGGAATTAAGGGTTCGCCGGTAGAAATTATGAGCACAATTTTATTTTCTGCTCACATGGCACAAATGGCGTTACTATATTTAGTGGTCACTCCACTGCTCGTATTGGGAATTCCTAAATGGATCTGGAAAGCTGCAGTTGAGTTACCGGTGGTTAAGCAAGTATTTAAGTTTATGACAAAACCATTGATTTCTTTACTATCTTTCAATATCATCTTTTCGATTTATCATATCCCTTTAGTGTTTGATAATGTCAGAACTGATGCCACTCTTCACGGTTTGGCGACCGTTATTCTATTCTTTTTATCATTATTTATGTGGTGGCCATTACTAAATCCAGCTGATGACGATATTGACTTAAGCGGCCTCAAGCGAATTGGATATATTCTTGGGAGTGCAGTCTTATTGACTCCGGCATGCGGTTTGATCATCTTTGCCGAGAATCCTTTATATGCCCCTTATTATGATCCACAGGAGTTTCTTAAAGCGTTGGCACTATGTGTACCTGTGAATACTTTGGAAGGGTTGACGCTGACCGGTCCGGAGTTATTTACCGATATGTCTACACAAAATGATCAACAGCTTGGCGGAGTGATCATGAAGATTGTTCAGGAGATTGTATTTGGAGTTATGCTGTTCAACCTGTTTTTTCAATGGTATCGCAATGATCAGGAGAAACATGAAAAGCTATCCTATGATCCCGTTGATCCTAAATTGACAGAACAGTAACGTTTGAAGGGATGATGAACGTCATTCCTCTGATTACATAGCATATTATCTTTAGAAAAGAGAGGAACAGAGATGGGTTTACCTATTTTACCTACCATTAGTACCACCTTTATCGTATTAAGTGCAGTTACAGTTGCGATTGGCTGGTGGCAGATTAAACAGAGAAGGATTGAGCAGCATCAGAAAACCATGACTCTTGCAGGTATTTTTGCGCTTATCTTCTTCATCATTTATATGAGCAGGACGATCTTTGTTGGGAACACGTCCTTTGGCGGTCCCGATAGCATCAAGATTTATTATACGATTTTCCTGGTTTTCCATATTACATTAGCCACAACCGGAGCTGTATTTGGCTTGATGAGCTTGTGGACGGGCTATAAAGACCGTTTAGCAAGGCACCGTAAGCTGGGGCCGATTACAAGCTTTATCTGGTTCTTTACGGCTATCACAGGAGTCGCAGTGTATCTGCTCCTTTACGTATTCTATAAAGGCGGAGAAACAACTTCTGTCATTCGGGCAATACTCGGATATTAATGGAAAAACCTATTATGTGAAGAATCACATAATAGGTTTTTTTTGACTATTAAAAGGCGTTTTACTAAAGGGAATAGCAGAACTCCCGTCGAATGTAGAAATAGTAGAAGGGAGCAGATAGATCATGATTACAAAATTAAACCACGACCAGCTTGAAGAATCCTTACAGTTATCTGAATATGCTTTTCAATATGTAGTACCAAGTGAAGACAGAGAGAGACGCCTTCAACAGACTAAAAATCATACTGTGTATGGAATATATGAAGAAGAAATCTTAGCTGCGAAGCTTCATTTGATCCCGCTCCAAGTACACCTGGGTGAACATGTCTATCCGATGGGAGGTATTGCCGGAGTCGCCACCTATCCGGAGTTCAGGAGAAGAGGGTATGTGCGGCAATTAATGAATCATTCATTACTGAAGATGAAGGAAGATGGCACAGTCCTATCCATGCTTCATCCTTTTTCTATTGATTTCTATCGGAAATTTGGATGGGAAGTGTTTGCATCTTTCCACAAGGTACAGCTTGAGAAAAAGGATCTTGTACCATTAAAGCCTCACAATGGACTAATCAGAAGATTTAAGAAGGATACATATCCTAATGAATTGGAATTGATTTATGATCGCTATGCGGAACAGCATAATGGGATGCTGGTGCGTTCAACAAACTGGTGGAGGGATAGGAGCATCACCGATCTGTGGATAGCGATATATTATAATGATGCAGGGGAAGCCACCGGGTATCTTACTTATGAAGTGAAAAAGGAAAAGATGAAGGTTGAAGAGTTTGTTCCACTTACAAGTGATGCAAGAATTGGTTTATGGAACTTCATTTGTCAGCATGACTCCATGGTGAATGAAGCTGAACTTATATTGAACCCCTGTGAAGTGTTACCCTATATGTTGAAGGACCCAAGAATGAAAGAGGAGAAACACCCATACTTCATGGCAAGAATCGTCGATGTAGAAAAATTCTTGAAGAGATATGTAAAAGAGATTGATTTTCCGTATCAACTTGAATTTACCATTACGGATTCGACAGCGGCTTGGAATAACAGCACTTTTGTTCTTAATAAAAGTGAAGTGATGGTTGGTGATAAGATTGAGGCACCGATTTCTCTGGATATCAAAGCTTTCACAGCTTTAATCTTTGGAGTGCATACCCCAGAGGAACTGATCCAAATGGGAAAACTTCAGGCAGAAAAGGAGGACTTTCACAAGCTCCAATCCTTTTCCCAGGGGAATCATCCATTCTTTTACGATTTTTTTTAAGAGAAATTAAAGTCAAAAAGACCAATCCCCTGTGAATGGGAATTGGTCTTTTATCATACCTTGAAATTCGTTTTAATGATACCGGCCTCTTTAGCCGAATTAAACACGATAAGGATGAGTGGACCGATAATGAAGCCCAATACACCAAAGAGTTTTAGGCCGAGGTACATGGCGATTAATGTAGCAAGCGGGGATAATCCAATATGGGTTCCCATCACTTTAGGCTCTACCGTTCTTCTTATGATAAGGAGAATGGCTGCCAAAACTGCTAGTTGAGTTCCTAAGGCGATATTTCCTGTCAGCAGATGGAAAATAGCCCATGGTGCCAAAACGACGATTGATCCTATCAAAGGAATAAAATCAATCACCCATATGATAATCGACATCACGATCGCAACCTCGGGAGCAATGAATAGAAGCCCTATTAAGGAAACGACAAAGATGATGATACTCACCAGGAACTGCGCTTTAAAGAATCCAAAAATAACATAGGTGAGTCGGGAAGTCATAAACGCCACTTTCTCTGCTGTTCTTTCTGTCAAGTGACCATAAATGGATTTTTTAATACGTGGTAAGTCCAACATGAAAAGAAAGAGAGCAATTAAGTAAACGAGAAAACTCACTAAGTAATTCGGTATATAAGATAAAAATACACTTATCTTTTCAATATTGACAGAGTTAAGAATCTTCGTTTTTCCAGTATTTAGAAAGTTTTGTACGTCTTCACTGAAGCTTCTCACAAGTTCATCAGGAAGATCCTCAGTCGCATTCAACAGCCGATCCTCGTAGTCAAGCCAAATATCGCTTAATTGGTTTACATATTTCGGTGCATCTTCTATCAGCTTAATACCTTCACCAACGACTTTTGTTGTAACGAAGAACGAGGAAAGGCCTATAAGAAGCAGGAACAGAATAAAAACAGAAAGTACTGCCATTCGACGTTTTGCAGAGAAACGATTTTGAATAAAGCTAACGGCCGGCTCCAGGAAAAGTGCTGTTATAATCGCAGTAATCAAGGGGACTGAAACAGGTAATATAAAAAAAGCAACTATAGCAAGTATTAAGATGATAAGTGTGATCATTAAAACTTTTTTCGTGAAAAACTTGGACAATGGTGTACCCCTTTCTAACAGAAACCTATTACTATTATTATATGAGAGAATGAGAAGAATGAACAGTAGGAAGAAAGTGAAATTCGAAGGTTTTACATCTATTTATATTAGAGTCCAAGCGTATATAGAAAAGGGCCCTTAGAGGAGTTTGGATCAATCCTGATTGGATAATACAGAAAAGACTGTCCGAAGATAGACAGTCTTTTCATAAACTGATATTACCAGGCAAAGTTAGTTGCTTCTTTTTTGACATCTGCAATAAGCTTTTCACAAGAAGTGACCAGATGTTTAGGGAATTCTTCACCTTCACCGTATTCTATACCGTGTGGATAGTAATGTTTTCCTAACAATGGAGTCATTAGTTGAATAACGGCGTCATGCTTTCCGATATCTCCTTCAACAGCTAGACCTTGGATTCGTAAATAGAAAATACCTTCTCTGATTTCAAATTTACGATCGTACGTCACTCTTTCATAATCCCATTGACCTGCACGAACAAGTCCGTGAGATTCCATAATCTCGTCTAATCGGTTCAAGTCCACTTTTAAGCTTTCAAATTCAGTTCCTTCAAAACGCATAAAAATTCCCTCCTATATTGTCCGGCATCAGAACATTTGAGCCCTGATGCTTTTCGTATGGTAGAAGCATTTATATCGGTGTATGTACAATGATACTAAATGCGGTATTTCTCATTCTTAATAATAGTGGAAAAACCTTTATCTTGCAATGTCTTCAACCATTTGAATTTGTCGTTTTTCTAAAATGTGAATATCCTGCAGGAGAATGAGAAAAATATAGGAAGTAATTCGGAACGTATGAGGAGGATCCAAATGACGAAAATCAGGGACATGATGACGAATGATATTGAAACTTGTTCGTTACTGGACAATGTGTATGAGGTTGCCTTAAAAATGAAAGAACACAATGTAGGATCTATCCCCATCGTGGATGGTGATAAAATTGTAGGAATGATGACAGACAGGGATATCGTCCTCCGCTGTATTGCTGAAAAGCATCCTGCTTCTTCAAAAGTAGAAGATATCATGAGTAAACACTTAATAACGGTAGGACCTGACACCGAAGCAAAAGAAGCGGCCAATATCATGGCTGAGCATCAGATACGAAGGCTTCCGGTGGTCGATGGAGATCGATTGATCGGTATGATATCTTTAGGTGATTTTGCTATAAGGGAGTCTCTGGGCAGACAGGCCTATGTTGCATTGGAAAATATATCAGAATCAAACTTCAGAAATAAACCGTTTTAATCCAAGGGGGATGATCCATAAAGGATCATCTCTATTTAATTTGGTTATAGAAACCTTTCCCCACAAGATTCATTTGTTTTAGAAGGGATGAAAATATGCTATCCTTTATACTAGACTGAAGTTTTAGAATCATAAACAATGGTATAATAATTCTAGTATATGTGGCATATCCTGATAGAGAAAGTAGAGAGGAGGGAAATTTCTGAGAACCGTTTTGCGTATTTTGATCATTCTTGTCATTATTTTATTTATTGGTATTTATCAAGGTCAAAAACAAGAAAATGAGCCTCTTAAAGGACCAGAAACCCAAACTCTTAAAGAAGACAACGAAAACCGATTAAATCAATCAATTGAAGCTCCAGGTGAACGACCAGCATCAGGTTTATCAACTTGGATTGGCAAAGATACGAAAAAGGTAACCGAGGCTTTTGGAGAACCGGAGCGGGTTGAACCAAGTTCTTACGGGTATGAATGGTGGATCTACCCGATATCGAATAAACAGTACATACAAATGGGCGTTAACAATCATAAAGTCGTGACGTTGTTTGCCATTGGGAATCAGGTGGATGTGGCTCCTTATAAATTGGGACAACGTTTAGAAGACATTTACCGTTTTACCATTGTGGACTCTGAAATCGTTGTAAATGACGAATCAGGTGCTTATCAGTTTGAATTAAATGAAGAAGACCTGAATACCCGGCTTCTCGTAGCCCTTGGAGATATTTATGCCCAGCTTTATCTGGACAAATTCACCGGAAGACTTACGAGTATCCGCTTTCTTGATAGTCAAACTTTGATCGAAATGCATCCATATGAAATGATGTATAGAGGGGAATTGGCTGAGGAACAAGAGCCAAGCGAGGACGAATGGGATAAAGTGAATAGTGCAAGCGAACAGCAGATCTTTGATATCACAAATGTGATCAGACATCAATTCGAAGCAGATATACTAAAATGGGATGAAGAAACGGCAATCGTGGCAAGAGGACATAGTAAAGAAATGCACGAAGAAGGTTATTTCTCACATGATTCACCAACCTTCGGCAATCTATCCGAGCGTCTGGAAAGCGAAAATGTTATGTTCAAAACTGCCGGGGAAAACATCGCTTCCCAGTACACGGACGCTCCAGAAGCCGTTCATGGCTGGCTGAATTCAGAAGGCCATCGAAAGATCCTACTGGAACAACAATTCACCCATCTTGGCGTAGGGGTATATAAAAGGTACTACACACAAAACTTTATAGAGAAATTTGATGACAAGGAATAAAAAGGTTGATTCCCTGAGATGTATGGGGAATCAACCTTTACTTATTGAAAAAAGTCTACCGTTTCTTTTTGAAAATAAAAAACGAGCCGGTAGAATGAGCAACGATCTTACCGTCTGAACTGATAACTTTCCCGTCCACTACAATTGTCTTGCTTCCCTGATGAACAACAGTAGCATGAGCAGTTAAACGATCTCCTATACCTGGTGCCAAGTAGTGAACATTTAAATTTGTCGTTACAGCTCCATATCCTTCAGGAAGCATCATATTGGCTAATGTCCCCATAGCGGAGTCCACTAAAGTAGCGGTAACTCCTCCGTGAACGATTTGCAGTGAATTATGAGTAACTGGCGTAATCGGAATACTTATTTCGAATTTCCCATCTTTCACTTCGCGGTCCATGGCAAATATTCCGCCTATGATTGATCCATTTTCATTGTTTTTCTTACGTTTAACTCCTTCGAGAAGCTGCTTCAAGATTAGAAGATCTTCATCCGATGCTCCTGAAAGACATTCATCTAACAACTGTTGTACCTGTTCTTTCATTTTCATACATCCTTTTCTTTATTCACAGCCAAAACATTCATTGGAAACTGTAAAATCAACGTTAATATACATGTAAATATTACTACAAAAAGGAATGTATCACCATTCTTTTGAATCTTTCATAAAGTGTAGTAGGTAGATGCCTGTAATGGAGGTGTTCATATAATGGGTAAATCACTACACCCTAAGGTAAAAGAGTTTAAAGGATTTGTGAGAAAGCATCCGAAAATTGTGAAAGATGTGCGGAATGGTGACGCCAATTGGCAGGATCTCTTTGAAGACTGGTACTTGCTGGGGGAAGATGATACAAGGTGGGATAAGTATAAAGACGAAGCTCCAAAAGAATCAAGCCCAACCAACCAAGGAAGTAAAAGCGGATGGATGGATCAAGTTGGAGATATGGTGAAAAAAATGGACGCTAATCAATTGCAACAACATATTAACAGCTTAAGTGAAGCCTTGGGAGCAGTACAAGGAGTACTAAGTCAATTTCAGTCAAATAACAATAGAGGATCAGGGACAGCAACCAAGACTGAAACACCATCTAAACCCTCCCATCCCTTTTCATTCCGGAAAGATTAGGAGGGTGACTGAAGATGCGAGCAGACATCATTGATTATATTTATGCCAAAGAAGATCTGAAATTATTTTTAAGAGATCAGCCACAGTGGTACCGTACACTTTCTCGAAATCCAAATGAATTAGAGAAATTCGAAATTGCGTCGATTAACCATTTTCAAAAAACGATTCCTCACCGAGTACAAAAATTCTCAAACGGGGTCCAAATGGCCTCCATGATGATCAGTATGTTCCAATCAATGAATAGTGCCGATAGTTAAGGCACTATTTTTTGTGTGAAAGTCCATAAAAATTTTGAGTAAAAAGCTAAACGGTTGGGCAAGGCTATAAGTAAGGAGTGATGTACACGATGAAGAAAATCATTTTTCTATCCATTGCGTTACTTATGGTTTTAAGCGGCTGTAAAGAAAAAATGCCTGAACCTGAAAGCTTTACGTTTACTAATAAAGTTGAAGCTGCGAATTCTGAGGGAAAACCACTTTCCATCAAACATATGGTACAAGGAAGCCAAGTGTATATTGAATGTATCGTTCCGAATGTAACATTCACATCAGAAAAAAGTGGAGCGAAAAAAGGAAAGATCGTCGTTCGTTCAAATACCGGTAATTTGTATAAGGAGTATCATACAGCCGCCTTTGTTGTAAAAGGATTACCAAAAGGTGTGCATCTTCTCAATGTTGAAATAGTAGGGACGAATAACAAACCGTTAGGGATGAAAAAGCAGTTTTATGTGACGATTCAATAATCATTGATTTTCAAAGTCCGTCGTGAAAATATTCTTTCACGGCGGTTTTTTAATAGGGGTTGATCCATCATTGGATAAAGTGGGTAATAAAAAAACGATTTTGCATATTCGCTTCCTTACGTTAAACGTGTTAAAATAACGTTACGGAGGTGAGCGTTATGCTTGCTACTATAGAAAGAATGGAAATATTGGATTCAGCTGACGAATTATCTCAGTGGATTTTAGAATCTGATGTGGCAGAAAATTATCGTAAGTCTTTATATAAACTTCGCAACAATTCTGAAACTCAACGAAAGGTACAAACCTTTTCGCGAATGAAAGAAAGTTACGAAGAAGTTCAACGCTTCGGTCGTTACCACCCGGACTACAAAACCATCATGAAAGAAATCCGTGAAGTGAAAAGAGAAATGGATCTTGATGAGAATGTAGCGGAGTTCAGAAGAGTGGAAAACGAACTGCAAGATCTGCTTGATCAAGTGAGCCTGCTAATTGGACATTCCGTGTCTAAAAATGTAAAGGTTCCTTCAGGGAATCCTTTTTTCTCAAGCGGCGGATCATGCGGCGGAGGCTGCGGATCTGGCGGAAGTTGCGGTTGTTCAGCCTAATGAAATGAAAAGAAGAGCGGACGATGTGTCTGCTCTTCTTTTCATTTGGAGATTCACCCTACTGCCTTAACCGAACACAATCCACGCACAGGTTCCCACAGCAGAACATTTTTTCCTGGGGGACATAGAACCGATGCCGGTATACATACAATGATTTTTCTTCCCTGAAAAAAATCGTATCTGAATGCAGTCTCTTGCCCCGCATCGCCCTAGCCGACCATTTTTTAATGGAGTACTCGATGTCAGTTTTCTCTTTATTGGATGTTATATAGATAAAAGGGATGCCTGCACTCCATTTTACATGCGCATCTACAATCCCGTCCTCTTTTCTAAGCTGATCGATAAAAAAGTCCCAAATCATATTCAAATCCAAAGGTGACCCTCCATTCTCTACTTCATTATCAAGTATTCACTGTACGCTCTGTTTAATGAAAGTTCACACCATTACGTATTGCTTACCGCCACATTATTATGCTAGACTTATAAAAAAGTGATTCCTAGAGGGGAAACTATATGTTAACAGAGAGACAAGGTTTAGTTGTTTGGTTACATAGTTTGAAGCATGCCAAGTCCCTGAGGCGATTTGGGAATGTTCACTATGTTTCGAAGAAAATGAAATATGTTGTACTTTATTGTAATCAGGATGAAATTGATACGGTAATGGAAAGAATAGCTACCTATTCCTACGTGAAAAAGGTAGATCCTTCTCATAAGCCATTTATAAAGTCTGTTTTTGAAAATTCCCGTCCGGATAAGGCAAAGGAATATGATTACAAAATGGGATTTTAATGTTTGCTGCCAAAGAGAGTTATTTTGGCAGCTTTTTTCTTAGGGGTGATTCATTTCCCCGTTACAAAAAGCTGCACGATTTACATCCTTTATTGTAAAGGCAGTATATAGTGATTTAATCGCAGTATTGCGATCAGATGCTGATAGTACAACGCTTTCTCCGGATAGAGAGTGGAGGGTTTCACATCCATTTGGATGATGACCCTGTCTAATTCTTTAGCCGTTTCTTCAAAAAGGGAGTAGCGCTGGTTTGGTGTGATATTCGGATTTGGGACGCCTTCCCGGCAAACATAAATGGCTTGGAATTTGCCCTGTTCTGTAGGCTTTATCACAAGAGCCAGGGATGATACGGCCCGGTTATTAACAATAGTATGAAATGCCATCATATGCTGTAATCGCTCTTTATTGGCTTTTGCAAGCTCCATTAGTTCATAAATATCTGAATATCCTTCTCCTAATTCAATAAAACGTTGAATCATTCATTCAATCTCCTTTTCTTACCGAGTTTATCAATTCCTTATTATTTCAAACATATAGTGATAAGTAAAGATTCAAAATAACTTATAGGGGTGATCGTGATGGTATGGTTATTTCTATTAATCGTCGTTGGATTATCATGTTTGTATGTTATTGGCGGGAGTCATGATACGAAAGAAATTGAAATATTGAATACTGATTCTTTTATCGTGACAGCAATATTGTCTACAATGGCGGCTCACGGAATTCTATCCCTGGTTGAGGAGGATGAATTGCAAAATTCTACTCTTCAACAGCTACAAGAAACCCTTCTAAGTAATGGCTTGCTGGATAAAAGTGAATGGGATCAAATGCTTGAAGATCACCTAAACCCAGCTTCTTTTCCTGAAGACAGTAAAGATCTGGATTTTGGTTAAATGATTGGAATTATTCTAAAATATTCCACCATTGACTGTGTGAATCTGCTATTCTTTAAGTAACAGACGGAGTTAAGGAGTAAAGTATGAAACGCATCCTATTTACATTTGGTTTCCTTATGATTTTGATTAGTTCCAGCATTCTTTTCTTTCAATGGATGGGATTCACAACAGAAAGTGCAGAAGAATCTGGGGTTGTAAAGGTAAATCAATCTTATTCCATCACGCATGAAGAAAATACGTTTTTTGTGACACAAACCATTCATTTCTTATCAACAATCCCTAAACAAATAACTATTCAATGGCCAACTGACGCTAGGGACTTTTCATGTGTCAATGACAGAGGGGATAAGTGTTTAACAAAAGAAAATGGAGAATTTCAATTAAGTAATCTCTATAAAGACCTTAAGGAGATCACGATTACCTATTCATTCGAGCAGCCTACTAAAACAGAAAGTATGTTAGTGAAAGACTGGCACCCTGCACTATCTTCTATCGAAACGTTAAATACAGATATTCACATAACAGAAAAGAGTTTGAGGACTGGAAAATGGGTAGCAGGATATAAATCTGCCAGCCACAAAAAAAAGAATTATATTGATTATTATTCTTTCATTGGCCGGGGGGAGCCTTCCGCGTTATATTGGACTGGAGATCTGTTGAAGGAGAAAACTTCATCTACAGTCAGAATGTTGTACGACAGGACTGATATAAAAGAGGATAGGGGAGTCCAACCAGGTTCCTTTGAAGGATTTGTTACCGTCATCATCACGGACAAAATAGAGCCCTATGTATCTCCATATTTGATTGTAAGGAACACAACTGAAAAGGAGTTACTCAATGAACTGAAAGGGAGCTTACTGTATCAACAGTATTTTTCCACTGATGAAGAGGCTTGGCTAAAAGAATTCATCGTTAGCATCCTTTTAAAAAAACAACCGCACACATCTAAATCTGCATGGGCTTATAAAGAAGTAATGGAAGGGCTGACCTCTTCCCAATTGGATACATTTAAACGGAGAATGGAAGAGGACAAGACCAAGTCGGTCGATGCAACAAAATTAGATGTGATTTTAGGAAAGATTACAGGCTTTGATTCAACATTTTTTACTGAAAGTGTAAAAGGAAAAAAGAATATCCCTATGATTCTTAATAGCGATGATCCTGTACTCATCAACAAAAAAACACATAACCTTTCTTATATTTATTATAGACAAAAAGAACTAATTGAATTTCCACAAGCAGTAAAGGCTTTGGGACTGGACATTAAAGAGATAAAGCCAAACGTATTCTTTACATCGTTAAATGGAAATACATTCAGGTTTTATGTGAATGAAGATTATTTTATTTATAATGAAGAAAATTACGGCTTATTAACGAATCCCATCCAAACGGTTGGGGGTTCCATTTATATGGACGTTCACTGGTTCGAGAAATTGTTCAAGGTAGATGTGATGAATAAGGAAGTTTCCACTAGAGATGATGAAAGAACGTAAAAAGCCCTGCAGAACTTTCTGCAGGGTCCTTCTATATCCATTTCTGGAAAGAAGGCAAAGGGAGAGGAGAAACCGGAGGAAGAACTTATGGGGAATCGTAAGTCTTCTCCGCGGTTGGCAACAACATCAGTTAGGATGCTGTTACTTCCATTATCACCTATCAAAATGATTTTATACATGTTTTGGAACAATTTCAGTATGTAGCGATATCTGTCGAGATATGATAGGATAGTGAAGAAAAAAATACATATATGGTGGATGATTATGAGAGTTATATCAGGTACGTTAAAGGGTAGACCGTTGAAGGCTGTTCCAGGCAGTGGGACACGGCCGACAACAGATAAGGTGAAAGAGTCTATATTTAATATGTTAGGCCCCTATTTTGAAGGGGGTAAAGGATTGGATTTATTTGCAGGAAGCGGCGGACTTGGAATAGAAGCCCTGAGTCGTGGACTCCATTCAGTGATTTTCGTGGACCGTGATGCAAAAGCATTCCAAACCATTAAGGCAAACCTCCAGGATTGTGACCTGGCGGAGAAAAGTGAAGTGTACAGGAACGAAGCAACGAGGGCGTTAAAGGCAATTTTAAAAAGAGAGATAACCTTTGATTATATCTTCCTGGATCCTCCTTATAAACAGCAGAAGCTTCAACAACTCCTGGAATTCATCGACGAGCACAACCTTCTAAATGAAAGCGGTTACGTCATGTGTGAACATGGTTCGGATATTACATTGGGAGAAAGAGCCGGGGGCTTGGAGAAAGTAAGGGAAGAAACGTATGGAATCATAAGGATTTCCATCTTTTTAAAGGTGACTGAAGGAAGAAACGATAAATAGCCAGGGGGTATTATAATGACGAGCATTGCAGTTTGTCCGGGTAGTTTTGATCCCATTACATATGGACATTTAGATATTATTACACGTGGTGCGAAAGTTTTTGATCAAATTTATGTAGTGGTCTTAAATAACTCTTCTAAAAAACCACTATTCTCTGTAGAGGAAAGAATTGAATTGATTCGTGAAGTTACCGGGGACATTCCTAATGTGGTTGTCGATTCTTTTCAAGGACTCTTAGTTGATTACGCAAAAAAAGTGAATGCGAAAGCAATCATTAGAGGGTTGCGTGCGGTATCAGACTTTGAATATGAAATGCAGATTACATCAATGAACAGGGTTTTAGAAGATGATATCGAGACGTTCTTCATTATGACGAATAATCAATATTCTTTCTTGAGCTCGAGTATAGTGAAAGAAGTGGCTAAGTATGGAGGCAATATATCTGAATTAGTGCCGAAACGGGTGGAAGAATCGTTAAAGGAAAAATATAGTGAATTAAATAAGCCCCAATAATGAATAAAGGGTTGATCCAAGTGTGCAGACTTTATATTTCTCATTTTGTGAGAAGTATATTGTCGTAGGCAATGGGATCAACCCATTCTTTATTTTATGCTTGTCTTCTTACATATAATACGATATAGAGAATCAAACTGAATATCGTGATCACTGGACCTGCTGTCTTAAACCAATACAGCATTTCCGTCCAGAATGCATTATTTTTCATGGCGAATACAGGTATGGCATTGGAGAGCTGCTCATCGGAAAATCTCTCGTATATCGGCTTCCAAATGATGATGGTCGTGACGGAAGCGGCTATTCCGTGAATAAATCGGGCATAGAAGAAGGGCTTGAACCGAATGTCGGTTTCTGCCAATATGCTCGCAACTTGTGCTTGGACACTGAACCCGCTGAATCCCAATATAAAACTTGTAATAATGGCTTGCTGAAGCAGAGTAGCTTCATTTACTCCACTTGTCAGCTTCCCGCCTAACGTGATTTCAAACAAGCCTGAAATAAATGGAATGCTTAATTGCTCTGGTAATTGGAGCAGAATAAATAGAGTTGACAACCCTTCAGCAACAAAGGTCGTAATATGCAGATGATAAAGCATTTTATTAATGACCGAAAATAGGATAATGAAACCACCGATCATCAGTAAGGTTTGAATGGAAGAGGTGACAGCATCTCCTAAGAGTTTTCCTATAGGGCGCTTATCTTGCAGTCTTGTGCGATGAAGAGCAGAAAAGGCTTCACGGATGATAAAGCCTTTTTTTCCGGATGACCGATTTCTCAATTCTTCCTTATCTTTTCCACCATAGAATCTCATGACGACACCTACACAGATGTTTCCAATATAATGAGCGGCAGCTAAAACAATTCCGAGAGTAGCATTCTGAAAGAACCCAACCGACACAGCCCCAAATATGAATAAAGGATTGGAAGAGTTCGTGAAGGAAACAAGACGTTCCGCTTCCAATTTCGTGATTTGTTCTTCCTGCCTCAGACGGGCCGTCAGTTTGGCTCCAGATGGAAATCCTGAGGCCATTCCCATTGCCCACACAAACCCTCCGACCCCGGGGACCCGGAATAATGGCCGCATCAAAGGTTCCAGCATGACCCCTATAAATCTGACTACACCAAAACCAATCAACATTTCAGACACGATGAAAAATGGCAATAACGAGGGAAATACAATCTCCCACCACATATCTAATCCCCGTATGGAGGCCTCAAGAGATTCTCCCGGCATTATGATGAGAGATGCCGCAAATATAGTCACGCTCATCGATAAAGCCAGGGTTTTGATTTTCGATTTGAACAACCGGACTTCCCCCTCTTATGAAATAAGTTCCTTCTATATCAATTCCTTGTGAATTGGGAAAAGAATGATAAAATGGGATTAATTCAACTTGTCCTCATATTATTCAATATACTCATACATAATTGAAATAGACCATATGATGAAATGTACCGATAACTCGGGAAAAGGGGGAAGGTCATGGACAGACCCAAGATTGGATTAGCCCTCGGCTCGGGTGGGGCAAGAGGATTTGCGCACTTAGGGGTGTTAAAGGCATTTGATGATGCAAAGATACCTATAGATATGATTGCAGGTAGCAGTATGGGTGCTCTTGTGGGCTGCTTTTATGGGGTAGGGCATAAGATGGAAGACCTTTACAAGCTTTCCACCACCTTCAGAAGAAAATATTATTTAGATTTTACCGTTCCGAAAATGGGCTTTATTTCAGGTAAAAGGATAAAAGAATTCATTCAGCTTTTTACACATAATAAAAATATTGAAGATTTAAACATTCCCATGAGTGTCGTTGCCACAGATATTACAAATGGTGAAAAAGTGGTGTTTACGACCGGCCCTATCTCAAGTGCGGTCCGGGCAAGTATTGCGATCCCGGGTATATTTGTACCTGAAAGAATAAACGGCCGCTTACTCGTGGACGGAGGAGTCATTGACCGGGTTCCGGTTTCGGTTGTTAAAGAGATGGGTGCTGACATCGTAATTGGAGTCGATGTATCTCATGTAAAAAGGAATGCTGAAATCACAACGATTTATGATGTGATTATGCAAAGTATCGATATCCTTCAATTAGAAATCGTTGCACACCGTGAATTTGCTTCTGACTTTATGATCAGACCCCATGTACAAATGTATAGCACCAGAGCCTTTAAGAATATTGATGAAATTATCGATATGGGGGAGGAAGAGGCGAAGAAGGTTATTCCTTCTATACAGAAAGCTTTAGATAATTGGAAGGAGTAAAGAGCATGAAAACGAAAACATTAATCAGAACCTTAGTCATCATGACCATTATCATGGTTGCTACATCCTTTTATTATCTTCCCTTTTATGTAACGAAGCCGGGAGGAGCCCATGAACTGGATCCGATCGTAGAAGTGAAGAATGGCTATGAGGACGAAGGTGAATTAATGCTTACAACCGTCAGGATGGGAAGAGCAAATATCTATGCGTATCTTATAGCAAGCTTAAAAAAATACGAATATATCTTTCCTGTTGAGGAAATCAGAAGCCCTCATGAAAGTGACGAGGAGTATAATCTTCGTCAACTGCACCTTATGGCTGACTCTCAAAACCATGCAATTGAAGTGGCCTTTAAAAAAGCGGGTAAACCTTATGAATACACATACAAAGGTATATATGTATTAAATATTTACCCATCTATGCCGGCAGAAGAAGTCTTAATGCCTGGTGATCGTATTACAGCCGTTGATGGGAATACATTTCAATCCTCAGAGGAATTCATTGAATATGTGAGCAAGAAAAAAAGTGGGGATAGTGTGACGATTACCTACGTTCGGGATAAGGAAGAAATGGTGGAAACGATTTCTTTGGAGGCTTTCCCTGATATGCCCGATAAAGTTGGTCTTGGAATTACGCTAAGTGACGATAAAGAAATCAAAACCGACCCGCCGGTGGAACTGGATACTGAAGAGATTGGGGGCCCTTCCGCAGGATTGATGTTTAGCTTGGAGATCTATAATCAACTAACGAAGGATGATATTACTAAGGGTCATTCTATTGCGGGGACCGGGACGATTTCCGAAAACGGGGAAGTTGGACGCATTGGCGGTATAGAGCAGAAGGTCATTGCTGCTGACAAAGCAGGTGCAGAATATTTCCTTGCTCCACATGAAAACGTTACAAAAGAAATGAAGGAAAAGTATCCTGAACTTGAATCGAACTATACTGCTGCCAAAAGAACCGCTGAAGACATTGGTACGGATATGGAAGTAATACCTGTGAAAACCTTTGATGAAGCATTAGCATTTTTACAAACAATAGCAAAATAGTCAAAGAGGCTGTCTTAGGTCAGCCTCTTTGACTATTTTTATATCATCACAGGCGGCTGGGACCATTCCTGATGAAGCAATTTTTTTCGGGCTTCCGCATTTTTTAATCCCAATGAAAATATTTCAGCGGCTCTGACATCTAATTCTATCTCGCTTTGATTAGCACTTGAAAGTTTACTGATTAAAGGCAAGGGCATTTCTTTTTTCTTAGAATGGATAAATTCCCTACCCGTCTTATTCATTCCAAGCAGGCGGATATAGCTGGGAGAGATGTGTCTGGAACGCATTTCTTCCTTGCGGGTATTCGTTAAAGTGTGAAGGAGCATTCGTTGAAGGCGTGTCCATGTATAGCGCTTTGTTTTCAGCTTCGTCATGAATTCTTCAAATGAAGTCGAGGTTTTAACACACTCCATCATCCGATTTTCTATCCCTTCTTCTATTTCATATATCTCTTTCAGTTCCTCTTTGGACGACGAAAGAAGCTTATACTGCAGAATCGTCCAATAATTTTCCCAACGATGGAATCCCCCATACTCTAGTTGATACTGCGTTAACTGATCAACGGATGTCGACGGGAGATAAGAATCAATCTTATGATCACCTTCGCTCGTGAATATACTTTTCCTTATGCTTGTAGCACTTGCGATTGAAGGAGAAGAGAAGTGTTGATCATGGTACCCGGCAGCTTCCCTTGTAATGGTGTACGCTTTTAGTGACGAGTGAATCTGGTTTCTCGCTTCCATATAATGAAACCCCAGTATATTATTCGGCTTACTTAAATCGATAACGGAGTCTCCGTTCCCTAATGTTTGAAAGGCTTTAGCAAGAGCAGAAGGATAGCTCTTGCCATCCCGGATAAACTCACTTATATATGTATTGTATCGCTCCCGATTTGCTTCAATGAATTCGACTGTCTTCACGAAAGTATCAATATCGCCATCCTCACTGCCGAAACAAAAACTCTCACAGCCTATGGAATCAAGGAGTGAAATGGACCCCCTCGAAAAAATTTCAGCATGTTGAGTGGCAAAACAATAGGGAAGTTCAATCACGACGTCAACCCCAGCTTCTAAAGCCATTCTGGTTCGGGCCCATTTAGAGACCAGCGCAGGCTCTCCACGCTGCAGGAAATATCCACTCATAACCGCAACCACTACATCAGCACCAGATACTATTCTCGTTTCCCTTAAATGATGTAAATGACCATTATGAAAGGGATTGTACTCTACTACTACTCCTGTTGCTTTCACGAAATCCTCCACATCCTTTCTAACTCAGAATTATCTCCTATGTATCTCATTATATAAGGAAATGATTAAGATTCTCTCCTTTTATAACATAATCATAACTAATATTATAAAATATTTGAAAGTCCTTATATTTAAACGTTATAATTACAACACTATGGTTGTAAAGAGTGTAAAGAAAAAATATTGACAAACGGTATTATGAAAGCTATAATTACCTTTGTTGCCTTGAGGTGATTACATTGAAATGGTCAATAATACAATTACAAAAATTTAGAGACAAGGGACTTTCCATTGACGAAACGATTAATTTGGATGAATTGAAAGAAATCGATCCCCAAATTATAGAAGTCTCCCCTATTCGAGTGTCCGGAAAGGCAGATATCGGTTCAAACCGCGTCACTTTCCATCTCCATATAGAAGGGAAGTTAGTATTACCTTGCTCAAGAACCCTTGTGGATGTTGATTTACCAGTTGACATTCAAACGATTGAAACGTATCTTCTAAATGAAGCTGATTATGATCAGTATGAGGAAGAGGAAGTACATCGTATTCAAGGTGATGTTATTGATTTAAAACCTGCTATTAGAGAATTACTATTACTTGAGATTCCGATGCAAGTAATCAGTGATGAAGCGAGAGAACAAGATGAGATGCCTTCCGGTAAGAACTGGGAAGTACTAACGGAAGAACAAGCTTATCAAGTCGAGCAAGAGGAAGAGAAGAAAGTTGATCCTCGTCTCGCTGACTTAGCAAAACTTCTTGATCAAAACAAGAAATCTTAAAAGCGAAGTACCAGTTCGACTGGCTTCATAATGAGTATTAATCTCTTTTAAGGAGGTGGGAAGAATGGCAGTACCTTTTAGAAGAACATCTAAAACAGCAAAAAGACAACGTCGTACACACTTCAAACTACGTGTACCTGGTATGGTAGCATGCCCAAACTGTGGTGAAATGAAACTAGCACACCGTGTTTGTAAAGAGTGCGGAACGTATAAAGGTAAAGAAGTTGTAAACAAATAATATTGTTTACACCCGAAAAAAGCGTGAAAGAGGCCATGGCTCTTCACGTTTTTTTTATTGTCATTTTTAAGAAATATCTGTTAATCCCATACAGAAAACCATACACTATAAGTAAGACAGGAGGGTTCTGAAAGTGGGAGAATACATCATACATATGAACAAAGAAGGAATACTGCAGTTTATCATCAACCGCCCTGAGAAACGGAATGCAGTCAATTATGAAATTATGGAGGGGCTAGAAAAAGCTTTAAACGAGTGTATGTATAATGATCACGTGAAAGCGCTCCTGATAACGGGAAGTGGCGATCATGCTTTTTGTTCCGGCGGGGATTTAACTCAATTTCATAACCTTAAGACAGAGAGTGAAAGTTATGAAATGCTAAGTAAAATGGGGGGCCTCATTACGAGGCTTGCCTTTCTGCCAAAGCCCACAATCGCCTTTATAAATGGAACGGCAATTGGCGGAGGATGTGAAATTGCAACCGCATGTGACTTTAGAATTGCTAAAAGAACTGCGAAAATGGGATTCGTCCAAGGGAATCTTGCCATCACCACTGGCTGGGGAGGGGGAACCTTACTTTTTGAGAGGGTTTCAGTGTCGAATGCGCTTTCACTCCTGATGACAGCGAGGGTAGAAGAAGCAGAATTCCTACATGATATAGGGTTCGTAGATGAGTTGGTTGATGACATTGTGCCGATCCGTGAAATTCCCCTCATTAAAATGATCTCATTGAAATCAGAGGGGGTATTGAAGGCATATAAGCAGCAACTCCTTGAGAGATGGAATAAAAAGAGAGTAGAAGAGAATATCCTGAAGGAAATAAGACAATGTGCCAAGCTCTGGGCAAGTGATGAGCATCACGAAGCAGTGGACAAATTTTTGAAAAATAGGTGAACCATAATAAAAAGGAGCAGGTGATAACTTCCTGTTTCTTTTTGTGTGGTTAAAAAAATAGTGGTGCAGATTCTATCTTCTCTAGTAAGAGCATATGTATGGATAAACTGGATCTTACAGGGGGGATGGAAATGTCTTCGAATAGACAGGATGCATGGAGTCAAGATGAAGATGTGTTGTTAGCGGAAGTGGTATTGCGTCATATACGAGAGGGCGGTACCCAGCTTCAAGCATTTGAAGAGGTAGGAAGAAAACTATCAAGAACATCAGCAGCTTGTGGCTTTCGCTGGAATTCATTTGTTCGCAAACAATATAAATCTGGAATCGAACTGGCTAAAAAACAGAGAAAGCAATCTAAGAAATTTTCTCCAATCGTAAAGGCAAACGAGGAAAAGCAGGAAGTGCAGAAACCACAAGTTGAGAGTACCCCGGAGCTTGAAGCCCCGGAAGTATTTTCAATGGGAAGCATGATAAATTACCTTCAAAAAGCAGAGGAAGCCGTTCGAAATGGGGAAAAAGTAAGGAATGAAAATACTCAGCTGCATGGACAAATCTCTCTATTGAAAGAGAAGCTTCAAGAGGTTGAAGAGGAGTTGAAAGAATACGAAGCAAAATTCAATCTCCTCGAAGAAGATCACAAGTCATTATTGGCTATTTTTGAAAAAGCAAGGAAAATGGCTCTATTACAAGGAAATGAAGACAAAGTGAAGTTTCAAATGGATAAAAACGGAAACCTTCAACGGTTGAATAAATGAAATGGAAAACAGGCTGACTAAAGAATATCTTTAGCCAGCCTATTTTAGTTTTAGTTATTTGTGATTAAGGTGTTTAAATGCTTGTCGCCTCTGATCGAGCCGTCTCCGCTTTAGTTTCATCCAGCTCCGGCGGCTAGAGGCTCGAGGTCATAGGGTGAACCTGCCAAAAAGGCAAAGAACGCCTTTCCGGCAGTTTCGCCTTATGCTTGTCGCCTCTGATCGAGCCGCCTCCGCTTTAGTTTCATCCAGCTCCGGCGGCTAGAGGCTCGAGGTCATAGGGTGAACCTGCCAAAAAGGCAAAGAACGCCTTTCCGGCAGTTTCGCCT
>NZ_JBNNJT010000001.1:1378566-1407232 GCF_050270195.1 Rossellomorea sp. NPDC071047 | reverse complement strand
ACCTTATGCTTGTCGCCTCTGGTCGAGCCGCCTCCGCTTTAGTTTTCATCCAGCTCCGGCGGCTAGAGGCTCGAGGTCATAAGTCAAACCTGCCAAAAAGGCAAAGAACGCCTTTCCGGCAGTTTCGCCTTATGCTTGTCGCCTCTGATCGAGCCGCCTCCGCTTTAGTTTCATTCAGCTTCGGCGGCTAGAGGCTCGAGGTCATAAGTCAAACCTGCCAAAAAGGCAAAGAACGCCTTTCCGGCAGGTTTGACTTATGCTTGTCGCCTCTGATCGAGCCGCCTCCGCTTTAGTTATTAACTGATTTTCTGTTCTTTCACTCCTTCAGGGAACCATACGTATGGATTTTCGCCTAAATCTCTTTCCACTTCATAAGTTACGGCTTCGAAGCCCATTTTATCCCAAAACCCCTGGGATTTGATACGGGAATTTGTTTTAATAGGTAAACCAAAGCTTTTTGCGAATTCTACCAGCATCTTTCCATAGCTTTTGTTTTGATATTTTGGTAATACTTCAAGCTTCCATAGCTCCAAGTAATTTTGGGGAGGATCGAAGTACTGATCAAATCGGGCATTGCGCTGGTACAAACTCATTCTCGCAACCAGCGTATCGCCAAAGTAAATTCCATAAAATGGTGACTCACTGTCGTTTTCAATGATGTTTGCTTGTAAGTCTTCTAGCATGGATAATTCCTGTACACCATATTCTTTAAATTTCTTAAACTCTTCAAGAGTTTTATAGTTTACTTTTAACTTCTCCACTTTCACTGCCATCGTATGACCTCCTAAAATGCTGAAAAATAAATCTGGAAAACATGATAAAACATGTATCCGTTTGCAACTGATCGTGTGATCAAGCAAGTATTTATTATTATTATATAACAAATAAACAAAAAATTCTGCACTTAATTAAGAAAACGTTTACAATAAAGAAGAAGGAATTCGACGATTTTTGTAGAATTCGTAATATGAACAGATGTGTTCTATAAAGAAAGGGGAGAGATTGTGCAGAAGATTCTAATTGCAAATAGGGGAGAAATTGCTTCAAGAATTATTAAAACCTGTAAACAATTAAACATTCAAACAGTCGCGGTTTATTCCGATGCAGATCAGGATATGCCCTTTGTTAAAGAAGCGGATATTGCTCACCGCATAGGTGAATCACAAGTGAACCGCTCATACTTGGTAGTGGACAATATTCTCGAAGTTGCAAAAAAGGAAAAAGTGGATGGGATCCATCCCGGATATGGTCTCCTATCAGAAAATGCGGACTTTGCCAGAAGAGTTGCAGAAGCAGGCATCACTTTTATTGGACCTGCTCATGATATCATCGAAAAGATGGGCGACAAGGTAGAGGCTAGAAGAGTGATGCAAGATGCGTCCGTACCAGTCGTGCCTGGAAGTGATGGAGGCGTGGATTCCCTTGATGCTGCCAAGAGTGTAGCAAATGAAATCGGTTATCCTGTTATGTTGAAAGCGAGTGGTGGAGGCGGGGGAATCGGTATGATTCGCTGTGAAAATGAGCAAGCGCTCGTTCAAAGCTTCGATTCTACTAAAAACCGGGCTAAAGCCTATTTCGGGAAAGAGGAAGTCTTTCTTGAGAAATGTATTGAAAATGCGAGACACGTTGAAGTGCAAATCTTTGGAGATCATCATGGGAATTTGGTCCATCTTTTTGAGCGTAATTGCTCTGTGCAAAGAAGAAACCAAAAAGTGATAGAAGAATCACCTTCCCCGGGCCTATCTCAAGAAACGAAGGAGAAAATGTTCGCATCTGCTATCCAAGCTGGTAAAGCAGTCGACTATACGAATGCTGGAACAGTGGAGTTCATTGTTGATGATGAGGAAAATTTTTATTTTCTGGAAATGAATACACGACTTCAAGTTGAACATCCGGTCACTGAAACCATCACGGGATTAGATTTAGTGAAGTGGCAGATTTTGGTATCTTCTGGAGAGGCTCTTCCTCTTTGCAAACAGGAGGAAATCCATGTAAACGGTCATGCTATAGAGTTCAGGGTATATGCTGAGGATCCAAAGACTTTTTATCCGTCTCCAGGTCAGCTGACGACCTTACGATGGGGTAAAGGGAATGATGTTCGAATAGATAGCGGTTATGAAGAAGGGAATAAAGTCACCCCTTTCTATGATCCGATGATTTCTAAATGCATCATCAATGGAGATGACCGTGAGGACGCGTTACATAAAGCCAAGGTCTTCTTTGAAGGGGTAACCATTGAAGGAGTTAAAACAAATGTCACTCTCTTCAAGGATATCATTGAAGATAGAGGCTTTATTGAAGGAACTTATACAACGAAATGGCTTCAGGACTTTTTAAAGGCCAACCAAACGTAAGAACAATAAATGCAAGGACATTATGCTAGTATCTGTAAAGAATTCAACTATAAGAGAACAATTCAACTATAAGAGAACAAACTGGAGGAATCAATCATGAAGGAAATTACATCATCAATGGCAGGAACGGTTTTAAATGTATTGATAGAACAAGGTGGAGAAGTGTCTGTTGGGGATACTGTCTTAATGCTTGAATCAATGAAAATGGAAATACCTGTTGAAGCTGAAACGGGAGGGAAGGTTTCTGAAATTAAAGTGAGTGTAGGGGATTTTGTCAATGAAGGGGATGTATTACTCGTTATTGAAGGTTAACTCGAGTATACAGACATTAAGTCAGAGATGGTGTGCTCATCTCTGACTTGTTTACGCATTTACATAAAACGACGGAGGGGATATTATGTCGACATCTAAAACGATCATCAACACTCTCGAACAAACGAGAGAAAAGATTACTTCGGGTGGACAGCCTAAATATCATGAGAAATTGAAAGAACAGAAAAAAATGTTTGTTCGTGATCGACTTCAACAATTATTTGATAATGGGGATTATCAGGAAGATGGTATGTTTGCAAACAATAAGGCCGAAGATCTGCCGGCGGATGGAGTCGTAACGGCAATTGGAAAGGTTGGAGGACAGACAGTTTGTGTCATGGCCAATGATTCCACAGTTAAAGCAGGATCATGGGGAGCGAGAACCGTAGAGAAAATCATTAGGATTCAAGAAACCGCGCTGAATTTAAAGGTGCCTATCTATTATTTAGTAGATTCAGCCGGAGCTCGTATTACCGATCAGTTGGACATGTTCCCTAATCGACGTGGGGCAGGTAAGATCTTTCATAATCAAGTGAAGATGTCAGGAATGGTTCCGCAAATTTGTGTTCTTTTTGGTCCTTCAGCAGCTGGTGGAGCGTATATCCCTGCTTTTTGTGACATAGTGATCATGGTTGATGGGAATGCGTCTATGTACCTTGGTTCTCCTCGAATGGCAGAAAAAGTGATCGGTGAGAAAGTAACGCTTGAAGAAATGGGTGGTGCAAGAATGCACTGCACTGTAAGTGGATGTGGAGATCTTCTTGCAGCTTCTGAAGAGGAAGCGATTGAAGAAGCGAAGAGATATTTAAGTTATTTCCCAGCGAATTATCAGAACAAGCCTGCCGTTAAGGAAGGTCTAGCTCCTAAGCATGAGAAGTTGTTAGAAGACATTATCCCGGAACATCAAAATGCACCTTTTAATATGTACGATTGCATCGATACATTAATTGATGAAGGAAGTTTCTTCGAAATGAAAAAACTTTTCGCTCCTGAATTAATCACGGGCTTCGGGCGAATGGATGGTAAAGTGGTCGGGATCATTGCCAACCAGCCAAAGGTAAAGGGAGGAGTCCTTTTCCATGATTCGGCGGACAAGGGGGCGAAATTCATCCAATTATGTGATGCCTTTCATATTCCGTTGTTATTCCTTGCTGATGTGCCCGGGTTTATGATAGGGACAAAAGTGGAGAGAGCCGGGATCATTCGCCATGGAGCAAAGTTGATAGCTGCCATGAGCTCTGCAACGGTTACGAAGATATCTGTCATTGTAAGAAAAGCATACGGCGCCGGTCTATATGCAATGGCAGGTCCAGCTTTTGACCCGGATGTTTGTATTGCCCTCCCTACAGCCCAAATTGCTGTAATGGGACCGGAAGCAGCCGTAAATGCGGTTTATTCAAATAAGATACAAGCTATCGAAGATCCAAAGGAGAGAATTCAATATGTTCAAGAAAAGCAGAAGGAATATAAAGAGCATATCGATATTTATAAATTGGCATCTGAATTAATTGTAGATGAAATTACAGCACCGAACGAGTTGCGTTCTGTATTAATTCAACGTTATAAACTTTACGAAACCAAAGATGTTCAATTTAGTGAAAGAAAACATCCTGTATATCCAGTTTAAACAACGTCAGGTATGGCTCGTTCCTTTGGGGACGGGTCTTTTCTTTCGAGTAAAGGATGATTCTTTTAGCCTATGGTTTTCTAGTTGCCGAAAATTTGGTAAACTATTCTTAAAATATGTACGAGTAAGGAGTCATTATGAAAATAGGAATCGTTGGAGGAGGAGCAGTTGGGCTTTTATTTGCAGGGTATTTGGGCCAAAAGTTTGATGTCACACTTATTGTAAGGAGAGAGGCACAGGTTCAGAGCCTGTTAACAAACGGTATAACTGTATATACAGGAGGCTCTTCATTCACAACGCAAGTCCACACCGACCTGCTTACAGACGTTTCCTTGAAGTTTGACTTCGTCATCGTGGCAGTGAAGGAATATGATTTGAAACCTCTGGAAAATGTGTTGAAGCTTTTGGACAAGAATCAGCCACTATTATTTCTTCAGAATGGGATTGGGCATTTGGAATGGGTGAAATCTTTGCCCCACCACAATTTACTAGCGGGTTCCGTAGAGCATGGCGCACTGAAAGAAAACGACCACACGCTCCATCATTTAGGAGAAGCAAAGACAAATATTGCTTTAATTAAAGGAGAATGGGGAGTTGTAGAAGAATTAGTATCACAGAGTATTCCTGGTTTTCCATTTTTATTAAAACAAGATTTTGAGGAAATGCTCCTAACCAAGTTATTCGTCAATGTTCTAATTAACCCCCTGACGGCTTTGGCCCGGGTAAGGAACGGGAAGCTGATTGAAAACCCTCATCTTCATCAATTACAACGGGACTTATTCCAAGAACTGCTACTCCTGTTTCCTCACATGGAAAGAATCGTTTCCTTTGAAGGGGTGAAGGGAATTTGCATCAATACATTCCAAAACAGGTCTTCCATGCTAAAAGACATTGAATCTCAAAGGAAAACAGAAATAGAGTCTATCTTAGGCGTCCTTCTGGAAAAAGCACAAAAAGAACACCATTTTGTACCCATCATGAATGTAATATACAGATTAGTTAAAGGAATTGAAAGAGAAGGTCTGGGGGGATAAAATGGCTTCAATTTTTTCGACCATCATTGCCATATTTGTGTTAATCCCATTCTTGGGATATTTCATCAGTTTCATTCTGGCGAAAGAGATCATGAAGAACCATCGCAAAGCCGTTCATCTGGCCATCGATGTAACTACCTTTCTATTAATCGTCTCAGTTCACTTCATCGTCATTGCCATTTGGCAAACCTCTTACCTATGGCTGATTTTCCTTATCATTTGCTCCATTGGAGTTCTATTTGCCATCATGTATTGGAAAGCAAAGGGGGAGATTCACTACCCTAAGGTGCTGAGAGGTTTCTGGCGACTGAACTTTCTCTTATTCTTTACGGCATACATAACACTGATGATCACAGGACTGATCCTCCGCATTCTTGATTTATATTAGTAATAACAACAGGCAAGTTTTTTCCTTTTCTTAATGTAGAATGATATACTCATCGTTAGGATATAAAGAGCTAGAAAAGGAGTCATTCAAATGGAAGTGGAAAGCTTAAACATTCCAGCAATAAATAAGTTCGCCTCTCAATATTTAAAACAAGAAGAGCCAGTCACTTCTTTTTTTCACTATAACGTAAACAGTTCTTCTGTCTATTCTGATCGGATGAAAGATTTAGCTTCTCGTCAGTATGAGAGAGAGGAGCTTGCAGAATGTATATCTTCTTATATGAAGTCATTGCCTTCATCTGAAAAAGTAGAAGAATCGTTGGGGAAATTGAGAAACGATGCCGTAACCGTCATCGCTGGGCAACAGGCCGGTCTAATGACTGGACCACTCTACACAATACATAAAATCATTTCGGTCATTCAACTAGCAAGGCAACAGGAAGCCGAGTTAAAGCATCCTGTTGTACCTGTTTTTTGGATTGCGGGTGAAGATCATGATTATCAAGAAGTGAATCATATATACGTAGAAAAAGGATCAAAGCTTGAAAAGGTTGGATATCCGGAGAGAGTAGTAGAAAAGAAAATGACCTCTCATATTACGTATGAAAAAACGGTTATGAAGAAATGGCTCCATGACATATTAGTGATGCTGGGAGAAACAGAACATACAAATCAGTTGTCATCTGAACTTACTAAAATGATTGAGGAAGAAGAGGATATTGTACGCTTCTTTGCCCATTTTGTGATGAGCTTATTCAAAGATTTCGGATTATTGGTCATCGATTCTGCGTATCCACTATTAAGGAAGCTTGAATCAAGACATTTTCACCATTTGATTGAAAACAGTCAATCCATCACAGGTAAAGTGCTTGAGCAACAAGAAGAAATCCGGAAAAATGGGTATGGAACTCAATTGGACATTTCCCCAATTGCCGCCAATCTCTTTATCCAACTTCAGGATGAACGTGCTTTGTTAGAAAGAGAAGGGAATAAGTTCTTTGAGAAGAGTAGCGGTAAAGCATATTCCAGTCTTGAATTGCTATCCATTCTGGATGAAAGTCCAGAATCATTCAGCAATAATGTTGTCACCAGACCCATAATGCAAGAATGGTTATTTCCAACACTCGCATTTGTCGCCGGCCCTGGCGAAATTGCCTATTGGGGTGAATTGAAAAAAGCCTTTGAATATGTGGACTTGAAAATGCCTCCGGTTGTCCCGAGGTTAAATATAACAATAGTGGAACGAGAAATAGATAAGAGAATCCAAGATCTTCAATTGACTCTGCATGGAGTGATTACAGAAGGAGTTTCTACGGCTCGTAATGCATTTTGGAAATCTCTCGAGCGCCCGGAATTAGAGTTTGAAATGAAGGAAATCCAGGAAGAACTGCTGCGTAAATATGAAAAGATTCGTGAACAGGCGGTCAGTATCGATCAAGGATTACATCCGATCATTGAAAAAAATCTTGAATTCCACCTGAGTCAATTCGATTATCTGCGCAACAAAGTGGACAGAGCCTTGAAGGATAAGAATTCATTAACCTTTAACCAATTCATGAAGGTGGAAAACAGCATCAGACCAAATGAAGGCCCACAGGAAAGAACGTGGAATATCCTTTATTTCTTAAACAAATACGGTCCTGATTTTGTAAAAGACCTGACACTTCTTGAATTCACATTTGATGGGACTCACAAAGTGGTATATATCTAATTGAAGACTCGTACGGTATTAAAAGTATCGACAAGTAAAAAAATAAAAGGACCTAATTCGCTTTATATTGCGAATTAGGTCCTTTTTACTTTGTATAAAGACAAATTTCACCTGTGAAAAATTGTCTGGAAAAGAGAGAAAAACACTAATGAAAAATAGAGGAAATATTTTGCAAGTGAAGAATTTAGAAAAGAGTGGAGAAAAGTGGGGGGATGTGGTACATTTGTGTTAGAAAGTGGGGGCAGTGCATATGTTCATGGGCGAATATCAACATAACATTGATAATAAAGGCCGTTTAATCGTACCTGCCAAGTTCCGTGATCACCTCGGAGATTCATTTGTCATCACCCGAGGGTTGGATCAGTGTTTATTTGGTTATCCCATGGATGAGTGGCGAGCTCTTGAAGACAAGCTCAAAGCCCTACCACTGACAAAGAAAGATGCCCGTGCCTTCACTCGATTCTTCTTCTCTGGAGCAACTGAGAGCGAATTAGATAAGACGGGTAGGGTGAATATTCCTGCTACACTTGTGAATTATGCACAATTAGATAAAGAATGCATTATTTTAGGAGTTTCCAATCGAATTGAGATTTGGAGTAAATCATTATGGGAAAACTATTTCACACAGTCTGAAGATTCATTTGCTGAGCTTGCAGAGAATATGGTAGGGTTTGATATTTAATCCCCCACAAAACGTTCGATTGGAAAGGTGAATACAACATGTTTAAGCATACAACTGTATTATTAAAAGAAACGGTGGATGGTCTGAATATTAAAGAAGATGGAGTTTATGTAGATTGTACTCTGGGTGGAGCAGGGCATAGCGAGTATCTTGTGAGCCAATTATCACCTGAGGGGCATCTGTACTGCTTCGACCAGGATGAAACAGCCATCAACCACGCAAAAGAAAAGCTTTCATCCTACCAGGATAGAGTTACATTCGTTCAATCTAATTTCCGAAATCTTAAGGAAGAACTTGAACAACTTGGAGTACATAGTGTGGATGGGATATTATACGACCTGGGTGTGTCATCGCCTCAACTGGATACTCCGGAAAGAGGTTTCAGTTATCACCATGATGCTCCACTCGACATGAGAATGGACTTGCAAGGTGAAGTAACTGCTTATGATGTGGTTAATCATTGGTCGTTTGAAGATTTGGTTCGGATATTTTATCGATATGGAGAAGAAAAGTTCTCTAAGCAAATCGCGAGAAAAATTGAAGCGGCACGTGATTTGAAGGCGATTGAAACAACGGGTGAACTTGTAGAGCTCATTAAGGATGGTATCCCTGCACCTGCAAGACGAAAAGGCGGTCATCCTGCTAAGAGAGTCTTCCAAGCCATACGAATTGCCGTCAATGACGAACTGGGAGCCTTTGAAGATTCACTTGAACAAGCGATAGAGCTTCTTCATAAGGGAGGAAGGGTTAGCGTTATTACTTTCCATTCCCTGGAAGACCGGATTTGCAAAACGATGTTTAAGGAAAAGGCATCAGGACCTGACCTGCCTCCGGGACTGCCGATTATTCCTGAAGGTTATGAAGCAGAACTGAAGCTTGTAACGAGAAAACCGATCCTGCCTAGTGATGACGAATTAGAAGAGAATAATCGCGCTAGGTCAGCTAAATTAAGAATCGCAGAAAAAAATATATAAATAGAAGGAAACAGGAGGGAGAATTTTGAGTAACTTAGCCAGAAAGTACGAGCAGCAAAAAGTTGAGAAAACCAATCAATCCGTTCAAGCGAAGCCGAAGCGCCTTAGAGAAGAGAGAAGATCTGTCATCACACCGGGGGAAAAAATCCTTGTAGCCATTTTCGCAGCGGTATTTTGCTTTTTAGCCGTTCAGATTGTGACTACACAGGCAGCCATCTATGATGTGAATAAAGATGTCCAGCACGTTGAATCAACCATTGAGAAGCAGGAAAAGGCCAATAATGATCTTAAACTTCAAGTTAGTGAGCTTAGTACGTATGAGCGCATTCTTGAAAAAGCGAAAGAGCTTGGACTTAATTTGAAAGAAAAGAACGTTAAGGTTGTTGAACAATAATGAAAAAAAGACCAAGCATGAACATAGGGGCAGCCATCCTATTCGGGATTTTCGGCTTGCTCTTTTTTGTATTAATGGTTCGCTTTGTCACGATTCAGGTCACCGGGGAAGCTGAAGGTAAGGTCCTGGCATCACAAGCGGCAAAAAAATATATAAAAAGTCACATTTTAGAAGCTCACAGGGGTACAATTTTTGACGGGAAAGGTGAAGTCATTGCCGAGGATACTTCAGCCTATACTCTCGTGGCCATTTTAGATCCGAGCATCACAAGTGATCCGAAGAAGCCCAAGCATGTGACAGATCCGGAGAAAACAGCGAAGGCTCTGGCTCCATATCTTGATTTAAAAGAGAGCGAAATATATGACCGTCTCAATCAGGACGGGCCCTATCAGGTGGAATTTGGATCTGCTGGTAGAGACCTGTCTCATCAAATGATGCTCGAGATTAAAGAAGAAAACATACCTGGAATCACATTCAGGAAGGAAGCAAAGCGATTTTATCCTAATGGCTCCTTCGCACCTCATCTGATTGGTTTTGCACAAAAAACCACTGCGGATAACGGTGATTCCAAAACAGTAGGGAAAATGGGTGTGGAAGCTAGCTTTGATGATGTGTTAAGTGGCAAGGACGGCTCGGTGGAATATAAGAGTGATGTTTGGGGATATTTATTGCCAAATGCAGATGAGCATGTAACATCACCACAAGATGGAAATGATATTTACCTAACCATCGACAAGAAAGTTCAAACGTTCTTAGAAGAAGCAATGAATGAAGTGCAAAAGAAATATAAACCAAAGAAAATGTTTGCGATCGTATCAGATCCAAAAACAGGAAAGATATTAGCGATGTCACAAAGACCTACTTTTCACCCTGATACGAGAGAAGGTTTACTTGACAATTGGACAAACTTCATTGTAGAGGAAACAATTGAGCCAGGTTCGACTATGAAAGCTTTTTCATTGGCTGCGGCTGTAAATGAAGGGAAGTTTAACCCAAATGAAGCGTATGAATCTGGTAAATATTATGTTGATAATGTTCCTAACCCTATCAGGGACCATAATGGTGGAGAAGGCTGGGGAACGATTTCTTATTTAGAAGGGGTTCAAAGGTCTTCTAATGTGGCATTTGCGAATTTATTGGACAAAATAGGGTTTAAAAAATTCGAAGGGTATTTAAATAGTTTCGGATTTGGTGAACCAACAGGTGTGGGATTACCACATGAAGCTTCTGGATCTATCCTTTATCATTACCCAATTGAAAAATACACCACGATTTTTGGGCAAGGTACAACCGTTACCCCGCTTCAAATGATTCAAGCGGAGTCTGCAATTGCGAACGACGGAAAAATGATGCAGCCCTATGTTATCTCAAAGGTTGTAGATCCAAATACGAAGAAAGTGGTTGAAGAAACAAAACCAAAAGTTGCTGGAAATCCGATTACGAAAGAGTCGGCTGAAAAAGTACGGGAATACTTAGAATCAACTGTAACTTCTGAGGAAGGCACAGGGACCCGTTTTGCTATCGAAGGCTATCGCGTTGCAGGTAAATCAGGCACTGCGCAAATCCCTGATCCTGAAACAGGAAGGTATATGTACGGGAAAGAAAAGTATCTATTTTCCTTCATGGGTATGGCACCGGCTGATGACCCTCAGTTAATCGTCTATGTGGGTATTCAACAACCCGAATTAGAACCGACTGAAATCGGTTCGGATCCTGTAGCAGCTGTTTTCAATCCTGTCATGCAAAATAGCTTGAAGTACTTAAATATTAAACCTCAGGAAAAAGTGAGTTTAAAAAAACGATCGCTTCCTGATACAAAAGAAATGACTGTGGAAGAAGCTAGAAAAGAGCTGGAAAAAGCAGGTGCTTCACCTGTTGTTGTTGGAAATGGATCGATTGTTGTCAAGCAGCTACCCCAAGCTGGCAGTACGATTCTTGAAGGTGAAAGAGTTGTAATCAAAACCGATGGAGACATCACGATTCCAGATATGAAGGGATGGTCTGTAAGGGATGTCTTCAAAGTGGCAAATCTTGCAGGTCTGAAGATCAATATGGTTGGAAATGGCTATGCGGTCAGTCAAAATATTCAACCGGGGGTTCCTGTGGAAAAAGAAGAGCCTTTAGTGGTTAATTTTAGTACTCCGGAAGAACAAGTACAGCAAGATGAAGATGAGGATACGGAAGAACCACCACTGAACTAAATAAACAGGGCTGACTTATGTATGTGAATCACTCGAGAGCACCTGAATCGATTTCTTTTGAAACTGATTTAGGTATGAGTGCCATTCACATCGAAGTCGCCCTTTTCTTATGGAACCAATCGATTAAATTGACGTGAATGATAACGCCTTCCTCATCCTTTCATGGATTTCGAACATACCCAAATAAGTCCAAGCATATAATGGAACGAGCCATAGAAGGGGAGGTTCCATTAGTGAAAAGAGTATCCAATGTAACGGTAAGGAAAAGGTTAGCAGTAGCGCTTGTAGTAGGAGTCCTGATTTTCTCCATTATTGATATAAGGCTGGGGTATGTTCAGTTTTTTAAAGGGGACTGGCTTACAGGTTTAGCAAAGGATTCCTGGAGTCGAAATATTCCATTTCAACCGGAGAGAGGGAAAATAGTAGACCGGAATGGGGTAGAACTAGCTGGAAATCAAAGTGCCCCGACGATTTTTGTCGTTCCGAGACAAATCACTGATCCCAAAGGGACGGCGGATAAACTGGCAGCTGTTCTTAATATTTCAGTAGAATCTGCATATAAATATGTTACACAGAGAGACAGTATGGTGTTGATTAAAGAAGCGAGAAAGATTTCATATGAAAAAGCGAAAGAGGTCAGGGACCTGAATTTAAAAGGGGTTTACTTAGGCGAAGATTCTAAACGTTATTATCCATACGGCAGTTATTTATCCCATGTGCTTGGCTTCGCGGGAATTGATAATCAGGGCTTGATGGGACTTGAACTTTCATATGATGAGGAACTGAGTGGGGATAAAGGTTATGTGAAATTTTTCTCTGACGCAAAAGGGAAGCGAATGCCTGATATGGCAGATGACTTCGAAAAACCGGAAAACGGCCTGGATTTAAAGCTTACGATTGATAGTAAAGTCCAAACCATCGTGGAGCGTGAATTGGATATTGCTCAAGCGACTTACAACCCCGATGGAATCATCGCCATTGCCATGAACCCTAAAAATGGCGAGATATTGGCGATGTCAAGCAGGCCGACTTTTGACCCGGCGAATTTCCGGAATGTACCCCAGGAAATCTATAACCGGAATCTACCGATTTGGAGTACCTATGAACCGGGTTCAACGTTTAAGATCATTACTCTTGCTGCAGCGCTCGAGGAAAATAAGGTGGATCTTTATAAAGAAAAATTCCATGATCCAGGTCATGTTGAAGTTGCAGGATCCACCCTTCATTGTTGGAAGCGGGGAGGACATGGAACCCAAACATTTTTGGAAGTGGTCCAAAATTCATGTAACCCGGGATTTGTCGAGTTAGGTGAGAGATTAGGGAAAGAAAAACTATTCAGCTATATTCATGACTTTGGTTTTGGACAAAAGACAGGCATTGATCTTCAAGGAGAGGGGAAAGGGATTCTCTTTAATCTTGACCGAGTCGGTCCTGTAGAACAAGCTACCACCGCCTTCGGCCAGGGGGTTGCTGTCACGCCGATTCAACAGGTAGCGGCTGTATCAGCAGCCGTCAATGGAGGAATCCTGTATCAACCGTATATAGCTAAGGAATTGATTGACCCATCAACTGGAGAAGTGGTGATGAGAAAGACACCTCAAATGAAGAAGAGGGTCATTTCAGAAGAAACATCAAAACAGATCCGAGAAGCATTGGAAAGTGTTGTAGCAAAAGGGAGCGGAAAGAAAGCTTTTGTAGATGGTTATCGGGTGGGCGGGAAAACGGGAACTGCTCAAAAAGCAAAGGATGGTAAATACTTAGAAAACAATCACATCGTTTCCTTTATGGGTATAGCGCCTGCGGATGACCCTGAAATTGTCGTGTACGTGGCTGTAGATAATCCGAAAGGTACGATTCAATTCGGTGGAGTCGTAGCAGCCCCTATTGGAGGTAGTATCATTGGCGATAGTTTAGAAGCAATGGGAGTACCGAAACGTAAAGGTCAAATTGAGAAAGAGATGACGTGGACCGACATTCCATTGATTGAAACCCCTGACTTAGTTGGATTAACGAAAAAAGAGTTACAGGAGCAATTAGTAAATCTTAGTCTGGATGTAAGTGGAAGTGGAGACAAAGTGGTTAGTCAATCTCCTGATCCCGGAGTGAAGATCAAGCAAGGCTCAAAAGTGAGGGTGTATCTTTCAGAATGACTTAAGGGTAGAAAGTCAACATGATTGTGTATTTGTGATATACTTTTTATTTATGCCAGGGGCTTTATATCCGTAAGGGGGAGTCCCGTTTTTCTTTAATTAATGTGGCAGATTGCCATTTTTTCATAATCATAACGAACTAAGTTAAAAGGTTTATAGCTTTCATACGCATTTTTTTGTAAAATAAAAAAAGGTTGCTTTCTACCTGTGAGGAGTTGAAAAGATGAGATTGCACACTTTGCTGGAAGTACTGCCGTTTTTCTCAGTAGAGGGTGAAGGGAATCCAGCTATTTCAAACATCGCTAACCACCATAAAAAAGTGAAAAATGGTGATCTATTTATCTGTATTAACGGATTAGAGGTTGATAGCCATACACTCGCCCCACTGGCTGAGAAGAACGGTGCAGCTGCGATCCTCGCTGAGAGGAGCATAGAAGCAAACGTGCCTGTTATTATCGTTCCGGATACGAAGAAAGCAATGGCGATTCTTGCCGATTACTTTTATAAGCAGCCATCCCACCAGCTTTTGTTGATAGGGGTGACAGGCACAAATGGGAAAACCACGACCACCCATCTGATTGATCAGGTGCTTACACAATGTGGAATGAAAACCGGTTTAATCGGTACAATGCACATAAAAGTGGGGGATGAGTTACAAGTAAGTCATAATACGACTCCTGACAGCTTAACGCTCCAACAAACGTTTAAACAGTTTTGTGATAAAGGGGTACGAAGTGCGATCATGGAAGTCTCTTCACATGCGTTGCATCAGGGCCGGGTTCACGGCTGTGACTATGATATTGCCGTGTTCACAAACCTGACTCAGGATCATCTGGATTATCATAAGTCCATGGACGATTACCGAAATGCAAAAGGCTTATTGTTTTCCCAATTAGGGAATACTTATTTTAAGAAATCTCCTAAATACGCCATCATTAATAAAGACGATGAAGCAGCTGATTTTTTTATCAGAGCAACGGCCGCACATGTATTTACATATGGTCTGTCTCCTTCTGCTGACTTCTATGCCAGAGATATTGTCCTGAAAGCAACAGAGTCCGCTTTTACTCTTGTTTCACCATTTGGTGAACGAGAGATGGTATTAAAATTTGCGGGGCAATTTAATGTATATAACGCTTTGGCTGCGATTGCAACAGCTAGTGCAGCAGGTATACCCATCGAGGACAGTGTAAGAAGCCTGGAGAGGGCACATGGAGTAAGGGGACGGTTTGAAACAATATCTGAAGGCCAGCCCTTCTCGGTTATCGTGGATTATGCACACACTCCAGATGGTCTGAAAAATGTATTAGAAACCATACAGTCGATTACCAAGGGAAACGTTATTGTGGTGGTCGGGTGTGGAGGAGACCGTGATAAGATTAAACGGCCAATAATGGCAGAGATTGCCTGTGAATATGGGGACTTTGCTATCTTCACCTCTGATAATCCAAGAACGGAGGATCCTGATGATATTCTCAAGGATATGGAATCTGGAGTGGTCGGCAAACAGTATCAATTGATAGTTGATCGAAAAGAAGCAATTAAAAAGGCTTTGAGCCTTGCCAAACCTGACGATATTGTCCTGATCGCGGGGAAAGGTCATGAAACCTATCAAATTATAGGAAACAATGTATACGATTTCGATGACCGCCAAGTGGCCAGACAGATCATAAAGGGGATGTAAGAATGCTCTTTTATGATGATGTAAAGAAATTATTTCCTGAAACATCTGGAATACATCTACCAGGCTTGGCGTTTCTAGTAGTTTCAAATTCAACTAAAATGGGAATGGAGAAGGGACTATATGTCCCTTTTGGTGGTGAAATAAACCTTTTAGAAAGTATTGATTTAGGAGCGATTGCATCACTTTGGCCTAAGAATAAAAAAGTACCTTCATTTGTTCCAAACCACTTTCCATTATTTATGGTTGAAGATGTTTATAAAGCTTACATTGACTTACTAGAGAATTACACACAAAATTACAATCAAGAAAAGTGGGAAATTATGACGAAGTTTATTTTTAACAGCGAATCTGAACGAAATCAAACAACAGACGTAACATTGAACGATTCCAATAACGGAAAGGGAGGGGAATAATGATGATGGAACAAGTGATTTTCTTTACAATCATTATGGCATTTCTCATAACAGTATTGCTTGCCCCCGTTTTCATCCCTTTCTTGAGAAGATTGAAGTTTGGGCAGAGTATCCGTGATGAAGGCCCTAAGTCTCATCAAAAAAAGACAGGCACACCTACAATGGGTGGAATTGTGTTCCTACTCTCCATCGTGATTACTACATTTGTAATGACTGGTAAATATTCAGAGCCTGGTCCTGAAACTTATTTAATGATCCTTGTGACGGTCGGTTTTGGGTTGCTAGGCTTCCTTGATGACTTTATTAAAGTTGTAATGAAGAGGAACTTAGGGCTCACATCCAAGCAAAAGCTATTAGGTCAGATTGTCATTTCAGTCATTTTTTATCTCATCTTTAAGCAAAGTGACTTTCCGACTACAGTATCGATCCCATTAACGGATTTTTCATTTGAATTAGGTTGGTTTTATTGTTTATTCATTATTTTTTGGCTTGTAGGATTTTCAAATGCTGTCAATATAACGGATGGTTTAGACGGATTGGTATCAGGAACGAGCGCCATTGCTTTTGGTGCACTAGCTGTATTAGCCTGGAATCAATCCCAGTATGATGTCGCGATCTTCGGAGTGGCAGTAGTCGGGGCGGTGCTCGGATTCTTAGTATTCAATGCACATCCTGCTAAAGTATTTATGGGAGATACAGGGTCATTAGCATTAGGTGGAGCGATCGCGACGATTGCCATTTTGACCAAATTGGAAATCATCTTAATTCTTATTGGTGGGGTATTTGTCATCGAGACACTATCCGTCATTCTCCAGGTAGCATCATTTAAGACAACAGGGAAGCGAATATTTAAAATGAGCCCATTGCACCACCACTATGAGTTAGTCGGTTGGTCTGAGTGGCGTGTTGTTGTAACGTTTTGGACTGTCGGTTTACTATTTGCCGTTTTAGGAATCTATATTGAGGTGTGGTTATAATTGAAGAAGATAACGAAGTTCAAACATAAAAAAGTTCTAGTATTAGGTTTGGCAAAAAGTGGGGTAAGTGCTGCCTCTCTTCTACATAAGTTAGAAGCATTCGTAACGGTGAACGATCAAAAGCCATTAGCTGAAAACCCGGAAGCCCAGGGGCTTCTTCAGGAAGGTATTAAAGTGATATGCGGAAGTCATCCCATCGAACTTCTTGATGAAGGTTTTCAGTATGTGATAAAGAATCCTGGAATACCCTATCACAACCCATTAATCAAGAAAGCAATTGAAAAGAACATACCCGTTTTGACAGAAGTTGAGCTTGCTTATTTAATTTCTGAGGCAGAATTGATTGGGATTACAGGGACAAATGGAAAAACCACGACGACGACACTTCTGTTTGAAATGCTTGAAGAGGCCGGCCAAAAGCCTCTTATTGCAGGAAATATCGGAACGGTCGCTTCTGAAGTAGCCCAGGAAGCGAAGGGAAATGAAAAAATGGTAGTTGAGCTCTCCTCTTTCCAGCTGATGGGTATTGAAGAATTCGCTCCTCATATTGCCATCATAACGAATTTATATGATGCACATCTGGATTATCATGGAAACCTGGATGAATATTGGAAGGCGAAATCCAATATTACGAAAAATCAAACAGAACATGATTATCTCATCTTAAATGCTGATCAAGAGCATGTTATAGATTCAGTCTCCTTTACAAAAGCGCAATTGATTCCATTTTCAACGAAGAAAGTAGTAGCGGAAGGGGCCTATATTAAAAACGGGGCAGTCTATTTCAAAGATGAGTTGATCGTCGAAGTGGATTCAATTGTATTACCGGGTGCACATAACCTTGAGAATATCCTTTGTGCGATTGCGGCGTGTAAACTCTATGGAGTGTCGAATGAAAGTATTAAGAAAGTCCTTGGCACCTTTACAGGGGTGAAGCATCGAACGCAATTTGTCCGGGAAGTGAAGGGTGTAAAGTTTTATAATGATTCGAAAGCAACGAATAGCCTGGCAACGAAAAGCGCTCTTCATGCGTTTCGGGGTCCTACGATCCTGCTTGCTGGAGGCTTGGACCGTGGAAATGATTTCGATGACCTGATTCCATACTTGAATAATGTAAAAACGTTGATCACCTTCGGGGAAACGTCTGAGAAGTTTATGAATACAGGGGAAAAGGCAGGGATACAATCCATTATTCCTGTCGATAATGTTGAAAAGGCAGTTCCTGTTGCTTTTGAACATGCCAAAGAGGGAGATGTTGTTTTACTATCCCCGGCATGTGCAAGTTGGGATCAATATCGAACTTTTGAAGAACGTGGTGACATTTTTATTGAAGCGGTGCATAAGCTTTAATAAGGGCTTGTCCATGAAGAGCATCCGTACTTTTACAACCAGTATACCAATTCAAGATAAGTAGTTTTCTTGCTCGAACGGCTCAAAATTTGTCTATTCGAGGTGTTTAAGATTGCCTTTAAAAAAATCGACTCCCGATTTTATCCTCATTATGGTTACACTCACTTTACTTGCGATTGGACTGATTATGGTATACAGCGCAAGCGCTGTATGGGCTGACTACAAATTCGATGACTCCTTTTTCTTTGCCAAAAGGCAAGTGCTCTTTGCGGGCGTTGGGTTATTCGCTATGTTTTTCATCATGAATGTTGAGTATTGGACCTGGAAGAATTGGGCGAAAATCATCATCATCATTTGCTTCGTCCTTCTTGTACTAGTGTTAATCCCGGGTATCGGGGTTCTAAGAAATGGTTCCAGGAGCTGGATAGGAGTAGGGGCGTTTTCCATTCAGCCTTCAGAATTCATGAAACTTGCCATGATTGCGTTTCTCTCAAAGTATTTATCGGAAAACCAAAAGTATATTACTTCCTTTAGAAAAGGAGTCCTGCCTGCGCTTCTCTTAGTGTTCGCTGCTTTTGGAATGATCATGCTACAACCGGATCTGGGTACTGGTACTGTCATGGTCGGTACTTCAGTAGTGATGATCTTTATTTCAGGGGCGAGGATCATGCATTTTGTCGGTCTTGGGATGATTGGCTTAGTTGGATTCATTGGACTTGTTATATCTGCACCTTATCGCATTGCACGGATAACATCCTTTTTAGACCCATGGCAGGATCCATTGAATAGTGGCTTCCAAATTATTCAGTCCCTATATGCAATCGGCCCGGGAGGCTTGTTTGGATTGGGACTGGGACAAAGCAGGCAGAAATTCTTCTATTTGCCCGAACCCCAAAACGATTTTATTTTTGCGATTTTAGCAGAAGAGCTCGGCTTTATCGGGGGAACTCTAGTCCTGCTTCTGTTTTCATTAATTTTATGGAGAGGAATCAGAATTGCTCTGGGGGCCCCTGACTTATTCGGAAGCTTTCTGGCGTTAGGGATCGTTTCAATGATTGCGATTCAAGTGATGATCAACGTCGGGGTCGTAACCGGCCTCATGCCGGTCACGGGCATAACACTCCCCTTTCTCAGCTACGGGGGATCCTCATTGACCCTCATGCTAATGGCTGTCGGGGTGCTGCTGAATATTAGCCGCTATACGAGACGGTAAGGACTAAACAAAGAGATTGACTGTTAAACAGTTCGGAAGAAGTGAATGGTAAAAGCCTGATAGTCAGGAACTCATCATTCATGTCCTCCTCTGTTTTTATGGTCAGTCTCTTTTTGAGTTAAAGGAAAAACGCTGAAATTCCTTGTTTTTATTGAAATAACAATAGGATATTCATTGGTGAGATGTTACAATTAATTACATATACGTAATGCATTATGATCAGACCTTTTCAAAATAAAGGAGAGTTTATTACTTTTGTTAGCCAAATCTTTTACAATTCAATGACATACCTTCATTATGTGGGAATTGGTGTTTAAAATAGAGTAGGAGAGTGTAATAAATAGGATGGCTTCTTTATGAAAAGGAATGGACGTACATAAACGAAAAGTTGTTTCGACAATGTATCTTGGGATTTGCTGGGTTATTTTGATCAGTAACCTGAGAACAAACCCCTGGTTAGCCATCCTTCGACTCTACCATAATGGTTTCTCGTTCAACATTATGTCATATGGCAGAAAATAACGTTCTGTTCCTCTTTTAACATTTGCTGCCTTCATATAGAATGTAGGTATCCCAATGTAAAGAGTACTTTCATCATAAGACGTGGTGAGAATTTCTTATTCATGGCTTAATGAATACAAAGTGAAATTGAGGAGAACGAAATGAAAAAAGAAAATGTTGTTTCCCTTGAAGATCGTATTCCTAAATTAAAACAACACCGAAAAAAGAAAGCGAATCGCAGACTTTTGTTTTTACTTTCTTTGTTCTTACTCATGATTCTATCGGTGGTTTACTTTCAATCACCTTTAAGTCATGTGAATAACGTGGTGGTTCACGGGAATGAGCTTGTTTCAGATGAGGCGGTCCTTCAGAAAAGTGGAATTGACAGCGGCATGAATTTGTGGAGTGTAAACAAAGATAAAACCGTGGAAAAATTAAAGGGGCTTCCTGAAGTAAAAAATGCAACGGTAAAAATGTCTTTTCCGAATTCCTATGAAATACGCATCCAAGAGTATGATAAAAAGGCATATCTATCGAAGGATAATAAATTCTTTGTCATATTAGAGAATGGGAACGTTCTGGATAAAGGTACTGAATCAATACCTGTTGATGCCCCTTTACTCAGAGGTTTCGAGGAAGATAAGGTCTTAGTGAAAATGGTAGAAGAATTAGGGGAGCTTCCGAAAGAAGTTCAGCACCTCATATCTGAGATTAACCTGGTTCCAAAGAAAACAGATCAATATCACTTGACCCTATTCATGAATGATGGATTTGAAGTCAGTGCCACCATCCGGACCTTTTCAGAGAAAATGGTGCATTATCCCTCTATTGTCAGTCAATTGGATCCTTCAGTAAAAGGTGTCATTGATTTAGAGGTAGGTTCTTATTTCAGAGCATATGAAACGGAAGGTGAACAAAGCGATGAAGAGGATGAGGGTGAGAGGTAAGCATGTAATCCTCTCTCTTGTATGTCTGGTTTTAGGTTTCATCCTTGCTTTTTCATTTAGTCTGGCTAACACAGAACAAGCGGAACTTGGGAATCGGACGAATGGTCAGTGGAAACAGGAAGAAGCATTAAGAGATCAAATCCTTGAGTATCAGCAGAATAATAATAATCTGCAAGAAGAACTTTATGAGAAACAGGAAAAGGTCGTCAACATGGAGAAGGAATTCTCTAAAGAGAAACAAATATATTTTAACCTGGCAGAAGATGCGGAGAAGTATCGTATGTACCTGGGCAAAACGAAAGTGAAAGGGCCCGGCATAAACGTGACGTTATCAGACGCTGACTACGATTCCAATGAGGAAAACGCCAATAATTATATCGTTCATGAACACCATGTTTTTAAGGTGATCAATGAATTATACATTGCCGGGGCTTCTGTCGTAGCGATAAATGGACAAAGGCTAAAGCATGATTCATACATACTGTGTAACGGTCCCGTTATTCAAATTGATGGAATCGAATATCCTGCTCCGTTTGAAATTACTGCTATTGGAGATCCTGAAGTACTATCATCAGCTATGAATATCACGGGCGGCGTTAAAGACCAGCTTGTAAATGATAATATCATTTTCAAATTGGAAAAAAAGAATTCGGTAATTTTAGAACCAAGCATTAGTGAATCATAAGCAATCGATTATCCAAAGGATTATTCGGACTGTTACCAAGTAAGGGTTAGATGTGAAAGTAAGGTGCAATGAATGGACAACAAATTAAAAATAAGTTTTACCATTATTACGATTATTATCGGGTTTATGATTGCTATACAGTTCCAAACAGTCAAAGAACCTGTTGTCCGGGATACACGAGATATATGGGAACTACGAAATGCATTATTAAAAGAAAAAGAAGTCAATTCCAATCTCTATGCAGAACTGCGTGCAGTTGAAGCAAAGTTGGAACAATATAAGACAGAACAACAGTCGAGTCCAGAACGTGCGTTAAAACAAACGTTAGAGGAATTGAAAACAGAAGCAGGGTTGACTGAGAAAACAGGACCTGGTGTCATTTTAACGATTGAACCTGCCATGGAAGAAATCCTTCTTGGTGAAAAAGTTCAAAATATATCACCGGAACTGTTGGAAAGACTGGTAAATGAGCTGAATCGATATGATGCAATGGATATTTCCATTGATGGTCATCGCTTAATCAATACCTCTGTTATCCGTGATATTAATGGAGAAACCAAGGTGGATGGATATTCAATTGAAAAAATACCATTTGAAGTGAGAGTATTAACCAAGGACTTGGACTCTGCAAAAGGGTTGTATAACCGAATGCAGGTATCACAGTCTGTTGAGGACTTCTTTATCGATAATCTTCGAGTCTCTATTTCAAAGCCTTTAGAAAAAGTGGTGGTTCCACCATATGAAGATACCATCCGGGTCCGTTTAATGGAACCGGTGAAGGAAAGAGGAGGGAACGGGTAAAATGTGGCTTCCCCTTTTAGGGTTGCTGGTAGGGGTCGTATTGGGGCTTCTTACAGATATTAGAATTCCAGATGAGTACTCGAATTATTTATCGATCGCCGTCCTGGCAGCATTGGATACATTATTTGGCGGCATACGTGCCCACCTCCAAAATATTTATGATGATAAGGTCTTTGTTTCTGGATTCTTTTTTAATATTTTACTGGCAGCAAGTTTAGCTTTTCTAGGCGTACATCTTGGTGTAGACTTATATCTGGCGGCTGTATTTGCTTTTGGAGTGAGATTATTCCAGAACATTGCAGTGATTAGACGAATACTTATTAGCAATTGGTCAAATAATCAAGAAAAAAGAGAAAAAAATTAGAATTTTAAAAGGGAATCGTTTTTGTTACGACGAATATCATAATAAGATATACTTAGAATAGTGATATTTCTAGGGTTGTTGTTCCAAATAAACATTCTTTAAGGAGGTGCCATAGAGTGAACAGCAATGAAATTTACGTTAGCCTAGACATCGGTACATCCACAGTGAAAGTAATCATTGGTGAAATGACAAATGATTCCTTAAACATTATCGGTGTAGGAAATGTGAACTCAGAAGGAATCAGAAAAGGTTCCATCGTAGATATAGACGAAACTGTTCATACAATTAAGAAAGCAGTTGAACAAGCTGAAAGGATGGTTGGTTTATCTATAAGCCAGGTCATCGTAGGTATTACCGGCAACCATGTGTCGCTTCAATCGTGTCATGGTGTAGTGGCAGTATCAAGTGATAATCGGGAAATCGGTGATGAAGATGTTCTAAGAGTGATGGATGCAGCCCAGGTTGTTTCTATTCCTCCAGAAAGGGAAATCATCAATGTAATCCCACGACAATTCATCGTTGATGGATTGGATGAGATTACAGATCCCCGAGGTATGATTGGTGTTCGATTGGAAATGGAAGGCACCATCATTACGGGATCTAAGACGATATTACATAATACTCTCCGTTGTGTAGAAAAGGCCGGCCTTGAAATTGTCGATATCGTTCTTCAACCTCTTGCAGCTGGTTCAGTTGCTTTGTCAAAGGATGAGAAGAACCTCGGTGCTGCGTTAATCGATATTGGCGGCGGCTCTACAACAATTGCGGTTTTTGAACAAGGTCACCTTAAAGCTACAACTGTACTGCCTGTAGGGGGAGAACATATTACTAAAGATTTATCGATTGGATTAAGAACCTCTACGGACGATGCAGAGAAAATCAAAACAAAATATGGACATGCTTATTATGACCATGCATCAGAAGATGAAGTGTTCAGCGTGCCAATTATTGGCAGTGATCAACACCAGCAATTTAATCAATTAGAAATTTCTGATATCATAGAAGCAAGGCTGGAAGAGATATTAGACCTCATTAGCCATGAGCTGAAACGAATGGGAATCAGAGACCTGCCAGGTGGATACGTGTTAACTGGTGGTGTAGCAAATCTTCCAGGTGTGTTAGAATTAGCACAAATCGTTTTCCAAAATCGTGTACGGGTGGCAATTCCTGATTATATTGGAGTTAGGGAACCTCAGTATACGACTGCAGTAGGTTTGATTAAATACGCTCAAAAGAATGCTAGATTACAAGGAAGATCTGTTAGTGCAGAACCAGTGCCTGTAGAGGCTGCTGAGAAGAGACAATCGAAACCAGCTAATAAAAAGCCAAAGCCTGCGAAGGTAAAAGAAGAAGAACATGAAGATGAAAAGGCCATGTCAAAAGTGAAAAAGTTCTTTGGATACTTCTTTGAATAAATAAAGGAATCCATAGATTCGACGAGTTAGGAGGATTTGTCATGTTGGAGTTTGATACAAATTTAGATTCTTTAGCGACAATAAAAGTTATCGGTGTCGGTGGTGGAGGTAACAACGCTGTAAACCGCATGATTGAGCATGGTGTACAGGGTGTTGAATTTATCGCTGTAAATACAGATGCACAAGCTTTGAATCTATCAAAAGCTGAAATAAAAATGCAAATCGGTGGTAAATTAACCAGAGGATTAGGAGCAGGTGCCAATCCGGAAGTGGGTAAAAAAGCTGCTGAAGAAAGTAAAGAACAGATTGAAGAAGCTCTAAGAGGAGCAGATATGGTCTTCGTTACAGCTGGTATGGGTGGAGGAACCGGAACTGGTGCAGCTCCGGTAATCGCTCAAATTGCCCGAGAAATTGGAGCATTAACGGTTGGTGTTGTGACACGACCTTTCACCTTTGAAGGCAGAAAGCGTTCAAATCAAGCAAGCGGTGGTATCGCTGCCATGAAAGAAGGAGTAGATACCCTTATCGTAATTCCAAACGATCGCCTGCTAGAGATCGTAGATAAGAGCACGCCAATGCTTGAAGCATTCCGAGAAGCAGATAACGTATTAAGACAAGGTGTTCAAGGTATCTCAGATCTAATCGCAACTCCTGGTCTTATTAACCTTGACTTTGCCGACGTAAAGACAATCATGTCTAACAAAGGTTCAGCGCTTATGGGCATCGGTGCAGCTTCTGGTGAGAATCGTGCGACGGAAGCCGCCAAAAAAGCCGTTTCAAGTCCATTACTTGAGACATCCATTGATGGAGCTCAAGGTGTACTGATGAACATTACAGGTGGTACATCTTTAAGTCTATATGAAGTTCAAGAAGCTGCGGATATTGTAGCATCTGCTTCAGATCAAGAAGTAAACATGATCTTCGGTTCCGTAATTAATGAAGATTTAAAAGATGATATCGTCGTAACGGTTATTGCAACCGGATTTAATGAAGAGGTCATTCAACCTCCAAAGCAAACCCGACCAACATTTGGTGGAATGAAACCAAATCAAAGTCCAAATCCAAGCCAATCTGTAAAACGCGAACAACCTAAACGTGAAGAGCCTCAACATCAAGAGCCGGTGAGAACCTCTTCCAACCAAAACCAGGGTGCGGAAGAAACGTTGGATATCCCAACCTTCCTAAGAAACCGTAACCGCCGCCGTTAAGCAGAAAAGCGGAGGGGTTTAGTCAATATAATCAACAAGTAAATCCCCGAAGGCATTTAATGCCTTCGGGGATTTTTTTGGATTATTTTCCTCTTATCCTCCAATGAAAATCCGTTCTAAAAATCATTTTTATAGCTCGAAGCAGGAATAAATTTAGTGACATATTTCGTTCTTATCTCTGAAAAGTTTTCCTCTGAAGCATACAAAAAATGACAACCTTTTAAAGGGTATGTACGATATACTTCTGATAAGTCATTCCTATCTTGAAATTTAAAAAGCTGTAACGGGGTGAAGTTTCAAAAGGAGGGTAGAGATTGACCTTATATCTGGATGTCATCTGGTTGTTAAATCTGTTGGTAGACTTTTTCTTATTATGGTTAACAGGGATCATCTTAAAAAGACAATATGCCCTGTGGAGAATTGGACTTGGCAGTTTGATAGGATCGATCATTATTCTCCTAGCCTTTTCACCTTATGCAACTCTTATAGGAAACCCTCTTATGAAATTATTATTTTCAATTATCATGGTGTACTCAGCTTTTGGGTATAGAAGATTGCGCTATTACTTATCAAATCTTCTTATGTTCTATTTTGTTACCTTTTTTACAGGTGGGATATTAATTGGGACTCATTATTTTATAAGTTTTGACCCTGGTACAGAATCCTCCATGTTGCTTGCAAGCATCCGTGGTTTTGGAGATCCGATAAGCTGGGTATTTGTTATGCTTGCCCTTCCTCTTGCCTGGTATTTTTCTAAGAGCAGAGTGGATAGCATTGAGCAAGTGAAGATTCAGTATGATCAGCTTCTGAAAGTAAGCATAAAAATTGAAGATTTTCAATGTACCGTATACGGTCTTGTTGACAGTGGAAACCAGCTTCAAGACCCCATATCCAAAGGCCCTGTCATGATACTCTCCATCGCTGAGATAGAGGGGGGAATTCCAGAAGAAGTGAGGGCACTATGCCACGATGTAGATGAAATCTTCTCTGGAGAGAAAAATATCGACACACGCTGGTCTGACCGGATGAGAATTGTCCCCGCCCAATCGGTGGGAAGAAAAAGTCAACTTCTAGCCGCAATAAAGCCTGATTCTCTCATTCTAAAGGATCATGAATCAGAATGGGCGATCCCGAATGGACTGATTGCATTCAGAGAGGATCCGCTTTCAGCAGATGGGAATTTTCAAGCGATTGTCCATCCGAAAATGGCTTCGCGAAAGCCGGTACTTAACGTATCTTAAATCAATTATTACTACTATACTCACAATTTAAAGAAATAGAAGGGGGAGCAACAATGAAAAAATTCAAATTTAAATTCTTATACTATTGGTACAAACTGTTAATCAAACTTGGTCTGAAGACAGATGAAATTTACTACATAGGTGGTAGTGAAGCACTTCCCCCTCCATTGACGAAAGAGGAGGAAGAAGTATTACTCAATAAATTGCCTAAAGGTGATAAAGCTGCCCGCTCTCTGTTGATTGAACGAAACTTAAGGTTAGTCGTATATATCGCCAGGAAGTTTGAAAATACAGGAATTAATATTGAAGACTTGATCAGCATCGGTACGATTGGCTTGATAAAGGCAGTTAACACATTCAATCCAGAGAAAAAAATCAAATTAGCTACGTATGCTTCCAGGTGTATAGAAAATGAAATTCTTATGTATTTAAGAAGAAACAATAAAATCCGTTCTGAAGTTTCGTTTGACGAACCACTCAATATTGATTGGGACGGAAATGAATTACTATTATCGGACGTACTCGGAACAGATGAAGATATTATAACTAAAGATTTAGAAGCGACCGTAGACAAAAAACTGCTTTTTAACGCTCTTCACCAGCTTTCTGATCGTGAAAAACAAATTATGGAGCTCCGGTTTGGGCTAATGGGGGAAGAAGAAAAAACCCAAAAGGATGTAGCGGATATGCTTGGAATCTCCCAGTCCTATATCTCCCGTTTAGAAAAGAGGATTATTAAGCGTCTAAAGAAGGAATTTAATAAAATGGTATAACCTGATAAAAACTGACCTTTTCTATAGAAAAGGTCAGTTTTTTTATGTTTAAAACCATTAAAAAATTTTTTATATGAATTTATCCAGATATCTTAAGGGATTTGGAGAGTATGAACCATTACTTGCCAGAATGAAATGCATATTTTTCCTCTTCAAGGAAATACTGAACTTTGTACAGCAGCTCCTACAAGGAGGGGATAGAATGACACGTAATAAAGTCGAGATTTGTGGTGTAGATACTTCCAAATTACCAGTTCTCAAAAATGATGAAATGAGAGTACTATTCAAGCAAATGCAAGCGGGCGACATTACCGCAAGAGAAAAACTTGTAAATGGGAATTTGCGCCTCGTCTTAAGTGTAATTCAACGCTTTAATAACCGTGGTGAGTATGTTGATGATTTATTTCAAGTAGGGTGTATCGGATTAATGAAATCCATCGATAATTTTGATTTAGGTCAAAACGTTCGATTCTCTACATACGCGGTTCCGATGATCATCGGGGAGATCCGTCGATATTTAAGAGACAATAATCCAATAAGAGTGTCCCGTTCACTACGAGATATTGCGTACAAGGCTCTACAAGTAAGAGAGAAATTAATGGGGGAAACATCCAAAGAACCGACTGCAGAAGAAATTGCCAAAGTTCTTGATGTATCTCACGAGGAAATCGTATTTGCATTGGATGCCATACAAGATCCCGTATCTTTGTTTGAACCCATTTATAATGATGGGGGAGACCCAATATTTGTGATGGATCAACTAAGCGACGAAAAGAATCGCGATTTCCATTGGATTGAAGAAATTGCTCTTCAAGAAGGAATGAGACGATTAAATGATCGTGAAAAATTGATTATCAGCAAACGTTTCTTTCAAGGGAAAACTCAAATGGAAGTCGCTGACGAGATCGGCATCTCACAAGCACAAGTATCAAGACTGGAAAAAGCAGCAATCAAACAAATGAACAAAAATATTCAATAAGAAACGAAAAGCGGAAGGGCTTTGCCCAGAAGCGACAAGCATAAGGTGAACCATCCGGAAAGGCGCTCTTTGCCTTTATGGATGGTTTAACTTATGACCTCGAGCTTCTAAGCCCTGCAGCTGGACAAAGAAAAGCGGAAGGGCTTTGCCCAGAAGCGACAAGCATAAGGTGAACCATCCGGAAAGGCGCTCTCTGCCTTTATGGATGGTTTAACTTATGACCTCGAGCTTCTAAGCCCTGCAGCTGGACAAAGAAAAGCGGAAGGGCTTTGCCCAGAAGCGACAAGCA